>NZ_BIMA01000022.1 GCF_004000845.1 Paenibacillus koleovorans NBRC 103111
CGGATCAAGCATAAGCAACGGTGCGGGTACGAGTGCTGGAGCAGGGAGCAGCGGTGGCACAAGCACTAGCAGTCGCAGCGGCGCGTATGAGAGCACTGGCATACGCAGTAGCGGTGGCATGGGCCGCGACCCAAGTGCGGGCGGAGCCCATCCCGGAGATGCTGGCGTCTGGCGCCGCATCGCTGAGGAGGCCGCCCGCTGGGCGCGGGCTCTTGCCGTCGATGCCGGCGCGCCTGGCGCTGCACCTCGGGCGGCAAGAGCTCCTGCGCCGGCCGGCAGCCGCTCGGCTGTTCAGCGCGCCTCAGACACGCCCGCGCTTGGTGCCGCGACCGTGCCGCGCGGCGGCGAGCTCGCCGCCTGCGGGCTGCTGCTCGCCTTCGCCTACCCCGACCGCATCGCGCAGCGCCGGCCTGATGGCCGGTACTTGCTGCGGGGTGGTCGTGGCGCCACCTTCGGCGATAGCGAGCCGCTCTCCAAGAGCGAATACATCGTCTGCGCGGAGCTCGACGATCTCGGCCGCGACGGTCGCATCGACCTGGCCTCCTCGCTGGAGCTTGGCGACCTGCTCCAGCATTTCGCCGGCGACATCCAAGTCGAAGAGACGGTGGAGTGGGATCGCGAGCCGCAGACGGTTAAGTCGCGCCGCCGCGAGCTTCTAGGTGCGATCGTGCTGAAGGATGTCCCGTCCGCCAAGCCGAACCCGGAGCTCGTCACGCAGGCTCTGCTGCGCGGCATCGCGAGCGAAGGGCTGGACATGCTGCCATGGACGAGAAACGCGCGACAGCTTCAGGAGCGCCTCGTCTTCCTGCATCGACTGAACGCTGTATTGCCGGACTACACCGATGAGGCGCTTCTCGCGAGTTTGGCCGAATGGCTCGGCCCGCATCTGCACGGCATGCGCTGCCGTGCAGACTTGCAGCGGCTGCCGCTGGCCGGCATCCTGCATGATGCGCTGCCGTGGGAACGGCGGCGCGAAATGGACGAGCAGGCGCCGACGCATTTCGTCGTTCCGAGCGGCTCGAAGCTGCCGATCGATTACAGCGATGCGGCAGCTCCGGCCGTGGCGGTTCGCCTGCAGGAGATGTTCGGCTTGCAGGAAACCCCTCGGCTCGGATGGGGCCGGGTGCCGCTAACACTGCATCTGTTGTCCCCTGCAAGCAGGCCGGTCCAGGTGACGCGCGACTTGGCCAGCTTTTGGCGGGAAACGTACTTCGAGGTCAAGAAAGACCTGAAAGGTCGCTACCCCAAACATTACTGGCCTGACGATCCGCTTACCGCAACCGCTACGCATCGCGTTCGACCGCGTCCATAGACGGTTTCAGAGCCCTACTAGCTTACGGCTTTTATGAAAAAGCGTATATAATCGCTCGGTTTAGCTGGTTCGGTACGAACTTTATACGAAAGATCATACGAAATCGCTCGTGATACATAGAATCGGGCGATTTTTGCATGAAATTTCGTGCAAATATGCCCGGAATAACGGGTTGGAAACCAAACTATGTGCAAAAATCGTACAAAATCGTTTCGACTAGCTGGACCATTGCGATTCATGTATGAAAAGTCGTACAATCTCGCTCGTAGGAGTTACTGAGGATAGCCGCAGGAGCGGCATAAAGCTGCAAGCCGCAATCAGCGTTCATATGGTGCAATTCCTATTCAACTAGAGTTAGATATACATCAATTTTCCGCGATTTCGTGCAAAAAAGAGTGCGGAATCTTGTCGACATCCCGGAATTGGTGTAAGCTGAGGGTCATAGAGAGTCAGGGCGGTACCCTGAAGAAAGGTTGATCTTGCATGACGGACAGACCTAGCCGAGCTACTTTCCACGACCGGTTGGACGAGATGGTAAGCGTATTGCGCGATGAGATCATGACGGGAAAGCGGCAGGCAGGCGAGTTTCTTGCTTCCGAGAGGCTGCTAGGCAAACAGTTCCGGATCAGCAACAAGTCCGTTCGGGACGCCTTGGCGACGCTGCAAGCCGAAGGGCTAATCGAGAAAATTCCGAAGGTCGGCTCCCGGGTGGCAAGCTTGCCGGACGAGAAAGCGATCCGTATCCGGTTCGCCTATCATAGCACGATCGTAAACGAAGCCGATTTGGCGCATTTGATCTCGATGTTTCATTTGCAATATCCGCAAATACGCGTGCAGTCCTTGCCTTTGATGTCCCGGCAATACGACCAGATTTCTCAAATATTAGAATCCGACGTGATCGATGTGTTGACGGTCAACCTGGACGATTTCAATAAACTGGTGGAGGAAGGGATCGTCGATCTGTTCGAGACCTTGTCGCCTAATCAGGATATTTATCCGTATTTGACGCGCGGTTTTGTTCACGAGGACGAACTGAAGGCGCAGCCGTTCATTTTCTCGCCGGTCATGCTGTGCTACAACAAAGCGCATTTTCAACAAACGCGTGTTCCGGAGCCTGATAGCAGCTGGACCTGGGACGATTTGCTGGAGCATGCTAAAGCGCTTGCTATTCCGGGTGAACGTTTTGGTTTTTATACTCACCTGCAGTCACGCAATCGTTGGCCGGTATTTTTCCTGCAAAGCGGAATGAAATTCCCGAAATCCGGCGGTCAGGTGGATTGGGTGGACAGTCCTTGGCTGGAGGCCGCGCGCATTTGCCGCAGGTTGCTGACCGAGCAAGGGCTAGTCCCGATCTTCGACCGCGAGGAGGATGCGGAGGAGCTGTTTAAGCAAGAAAAAGCTTCGGTCATCATGACGACCTATTTCAGGCTGAACGATCTCAAGAAGGTCGGTTTCGAATACGACGTGGCGCCGCTGCCATACTCAGGTAACTCCAAAACGATGCTATTGACAATCGGACTGGCTCAGATGTCCAGCTCGAAATACAAGGAAGCTTCACGGACATTCCTGAAATTTCTTCAATCCGAGGCGGCGCAGCTGACGATCCGGACGCGAACGCTAAGTATCCCCGCCCTGAAGCCGGCGGCGGAGTGGAGCGGCAAGGAGACGATGTATCGGCCGTCGCGCTTCCAGATGCATCGGGAGATCGTGCCGACGTTCGGTAAAATGCGAGACTTGGACATCCCGAACGGGCAATCGCTTTTATTGCTGCAGGAATGCAAGTATTACTGGTCGGGGCTGTACTCGGAAGAAGTGTTAGTCAGGAAGCTGCAGCAGCTCGTAGAGAGTTACTACGGAAGCAGAGACAACCAAACCATTGAAGATGCGGATTAAGGCGCGATAAATTACAAATGAATACAAGCAAGAGCCTGTTTTCAAGGATATATCATCCTTGAAAACAGGCTCTTTTTGTTGTGCTGCCTACGTTTGCAAATAGTCTGACTCATATTCATTATTTTAGTGAGTCAGTAATAAGTTACAGTCAAAATTTTTTCATTGACATCACGGCGTTTTAGTCGTTTAATGGAGTTGTTAAGAGTTAGATGTGAGTCAATGAAGAAGGAGTGGAAGCCAAATGCCTCGAATAGCTCTGCTGGCCAGTCATAATGTTGCTTCCGGCATCTTTTTGCCTAAGCATCTGGAGAAGCTGCGTTCTCTCGGAGAGCTTGTAGTGAATCCGGACACCGTTCGCCCGACCAAGGAGCGAATGATTGAGCTGATTCAAGGGGCGGAGATCGCCATCACGTCTTGGGGATGTTCGTTTATCGATGAAGATGCGCTTCGACAGGCTCCGGACTTGAAGATGGTTGCTCATGCCGCCGGCTCGGTAAAACCGATCATATCCGATGCGCTGATCGAACGCGGAATTCGTGTGAGCAGCGCGAATGACGCATTAGGCGTAGGAGTTGCCGAAACGGCGCTTGGACTCACCATCGCAGCCGTGAAGCGCATGTGGCCGCTTTCTCAGAGCACGCGCAAGGGCGGCTGGGAATATGGGAAAGATAAGATTCGCGAGATGTATGAACTGAAGATCGGCGTAGTAGGTGCCGGTCGTGCGGGGCGCCACTACATTCGGCTGCTGCAGCAATTCGACGTTGATGTTCTGTTGTACGATCCGATTGTAAGCGCTGCAGAAGCGGCGAGCATCGGGACGGTCAAGGTGGAGCTCGATCAATTGCTGGCCGAATCGGATGTGATCTCGATCCATGCGCCATCCATTCCGGAGACATTCCACATGTTCAACGCCACCGCTTTCAAGATGATGAAAGACGATTGCGTGTTGATCAACACCGCGCGAGGCACTCTCATCAACGAGCCGGACTTGTGCGAGGAGCTGGCCAAAGGCCGATTCACCGCTTGTCTCGATGTGACCGAGCCTGAGCCGCCAATGCCTGACCATCCGTTCCGAAAGCTAGACAATTGCATTCTGATCCCGCATATTGCCGGCGCCGTCAACAACGGACTTCACCGACTCGGCAAGTTTTCCACGGATGAAGTGGCCCGTTATTTGAGCCGTCAACCGCTTGAGGGAGAAGTCGACCTTGGTTCGCTGCATGTCATTGCCTAAGTGAACTACGGTAAGGAGGTGGATCGCCGCTCGCCCTCGTCTGTCAGTTAATGGAGCTTGATTCTCGTATGTGCAGGTCTTATTCTTGCGAAAATGGAACGAAAAGGGAGGATCACAATGAAAGCGCTTAAAGTAGTCAGCACCGTGATGATTGCCAGCCTCGTGCTCGCCGCCTGTTCTTCCGGCGACAATTCGAATTCCAATTCGAATTCCGGCGCCTCGAGTTCCCCTACGGGCAGCGCAACCCCGGCCAAAAAAGAGAAAATCAGCCTGCGCTGGTTCGTCACCGCACCTGCTAACGCCAACCTGCCGTCGGCGGACAAAGATTTTATGAAGAAGATGATTGACGAGAAATTCAATGTCGATCTGAAAATCGAATACATGCCGCTTGGCGCCGATTACAACAACAAGCTGAACGTCATTCTTACGAGCGGCGATATTCCGGACATGTTCCTTGCTGACGGCGCGGCGAGCCAAAAATATGCGGTTGACGGATTGCTGGCGGATCAGAGCACGCTTGTCACGCAGCAAACGATGCCGAACTATTTCAAATGGATCAGCCAAGACACCATGAACAACTACCAGCTGCAAGGCATCAAGCACGCACGGTCGCCGATCCCGTTCCCTAAGCAAACATACGGTTCCTTCTATGTTCGCCAAGATTGGCTGGATAAGCTGAACCTTAAAGCGCCTAAATCGTACGACGAATTGCTCAATGTCATGCGAGCGTTCACAAACAATGACCCTGACGGCAACGGTAAAAAAGATACGTACGGCTTCTCCGCCTCTGCTGCCGGTGGACGCATTCCGCTCGATTTCCCGCAATGGATTCAAAACGGACTAGTCGGGGACTTCATGCTGAGCGGCAAGACGTTCGTTGAAACCCAAACCGATCCGAAGCTGCAAAACGTGATCCAGGGCATAGTCGATATGGGCAAGGAAGGCATCCTCGATCCGGACTGGTTCGTCAACAAGTCGCCACAGCATCTGGATAAGGCTTCTCAGAACAAAATCGGCGTCTTCTGGTCGACGGACAAAAACATAGCGATGGACTCGCAGCCAACCAGCGTGCAAGCGAAAACGAAGCTGATCGATCCGAAAGCGAACTGGCAGCCGATCTTCCCGTTCGAAGGGCAGCCGTATGGCTGGAAGCAAGGCACCGCCGGCGGCGCGGCTCCGTTCCTGTTCGGCAAGTCCGTGGCGGATAAAAAGCCGGAGAACATCAAACGCTCCATCGAAATTCTCGACTGGCTCGCTAGCCAGGAAGGCTACATCCTGACTCATTATGGTCAAGAAGGCAAGCATTTTAAGAAAGAAGGCAACAAAATTACGATCGACCCGGCCGCATACGATGCCGACATCACGAAAAACGGCGACTGGCTGAGCGTCTACCGGTTCTTCACGAACCTGGATGAGCCGTCCGTGGTTGGCTTGGAAGTGATCGATCCGCGCATGACCGACCGCGATCGCGCCGTGCTCAAGTTCGTCGAGTCGATTCCGAAGCACGCAGGCGAGCCGGTCACGCTGGCACCGCCGCAAGGCATGAATATCGCCGACTTCCGCAAAGAAATGGCCCGTCTGCAAAACGTCGCCCTGTTCGACGACAAGAGCGGCGCCAACTGGCCGAAGTACCGCGAAGAGCTGATGAGCAAATTCAGCGGCAAACAAATTTTCCAAGGCTACGTAGATCAGATCAATGCTGTTCTGCCGGCCGACAAGAAGATGGATCCGTTCAAGTAACAAATAGCGCGACACTCGTCTGATTAAGGCGGGCAGAGGCCGGGATAGGGCAGATCCCGGCTTTTTGCTTTGTTCACTTCATTGTCAAAAAGAATACTAGGTAAAGGGATTGGAATAACCGGAAATTGCGTTTATAATCGTTTCTAAGCGTGTTATTTTTAGGTATAATGAGTAGGTTGAAACGATACGATACCAGTTGAAGGAGAATCAGAATGGGAAAAGTACTTATTTTCGGTCACAAAAATCCGGACACCGACACGATCACCTCGGCAATTGCTTACGCTAACTTGAAAACGAAGCTCGGTGTTGACGCAGAGCCAGTACGCTTGGGTACAGTCAGCGGCGAAACGCAATTCGTGCTCGATACATTCGGTGTTGCCGCTCCTCGCTTAGTAGAAACAGTAGCCGGCGAAACGAACAGCGTCATCCTCGTCGACCACAACGAACGTCAACAAAGCGTGAGCGACATCGATCAAGTGCGTGTGCTGGAAGTCATCGATCACCATCGGATCGCCAACTTCGAGACCGCTCACCCGCTGTACTATCGCGCGGAGCCGGTAGGCTGCACCGCCACGATTTTGAACAAGCTGTACAAAGAGAACAACGTGGCGATCGACAAAGCGACTGCAGGATTGATGGTGTCCGCCATCGTGTCCGATACGCTGCTGCTGAAGTCCCCAACTTGCACTGAGCAAGACGTCGCCGCCGCTCGCGAGCTTGCAGAAATCGCAGGCGTGAACCTGGAGAGCTATGGTCTCGATATGCTGAAGGCAGGCGCTAACCTGACCGACAAAACGATCGCTCAGCTGATCTCGCTGGATGCTAAAGAGTTCACCATGGGCTCCTACAAAGTTGAGATTGCTCAAGTGAACGCGGTTGACGTGAACGATGTGCTGAGCCGTCAAGCCGAGCTGGAAGACGCGCTGAACTCGATCATCGCGTCCAAGGCCCTGGATCTGTTCCTGTTCGTCGTGACCGACATTTTGAACAACGACTCGGTCGGCGTCGCACTGGGCGGCAAAACCCAAGCGGTCGAGCAAGCTTACGGCGGCACGCTGGAGAACAACCGGATCCTGCTCAAAGGCGTCGTTTCGCGCAAATCGCAGATCGTGCCTGTTCTTACGGATACTTTCAACAAGCTGTAAGAGCTTGAACCAAGCTGTCGGACTTCGATCCGGCGGCTTTTTTATTAACTGATAAGTTTTTGTGATGCTGGGAGTGTGCTTTTGGCTTTTCTGATCCGAGATAGGGCATCCTAGGGAATGGTTTACATTTGGCACGGGAGCCCCTATACTTGCCGTGTACGATTACGATGTCCTTAGTAGGAGGTAAAACGATGAACACCGATTCGATGGATCACAACTTGAGCAAATATGCGGAGCTCGCGGTACGGGTAGGTGTCAATCTGCAGAAAGGCCAGACGTTGGTCGTGAACGCGCCGATTCAGGCGGTGGAGCTCGTACGCAAGATTGCGAAGATCGCTTACGAGATCGGAGCGAAAAATGTGCATGTCGAGTGGAACGACGACGATCTGACCGCTCTCAAATACAAGCTGGCGCCGGACGAGGCGTTCACGGAGTACCCGATGTGGAGAGCGCAGGGGATGGAGCAGTGGAGCTCGACGGGCGAAGGCGCGTTCCTGACGATTTTGTCGCCGAATCCCGATTTGCTGAAGGACATCGACCCGAAGCGGGTGGCGACGGCGACGAAGACGGCTTCGACGGCTCTGCAGAAGCACCGCGCCAACAGCATGAGCTACCGTGCGCGCTGGTGTTTGATCAGTGTGGCGAACGAAGCGTGGGCGGCCAAGGTGTTCCCGAGCTTGCCGCTGGAGGAAGCGGTGGAGCAGCTGTGGGCGTTTGTCTTCAAAGCGACGCGCGTCGACCTGGGCGATCCGATCCAAGCGTGGAACGACCATAACGACGAGCTGCACCGCAAGGTGAATTACCTGAATGCCAAGCAGTACCGGAAGCTGATCTATACGGCGCCTGGCACGAATCTGACGATCGGACTGCCGGATAAGCACGTATGGCTCGGCGGCTCCAAGCCGGCGCAGGACGAAGTGCCGTTCAACCCGAACATGCCGACGGAGGAAGTGTTCACGATGCCGCACAAGGACGAGATCGACGGCGTCGTTCGCAGCACGAAGCCGCTCAACTACGGCGGTACGGTGATCGACAACTTCTCGCTCACGTTCGAGAAGGGCCGGGTGACCGGGATGACGGCGGAGCAAGGAGAGGAAACGCTGCAGCATTTGCTGGATACGGACGAAGGCGCTCGGCGTCTGGGGGAAGTGGCGCTTGTGCCGTTCCATTCGCCGATCTCGGACTCGAATCTCATTTTCTTCAACACGCTGTTCGACGAGAACGCGTCCAATCACTTGGCGCTCGGTCAGGCGTATCCGACGAATATTGAAGGCGGCACCGGCATGAGCAAGGAGGAGCTGGCGGAGCACGGCGTGAACACGAGCTTGACGCATGTCGACTTCATGGTCGGTTCGGCGGAGATGGATATCGACGGTGTGACGGCCGACGGCCGGAACGAGCCGATTTTCCGGAACGGCAATTGGGCGTTCTAATTTCGGGTCAAATACTAGAAGCCTCAGGTTTGGCAATTGCCAAGCTTGAGGCTTTTTGTACTATACATAAGCTCTCAGCTCCTGTCGCAACGACTCCGTAATCTCCGTCATCGGCAGCCTCAAGCTGCCGGAATCCAGCATTCCCTGCCGCGCCAACAACCACTTGAGCGGAGCCGGATTCGGCTCCTGGAAGAGCAACCGAATGAGAGGCACCAGCTCGTCGAATACGGCTTTCGCTTCAATTGCCTGACCTGAACGGACTTGAGCAAACATCTCGACGAAACGTTCCGTCCGCACACTGGAAGAAGCGAGCATCCCTCCACTCGCGCCGACGCACAATGCGGCAAAGAAGTAGAAATCTTCGCCACACAAAATCGGCTTCGATTCCGTCCGACTCAGCTCGATCACATTGCTCAACCCGCCCGAGCTGTCTTTTAGCCCGATAACCCCCGGGATCGCCAGGATGTTTCGCAGCGTATCCACACTAAGCGAGACACCCGTCCGGTACGGGATGTCGTAGGCAATAACCGGCAGGCCGGTTTCGGCTGCCAGGCGGAAGTGCTCCACGATCCCTGCCGCGGAGGGGCGGCTGTAATACGGCACGACGACGAGCGCAGCATCGGCGCCAAGCTTAAGCGCCTGCTCGGTTCGCCGTACTGTACCGATCGTATCGTTCGTCCCAGTCCCCACCACCACAGGGATGCGTCGACCAAGCGCGTCCAAAACCTCGACCGTTGCAGAGTACAATCGTTCGACTTCCTCCCAAGCCAAAGTCGGCGATTCACCCGTCGTCCCTGCTACTACTATTCCGTGAATGCCTTGCTCCACCAAACGCTCGACATAGCGGCGATACGATCTCAAATCCAGCTCCCCGCTAGTAGTGAAGGGGGTCACGACCGGTGTATACACCCCTTGTAATGTGGCTGCCGTCAACATAAGCCAACAACTCCTCTCCGAATATCCACTATTTGAGCTTACTATACCATGGACGTTTTGATCGGAGTTATCTATACTTCTTGATACATGCTATCGATAAATCCGATAATCGGACCATACGGGGAGGCTTTTACAAATGGACATGACCACCTTCCAAACGTTCAGGGAAGTCATTCGTTGCCAGAGCTATACGAAAGCAGCCGAGCAGCTGGGTTATGCCCAATCCAGCGTCACGGCGCAAATCCAGAAGCTGGAGCAAGCTTACGGGGTACCGCTGTTCGAAAGGCATGCCCGGGGTATGAGGCTGACGGCGGCAGGGGAGACGCTTTGGGAGCTGGTGCGGCCGATGCTCGAGCTGTATCAGGAGTCGAAGGAGAAGGTGGGAAAGCAGACAACGGGCCCCATGTCGGTCGGGACGATTGAATCGTTGGCCGCTTTCTATTTGCCTCCCTATTTGCAAACTTGGCAATCCCATTTTCCGGACAAACGCCTGTCGCTATACCCGGTACAAGAATCGCTGCTAGTGGAAAAGGTGAGAGAGGGGGAATTCGATTTTGGAATTTGGCTTGATCAAGAACAGACTCCCGAACATCCGTCTCTGGACAGCGTTACGCTGCGTAAGGAAGAGCTCTTGCTCATCGCCGCCCCTGAGCATCCGCTCAGCAGCCAAGCCATTGTCGAGTTGAACGATTTGGCTGGCGAAAGGTTTATTTTTCCCGAGGAAACATGCCTGTACCGAACCCGCTTCGTGAGGTTGCTTAGAGATCATGGCATTTCTTATGAAGTTGCTTTCGAATTGGGAAGCTTAGAGGCGATCAAACAATGTGTACGCTTCAACCTAGGCTTGGCGGTAATGCCGCGGATTGCGGTTAACGATGAGCTCCGTCAGGGCAAATTAGTCGATTTGGCCTTTGCGCACCCCGACCTGGACTTTTCGATCCGACTGCTTTATCACAAGAAAAAATGGCTGTCGCGATCTCATCATTTTTTTATCGAACTGTTGACCAAAGGTTCCCAATCCTCTGCTCCTATGATATAATGTAATTACGTAATACGATATTACGTAATTAATCAAAAGGAGATGAACGGAATGACGCATACATCTCGCGACTACGGAGCTGAAATCGATCAACTGCATCATAAATTGGAGGAGCTGACTTCGCTTGTTCAGCGGCTAGTCAACGACCAGATACCTCAGGACAAAGCAACCTTCAAACCAACGGCAGCCATTCAAGCTTTGCCGGTATCGGAAGCGACAGTATTAGAAAGTCACGATAAGGAACCGATCGGTGCGATCTACTATTCCGGCCACCTGATGGGAACGGCCCACCGCATGCAATGGGAGCCGCAAGAACGCGGGATCGAGCAGCTGCTCGGCATCAATGGGGAGAAAGCGGCTAAAGTGCTGGCCGCTCTGGGTCACAAGCAAAGGCTGGATCTATTGAAAGAAGTGTTGAAGGAGCCAATGACCGGGGTGGAGCTCGTGGAACGTCTTCAAATGGGTACGACAGGGCAGCTGTATCATCATCTGAAAGCTTTGACCGGATCCGACCTGCTCGAGCAAGAAGAAAGAGGGGGGCGTTACGTCGTGCCTAGAGCCCGCATGCTGCCTCTGTTGTTGCTGCTGGCTTCGGTAGGCGATGTGCTGGATACGAGCGATTACATCGACATGACGCTAGTGCGCAATCAGCCAGTCGACTATTTGGGCGATTCCGCGGTTGCGGAAGGCTATGATGCGCATGTACTGCTCTGGGCGGTGCTGGAAAATACGATTCTCGAGCATCGGGCCGGGTTTTGCAGCGAGGTGAGCATTTTTATCCACGAGGACGGAGGCATCACGGTTGCCGACAATGGACGAGGGATACCGGTCAAGGTACTTCCGCAGACGGAGAAGCCGATCGTTCAATCGGTGATGACCGATCTGCAGCGGCTAGGGAGCGGGTATGTTGCGCCGGGGGCGGAGAAAGGGATCAGCATCGCGGTCGTGAACGCCTTATCCCAACTGTTGACCGTGGAAATTCGCCGCGAGGGCAAACAATATCGACAGCAATACCGGGGCGGCATCCCGCTCACAGGCGTCCAAATTGTCGGAGCTGCTTCAGAGACCGGCACATCCGTCACGTTAACGCCTAACCGCGATATTTTCACACGCCCGGTGAGTCGAAATGTTGTCGAGCTGCGCCGAAGCGAACTGCAGACGCTTTATCCGGAGCTGAAAGTAACGATCGAGAACGGTAGCTGCTGAAGGCTTACTCCGGCAGGCGGTACCGCATACGCTTCGGCTGACTGTTCTTGCCATTGCCGTCGCCTTGGTCGTCGTCCTCCTCTTTTGCTTCTTTCTCTTCATGAAACTCGACTGGCGATTGCCCCATGATCGCATCGAAGGGCGTATAGCTGCTGTCCGGCACTTTGTTCGTGAACAACAGCTTGACGAAGATGTACACAACCAACCCGACAATCGGGACAATCAAGGCCAACATCAAATACAGGGCGATGTCCATCTTGGGCGTCTCCTTTTCGCTTTTATATTCCGATTTAAGCTTCCTTTGTTATAATAGAACAGTCGATAGAGAAAGAAAAGGATGGAGAGTGGAGCATGATCAAGCTGGCGGTTTTTGATGTGGACGGAACGCTTCGGGATCGGGAGTACATGCCCGATTCGACAAGAGCGGCTCTGCAGCGTCTGAGAGAGCGAGGAATTGCGCTGGCGCTCTGCACCGGGCGAAGCGAGCATGAGATGGCGTCGCTTCGCGAGGAGCTCGGCATCGACTGGGCCGTCACCTGCAACGGTAGCCATGTGGGCTACCGAGGGAAGACGGTGCTCGGCAGCGCGTTTGCCGCAGAGACGGTTAAGCAATGGCTGACGGAGGCGGAGGCGAAGGATCATGGGCTGGTCCTGTACGGCTCGGAGCGTATGCTGACGAACCGCCCCGATTCGCCGTGGTTCCGCCAGGCGCAGCGGGAAATCGGTTTCATGGAGCCTGATCCGATCGCAAGCCCGGAGCACCCGGTCCCGGACATTTATCAATGCATCGTCTTCTGCGACGAACAGGAGGAAACCGGCTATTTGAGCGTACCGCTTGCATCCCCTGATACGGTTCAAGCTTATTATACGCATCGTTGGCGCCCGTGGGCGATCGACATCAACCCGGCGGGGATGAACAAAGCGGTAGGGCTTCGGCGACTGCTCGACCATCTCGGCCTGCGTGCGGAAGAAGTGGCGGCGTTCGGCGACGGGCTGAACGATCTGGAGATGATTTCTTCCGTCGGCAGCGGCATCGCGATGGGCAATGCGATCGAGGAGCTGAAGGCTAGAGCGGCATTCGTGACGAAAACGATGCATGAAGACGGCATCGCCTATGCCGTCGATCAGTTCGTTTTACCCCAACTCGAGAAGAGGGATGTTCGTGCCTAATTTATTGCAACGGGCCGCTTCAGCCGCCGCCTCCTGCGAGTGCGGCCATCATAAGCCGGTTACACTCGAGACGATTGTTGTGGAGCGCGGCGCGCTGCAACGTGTGCCGGTGTATTTGGCTGCGCAACACCATACTAGTGTGGCGGTCGTTGCGGATGCGAACACGTACGAAGCATCCGCCGAGAAGCTGATGCATCTGCTGGCGGAGCAAGGCATCCACGCGCAGCTCGTGCTCGTGAAGCCGAATGAGCAAGGCGATGTAGTGGCCGATGAGGCGGCGTTGGTGCAAGTCATGATCGAGGTGCCGCATCTCGCCGTGAGCGCTTTGCTCGCGGTCGGCGCAGGCACGATTCACGACTTGGTGCGTTATGCCGCGTTCAAGATGGGCAAGTCGTTTATTTCCGTCCCGACAGCGGCTTCCGTGGACGGCTTCAATTCCGTCGGCGCTCCGCTCATCCTCCGCGGCCATAAGACGACGCTGCCGGCGATCGCGCCGATCGCCCTGTTCGCCGACCTGGATGTTTTGATGGCGGCGCCTAAGCGCCTAACGGCGGCAGGGTTCGGAGACATGCTTGGCAAGTGCACGTCGCTGTTCGACTGGCAGTTCGCCCACCGTGCGGCCGGCGAGCCCTACTGCCCTGCGGTTGCGCAACTCACCCAGGAAGCCCTCGACAGCTGTCTTCGGGATGTGGAGGAGATCGCCTCGGGCAGCGAGCAGGGGCTGCGCACGCTGATGGAGGCGCTTATCCAATCCGGCCTCGCCATGATGCTGTTCGGCCAGTCGCACTCGGCGTCCGGCTCCGAACATCATCTATCGCATTACTGGGAGATGGAATATTTGCGTCTTGGCCGCAAGCAGCTGCTGCACGGCGCCAAGGTCGGGGTTGCCAGCGCGGAGATCGCGTGGCTGTACCGCAGCATCTCTCGTCCGGCGGACTGGCCGGAGATGGACGAGCTGGTCGAGTGGCTGCCGACGCCGGAGCAGCTCCGGGAATGGCTCGCCGGTGCCGGCGGACCGACGACGCCTCAGGAGATCGGCATCGACGAAGAACTGCTCAAGCGCAGCTTGCGCGAGGCGCATCGCGTGCGCAATCGCTATACGATGCTTAGAGCGTACAACGAATCAAGAGCCGCTGAGCCAATCGTTGCCGACAGCTCACATCCGACAACGCCGGCAGCCCCTGATTGGAATGGCGTGATCCCGATTCTCCGCAGCTTTGACGAGAGCAAAGCCAGAGCGTTCTACGTGGACTTCCTCGGCATGCAAGTCGACTTCGAGCACCGGTTCGAGCCGAGCCTGCCGCTCTACATGCAAGTGTCGCTCGGCGAGGTGAAGCTGCACTTGTCGGAGCATCACGGCGATTGTACGCCGGGCTCGGCGGTGCGCATCGAAATGAAAGGGATCGCACAATATCATGCTTCCTTGCTTGCGAAGCACTACGGCAACGCGCGTCCCGGACTAAGCAAGACTCCATGGGGCTCCAAGGAGATGAGCATTCAGGATCCGTTCGGCAATCGCGTCATTTTGTACGAATGGCTGTAAGGCTGTCAGGTATTGTAGCGGATTTTCGAATTAACAAGTTTGCAGCAACGCGTTACTGGCGCTAAAATAAGATTGCCTTCCGTTTTTCCTATTCCAATTCCTGAGGTGACGATTATGAAGCGAGAAAACATTGCCGCTCAGCTGTATACGCTACGCGAGTTTTGCAAGACGCCGGAGGATCTGGCGCAGACGTTGAAGAAGGTGCGCGCCATCGGCTACGAGGCGGTGCAAGTGTCGGGCGTCGGTCCGATCGATCCGGCTGTCGTAAAGCAGCTTGCCGACGAGAACGGCTTGAAGATCGTAGCTACTCATGTTAGCTATGACCGGATGAAGGACGATTTCGATCGCCTGGTGGCGGAGCATAAGCTGTGGGACTGCAAGTACATCGGAATCGGCAGCATTCCGGCTTCATATCGCGGATCGTACGAGGGGTACTCCAATTTCGCCTTAGAAGCGTCGGTTGTTAGCCGCAAGCTGAAGGAAGCCGGGCTGCAATTCATTTACCACAATCATAAGTTCGAGTTCGAGAAATATAACGGCAAGCCGGCGTTGCAAATTTTGCTGGACGAGTCGGATCCGGATTCATTCGGCTTCGAGATCGATACTTACTGGGTGCATGCAGGCGGAGGCAGTGCGGCCGAATGGGTGCGTAAGGTGAAAGGCCGGATGGGTGCCGTCCATTTGAAGGACATGGCGATCGTTGAGGATAAGCAGGTGTACGCGGAAATCGGCGAGGGCAACATGCCTTGGGCGGAAATCATCGCAGCTTGCCGCGAGATCGGAGTCGAGTGGTATATTGTCGAACAAGACACTTGCCTTCGTGATCCGTTCGAGAGCTTGGCGATCAGCTTCAACAATTTGCAGAAATTCCTGTAATTCTCTCAACTTCGAGTTAGTAGAAGAACGGACTAGCCCCGAGCTTTCGCGCAGATGCGTTTTGCTGCCGATGGTCCGGGGTTTCTTCTTATGGCTTGTATAAACTGAAAGCAAGGCCATACAATTAGGGTATATAGATTTACATGGCATAAATGGGGAAGGAGTGAAGGGAATGAGTCGAGGCAAAAAGAAACGATCTCCGTTCGGTTTCGCCCGGCAGCTGCTGTTCCGGGTGCGGGACGACGAAGTGCCGGCGTTGGCCGCGCAGCTGACGTATTATTTGATTTTGGCGTTTTTCCCGTTCCTCATTTTCCTGATCAGCATTCTGGGGTTTGTGCGGTTGTCCGGGGAAGATGCGATCAGCATCTTTATCCGGCTGCTTCCGGTGGAGACAGGGGACACTGTGAGCGAAATCGTCCACGAGGTGTCCGGCGACAAAAGCGAGGCGCTGCTGTCCATCGGAATGATCGCGACAATCTGGGCGGCGTCCAACGGCATCAACGCAGTGATCAAGGGGTTGAACAAGGCATACGACGAGGAGGAGAACCGGCCTTATTGGAAAGTCAGGGGGATCTCACTGCTGTCCACGCTTGTGCTGGTGTTCGTCATCTTGCTGTCGATGCTCATGCTTATTTTCGGAAGGGCGATGGGGACGTACTTGTTCGAGCTGCTGCATTATCCAGCCGGGTTCACCCCGATCTGGCTGCTGCTGAAGACGGTAATCCCGCTTGCGTCAATGGTCGGCGTATTTTTGTTGCTATACCGCATGACGCCGAACCGCCGGCTGACGTTCCGCGAGGTGCTGCCCGGGGCGTTGTTTACGACAGTCGGATGGATCGCCACGTCCATGCTGTTTTCGTTTTACGTCAATCACTTCGGCAACTATTCCAAGACGTACGGCAGCCTCGGCGGGGTCATCGTGCTGTTGATTTGGCTGTACATGAGCTCGATGATCATTCTCCTCGGAGGCGAGATCAATGCGACACTAGCCTTCGACCGGGATGGACAGCACAAGCCTATGGGGAAAAAGTTCGGGATCGACGTGCCGTTCCTTGGGAGGCGGAAGCCGCCGATGAGCGGGTGACCCTGAAATATTCGGTTTGTCGGTAGGCGGCAAGAAAAAAGGCAGTCTGGAGCGCGTTGCTCGCAGACTGCCTTTTTGTTTTATCCGATATTTTCCGTATCGGCGGGATCCATCGCATCCGCCAACATACTCGCATAATACTGGGCACCGTCTTTGTTCAAGTGAACGCCGTCGGAGTAGAAGAACGAATCCTTGTTCTCGCTCGCGGAATGCCAGTCGACCAGCTTCGTGTTCGCGTAGTGGTCGGCGACCTCCGCCAGCATTGTGTTGACTTCCCCCTCCCATGGACGAGGCACGCGTGTGTTCACCAACAACACCTGTTGAACGTCACAGAGGGAGTGCAGCAGAGACTCAAGCTGCTTCTTGGAGAAAGCGCCGTTTGTGCCTAGCTCGATGATGACGCGATTGCCCAGACGGCCTTCCGATTTGAGCTGATCGACGATCGAGGAAGCTTGCGCCATCTGGCGGCCGATCTTGCCCTCGACGACGATACCGGGCAGCAGCTTCTCGAGATACGGTGCAACATCGAGTAGCACCGAGTCGCCGATAGCGGTAATGTCTGAGCTGACGGATCCATCATTCGAATGCGAGCCGTTGTCAGGCTTATTGCCAGGTGTGGAGGTCGGCGTCGGCGTCGGACTTGAAGACGGCTTCGATGTTGGAGATGGAGTCGGTGCCGGCGTTGCTGACGGCGTACCCGAAGGTGTCGGCGTCGGAGTTTGGTCCGGTGGCGCCTGCGAGCCGGTATCGCCCTGCGTTTCGCAGCCGGAGTGACCGCATTGCTGCATGTCATCCGCATAGCTAGCTGTAGTCGTCGGATACCAGTTTATCGTTCCGCCGCAGAACAAGACAAGCGCGAGCAAAACACTGGATGTCGTAACGAGCAGCCGAACGCGTATGATGCCGGCCCGACCACCCCTTGTCGGCGTCTGCGTACGTCTCCACAACTTGCCGATCGCGCCTTGTCGAATCGGCTCTTCGACGAACCGCCAGCTCAGGTCGGACAAGATGAGCGTAGCGGCGATCTGCGCCATAATCCGAATCCAATCTGGACCTCCGGTATTCACGGTCGGGCTGGACAACACAATGATAGGATAATGCCACAAATATATGCCGTAAGAGCGAACGCCCAGCCATCGAAGCGGCTTGCACCCGAACAGGCCGGCGAGGAAGCTGGCCGGATGCGCAAGCGCCGCCACGGCGAGCGCGGTTGCGATCGAGAGCAAGACGAAGCCTCCGCGGTATAAGAACGAATCGTATTCGTTAGTCGTTGCAATCAAATAGAGGATGATGCCGATTCCGATAGCGCCGGTTAAGTTGAGTGCGGTCTTGCCTAGCGTCGACACGGCGGCCGACAGCTTCCGGCTCGGCCATACGAGCGCCAAGGCGGCGCCGATCAGCAGACCGAACGCGCGAGTATCCGTGCCATAGTAGACGCGGCTTGGATCTGTTCCAGGCTCATAGAGCATCACCATCGCAAGAGCGGAGGCGACGATCCCTACCGTCGTCAGGAAGAGCAGCTTGCCGCGCTGCGGGAAATAGCGAAGTCCCAGAGCGAAGAGAAGCGGCCAAATCAAGTAAAATTGCTCTTCCACCGCCAAGGACCATAGATGACCGAGCGGAGAAGGGGGCCCAAAGCTTTCGAAATACGATACTTCGCGAAACACGAACCACCAATTCATCACGTAGAGCACGGACGCGGCCACATCGTTCCGCAAAGAGGCTAGCAACGGGGGGTTGAACCAATAGCTCCAAACAAGCACTCCCGCAATCATGACGAACATGGCCGGGAGCAGTCGGCGCGCACGCCGGATCCAAAACTGTCTCAAATCCAATTTGCCGTTCCGTCTCCATTGATCGGCGAGGAGATCGGTGATCAGGTACCCCGATAATACGAAGAATACTCCGACACCTAGAAGCCCTCCAGTCGCCCAATCCAGATGAAGATGGTAGGCGATTACGGCTAATACTGCCAGTGCCCGCAATCCGTCCAAGCCGGGCATATAACGGCCGCCGTTCTTGATAGGCTTAATCATGCCAGAGACCCCCTCTGGCCCATTGTACACCGTCTGAACGGTGCTGCCCATTCTTTTTTTGAGGAAAAAAGCTCCTCATTTTCCCGGTCCCCGCCGGCGTTCTCTCCCGTGTGAAGCTCATGCTAGTCAAGCCCTTTCTTCAATGTTCTATGGCTCATTATAAACGTTTGGCGGACGGATTTAGTTACAAAAAAATGAAAGTTTATTTCGTGGGAAATGGGGGAAACGATTGACATATCAGTTCGTTAGTTATATAGTTAGTTACATGAGTAACTAACCAACTTAGTTGGTCACAAGGCGGTGGCTGAATGAATGAGCTTACTAATGGATGACAATCGACCGATCTTCATGCAAATTGCCGAACGAATCGAGAACGACATCATCGAAGGGCGTCTGCCCGAGGAGTCGCAAGTGCCGTCAACGAATCAATTCGCCGCTTATTTTCAGATCAATCCCGCAACGGCTGCGAAAGGTGTCAATTTGCTCGTGGATCAAGGCATCATTTACAAGAAGCGGGGGATCGGCATGTTCGTAGCGGAAGGGAGCCGGATAAAGCTGATGGAGAAGCGCAGGGAACAGTTTTACGAGGAATATGTAATTGCGATGATACGCGAGGCGCAGAAGCTCGGCATATCGGCGGAGCAGCTGGCGGAAATGATACGCAGAGGGGAGAAGGGACAATGAGCGCAGCAGTAGTGGAAGTAACGCAGTTGACGAAGAGATATGGCAATCGGAACGCAGTAAATGAGGTGAGCTTCTCGCTCGAGGCTGACAAAATTTATGGGCTGTTGGGTCGCAATGGGGCCGGCAAAACTACGATCATGCATATGCTGACGGCGCAGCTGTTTCCCAGCAGCGGTACGATCAAGCTGTTCGGGGAGGAGCCTTACGAGAACGAGTCGGCGCTGAGCCGTGTGTGCTTTATTAAGGAAAGCCAGAAATATCCCGACGCTTTCCGGGTGATAGACGTGTTGAAGACGGCTTCTTATTTGTACCCGAACTGGGATATGGATTACGCGTTGTCACTGGCGAAGGAGTTCAGGTTGCCGCTCGACCGGCGCATCAAGAAGCTGTCGCGAGGTATGCTCTCGTCCGTCGGTATCGTGACGGGGTTGGCGACGCGGGCACCTCTGACGATATTCGACGAGCCTTATCTCGGCCTGGACGCCGTTGCTCGAAGCCTGTTCTACGACAGACTGATCGAAGATTATAGCGCTCATCCGCGGACGGTCATTCTGTCCACGCATCTGATCGACGAGGTGAGCCGGCTGCTGGAGCATATTCTGCTCATCGACGACGGCATGCTGCTCGTGAACGAGGATGCCGATACGCTGCGCGAACGCGCCTTTGCCGTTGCGGGCACCACGTCCGCAGTGGAAGCGTTCATTACAGGCAAGCAGGTGCTGAGCCGAGACCAGCTTGGGGGGCTGACTACCGCGACGATCATGGGGCATTTGAATGGGGCCGAGCGCAAGTATGCAGCCGAGCTTGGGCTTGAGCTTGCTCCGATTTCTCTGCAGCAGCTCGTCGTTCATCTGACTAAGAACGGTTCGGAGAAGAAAGGAGCGGATGGACAATGAATCGTACGCTTGCGGTCATAAGAATGCATAGTTTGAACCGGTTCGGCTGGTTCTTTTTGCCCTGGATCATTATGTTCAGCAGCTTCGTGATCAACCTTGGCATAGCCGTGCTCGGACAGCCGGAAGGCGGCGTCACGACCGGGGGGCTCGCTTCGGCTTACATCTACTTTTTCGTCATGGGCATCGTCATCCCGGCGGATACGTTCTCCTTCAGTCTCGGGTTAGGCGTGCGGCGCAAAGATTATTTCTGGGGAACGAACGCGATGTTCGGCCTTGTAGCGGTTGGCTCCGCCATTCTGTTGACTCTCTTCTCGATCGTCGAGAATGCGACTTCCGGCTGGGGAGTGGATTTGCACTTCTTCCATCTGCCCTTTTTGTCCGACGGCACCGTGCTCAATTGGCTTTGGGTACATTTTGTAGGGATCGTGTTCTGCTACGCCTCCGGTTTGGTTATTGCGAGCATTTATCGCAGACTCGGCCGCAATTCCTTGTACGTCTTCTTCTTCGCCATGATTGTCATCGGTTCGCTCGGTTCTTATCTGATGACGACCTACGGTCTATGGCGTGACTTGTTCGACTTTTTCAGCGGATATACGGCGTCCGGATTTGCAGGATGGCTCATGCTCGTGTCGCTGGTGTACGTTGGGGTTTCCTATGGGCTTTTCAGGAGAGCAACCGTTCAATAACATGCCTATGCTCCTTCAATCGCGCTCCATTCTCCGATCGCCCTCGATCGAGCCGGGGCGCGATTTCTTTACCCGACTGCCACGTTGCTGTACAATGAGGTCAGCAAGTGCTGCCGGAAGGAGATTGCCTGACTTATGAATTCCAGATACTTGGCCGGTTTCTCACTCGCCTTTATGGCGGCCGGCTTTCTCGTGACCTTATTTTTACCGGAAAATACAGCTACATTCCTGTTGAAGGGCGGCTTCGAAGCGGGACTCGTCGGCGGTATCGCCGACTGGTTCGCGGTGACCGCCCTCTTCCGGCATCCGCTCGGCATTCCGATCCCCCATACGTCGCTTCTGCTCAAGAACAAGCAGCGGATCGTACAGTCGCTCATCTCGGCTACGGAGAACGAGCTGCTGAACAAGAAGAGCATCGAGCAGCAGCTGCGCAAGCTTCAGCCGCTACGTCTGGCCGGGGCTCAGCTTACGCGGCTGATGGGGCTGAAGCGGGTTCGCCTCGCACTATTAGAGCAGGCGACCGATATCGTTCGCCGCCTGCCGCTGGAGAAGCTGGCGCCATCGGTACAAGCGGGGCTTGCGGCTTATGTTCGGCAAGCGGATGTGAAGCAGGCGGCTGAGAAGCTGGTGGAGCATGCCATGCGCGGCGGTTATGACGAGCGTGCGTTCGATTATGCGTTGACCGAAGCGTCTCGCTGGGCGTCCCGGCAGGATACGCAGGCGATGCTCGGCAAGCTGGCGAATGAGAAGCTGGCCGAAGTGAAGATGGGCGGGCTGATGGGTTTCGCTTTTCAGGCGTTCGTCGGCTTTATGGACGAGGAGAAGCTCGGGGTAATGCTGCAAGGATTAATCGTCTCGGCAATCCGTGATCTGATGCAGCAGGACAACCCGCACCGCGAGTCGATCATACGCGAAATCCGCATCCGGCTGTTCCAGTTGGCGGATGACGAGGCGCGTATGGACCAGTTGAAGGAAGGCGCGGTGCGGCTGCTGGAGGGCGAGACTGGGGAGAAGTTTCTGCTCGCCCGACTCGAGGAGCTTCGTGCGCTCGTGCTGGACAAGCTGGAGGAGGCTCGGGCCGATGGCGGCCGGATTATATTCACAGCTTACCGGTCCGTCATGCGCGGGCTGAACGAGGAGCCCGAGCGGATCGCTCCTTGGGAGAACCGGCTGCTCGCTCATGTGATCGGCTGGGTTGAGAACAATCACTATCGCATCGGCCGTCTCATTCAATCGAACGTCGATCAGATGGACGACTCGGCGCTTGTGCGTTTGATCGAGGAGAAGATCGGCAAAGATTTGCAGTGGATCCGTGTGAACGGCGCTTTGTGCGGCTTTGCGGTTGGGTTGATCTTGTCTATAATTCAGCTCTAATTCGGCTGGCGGGGTCAAGGGCAGGAGTTTGCCGGCAGCATGTCGAATAGTAGAAGCTCAGCGTCGGTAACCTGGGACGCTTTCTTCGATGACTATGAATGAAGGAGATTTCCGTTCTCATGACGATAAACCGCTCTACGCTCAAACCCGAAGTGCAAGCTTACTTGGACCGCATCGACTTCGACGGCCCGATTGATACAAGCGTCGCCTGTCTCGCCGGATTGCAAAACGCTCATCTTCATGCCGTCCCCTATGAAAATTTGGATATCTTGAACCGTGTGCCGCTGTCGCTGGCGATACCGGATTTGTACAGTAAAATCGTGGAACGCCGCCGGGGCGGATTCTGCTTCGAGCTCAACTCGCTGTTCGGCTGGCTGCTGCGCGAGCTCGGCTTCGAAGTGACCGACCTGTTCGCGCGCTTCTGGCGCGACGAGCCGAACCCGCCGCCGAAGCGGCGCCATCAGGTGTTCCGCGTCGATATCGACGGGATCGCTTACTTGTGCGACGTAGGAGTCGGCGGCATCGTGCCGCGTGAGCCTGTACGGCTCGTGGAGGGCGAGGAGCAGCGGCAGGGCAATGAGACGTACCGGATGGACGTCGATCCGTATTTCGGCTGGGTGCTCATGGAGCTCAAGAAAGGCGACTGGGTGCGAATCTATTCGTTTACGGAAGAGCCTCAGTTATCCAAAGACTTTTACACAGCCTCCTTTTGGTGCGAATATGCGCCGGACTCGATCTTCCGCACCAATACAATGGTGGCGATCCGCACGAAGGAAGGCCGCAATACGATAGCCGGACGCGAGTTCCGGATTTTCACCTCTGAAGGCGTCAAGGCGTTCACGCCGGAGACGGAAGAGGATTACCGGGTAGCGCTGCGCACGTATTTCGGTATCGTGCTCGATTAATTTGGGTTCGATTAATATTTACGGTCAAGCATAATATTCGGTTTGATCGTATTTTTGTATTCGCTTAATGTCATTCCAGTGCTTTTTTTAAACATGGCTGCAAAATGCGGATAGCTATTAAAACCTACCTTTTCCGCTAATTCATAATGTCGGTATAATCCGCTGCCTAAATATTGCTTGGAGCGTTCTATCCGTGACTGAAGAACGTAATCAAGATAAGGAATGCCAAGCTCTTTTTTGAATAAATATCCAAAATGGGAAGCGCTCATTTGGATCATTTGGGCTACTTTTTCCTGACTAAGACCAGATTCCAAGTGGTCATGGATATAAGCGACCGCTCGGGCGATTTCCGGTCTTAGCCGAGTGCTGCGTTCCTCGCGATCACGCTGCTGCACGATCCAATCACGGAAAAGGCCAAGCGCTTCGGCCAGTGAAGGAGCTCCTGCCAAGGTAGGCTTTGTTAGGTCGTGATCCACTGACCAATACTCACTGCTTTTCTGAAAATTGGAGGGGGCTAATTTTTCCAACCATTGGATGGCATTCTCCGGGTCGGGCTTCAGCTTTTCCAAAGTCGTTCTGACTCGTAGAATCCAAACGTTCCATTCTTCATCGGAACTATCCTTGGCTATTAATTCGGCATATTCAGACTCCAGAAATAAAACAGCCTCCGTTGACCAGCTACAGAACGGGGTCAACTGGTTTTCGTATAGCGGTACGGGTCTTTCCCGATAAAAACGGTGGCGATGCAAGCCAGTCAGACGGCCAAAAACTTCAGGTAAAAGCACGATTTGGAGAAATGGCTTTGAAAAGATGACATTAAGCGTACAGTCCAGTAAACGCCTTAATGTAAGATTCAGGTGATGACTGACGATTGTTGCGGTTTCTATTTCCGCTGGAAGATCATCGGCACGGCCGGAAATTAACAGCGCAAAATGGCCCGGTTCACGGGGAAGCACTTCCACTGGGAACCCATAGTGGGCAGAAGCGGTTTCACAAACAATTTCGAGCAAGCTGAATTCAACAAGCGGTACATCATGATCCGGGTAGCGCCGCCAGAATGGCAATGCGTTATCAATACGGCAAGATAACAACATATGGCAGCCCGATCCCAACTTCATGCCGATTGCAGAAGCGGTTTTATGTATTTTTCACGTTCATCTGCGGTTGCCCCGCTAAATAAATCCTCCATCCATTTTCGACGAAGCGAGTAGCGGTAATTGCGAATTAAATAGCGATGGGAATCCTGCTGTTCGCGGTTTGATCTTCTTTCATCAAGCAGCTTTGAAGCCCGTTCAATCGCTGATTTCGCTGAGTCGGGATCGATGGGGGATTTAAGAATATATCCAGATGCGCCAAGTGCCATCGCTTTTCGCACAAAGTCGAAATCGCGATGTGCGGTCAGCACGATACTTGAATGCGGCGTCGTTTCGTCGCGAAGCTTCTCAAGCAGTGCGAAGCCATCCATCTCCGGCATTGTCAAATCGATTAATACAATGTCCGGTTGTTCCAATCGGAATAGCTCTAACGCTTTAACTCCGTTTTCGGCTTCCCCGCAAATCATACATAACCAATCCGTCCAAGGAAATGATCGGCGAATATGACTTCGCGTAACGGATTCATCATCAACTATCATGACTTTGCGCATGGAAATCCCTCCTCTTTTCCACGATCCTGATCGGCATTTCCATGATGATTCGGGTCCCTTTGCCAGGGCTGCTGTTCACTTGGAGCACGAATCGATCCCCGTATAACAAAGCTAGTCGTTGTTTGACATTGGAAAACCCGATTCCGTGTCCTCGAACGCCTTGTAAGGCGGAATCGACAATGGAGATGGACTTCCCATGTCCTTCACAACTACCGTCCAATGCTTGCAAGTAAAGGGTTGCCGATTCCTCCATTCCAGCTCCGTCATCTTCAATTATGATTTCCCACCAATCTTCATGCAGGACAGTTGCCACAAATAACACCCCTCCTTCTGGAAGGACCGCTAATCCATGGAAGATTGCATTTTCTACAATTGGCTGCAAGGTGAACTTCGGCAGCATAAGTGTTAAGGTGTATGGATCGATGTCGGAGGAAAAGTTAATTTTATCGGGATAACGGGATTGCATTAGAAAAATATATTCCAGTACAGCAGTCCATTCTTCTTCCATGGTTACCGGAGCTGGTGAATCTTCCAGCGCATACTGCAGTTGAGTAGTTAGTGAAGAGATGAGACTATCTGCGTCTTCCGATCGCTGTTCGCGTGAAGCGATACTGATCGCGTTCAAAGTATTGTACAGGAAATGAGGTCGGATTTGTGCTTGCAATGCCCGGAAGTCCGCCTCCTGACGCTGCTTCTCGGTTCGCTGAACATCTGCGATCAACGCTTGAATGCGAATCGTCATCCGATTGAAATGGCGGGATAGCAGCCCAAGTTCATCTTTACGCTTGTCCGGCAGGATTACATCGAGACGGCCATTGCTCACCAGATCCATCGATGCGGCAATGCGGCGGATCGGTTTGCCGAAATAGATGGCTAATGTATATGCGGCCGCAATGGAAAGAAAGAGAGAAACAGTAGTTAGCCAGAACGCATATCGGACAATGCGTCCTAGCGGCTCGAGCAATTCGGTTTCATCGATAATCCAAACCAATTGCCAGTCCAATATATTGTTGCGGCTTCGCGCCAAGAACAATTTGTTGTCCGAATCACGGATACGGATGTTCGTCCAAGACTCAGAAAACAGATCGGGCGATAAATTCTTGAGTTCGTAATGGCGAGTAAATACATTGTACCCTGAATAGTCCGAGTTACCTGTTATCGGCTCGTTATTCGGATCCAACAGCAATAATTGTCCCGGGCCCGCTTGCGAACGATTGGCCTCCAATGACGCATGCAGACTGAATAGATTTAAATCAACGACAATGGCGATGGTGCTTCCATTGTTCGACTGAATCTTCATGATGACGGTCACCGTATGGTCGGAGACTTCATTGTAATAGGAAGTCAGCCAGGCGGGGGAGCCAATTTCACGAGAAGCCGCAAGTACTTCACGAATGTTCGGGTTGCTTTCGATCAACCAACCGTAAGGCGAGGTGCTCGAAACGACGATAGAGTCCCTCAATACATGGATATTGCGCACATTTGGCATGAAGAAGATCAAATTCTGATTCAGCCAGGGAGCAAGCTCCTCGTCCCGATCCTCTCTGATTCGTGTATCGTTCGCGATGGACAAGATGAAATTCTGCACACTCTTTAAGTTGAGCTGCAAGTATTCTTCCGTTTGCCGAACCATTTGTTTGGCATTTTCGGTCTGTACCGTATACAGCGTTTTGGAGGCATGGCTATAGAAAAGCCACCCAAGCAATAGAATAATGCACTCGACGAGTACGAACGAGAACCAGAACACTTTTTTCGCGATGCTCATAATTCGATTATAGTTCTTTTTATTTTACATGCCCATACAGAAATCATATATTCATGGCGAATATGATGATTTCATGCCTAAGCGGATAGGCTGGTACTCAAGGATCAAGATATACTGATTTCAACCTGAACACGGCATACCGTTTCGGGAAACTAGCAAAGATAAGGGTGAATTTGAGATGGGATTTAGAAAAAAACACGCTTTTGCAGCAATCGCTATTGCATTTTGTGTTCTCGTATCCGCTTGTTCCAAAACTGGCTCGTCTAGCGATTCCGCTCCGACTGCAACCTCTGTTCCCGCGACATCCAATCCGTCGGAGAAGAAAGCGAGCAGCGACGATCCGTCTATCAAACGCAAGATTGAATTTATTAAGCCCTTCTCCGGCAAACTCAATGATCAATTTCTTGCGGACAATCCGCTGAAAACCAAGCTTGAGCAAGAGCTCAATATTGATCTGAAAGCCAATCTGGTACCCGGAGCTTACGATGCTTATATGCAGAAATTGAATACATTGATTGCCTCTGGATCCTTGCCTGATCTCGTCTATTTGAATCGCAGCGACCTCGTACGTTTTGTCAAGCAGGGTGTCTTGCTGCCGATCGATGAAGCGCTTGCCCAAGTGCCCGATTTGCAAAATTCAAGAACCAAAGAAGCTTGGACACTGACGAATGTGGCTAATAAAACATACGGAGTTTCCAGAGTGTCCCAGGGCGGTGCGGCGAACGGTTCCTATATTCGTCAAGATTGGCTGGATAAACTCGGGCTCCAGATTCCCAAGACGACAGACGATTTACTTAAGGTGTTGACAGCATTTTCGGCGAATGATCCCGATGGGAACGGCAAGGCCGATACATACGGCTATAGTGCTTACGGGTTTGGTGTCAACGCGCAAAGCATGATCGGCAATGCCTTCGGACTGCCTTCGTTGGGTATTACGGAGACCGGTGTACCGGAGGATTGGATCGATGCGCAAGGAAAGCTGCATTTCGGACCCATCTCTCCGGAGTACAAGCAATATTTGACCTATATGAAAAAATTGGTGGATAGCAAAGCAATCGATCCGGATATTGTTACGAACACGCTGCAGATCTCGCAGCAGAAGATGATTCAGGGTCAAGTCGGGTTTGTATCCATGCCGAATCCGCAGAATTGGATGTTTGGAGCTGCCACGCTGCAGAAACAAATTACGGCAGCCAGCCCATCTGCCAAATGGGTTTATGTCGAACCGGTTAAGGGACCGACTGGATTGTCCGGCAATGGTTCAGGAAGCCTGTCTGCGCCGTTCATGTATGCCGTAACCAAAAATGCGGCATCAGAACCGGGCAAGGTGGAACGGATTCTGAAATTGATTGACTATCTCGACTCCCGCGAGCAGGGGAAGCCGGGCAGCGAGATAATCAAATACGGGATAGACGGTGTCGATAACGAGCGTGTGAACGGCAAGGTCATAAAAGTTACAAGACCTGATGAAGTATTGCAGTACACATCCACGTACGAGCTTACTGGATTGTTTCCGAGTATCGATAAGTTGAAGATCTCCTGGAATGAAGCGGATATCGCGATGTACCAGAAGGTGCTGGATCACAATTCGAGAGGTCACACGATCGCGAACAATTACTACAGCACGCTTTCTTTTACTTATGACGGCAGCAAATATGTGCAGGAAATGGCATTGAAATTTATATATGGCAGAGAAGATTTGGCTGCATGGGACGATTACGTCAAAACCTTGAATGAACGGTACAAATATCAGGATGTTCAAGAGCAGCGCAAGCTGCAGCTGCAAGAAGCCGGATTGATCAAATAGTGCCGGTGTCCACTATAAAGGGATCAGAGGTGACAGGTTGAGAAAGGAAACCGTTCAGTCAGAAATTACAGTCGTGGGCGGAGGATTGGCCGGAGTTTGCGCAGCGATTGCCGCAGCGCGTACCGGCCAAACGGTTTCGCTGGTTCAGAACCGACCTGTGCTTGGCGGCAACTCCAGCAGTGAGGTTCGCGTGTGGGTGAGCGGAGCGAACGCTGCAGGAACCCATCGCTACGCTCGCGAGACAGGAATTATTGGCGAAATGCTGGTTGAGAATCAATATTGCAATCCCGATGGAAATCCGTATTACTGGGATTTGGTTTTGCTGGAGAAAGTACGCGCCGAACCTCACATTCGGTTATTTCTGAATACGGATGTGCATGAAGTGGAGGCGGATGGGGGAGAGGATCGGCGCGACATCCGCAGCGTTCAGGGCTGGATGTCCGGATCAGAGCGGCAAATCCGTTTCGAGAGCAGGATATATGTGGATTGTACGGGCGATGGGCTCATCGGTTTCTTGGCAGGAGCACGTTATCGCCTCGGCCGGGAAGCAAGGGAAGAATTCGGCGAGCCGTGGGCTCCCGAGGCTGCGGACGGCATTACGCTCGGCAGCACAATCCTCTTCTATACCAGGGATGCGGGACATCCTGTAAAGTATATTCCTCCGAGCTTCGCCAGGGACATTGCCCGGACATCCATTCCGTTGCGAAGAGTCATACGCACCGGGCAGTCGGGCTGCTTCTACTGGTGGATCGAATGGGGAGGAGAGCTGGACACCGTTCATGACAACGAACGGATCCGGGACGAGTTATGGTCGGTTATCTACGGCATTTGGGACTATATTAAAAATTCCGGACTGTTCGATGCGGCCCATTTAACGCTGGAATGGGTAGGCTCTGTTCCCGGAAAACGTGAATATCGCCGTTTTGTCGGCGACAGGCTGCTAACACAGCATGATATCATGGAGCAAACGGAATTTGAAGATCGCATCGCCTTCGGCGGATGGTCGATCGACCTGCATCCACCAGAAGGCGTGTATGCGGCGGCGAACGGTTCGAAGCATCTGTATTCCGATGGTATATATCATATTCCCTTTCGCTCGTTGTACTCGATTAATGTCGCTAATATGTTGATGGCGGGACGAAACATTAGCGCAAGTCACATTGCCTTCGGAACGACAAGAGTGATGGCAACCTGCGGTGCGATGGGAGAAGCCGCGGGAGTAGCGGCAGCATTGTGCGTGCAGTTGGGAGTAACTCTAAGGCATCTGTACACCGGACATCTGTCAAGGCTGCAGCAGGAACTGCTTCGCCAGGATGCGGCCTTGATTGGAATTCGTAATGAAGATCCGCTTGATTGGGCCCGCTATGCGGCAGTTTCCTCTTCCGGGGCGTTGACGGCAATTGCAATCGATAAACCGGCCGAACAACAACCGCTCCATACGGATGCCGGTCTGCTGTTCCCCGTCGACCCCACGCTGGCCGGGCTGGAACTGCTGATAGATGCGACTGCGGATACAGTCCTGGAGTTGGAGCTTTGGAATACGGGGAGGGAAGAGAATTATGTCCCGCATACAAAGTTGGATCATCGCTCGATTGCCGTGAAAGCAGGCGGTCTTCAATGGATCAAGGCCGACTTTAACTGGCAACCCGAACAGCCGCAAAATGCATTTGTCATAATCAAAGCGAACCAGTCAGTGGCGCTTTGGGTAGCGGAAACTCCGTTATTCGGGGTGCTTGGATTTGTAAAAAAACCGGAGGTGCAGCCTGTCCAATTAGATGCGGATTCCTTCAGAATGCAGCTAGTAAAAATATGGTCAATGCGAAAGCCCGTGCGGCATCCTTACTGTTTCCGCTTATCGGGAACTTCACAAGCGTATGCTGCGGAAAAAGCGATCGACGGGTATCATCGACCGTTCGGAGGCCCGCACTTGTGGATATCCGAGCCCATTCGCGGGTATACCGGAGCTTGGCTTGCGTTAACTTGGGAGCAGCCCGTGCTAATTTCGGAAGTTCACCTCACATGGAACGATGATGTAAATGAATATTTGGTCAATCTGCACTTTCTGAAGACACCGTTTGATAGGATGCCCGAGCTTGCGTCAGATTACAGGTTGGAAGCCTTCATCCGCGGTCAATGGCAAGTATTGCATCGGGAGAACAAGAATCGCAAACGCAAGAGAATCCATCGTTTCTCAGCAGTGGAAACCGGCAATATGAGGGTCGTCATCGAACAGACGAATGGGGCTCCCCGGGCCGAGCTGGTCGAAATCCGCGTTTACGGCAACACGCATCATGAGTAATGGAAGGATAGGAGGCTGTATTACGATGCGTAGTGGTCCAGCTTGGATTCGTCACGTGCGTCAGTACAAAGTACGTCTTGCTTTTATCGCTGTCGTGCTCGCTTATTTCGCGGTTTACAAATATGGTCCCATGTATGGGCTGATTATTGCCTTTCAGGATTATCAGATCGGAGCGGGTTTTACCGAGAGCCCCTGGGTCGGATTGGAGCATTTCCGCAGCTTCTTGGAAAATCCTGATTTTACAAGAGTTTTTTGGAATACGGCATTGATAAGCGCTTATCGCATCGCTTTTGGATTTTTTCCTCCAGTTGTGCTGGCGCTGCTGCTCAATGAAGTCATGCATCGGACTTATCAAAGATGGATTCAGACTCTTACATATTTGCCCCATTTTTTATCATGGGTCATTATTTACGGGATGGCCTTCGCTTTCCTCTCGGAGGGCCGGGGATTGGTAAACGAATGGATTCGAGGATGGGGAGGGCAGTCCATCAACTTCTTGACCTCCGAGGCATGGTTTCGCTCCCTGCTTGTGATCTCAGATATTTGGAAGGATACGGGATGGGGCGCGATCATATATTTGGCGGCGATTTTCGGCATCAACCCGCAGTTGTATGAAGCCGCAATCACGGACGGTGCAGGCCGTTGGCGGCAAATCTGGCATATTACGTTGCCGGGTATTGCTCCTGTCATCATCCTGTTGTTTATACTGCGTCTTGGTCATGTGCTCGATGCAGGGATGGAGCAGGTACTTGTTTTTTACAACCCGCTAGTATATTCAGTGGGAGATATATTAGACACCTGGGCGTACCGAATGGGCATCTTGGAAGGACGGTTTAGCTTGGCGGCTGCAGTAGGGCTCTTTAAGTCAGTGGTCGGTTTGCTTCTGGTTTTTGCGGCAAACCGCTTGGCTAATCGATGGGGAGACGGCGGGATATGGTAAGGGGAGATGAGATGGTACGTTATTCGCGGTCATTTAGCAGCCGGTTTGTGACCCTATTGCTCTATTTCCTGTTGGGTGTGCTGGGGGCTTTGTGTCTGCTTCCGTTCTGGTACATCCTTTCTGTATCGTTGACTCCGTATACGGAAGTTCTGAAGCACGGCGGGTTTTTATTGTTCCCACGCCAGTTGACATGGCAAGCATACCATGAAGTCTTATTCGAATCCGCATTGCCCCATGCGTTTCGCAACACGCTATTCATTACGTTGGCTGGAACGGCGCTCAGTCTTGCGTTTACGATTATGGGCGCATTTGCACTGGCCAAGAAGGAGCTTCCCTTACGTCGAGCGTTTATGCTGATCATTGTTTTTACCATGCTGTTTAATGGCGGCATTATCCCTACCTACTTAATTGTCAAGCAAACGGGGCTGCTCGATAGTTTGTGGTCATTGATCATCCCCGTTCTGGTTAGCCCGTTCAATTTGTTTATCGTAAAAGCATTCTTTGAACAAATGCCCGAAGAGCTGGAAGATGCATCGATTATGGATGGCGTTGGCGAAGCCGGTTATTTGACGAGAATCGTGCTGCCTCTTTCTTTGCCCGTAATAGCAACAATCAGCTTGTTTTATGCAGTCGGTTATTGGAATAGCTACTTTCACGCCATTCTGTATTTAAATCAATCCGATCTTTATCCGCTGCAGGTCGTGTTGCGGCAGATGATTGCCACACCCGACCCGATGCATGCGTCCGACATGGAATCGGTCATTCCGCCGGAAACGATGAAAATGGCGGCCGTCGTCATTGCGACACTGCCAATCCTCGCGGTTTATCCGATGCTGCAAAAATATTTTGTTAAAGGTGCCACACTTGGAGCGATAAAAGGATAATTTTCTTGCGTCTTGCGTTTTTACAAAGTAATTTATTTTCGAAGGCGGGGTTCACATGATGGCGGAAAAAAGATCCAACCTCTTGTTTGTGATGGTGGACCAATGGCACGCAGGATGTCTGGGTGCTGCCGGTGGATTTGTCAGTACACCGCATCTGGATCGGCTGGCGGGGGAAGGGATTCGCTTTACAAAAGCGTATTGCAACGCTCCCGTATGCGGTCCTTCCCGAGTGAGCTTCATGACGGGACAATACCCGCGGACCCACCGTATTCAAGGCAATAACATTTTTGCAATGGATGACCGGAATGACGACATTCTGCCCGTCGTGTTTCGCAAGCACGGTTATGAAACGGCGATTATCGGCAAAGCCCATCTCATCGATCGTTGGAATCGTGCAGGCTTCGAGTATATCCGGTATAGCGACTTTTGTGATGCCGACCGGTCCGATCCATTGTCCAGCCATTATTTCCGGCACCTTGTCGATAAAGGGCTCGGCGATTTGTACGATCAAGGCGCATTGCCTTCGGGCCATCCGGGAGCAAGCTTTCGGGGATTCGTCTCGGATATTCCCGAAGCGTATTCCCTCGAGACCTGGACGGGGGATGAAGCTGTCCGTTTTCTGGACAATCGCGACCGAAGCCGTCCGTTCATGCTACACCTAAGCTTTCAACGTCCCCACGAGCCGTTAACCGTTCCGATTGACGGAGGTTTGTTGTACGATCCGTTCGGGATTCCATTACCGGACAATGCGGAAGACTTGTTTGCCTACCGGTTTGCGGGCAAGCCTGCGAAAGCCGTATCGCACATTGCGACGCCTCAAGGTTGTCCGTATGTACCGGAAAGCGAGGCCGATTTGCGGCGGCAACTTGCATTCTATTACAGTCTGATTACCCGCATCGATGCACAGATCGGCAGGGTCATGGAATCGCTCCGTAGGACGGGGGAGGACGACAACACGATCATCGTATTTGTTGCCGACCATGGCGATTTTGCCGGCGAGCATGGGCTGATTCTGAAGAATCTCGGCATCTATGAATCGATTCATCGTATTCCGTTACTGCTTCGCTACCCTGGTTGCCCGAGAGACGAACGGATAAGCGGGTTGGTGGAAAGTGTGGATCTCTATCCGACGCTGGGCCGATTATGCGGCATACCAGTGCCTGACTCGGTGGAAGGCGTCGATATGGGGCCGATGATTAAAGGTGAGTCGGTCGGCAAGAAAAGCGTCTATTGCGAATGGTTCCCTCCAGGCGGATCGGATAAAGTATTGGCAATCCGGTCGGTGGAATATCGACTTGTCTTCGATGCGGATTCTGGGGAAGGCGAATTGTACGACATGCAAACCGATCCGGGCGAGATTCACAATCTGTTTGGCAAACCGGAGCATCTGGCGATTCAGGCGGAACTTATGCAGACACTTTTAACGTATATTTCACGTTTCCAAGTACGGTCATCGTTTCTGTCAGACGAACAAACCGCTCATTTCAGCCGCAACGATATGACGACTATGCTGCATAAACGTCGTCTGAGCTGGAGCAAGCTGGAACCGCTGTACGCGGAACGATTACAAGGCTCTGTAACGGCAGGCGCACACAGCAAACGGGAAGGTGGGTGATGATGAAAACCGATCCGAATCAATCCAGACCCAATATACTTCTTATTACTTGCCATGACCTGGGGCGGCAGCTTGGATGCTATGGTCGAAGGGCTGTCCGCAGCCCCGCGCTCGATCGACTGGCAGCGGAAGGAGTGCTGTTCGCCAACGCGTTCTCCGTGGCGCCCCAATGCAGCCCCAGCCGTTCTGCGCTGCATACGGGAAAATACCCGCATGCCAACGGTATGATGGGTTTGGCCCACTGCGGTTTCGATTGGCGATTGAATCAGGAAGAGAAACATATGGCGAAGCTGATGCGAGATCATGGTTATGCCTCTGTACTTGTTGGGGTGCAGCACATGACGGATAACCCGCTTGAGCTGGGCTATGAGCAGGCAACTATCGGAGGTGATGCTGTTGTTACTGCAGAAATTGCCGCTGCGGAATTGAGCAGGTTAACCGCAGACTCTCGCCCGTTTTATCTGGAAGTCGGATTTTTCGAGCCGCATCGGCCTTTTCATTTTGGGGGGGCCGAGCCAGATGACGAACAAGGAATCGGGGTGCCAGGTTATTTGCCCGATGATGGTCCCGTTCGCGAGGACTTCGCTGCCTTGCAAGGAGCCATTCGTGCGCTGGATGCGGGAGTAGGCGTCATTATGGATGCATTGCGCGTATTGGAACTGGAACACAATACGTGGGTCATCTTCACTACCGATCATGGAATCGCGATGCCTTGGGCCAAATGTACGTTGTATGATCCTGGCATAGAGGTCGCTCTTCTCATGCGATGGCCGGCTCAGGGAATAGAAGGCGGATGGTGTTATGATGGATTGTTCAGTCAGGTGGACGTACTACCTACACTAGTGGAAGCGCTTGGCATACCCGATTGCCCGAAGCTGCAGGGAAGTAGTCATTGGCCGCAACTAACGCATAGTCAAGACAGCAACGAGGTGAGGGAATGTTTGGCAGTCCGCGCCGCCATTTTCGCGGAGAAGACATTTCATACGCATTACGAACCGATGCGCTCCATTCGAACGGCGACACAAAAACTCATTGTCAACCTGGAATCGGGCAGTGCCATTGACGTACCGCTTGATATCCAGCGTAGTCAGAGCTACACGACAGTGCTTCCAGGCACACTCATTCAACGTCCCATGCTGGAGTTATATGTGCTGGCTGAAGACCCGATGGAGCGGAATAATGTGGCGGATCTGCCGATCTATACATCTGTGAGAAAGTCGCTACTCCGTGAATTGCGGCACTGGATGGAGGAAACGGGAGACCCATTGTTGAGTGGACCGATTGCTTCGCCCTTTGCGAAAGTTGTTCTATCGATTCTCAACGAACAATAGCACAAGGTGCAGTTCATGCTCTATCGCGAGATATTGGAGGGGATGCTGGATGAACCGACCGCACAGCAAGCTGCTCAAGTCCGCCGCTGGAGCCCCCGCCGACAAGTCGGCGAAAGTGACCGCCCCGTCCATTCGAGGTGGAGCGGACCGGGAGTATACGGTAGTCTTCGAGAAGAAGGCCACCTACCGGAAGCCGTCCTTCGCGCGATAAGCGCATAGCGAACGATAGAGAGCAAGAGCCTGCAGCCAAGCGCTGCAGGCTTTTTTTGACCATTCAGTAGGTATAGGTTTTTTAGGTGGAACTGGAGGATCCCCCTTGGTGAGGTGACCATTGCTGCTGTAAGGCGGATTTCGTGCTTAGTAGTGGTGGGAGAGCTGGATTTGCAGCTGTAAGGCCCTGAATGCTCTCGCCAGAGGCCCATCAGAGTGATTTTCCCTGATGGTGAACGCCTCACACGTCTAAATAGCTCCGCAGCTTGGGGAAATGCACGACGAATGTCGTGCCCTGACCGGCCCTGGAGCGAAGGGACAACTCGTGCCCGAGCTTGAGTGCCAGCTGCTTGGCCAAATACAAGCCGAGTCCGGTCGACTTGCGGTGGATGCGGCCGTTCTCGCCGGTGAAGCCTTTCTCGAACACGCGGCCGACGTCCTCCTCGCGGATGCCGATGCCGGTGTCCTCGATCAGAAGCCGCTTCTCGCGCGCGTCCTCCTCGAACCGGACGGCGATGGAGCCGCCGTCCGGCGTATACTTCAGCGCATTGCCGAGCGCTTGATCGACGATGTAGAGCAGCCACTTGCTGTCGCTTTGCACGCCATAGGAAGGCGGGTGCCTGTCAGACGGCGCGTGTTGCGGCTCTCCATCGTCGAACAGCGACAGCTGAATCCGCTTCGTGATGAACAGCTTGGCGAATTTCTTCAAGCTGGTCCGCACGATGCCATCTACCGGCGTCTCCGAGATGAAGTAATCCTTCGAGAACGAATCGATACGCGAATAATAGAGCGCCTGCTCGACGCAGCTGTCGATCTTGTCCAGCTCGTCCTCGAGCTTGTCGGTCAAATAGTCGGCGGACTTGTCGGCGCCATTCTCGAGAATGAGCCGACCGGCGGCGATCGGTAGCTTCACTTCGTGGATCCAGGACAGCACGTAGTCCTGGTGGTCGCGCATTTCGCGAAGCAGCTGCAGCCGCTCTCGCGCATGCTCCTGCTGCAGCTTGCCGAGCAGCTGCGAATAGAGCGCCTGCTCCGCCGTACGCGGAGCGGGCAGCGACTGCACCGTCTCGCGGCGATCCGGCTGCAGCAGATCTACCAGCGCCCGGTGCCGCGTCCGGTTCGCCAAGTAACCGCCGGCCAGATAGACGGCCGCGAACACTACACAGCTGAGGAACGCGTAGACGGCGTTCCCCGCACCGAACCCCGCGTGGCCGCCGTCCCCGCGGGTGTCGCCGACGTCGGCCAAGTCGGCGGACAGCAGCAGGAACGCGGTCAGAAACGCGGTGAGCAGCCCGTGCATGAGCAGAAAATACCGCTTATCTTTCAGATATTGAACGAGACTCATGGGATGACATACCCTTCTCCCTTGCGGGTGACGATGAACGACTCCTTGCCGAGCTCGGCGAGCTTCTTCCGCAACCGCGTAATGTTGACGGTGAGCGTGTTGTCATCGACGAAGCTTTCATCCTTCCAGAGGCTCCGCATGATTTTGTCCCGCGTCAGAATCGATCCCTGGTGCTGCATCAGCAGACGCAAAATGTGAAACTCATTCTTCGTCAGCTCGGCCTGCTGCCCGCCGCATAGCATATGGCCGTCCCGCAGGTTCAACACGACCCCGTCATGCTCCAGCACATCCTGGCCAAGTTCCGCATAAGAATAAGTTCGCCGCAGCAGCGCGTTCATTTTCGCAAGCAGCACTTCGGTGTAGAACGGCTTCTGGATAAAATCGTCTCCGCCCATATTCATCGCCATGACGATATCCATCGGTGTCGTGCGCGAAGAAAGAAACATAATCGGCACCTTGGACAGCTCGCGAATTTGCCGGCACCAGTAGAACCCGTCATAGGAGGGCAGATTGATGTCGAGCAGAATGAGCTGAGGCTGTTCCTTCACGAATTGAGCCAGCACTTGGTCGAAATCTTCTGTCAGCACTGTCTGAAAGCCCCATTTGCCAAGCGTCTCGGCAACCGAATCGGCGATCGTCCGCTCGTCTTCCACAATCATGATCTTCAACCCCTCGTCCCCCTTTGCATATGACCATGTTACAACTTTGTAAGCTTGCCGATCGCGTTGTAAGCCGAATCTATGGCGGTATGCCCTGTTGCCTAGTAGGATAGAATACAAGACGGGAAAAAGCAATAAGCGGGAGGAAATGACGATGAGCCAACCGGCAGTAGTAGAGGCGAGGGGCATTCAGAAAATATACGGAGCCAAGGGCAATGCCTACACGGCGCTGCATGAATTCGATCTGACCGTAGCGAAAGGGGAGTTCGTCGGTATCATGGGGCCGTCCGGTTCGGGCAAGACGACGCTCTTGAATTTGGTGGCGACAATCGACCGTCCGACAGCGGGCGACATCCATATCGAGGGGACGAATCTGCTTCGGCTTGGAGAAGAAGAGCTGTCGGCATTCCGACGGGAGCAGTTGGGCTTCCTGTTCCAGGATTACAACTTGCTCGATACGCTTACGGTGCGTGAAAATATGGTGCTGCCGCTGGCGCTGGCGAAGCTGAACCCGGCCGAGATGGAGAATCGCGTCGATGCGATCGCGGACCGGTTCGGCATCAAGCCGCTGCTGGACAAATACCCTGTGCAGCTGTCGGGCGGGCAGAAGCAGCGGACGGCCGCCGGCCGTGCGCTGATCAATCGGCCGAGCTTGCTGCTGGCCGACGAACCGACCGGCGCGCTTGATTCCAAAGCGTCCACCGACTTGCTCGAGAGCCTGCGGGAGCTGAATGAGAAGGAGCAGGCGACGATTCTGATGGTGACGCACGATGCGTTCGCCGCCAGCTATTGCACGCGCGTGCTGTTCATCAAGGACGGTCGGCTGTTCACGGAGCTGGTGCGGGGAGCGATGCCGCGCAACGCTTTTTTCCGTAAGGTGCTGGATGTATTGTCCGTGTTGGGTGGCGGAGCGACCGAGGTACTGTAAGGTTTCGTTCCGCAGGCGACACGAAAAATAAGGATTGTACGTCACTCCGATCAGTGGTAAGATGTTCCACAATTACCTACTAGGAGGAATACCGCATGTCCGAACAAACACCCGAAGCACGCTTGGAGCAGCTCGGAATCACGCTGCCCGCCGCTAGCCCGCCCGCTGCCAGGTACGCCAATTATGTCATAGCGGGAGGACTGCTGTTCCTGTCCGGCAAAGGGCCGTCCAGTCGCCCGAAGGGCAAGCTGGGCAAGGAATTTACGACGGAGGAAGGGTATCGTTTCGCTCGGCAGACGGGCTTGGAAGTGCTCGCGGTGCTGCAGGATGCATTGGGATCGCTCAGCCGGATCAAGCGGGTGGTGAAGGTGCAAGGCTTCGTAAACGCCGATCCCGCCTTCGAGGAGCCGCACAAGGTGCTGGACGGGTTCTCCGAACTGATGCACGAGGTGTTCGGGGAGAAGGGGAATCATGCCCGCTCCGTGCTGGGAGCCAGTACGCTGAGAGACGGCTTGCCGATCGTCGTGGACAGCATATACGAGCTGGAGGACTAGCTTGTGGCGGATCAGCGTTTGCCGGCAAAGGTAATAGCCGTTATAGACGATTTGTACGCTTCGCTCCAGCAGCAGCTTCCCCCAGGCACTCTTCGCTCTATCTATATCTACGGGTCAACCGCGTTGGGGGCGTATGTAGAAGGGACGAGCGATATCGATTTCGTTGCATTTCTGACTCGCTCATTGAGATCGGAGGAAATAGCGAAGGTGGAGCAGGTGCACCGGAATGTGGATTCCCGATGGTTGAAGCTGGACTTGATGGGCGCGTATATTCGCCTCGAAGATTTCGGCAAGCCTGCCCAAGCTGGCGAAACGGTGACCTACTTTGCTCGAGCGCTTCATACCAACCTTCGCGGAGCCGACTTGAATCCGATTACGTGGCGTGTCATGCGAGAAGCGGGCATCTGCGCGGCCGGCGAACCGCTCGAGCTCCCGGACTGCGTGTCCGATGAAGAATTGCTCCAGTATGTGATCGGCAATATGAACACGTATTGGCAAGGGTGGATTCAGAAGCTGGCGGAGTGGCCGGCGGAAGCGGTGGAAACGAATGCGCTCGAGGAGGCGGTCGAGTGGTGCGTGCTAGGCATGCTGAGGCAGCTCTATACGATCCGGGAGCGGAACATCACAAGCAAGCCAGGAGCTGGCGAATACGGTCTTGAGCGGCTCCCGGCCCAATGGCATGGACTCATACAAGCCGCTATTCAAATCAAGCTTGGCGAAAGCGGAGCTCTTCCGAATAGCTCGGATTCCACGGACGTGAGGCGAAAGTTGCTGGGCCTTCTGCGCCATATCCATAAGGCTGCGAATGCGGATTATCAAGCTTTTCTGCTTTATCGACAACGAATGTCCGACGGCTCCTGAATGGAGTAGTCGGACTTTTATTTTTTGCTACCCTCTGTAACCGGTTCTTTGGTAAAATAGAGCGTGGGCAACGTGATCTAGCAGGGGGAAGAAGGGAAGACGGGGGTATGGAAATCAGTATTTCGGAATACCAAGTCGAATGGCCGCAATCGTATTTGGCGGAGGTTCGGCTATTGTCGAATGTCCTGCAGTTGGACCGAATCATCGATATCCAGCATTTCGGTAGTACTTCGGTCCCAGGTTTGGCGGCCAAACCGATCATCGACATCATGATTGGCTTCCGCTCGATGGAGGATGCGATTGCGAGCATCCCGGCCGTGGAATCGCTCGGCTACGAATATGTGGAGTCGCTCAGCGTTCCGGGCGGCCGGCTGTTCTTGCAGCGAAATCCGCGCACGCGGCATGTGCATCTGGTCGAGTACGGCACCGAGCATTGGCTGAAACCGCTCCTGCTCCGCGATTACATGAGGCTGCACAAGGAGGCGCGCGAGCAATACGTAGAGCTGAAGAAACGCAACGCAGATCAGTTCAAGCATGATCGTGCCGGCTACACGAAGGCGAAAACGGCTTTCGTGAGCGGCATCGTAGACAAAGCGAGGCAGTTGTATACGGGAACTCCCTAGAAGTCTTTCCAAGTAAAATCAACGCTCAAAATGCCGGCCGGATCACTGGAAGCTTGCCAAGGCGAACCGGTTGCCGATTCCGGTCGGCGAAAGCACACCAAATTGCTGGAATGGCCGAACGCCCGGCAGACGTCGGGACGAGCCGAGTGAATGCCGCATTTGTCCGAATCTTGGTCATAGAACATACAAGTGCCAAAAAAACGCTCTTGCTGCTCGAGCGCGATTCGACGACGGCGGGGCATCGCTCCAAGCAGCTTGCGGATTGCCCGCAACTCCTTATTCGTCACAGGCACGGGACCGCAGCACAGGCCTCTGCAGCCTTGGCAAGGTAAGGCATCCATAAGTAGGACCTCCGTCATGATAGGGATGAATAATGATTTATTGACAAAGTATCTGTTTTGTGGTATAATATAGATTAATTTTTCATAAATTATATTTTACCATTTGTTGTGAGAAGATGCAATCCAAGGGCGCATGTTATCGGGTTCGGCCCGAAACAGTCGCCTTTTTATATTGTACCGGAGGAGGGAAGCTGTGATGGATCCGTTACCGCAACAGCCGCAATATTCGCATGAGGAGCAGTTAAGAGCGGTTGACCGTTTTTTGCGCGAGGATGAGCAGTTGATCGACGACTTGAGGATGGTTCGCGAGCTGGGACTGCCGGATGCCTGCGTCGCAGCTGGCTACATAAGAAATACGGTCTGGGACCGGCTGTTCGGCCACTCGCGCCGAGAGCTTCATCAGGATATCGATGTGGTGTATTTTGATCCCGGTGATGAGACGGAAGCTCGTGATTTCGCCTTGGAGAAGCGGTTGATCGCTAGAACCGGGAACCCGAAGTGGTCCGTCAAAAATCAAGCCCGCATGCATATTCGCAACAGAGAAGCTCCTTATCGGGATACGGCAGACGCGATGAGCCGATGGCCGGAGACGGTCACCGCAATAGGTGCTTACATCGATGACAAGGACGAGCTTCATATCGTCTGTCCGCATGGGCTGACCGATTTGTTCGCAGGCGTGGTGCGCAGAAGTCCTTTTTTCACGGATCATGCTTATTATTTGAAACGAGTTCGGAGCAAACGATGGGGAGAGTTGTGGCCTTCTTTAACAATACTGGAGTAGAGAGGAACGGCTGGCGATGAGAAAGGAAGCATTGTACTTGGGAGGTATTTGCCATTCCTAAACTCATTCGAACCGGAATCACCTTGCTCTCGGCGCTTTTAGGCGGAATGATATTCCATATTTTATCACTTCCCATTCCTTGGATGCTTGGACCGATGTTCGCCGTCTTGATCGGGTCGAAGCTGTGGCCGGGCCGATACATGTGGCCGGGAACGATCCGAAATGCCGGCATGATTACGGTCGGATACACGATTGGTCTGGCGATGACGGCAACCGCCTTGCACGAGATGTCGATCCATTTGCCGATTATGCTGCTATTGACCTTGTTGCTTTTATTCTTTTGCGCCGGCATCGCGTTTCTGGTGTCGCTCGTATCGAATTACAATTACATGACGCTATTGATCGGCAGCATTCCTGGCGGGCTAAGCCAGATGGTTGCGTTGGCTGAGGAGAGCGACGATATCGACATGACGGTTGTGACGGTCATTCAGGTCGTGAGGCTGATGGTGATCGTGGTGAGCATCCCTTTTCTCATTTTCAATCCGTATACCGGGTTAAGCGATCCTGTGGTGACGGAGATGGCTGGAGCTCTGGGGAATGCCGGGGCGGCGGCTGCCGCCACTTGGAGCAACTTGCTGCCCGACTTGCCGGTTTACGCTGTTGTGTGCACGCTATGTGCCTGGCTGGGGCAGAAGCTGCGCATCCCGACCGCTTATTTGCTCGGTCCGGCGATCGGAGCATCTGTCTTGCAGATGCTAGGAGTGCATGGGCCGGCGTTGCCGTCGACGCTAGTGAATGCCGCTCAGCTCGCGATCGGCTCTTACGTCGGCATGCTGCTGAAGCCGGAGCAGCTGCCGCACAAAATGCGAACGATTGGATTGGCTGTCGGCAGTGCCATCATTCTTATCGCCGGCGCGTGGGGGTTCAGCAGCTTGCTGACGTTAATCCAGCCGGTATCGATGACGACGGCGCTGCTCGCGCTCGCCCCGGGCGGGATGGACCAGATGGGGATTATCGCACACGAGGTTGGCGGCGATCTTTCGATCGTGGCGGGGTATCAGCTGTTCCGGCTGCTGTTCATCTTTTTTGCTGTGCCGCCAGTGATGAAAATGCTCTTGCGGTTGAGACGAAGCAGGCGCGGAAAGTCCGTTTCTTGACGAGTCGAAAGGGATTGTCTGGGACACGACCCGGCAAGGCCATCCGGTGACGGACAAGCAGAATATCCGGACGGTAGGGAGCCGAGGACCGAGCACGCGCGTCAAGCTGCTGCAGACGGCCGGCAAACAAACGCCGGTGTTCGTCCGATTGCCTTCAAGCCGGCTCCCGTAACTATCCACCTACGTCGCCTACCCATCAAGCGTTAGCCCAGATGTACAAGGATTGTACACCTAAGGACCAAAATTGGTTTTATTTCAGCTCAGATGTACAAGATTTGTATATCTGACACTGATTTTTGCCATTCAGATGTGTAGTTTTTATACTTTGACTGCGAAAAATGCCCGTTTTTGCGAGCAACTGTACAAATCCTATACATCTGTTGCTGATAACAAACTTCCGATCCATAAACGTCTGAGATTAGTTTGGTATTAGCGGACAATGGTTGGCTTATGCACGAAAGGAAGGCGAGAAGGTGAAAATAGAGGACAAAGGTACAGTAATAGTGGATTTTGGTTCGTTAGCATCACTGTTTCGTTAGCAGTATCATCACTGGTTCGTTAGCGTGTCTGGTTCATTAGCGTGACTGGTTCGTTAACGTGACGGTAGAGCGACAGCCGAAGCTGAGCACACAAAAAGGACCGTTCGCTCGAACGGTCCTTTTTGCCATAAAGCCCCTCGGCCAAAGCCGCATTACTGCTGCTTCCGCTCCAACCGGTACTCGCGCGGCGTGCGGCCGGTCACCTTCTTGAACGTGCGGTTGAACGTGTTCAAGTTCGTGTACCCGACCTGATCGGCGATGTCCTGGATCAGCTGGTCCGTGCGCAGCAGCAGCTCGCAGGCTTTGCCGATCCGCACCTCGTGGACGTAATCGAGGAAGTTGCTGCCGGTTTTCTCCTTGAAGTACGTGGACAAGTAGCCGCCGGTGATGTTCAGCTTCTCGGCCACGATCTCGAGCGTAATGTCCTCGCGGTAGTGCTGCGCCAAGTGCTCCCGCACGTAATCCGTGATCGGATCGCGCTCCTCGCGCTTCGTGCGCACCATCTCCGCCGCCTCCGTCACGTAGCGGTCCATAAACGCGGTCAGCTCCTCCACGGATTGGAGTCGCTTCAGCGCCCGCTTGCCGTCCCGCACCCGCTCCGCGACGCTGCCGATCTGCAGCCCCGCCGCCGCGACCGTGCGCGCCGTCTTCTCGACGACGTCCTCGGCGAACAGCAGCAGCTGTGCCGCCGTGGCGTCCTTGCGCTGCATCGCCAGCACGATGCGCTGCACGATCGTCCGGGCCGCCTCCGCCTGCCCGGCCTGCAGCTGCGTCGCGAGCTCGTTCGTCTGCACCTCGGACAAGATCGTCGTGGCCGTCGCCGACCGGCCGACCGGGTCAGAGCCCCAGATCAGCTGCGACTCGCTCCGCAGCTGCCGGCGGCCGATCAGCTCCAGCGTCTGTTCATACGCTTTCGTATAGTCGCCGCCTTGATGGAACGCATCGCTCACCGCGATCGTGAAGAAGCAGCTTTCCCGGTCCGTCTCGAAATTGTCGCGCATCACGGCCAATACCGCCTCCAGAGCGTCCCTCGATTCGGCGCCATCCCCGTACACAATCGAGAGGATCTGATTGTTCTCGATCTGGAACGTATGCGAATCCGGGAAATGCCCCAGCATCGTCTTGCGGATGTACTCCCGGAACAGGAACGTCGCCTGCACCTCGTCCACCTCGACATCCCGCTCGAACGCAGGGCGGAACTCGATCTGGAACAGCACAAACCGGAACGGACCCGCAAATTCCGCTTGCTCGACCGCCCCCTCGCCGCCATCCATCGTATGGTTTGGGATACCCTTCAGCTTGTTCATATACACAAACGAACGCAGTAACGAGTTTTTCTCCGCCATATCGGTATGAAACGAGCTCTGCACTTGCTCCATATGGTGGATCGCCTCGCCGATCAGCTCGAATTCGTCCGCCCGATGCCGCTCCGGCACGCCTTCAGAATTAATGCGCCGAATCGACTCGACGATACGCTGCACCGGGTTGTTGAACCGATAGCTCATGTAGATCGAAGTAGCAATACTGACGGCGATCGCTACCACCAACAACGTGAACAAGGTGGCGTTCAGCCGCGAAATGGCGGACGTGATATGGGCGTCAGGCACGATATTCATATAGACGAGCCCCGTGCTGCCGCCTTTTTGATAAAAGTAGTATTGGCCGTTCTGCTTGAAATAACCGTGATCGCCGTCCAGCGCAGAAAGCTTCTCAATCTTCAATTCGCTATGGGCCTTGTAAATCGGCTGATACTGCGCATTCAGGATGACGAATTTCTCGTTGATCGACTGATGAAACGCACCCACCAATGAATCCGCCTTCAGAAACGTGACGAAGAACAAGTCCGGGCTAAGCCGATTCTGAGTCACCACGGGGAACAAAGTGCCCATCCCTACCGGAGCTTGCTTAAGCGTAGTATCGGTGAACGAGGCAGCCGGATAAATTCTCGAGGTGAACGATTCCTTAAACTGCTGCTCCCAAAACGAAAACGGGTATTTAGGGCTAGCGTAAAACTTTTCGAACAAAGTCTCCGGGATCGAGCTGCCATCTTTGCCGAGTACGAAACGGTTGGCGCGCTGCACGAGAAAGAAATTTTCCAAATACAACAATTCATTCGAAACCAGATTCGAAATTTCCGAACGAAGCTGATTCGCCACCTCATAGGAAAAATCCGGTTTATTAATAAGCTGAACGCGGTCCTTATAATAGTAGCTGTACATAAGCTTGATCACCAAGTTGAAATGCGTCTCGAACGAATCGGTGGTATTGTTCAAGTTCTGGGTGTTGTAGCGGATAATTTCTTCTCTGATCTGGGTGCGAAAATAAGTAAACGACAAAATATTAAATGAGGCTAGCAACAAAATGATGAGGAGGAAGCTGAGCAGCAGCCGCCGGAATAAAAACGTGCTTTTTTTCTTGAGCTTCAGAATGCCGCGCATAGTAACCTCCGTTCAAACGATTCGTAAAAAGGCAGACGCATCAGGCACTTGAAACACCCGAACTGCTGTAATTGATCTTAACACAAACGCTTTCATGAGGGACTTAACGGATTTACGAATACTTCACAACATTACGGATTTTCCGCAAAAATGGCCAGTTATCAAAAAGAAAGCGGTTTCCAGTCGACAATATTTGCTCTACGATACGAACATGACGGTGCGATTGCCGGTCACGGTCAACTTGCATCCAGAACCACACAAGCAAGGATGGAGGAGAGGGTCAACATGTCGGCAACGCAATCCGCGGGGAAACCCCCGCACCCGGCAGAGCAGCTTGTCGGACGTACGAGAGAGATCAGCAAAACAGCCCGATTTATGAAGAGGCTCTCAGAGAGCAAATATTTGCTGCTATTATTTCTTCCGTGTCTGATCTACTATGTACTGTTTAAGTATGCCCCGATGGGCGGGATCATCATCTCGTTCAAGAACTACAATCTATTCAAGGGCATTATCGACAGTCCGTGGGTCGGACTCAAATGGTACAAGATGTTTTTGCAAAATCCCGACTTTCTGGTCATCCTGAAGAACACGTTTCTGCTTGGCGTTTATAAGCTGGTCGTCGGGTTTCCGGCGCCGATTATTTTAGCGCTCCTGCTGCATGAAGTCAAGAATGCTTTCTTCAAACGATTTGTCCAGACGGTCAGCTATTTACCGCATTTCATCTCGAATGTAGTAGTAGTGAGCATGGTCATTATGTTCCTGTCGCCTTCGACGGGGATCGTCAATCACTTCATTCAATGGATGGGCTTCGAGCCGATCAACTTCATGGTGAAGCCGGAGCTGTTTCGATGGATCTACGTAGCCTCTGAGATTTGGCAGCATATCGGTTGGGAAACGATTATTTACTTGGCAGCGCTTACCGCGATCGATCCTCAATTATATGAAGCGTCGGATATCGACGGAGCGGGACGCTGGCGCAAAATGTGGAACGTCACGCTGCCCGGCATTGCACCGGCGATCGTCATCCTGTTCATCTTGAACATCGGCAGGGTGCTTGAGATTGGGTTCGAGAAAGTGTTCCTGCTCTACAATCCGGCCATCTATGAAACGGCGGACATTATCAGCACTTATGTCTATCGTACGGGCCTGAACCAAGGCAATTACAGCTACGCAACGGCCATCGATTTGTTCGGCGGCATTGTCGGATTGGTCTTCGTCTACTCGGCCAACTATTTGTCCCGCAAAGTAAGCGACACGAGCCTCTGGTAGTCCGAACCGAATGACCGATGCAGAAAGGATGAAATCGCTGTGAAACGCAAACGCTTTAGCTTAGTCGACATCATTATCGCGTTTATACTCTTGTTAGTGGTCGTCATGACCGCTTATCCGTTCCTCTATATGATCGCCGTCTCACTCAGCGAGAACATCTACGTCATGAAGGGAGAAGTCACGCTCTGGCCGAAAGGTTTCTCGACGAAAATGTATGAAATGGTGCTGCAGGATCCGCGCATTTTCACAGCATACTCCAACACATTCCTGTATGTGATTCTGGGTACGGTGATCTCGCTTGCGGTAACGGCGATGGGCGGGTATGCTTTAGCCCGGAAGGAGATGCTCGGGAACAAACAATTTACGCTGCTGATCGTCTTTACGATGTTCTTCCAAGGCGGCATGATCCCGACCTTCCTCGTCGTCAAAGGGCTTAGCCTGGTCGATACGATCTGGGGCATGGTGCTCCCGTCGGCGGTCAGTACGTGGAATTTGATCATCATGCGGACGTTCTTCACTAGCATCCCGAAGGAGCTGGAGGAGGCCGGCCGGATGGACGGTCTGAACGACATCGGCATCTTCGCCCGCATCGTGCTGCCGCTCTCCAAGGCGGCGCTCGCCACCATAGGCTTATTCTACGCCGTTGCCATGTGGAACAATTTTTATAACGCGCTGCTCTATCTGAGGTCGGCGGAGCTGTTCCCGCTGCAGGTCGTGCTCCGCAACATCGTCCTTGCCGGTCAGATGAATGCCAGCGAGGTCAGCAGCTCCGACTCGATCATTGTAGAAGAGTCTCTCAAGTTCGCGACAATTATTGTGTCCACTTTGCCGATATTGCTCTTGTATCCGTTTTTGCAGAAATATTTTGTCAAGGGTGTCATGATCGGGTCCGTCAAGGGGTAGCGCTGCCTCGATACGCGGAATTCCGGTCTGCCATATAGATGCCAGTCCAACCAAGCAAATTGAAGGGGAGAAATGGTCATGAAAAAATGGGTTTCCGCAGTCATGTCCGCCACATTGACAGTCGGTCTGCTGGCCGGTTGTGGCGCCAAGGAAGAGAAGAGCCCGGATGCAGGCACATCTGCTTCCACAACTCCTGCCGCCGTCAAGAAGCAAACGTATTCGATGCTTGTAGAATCGCACCCGAGCTGGCCTTACAGCAAAGACTGGCCCGTATGGAAAATGATTGAGGAGAAGACAGGCGCTACGTTCAACGTGCAAGTGCCTTCCGGTAAAATTGAAGACGCACTCAGCCTGACGATCGCTTCCGGCGAAATGCCGGACGTCATGTATACGCTCAATAAGCAGTTGGCGGACAAATACGGCATGCAAGGCGCTCTAGTAAACATTCTTGATTATGTCGACAAAATGCCGAACTTCAAAAAATGGCTCACGAAATACCCGGATGAGGCGCAAAACTCGCTCGCGGCGGACGGCAAAATGTACATTTTCCCGAACGAGGGCATCAGCGAAACGAACCGGAACATCTGGATGTATCGCCAAGATGTGTTCCAGCAGAACAATCTCCAAGTTCCTAAAAATTACGATGAGCTGTACACGGTGCTTAAGAAGCTGAAAGAGCTGTACCCGAACAGCTATCCGTTCGCATTCCGCTTCGGCAACGCGTTGCAAATCATGCGCAACATGTCCACCAACTTCATGACGAACGAAGATTTCTATTATGATTTTGACAAAAAAGAGTGGAAATACGGCCCGATCGACGACAATTACAAAACGCTCGTCACTTGGATGAACAAGTTCTACAAGGAAGGGCTCATGCCGCCGGATTGGCTCACGACTGACGTGAAGCAATGGCAGGATCTCGTATCGACGAACCGGACGTTCGTCACGATCGACTACATCGGCCGCATCGACAACTTCAACGTGCCGTTGCGCAAGGATAATCCGAAGTTTAACATGGCGTTTATGGCGCCTCCGATCGGACTGGCGAACGCACCGCAGAAAAATCCATTCACGCACTTTAAAATTTCCGGTATGATGGTATCCTCGACATCTAAGAAAGTCGACGATCTGATGAAGGTCATGGACTTCTATTACACCGAAGAAGGGCGTACACTGCTGAGCTGGGGCAAAGAAAACGAAACGTACAAGGTGGAAAACGGCAAGAAGAAGTTCATCGAGAGCTACATCGACGTTGGCGATCTGCGCAAGAAAACGGGTCTGTCTACGAACGCCGCCTTCACTTGGTTCGATTACGATGCTCACTTGTCGCTCGCCACGCCTGAATTGCAGCAAGCTTATGTCGACGCACGCAAATACGACGCCAAACTTGATCCGGAGCCGCCTATGACGGAGAAGGAAATGGAAGTCATGACGACAACTTACGCGGCGATCGTGAAGCACCGCGAGCAGAACGTCTCCAAGTTCATTCTGGGCGAGCGCAGCTTGACCGAATGGGATAAGTACGTGGACGAACAGAAGAAACTCGGCATCGACAAAGTGCTCGACGTGCATAAGCAAGCTTACGATCGGGTGCTGAACAAGAAATAAGGAGTGAATTCGCTTTGATGAATTTCGACAGCCAGTATTATCCTTACCCATCCCGTCGCACGGCCGTTTACGGCCGTCGCGGCATGGTGGCGACGTCTCAGCCGCTCGCGGCGCAAGCCGGACTGGAGATGCTGCGGCAGGGCGGCAACGCCATCGATGCGGCGATCGCCACGGCGGCGAGCCTCACCGTGCTCGAGCCGACGTCCAACGGCATCGGCGGCGACGCCTTTGCCCTCGTCTGGACCGGCGGCAAGCTGCACGGGCTGAACGCCAGCGGGCCGGCGCCTGCCGGCATCTCCATCGAGGCGCTGCGCGAGCGCGGATACGCATCGATGCCGAAGTACGGGATCATCCCCGTCACGGTGCCGGGGGCGCCGGCGGCATGGGTCGAGCTGTCGAGGAAGTTCGGCAAGTTGCCTTTCGAGGAGCTGCTCAAGCCGGCCATCCGCTATGCGGAGGAAGGGTATCCGATCTCGGCGACGCTGCAGTTTCTGTTCGGCTACGAGTTCGACAAATTCGACGCGATGCCGAAGGGGCCTGAATTCGACGGGCTGTACAAGACGTTCTTGCGAGAGGGACGTCGGCCGAAAGCAGGCGAGGTGTGGCGGTTCCCGGAGCACGCGGCTACTTTGCGCAGCATTGCGGCTACGCGCGGCGAATCGTTCTATCGCGGGGAGCTGGCGGAGCGCATCGACGCCTATGTGCGGGAGCACGGCGGCTACTTGACACGCGATGACCTGGCTGCGTATAAGCCGGAATGGGTCGAGCCGGTGGGGACTTCTTACCGCGGCTACGACGTATGGGAAATCCCCCCGAACGGCCACGGCATGGTCGCGCTGCTTGCGCTGAACATCTTGAAGCGTTGGGAGTTCGACCGCGGCTCGCGCGATACGGCGGAGACGCAGCATCGGCAGATCGAGGCGATGAAGCTGGCGTTCGTCGACGGCATGCACTATATCACCGATCCGGCGCATATGAAGGTGTCGGTCGAGGATCTGCTGTCGGAGGCGTATGCGACTGAACGGGCCGGGTTGATCGGCGAAGAGGCGCTGTACCCGGGACCGGGTACGCCTCCGCGAGGCGGAACCGTCTATATGGCGGCGGCGGATGAGGAAGGCAATATGGTGTCGTTCATTCAGAGCAATTATATGGGCTTCGGCTCCGGCGTCGTCGTCGAGGGGACGGGGATCGCGCTGCAAAACCGCGGCGGCGACTTTTCCCTGGACTCCTCGCACTCGAACGCATTGGTCGGGGGCAAAAAATCTTATCATACGATCATTCCGGGCTTCCTGAGCAAGGACGGCGAGGCTGTCGGCTGCTTCGGCGTTATGGGAGGCTACATGCAGCCGCAAGGGCATGTGCAGATGGTGATGAATACGATCGATTTCGGCTTGAATCCGCAGGCGGCGCTGGACGCTCCACGTTGGCAATGGAAGGAAGGGAAGACGGTCGAGGTCGAGCCGGGCTATCCCGACCATCTGGCTCAGGCGCTGTCGCGCCGGGGACACACGATCGTGCGGGCGGCTCATCCTTTCGGGTTCGGACGCGGGCAGATTATTTGGCGCGATCCGGAGTCGGGCGTGCTGATCGGCGGCACCGAGCCTCGGACGGACGGCCATATCGCGGTATGGTAGGAGGATTGTTATGAATCCGGAGCTTGGCAACGGAAGCGCTGATTCTGCGCGCAGGCAGACCGGTGTAAGGGCCGGCAAGGCTTCTATGAAGTGGAATTGGTCCTTGCAGCGAGATATTTTCATCGGTTTTCTACGCTCCGGCTTGCTCGGCTACGGCGGAGGGCCGTCGACGATCCCGCTCGTGCATCGCGAGGTCGTCGACCGCTACCGCTGGATGACGAATGAAGAGTTCACCGACGTGCTGGCGCTCGGCAACGCGCTGCCCGGCCCGATCGCGACGAAGATGGCCGGCTACATCGGCTACCGGCTTGCGGGCTTCGCCGGCCTAGTGAACGCCCTGATCGCGACCGTGCTGCCCACGGTCGTTGGCATGCTCGGGCTGATCGGCGTGCTCTCGGCGTTCCGCGAGTCGCGGATCGTGGCCGGGATGACGCAGGCGATCGCGCCGGTTATCGCCGTCATGCTGGCGGCGATGACTTGGCAGCTGCTGAGGCAGTCGCGTCGCGAGCTCGGTTGGTATGGCTGCATCGGCTTAACGCTCGGCAGCGCGGTGTTGTGCGGGTTGCTCGACGTGCATCCCGCGTTTGTTATTTTAGTTTTGTTAGGCTCCGCCCTTGGAAGCGTGCCGGTGGTGAAACGCTGGAAAGCAAGAAAAGCTTCCGCGGTCAAGTCCGGCGAGAGGGCGGCGGGCGGCAGCGGGGAGTCGGGGAAAGTGAATTTGCCGCAGTAAGGCAGCATCTTGGATTTGAATTTCGATGGTTGGAGTGGAGGATTGTTTTATGGCTTTGCTGTGGCATTTGTTTCTTGCTTTCTTCATCCCGTCGATCGTCGGCTACGGCGGTGGACCGGCTTCCATCCCGCTCATCCAGAATGAAGTGGTGGATAAGTACGGTTGGTACACGACGGAACGGTTCGGGGAGCTGCTCGCGATGGGCAACGCGCTGCCGGGCCCGATCGCGACGAAGATGGCCGGTTACATCGGCTATGAGCAGGGCGGCGTGCTGGGAGCTGCTGTAGCGTTGTTCGCTACCGTAGCTCCCTCTCTCTTCATCATGATCGCGCTGTTGCAACTGCTCTACCGTCACCGGCACGCTCCGGGCGTCAAACGGATGACCGCGTGGGTGCGGCCTACGGTTGCGGTACTGCTAGGCGTGCTGGCGCTGCAATTCGTGATATCGTCTTGGCAAGGAGCGGGCGTATTGCACACGCTTGTCCTCGCAGGCGCCTCGTACTATTTGCTGGAGCATCGTTCGGTCAATCCCGCCTATGTGATCGCAGGCTCGCTTTTGTATGGGGCGGTATTTATTGCTTGAAGTGGCGGGGAGCGAGAAGAGGAGGGGAAACGGGATATGACGATCAAAATGCTGCATCTGGGCCTGTCCCGGTCCAGAATGCCGGAGGAAGGGCCGTTTGTCGACGAGCTGCGCCGTATCGGCGAGCTTACGATCTTGAAGAACGGCGAAGACATGACGGATGAAGAGCGATCCTCGCTTATCCGCGAGTTTGATATTTTGCTGACGATGTGGGGCTCGGCGCCGGTGCCGGTTTCGATCGCAGAGCAGCCCGGACGGCTGAAGTATATTTGCAACATCACGGGCGAGATGGGGAGATGGGTGCCGCTCGAGCTGATCGAATCGTCGATCCCGGTGACGAACTGGGGCGACGCGCCGGCAGACTCGATCGCCGAGGCGGCGATGACGCTGCTGCTCACGACGCTCAAGGAGGTGCGGTCGCAGACGAAGCACATCGAGGCCGGCGGCTGGGGCTTGCCGGAGAACCGTCGCGGCTTGCTGCGCGGGCTGCCGGTCGGCGTCTACGGCTACGGCGTCATCGGTCGGCGGTTCGTGGAGCTGCTCCGGCCGTTCGGAGCGGCGATTGCGATCTATGATCCGTTCGTGCCTTCGGTGCCGGAGGACTGTTGGCGGGCCGACTCTCTGGAGGCGCTATTCGATCACGCCTCGGCGGTCGTGCTGCACGCCGGTCTGACGCCGGAGACGCGCCGCTCCGTGACCGCGGAGCTGCTCGCCCGGCTGCCGGACGGCGGGGTTGTCATCAATACCGCACGAGGCGAGCTGATCGACCAGGCGGCGTTGTTCCGCGAGCTGGAATCGGGCCGATTGCGAGCGGGTCTTGATGTTGTCGCCGGCAACGACGAGCTGGTCGAAGGGGATCCGGCGAGGGAATGGAGCAACTTGACCTTGACCGCCCATTCGCTGGCCAAGATCAATTGGAATTTGCCGCGATTGTTGAATTATCAAGTGACGTGCCTGGACAATATTCGGCGGCATCTGGCCGGTGAGCCGCTTCAGTTCGTGATGGACCGGCGCCGGTATTTGCTGAGCACATAGACAGAAGCTAGAGGAGGATGAGGAGAATGGCGGATCCGATTTCATTCGCGCTTGTCGGGGCAGGCGTCATCGCCCCGCAGCACGCCCGCGCCATTGCGGCGCATCCGCAGGCGAAGCTGACGGCCATCGTGGACAAGGACTTGGACAAGGCGCGCAAGATGGCCGACGAGTTTCATATCCCACGCGTGTTCGGCAGCATGGAGGAGATGCTCAAGGAAGACGACATTCAGGTCGTCAACATTACGGTGCCGAGCGGGCTGCACGGCTCGCTTAGCGTGGCGGCCAGCCAGGCGGGCAAGCATGTGCTCGTGGAGAAGCCCCTCGAGATTACGAGCGAGAAGATGACCGCGATGATCGATATGTCCCGCAAGCATGGCGTGAAGCTCGGCTGCATCTATCAACGGCGCTTTATGCCTACGGCAGTAGCCGTCAAGGAAGCGCTGCGGAGCAACCGGCTAGGGAAGCTTGTGCTGGGCGATGTGTACCAGAAGTACTACCGCAGCCCGGAATATTACAAGAGCGCCGGCTGGCGCGGCACTTGGGCGGTTGACGGCGGCGGGGCGCTGATGAACCAGGGCGTGCACGGCATCGACCTGATGCTGTGGCTGGCGGGCGACGTAGAGTCGGTGTTCGCCTATTCCGCTCCTCTGCTGCGAGACATCGAGGTCGAGGATACGGCGGTTGCCGTCGTGAAGTACAAGAACGGCGCGTTCGGCGTCATCCAGGGCACCACGTCCGTGTACCCGAACCAGGGGGCGCGTTATGAGCTTCATGGCGAGAACGGCACGATCGTCTTCGACGACGAGGGCTTCCGGCAGTGGAAGCTGTTGGATCGCCCCGATGAGGTTGCCCCGGAAGTGGAGCGCCGCGTCAGCTCCAAGATCGATCCGTCGCAGATGGACAAGGACGGCCATTACATCCTCGTCGACGACATGATCCGTGCAATCGCGGAAGACCGGGATCCGGTTGTTTCCGGGGAAGAGGCTCGCAAGGCGGTAGACGTGATCCTCGCCATCTACGAATCCGGCCGCACCGGTCGCGAAGTGATCGTGGGTCAAGCGCAGGCGTCCGAAGCGGCACCGGGGATCAGTGGAGGTGGCCGATGAGCAGCGGGTTGAGAATCGGGATGATCGGCCTCGACACGTCCCACAGCACGGCGTTCACGAAGCTGTTGAACGATGAAGCCGCGCCTTTCCATGTGCCGGGAGGCCGGGTCACAATCGCCTATCCGGGCGGTTCGCCGGATTTCGAGATGAGCTGGTCGCGACTCGACCGCTTCACGACAACAGTGCGGGATGAGTATGGGGTTCGGATTGTCGAGAGTGTGGAGGAAGTCGCGCAGGAGTCCGACGCGATTCTATTGACGTCGGTCGACGGCCGCGTTCACTTGGAGCAATTCCGCCGCATTGCGCCGTACGGCAAGCCGACGTTCATCGACAAGCCGTTCGCCGTCTCCTCGGCGGACGCCGCCGAGTTGTTCCGCCTGGCGGAGGAGCATCGCGTGCCGCTGATGAGCTCGTCTTCGCTCCGCTTCGCGGAGGACCTCGTGCTTACGCTGCAGGACGCCTCCGGCGGCGACATCATCGGGGCCGATTGCTACGGGCCTATAGAGCTGCAGCCGACGCAGCCGGGTTTGTTCTGGTACGGCATCCATTGCACGGAGATGCTCCATGCCATTATGGGCCGCGGCTGCGTGGAAGTGCATGCGGTCACGAACGAGCTTTACGAGCAAGTGACCGGCATATGGGCGGACGGCCGCGTGGGCACGATCCGCGGCAACCGTGCCGGCAACCGGACGAACGGCGCGCTCATCCACCGGACCGGCGGCACGCAGTTCGCCGATTGCGGCAAACATCCGAAGCCGAAGTATGCCGGCTTATTGGAGCGTGCCATGCAGCTGTTCCAGACGGGCGTCTCGATGATCGATCCGCAGGAGACGCTGGCGATCATCCGTTTCCTGGAAGCGGCCAATGAGAGCCGCAGGACCGGGGCCACCGTGCGTCTGTAAAAGTGGATCACTGATTTGAAGGGAAACCGGCACTTTTTCTGGCGCCACTTTCGTGTTAAGGTTGCATGTAATTGAAACCTACACGAAGGGGGCGCCTTATTCATGTTAGCTGCAGTCACTTTGCAAGGAAATGCCGTCACACTGGTGCCGATGGAGCCCGCCCATATTCCCGAGCTGTATGTAGCCGCCGATTACGAGCCGATCTGGACGTATTTGCCTTATCCGATGCGGTCGCTGGACGACATGCAAGCCGTTGTCACGGAGGCGTTGGAGCAGAAGGAGGAAGGCGGCGAGCTGCCTTTCGTAGTGAAGGACGCGGAGACCGGACACATCATCGGCAGCACCCGTTACCTGAACATCTCCGAGCGTCATCGCCATCTCGAGATCGGGTGGACGTGGTACACTCCAAGCGTGTGGCGCTCTCCCGTGAATACGGAGTGCAAGTACTTGCTACTGCGGCACGCGTTCGAGGAGCTGGGCTGCGTGCGCGTGCAATTCCGTGCCGATGAGCGGAATGAGCGTTCGAATAACGCCATTCGGCGGATTGGAGCAACCCTGGAGGGCGTGCTGCGCAAAGAGCGCGTGCTGTACAGCGGCTATATCCGCAACACCTGCGTGTACAGCATCATCGCCGAAGAGTGGCCGGAGCTGAAGGCGAGGTTCGAGCAACAGCTGCTGCCAGGTGTCCGGACATCGTCGGAGCAAGCGGTACAAACCTAATTTAATTACTAGCTGTACTCGCTGAAAGCCCGAAAATCGCGCTTAGAGCAGGCGGAGCGGCCCGCATTCCGGTTCTAAGCACGAAAATCGCGCTTGCAGCAGGCGAACCGGCTCGCATCCCGGCTGCAAACCCGAAAATCGTGCTTACAACAAACCTCCTGCCGCCAGCCCAGCTCCTCTCACTCGCCGGATACTTGCAAATTGCAACTAACTGCCGTATACTAGTTGCAAACTGCAACTATTTCGCAACTTAAGAGGAGCTGACCCTTTCCCGTGAGTACTCATGAACTTTCCCATAAACAAGCCAAACCGCTTCACGAAATCAAGCTATCCGTGCTCGATCTCGTGCCGATCCTGGAGGGCGGCTCGCCGAACAGCTCATTCCGGCACAGCCTCGATCTCGCCCGCCATGTGGAAGCCTTAGGCTACAATCGCTACTGGCTCGCCGAGCACCACAACATGGCCGCGATCGGCAGCTCGGCGACGTCGGTCGTCATCGGCTACATCGCCGGCGGCACGTCGAAGATCCGCGTCGGCTCCGGCGGCATCATGCTGCCGAACCATGCGCCGCTCGTTATTGCCGAGCAGTTCGGCACACTCGAGTCGATGTACCCGGGCCGCATCGACCTCGGTCTTGGCCGCGCGCCGGGCAGCGACCAGCGCACCGCAGGCGCCTTGCGCCGCAACCTGCACAGCAGCGGCGACGACTTCCCCGAGCTGCTAAGCGAGCTGCGCGGCTACTTCGACCCGGCCCGCTCCGTGAACCCGCAGGTGCACGCATTCCCCGGCGAAGGGCTCGACGTCCCGATCTGGCTGCTCGGCTCCAGCGGCTACAGCGCGCAGCTGGCCGGGCAGCTAGGGCTGCCGTTCGGCTTCGCCGGCCATTTCTCGCCGGACTACACGCTGCAGGCGATGGAGCTGTACCATCGCAGCTTCCGCGCGTCCGACATGCTGCAAGAGCCGTACGCACTCGTCTGCCTCAACGTCATCGTGGCGGAGACGGACGAGGAGGCGCAACGACTCGCCACCTCGCAGCAGCAGGCGTTCTTGAACCTCATCCGCGGCACGATCAAGCCGCTCAAGCCGCCGGTCGACTCGATGGACGGCATCTGGACGCCGTACGAGAAAGAAGTGATGGAGCGCCAAGGCCGCGCTTCCATCCTCGGCAGCAAGGAGACCGTGCGCAGCAAGCTGCAAGCTTTTCTGAACGAGACCAAGGCCGACGAGCTGATGATCAACGCGCAAATTTACGATCATGAAGCCCGGCTGAATTCGTATCGGTGGCTGGCTGAGCTGGTCCAGAAGGAGCCGATCGCCGGTGAATAATCAAGAAGAGGATGTCCGCCCGCTTCTGCATCAGCTCATTCGCAAGTTCGGCCTGCTGAACAAAACATGCTGTACTGCCTGCGAGACGGGGGGCGTCGAAATATCGCTCGTGCAGAGCCACATCCTATACGAGATCGACCGCCAGCACGAGCCGTCCATGCTGCAGATCGCAGAGACGCTCGGCATCGATATTACGACGTTCAGCAGGCAAATTCAGACGTTGTCCCGGAAAAAGCTGCTTCGCAAGAGCCCCTCCTCCTCCGATCGTCGAGTGGCTCTCTTGGCGCTGACCGAACAAGGAGAAGCATTGGTGCAGTCGATCGACCGGCAAGTGCAGGCGTATTTGCAGCGCATATTCAACGGGATGAAGCCGGAAGAGCAGACGGGCGTAATCCGCTCCCTGCAAATCCTGCTCAAGGCCATGGAACAAAGCGGCGTATAAGCGGCTCGCCATATTGGGAAACTATACTATTCTGCTTGGATTTTTTGTCATGGAGGTGTGTGGTTTCCTCATGTACGACATTCGCCGGCCGCTGCCGTTCGATATGAATCGCCCTTTGAAGCTGATGCTGCTCATTTTGGCGATTGTCTGGCTTATTTCAGCCTTTTCGCCGACGGACCGCAAGATTTGGCTGGTGGAAAATATATTGCTTATTGCCTCCATCATCCTGCTCGCAACGACCTACAACAAGTTTACACTGTCGAACCGTGCCTACTGTCTGATCTTCTTGTTCTTGCTGCTGCATACCTATGGCGCGCATTACACATATCAAGGCACGCCGATCGACGCATGGCTGAAATCGGTGTTCCCGTTGAAGCGGAGCTATTATGACCGATTTGTCCATTTCGCCTTCGGCCTATTGTGGGTATTGCCGGTTTATGAGCTGATGACGCGCGCGGCTAAGCTGAGAGGGTTCTGGTCGTATGCGTTGACGGCGGTGCTCGTGTTTGCGCTGAGCTCGTTCTTCGAGGTGATCGAGATGCTCGCAGCGGTGATGATGGGGGAGCAAGGCGTTGGCGGCGATTATTTGGGCATGCAAGGGGATGTGTTCGACTCGCAAAAAGATATGGGACTTGGTTTGTCAGGCGCCTTGTTCTCGGCAATATGGTTGGCTTGGCTTCGAAGAAAACGCATTTCTTAACCTTATAGTTGGAAACAAGACTGATAGCGATACTATTGGTTTTTTTGGCGTTCTGTCCACGCAACATCTGCAATAAAAATAATATTGACAGAATTGTGAACAGGGAGTAACTTATTATTCAGAATTGCCGATTGACATAATCGGAATAGACAAAGGGAGATGTGGGTATGAAAAACAATTTGTTCACGGCTTTTGAGACGAACTGGGTTAGCCTGGTGGTTTCGCTTGTTGTGATCGGCATCCTGTATTACTTGGCTCGCAAACGAGTCAGCTTCGGATGGCGCGTCATGATCGGTCTGGGTCTCGGGCTTTTGGCCGGGGTCATTTTCAACAAGAGCGGGCTGGAGTACAAGGCAGTCAGCACCATCGGAACGATCTACGTCAATCTGATCAAAATGCTCGTTATGCCGCTCGTCGTCGTCCTGGTCATCAACAGTATTTCGTCTTTGTCCAGCCTTGGTCAGCTTCGTAAAATCGGGGTGAAAACGATAGCGTGGTTCCTGGGCACCACCGGAGTGGCCGCGATCATCGGTCTTCTGGTTGCACTGGCTATCAATCCAGGCGCCGGCATCGCGCAGAACGTCCCTAAAGACTTCAAAGCGCGAGATATTCCAACGATCTCCCAAGTCATTCTGGATCTGACGCCGTCCAATCCGATTTCGGATATGTCAGCCGGCAAAGTCGTACCGGTGTTGATCTTCGCTCTGTTCGTCGGGGTAGCCGTCCTCCATGTAAGCACGAAGAAACCGGATGCGGTTCAACCGTTCCGCACGCTGCTCAAATCGCTCGTCGACGTGCTTCACCAAGTCGTGAAATACGTCATCCGCTTGACGCCATACGGCGTATACGCGCTAGTCGGCGCAATGGCGGCCAGATACGGACTCGAGACTTTATCACCGCTTGCCAAGATTATCGTGGCTTCGTATGTCGCGCTCATTCTTCACTTCGTAATCGTATTCGGCGGTTTGGTGGCATTCGTCGCCAAAGTCAACCCGCTTAAATTTTTCAGGAAAGCTTATCCGACCATAGCGGTCGCTTTCACCACAAGAAGCAGTTATGCAACACTGCCGGTGAACCTGGAAGTCATCACGAAACGGCTGCGAGTTTCCCCGAGAATCGCGAGCTTCGTAGCGCCGCTCGGCGCTACGATGAACTTCAACGGTTGCGGCGGCGTCTGGCCGGCCATCGTAGCGATCTTCGTCGCCAAAGTGTATAACCTGGATCTTGGACTGTCGGATTACTTGATTCTCGTGTTCGTCGCGATCATCTCCTCCATCGGTGTGGCTGGTGTACCTGGACCGGCTACGATTTCCACGACTGTCGTATTGACTGCGCTCGGTCTGCCGCTGGAAGGGATGGGGCTCGTCATTGCCGTTGAATCGGTTATCGACATGGGTCGTACTGCAGTCAATGCAACAGGCACTACCGTTACCTCGCTGCTAGTCGCCAACTCCGAGGGCGAATTCGACCGCGAAGCCTTCAACCGAGACGAAGAAGATCCACTCGAAACGGTTGTCGCTTAACTAACTACTAATAAGCAACCTCCAAGGCCAGTCGGCACGACTGCTTTGGAGGTTTTTTCATGCCGCCTTATTAACCCATGTAAGTACTCGGCGATTGCCCCGTATATTTGCGGAACATTTTATAGAAGTAGGAAGGATCGTAATAGCCCAGATGATCGGCGATGAACGCCACCGTAAATCGGGTGTTGCGCAGCAGCTCCATGGCGGTCGTAATGCGCAGGCGGTGCTGGTACTCGAGCGGGGTTTGACCGACGACTTCCTTGAACAAAGTGAGCGTGTAGTTCGGTGATCGGTCGATGAGACCGGCGAGCTCCTGCAACGAAATCGCCTCGCGGTACCGGCTGATGATATGCTGCTCCAGCTTGCTGGCCAGCTGCTGCTTGCGATGGGAGATCGGCGCCGTCTCCAGCTCCCGGCATGCCAGTCCCAGCAGCTCCAGCAGCAACCCTTGGCGGATTGTCTCATAGTAAGAACGTTTTTCTAGCGTTTGACGGTGGAGCAGCATAAATTTCTCCTTGAAATAATCGAAGCTGCGCGTACGAATTCGTCGAGGTTTGCCATCGCGGAGCATGGGGAGCTCGGTCGGGCCGTTCGCCTGAAACGTAACCGCATATTTCTGATGCAGCGTCCCGCTGTCGTTTTTCGCCTCGCGCCTCGTCCCCCTAGGAATGAACAGCAAATCGCCTTTCGTCGCGGTAAGCTCCTGATCGTTCAGTTGGTACTTGAGCGTTCCTTCCGTAACCAGAACTAGCACATGGGAATGAATATGCTCTTTGCGATTATGCCAATCCGGAATATAGTCATCGAGAAAAGTGTTGAGAACTTCAAGCATAGCGGGATCTCCTTGACAAAGTGGAAAGTGAGGATCTACCCATAATCGTAATATCGTACATGGTACTTGTAAAGAGACGGCCTATATAATGAGGGCGAGGTGATAGTATCGATGAGCTCTTCTAAGAAACCGAATATTTTGTTCATCATGTCGGACGACCATGCTTCCCACGCGATGAGCTGCTACGGCAGCCGGATCAATGAAACGCCTAATATCGACAGGATCGCGAACGAAGGGATGCGCTTCGACAATTGCTTCTGCACGAATTCGATCTGTTCCCCGAGCCGTGCTGCCATCCTGACGGGCAAATACAACCATCTGAACGGGGTCAAATCGATCAATGATCATTTCGACGGCCGTCAAATGACGTATCCGAAGCTGCTGCAGCAAGTCGACTATCAGACCGCCATTATCGGCAAGTGGCATCTCGGGCATGGGGGGCTGGCGGATCCGACCGGTTTCGATTTCTGGTCCGTCGTACCGGGACAAGGGGATTATCACGACCCGACCTTTATCGAGATGGGCGAATATAAGCAATACCCCGGCTATGTGACCGATCTGACGGCCGATTTCTGCATCGATTGGTTGAATACGCGGGACAAAGAGAGGCCGTTTATGCTCATGTGCCATCATAAGGCGCCGCATCGGCCTTGGCATCCATCCGCAAAGTATGCGAACCTGTACGACGATATCGATATTCCTGAGCCGGACACCTTTAACGACGATTACGCCACGAAGCCTCAAGCGGTTCATGAGGCAAAAATGCGCATCGACCGCGATATGAACGTGCTCGTTGATTTGAAGGCGCTTCCCCCGGCAGGATTGACTCCGCAGGAAGAGAAGAGCTGGATGTATCAGCGTTATATCAAAGACTATTTGCGCTGCGTCGCCTCGATCGACGAGAATGTCGGCCGGCTACTCGACTATTTGGAGGAAGCAGGCATCGCGGACAACACGATTGTCGTGTACACGTCGGATCAAGGCTTTTTTCTTGGCGATCATGGCTGGTACGACAAACGCTTCATGTATGAAGAGTCGCTGCGGATGCCGTTCGTCATCAAGTACCCGAAGGAGATTGCGGCCGGCTCGGTGACGGAGGCCATGGCGTTGAACATCGATTTCACCGCGACGTTCCTGGATTATGCCGGAGTGGAGATCCCCTCGGACATGCAGGGGCGAAGCCTGCGCTCGGTACTGAACGGCAACGTGCCTGAGGACTGGCGGACGTCGATGTACTATCGCTATTGGATGCACCTCGATCAATTCCACAACGTGTACTCCCACTACGGGATCCGCACGGAACGGTATAAGCTGATCTATTACTATGCGGAGGCGCTCGGTACATCGGGATCGTTCGATGAATACCGCGAGCCGGAGTGGGAGCTGATCGACCTGGAGCGCGACCCGCGCGAGCTGGTCAATGTGTATGGCGATCCGGCCTATGCCGAAGTCATTCCGGCGCTCAAGACGGAGATGCGCCAATTGCAGCTTGCCGTGCTGGATGAGCCGGTAGAGGAAGTAGGATGAAAGAAGAGGGGAAGCGGCTCTTGGCTTAAGAGCGCTTCCCCTCTTTGGGTTCGAACGTCATGCACGGTTTTCCGGAAGACGAAAATACCGTCAAACTTGGCATGAGCTGGGTTTTGAAGCCGAAAGCCTTGCACCCTTTCGGGAACGCGGGGTCCCAAGTAACGTAGAAATGGCGGCATTTCAAACAATCCACGCGTTTGTTCTCGCTAGACTCGCTCATCTCGGTCAGACCACTCCTCTTGAAAGCTATTATAGCTTACCTCGCCCCCTGCTCCTAGTCCCAACAAGCTGCTTGTCGAATTTGTCCTTTCCCATCGGCCTGTCTAGCAGTACAATAGAACGATACTATTAAAATTCGAAGCTGGACCGTGTTCATCGTGACCGATTAAAGAAAGGAATGGCCGTTCACATGTCTCTATTTGCCCGCACCGTGGAACGCCTGCAGCTTCAATTCGGCTCTCCGGATCCCGAGAAGCGGTTGTCGCCAGATGCTAAAGTTTCTTTGCTCGTCCATTTTTGTTTTCAGATCGGCGCTTCCATGTCCAGCGTCTTTTTGAACCTGTATTTGTGGCGGCTAACCGAAAGTCTATTTATTAACGGCATGTACTATATTATTTTGTACGCGTTATCTCCTTTGTTCTTCGCTGTAGCCGGCAAAATCGCCAAAATGCGGGACCGCATGGTCGTCTATCGGATCGGGATTGCGATGTATGCGGTGTTTTTCTTGCTCGTCGTGTTGACGCAGGAGCGTGTCGCCGACTATTACATGCTGTTCGCGGTGATGCATTCGATTTCCGGTGCGTTCTACTGGACGGCGTATTTGACCTTGATGTACGACGTCTCCAACGACCGCAACCGGATTCGCTACCTTGGGTTCAACTCAATCGCCTTTATGTCCGCCACCTTGACCGGGCCTGTGATCGCCGCCTTTTTGTTTTCGCAGATCGGTGGGTTGCAGGGGTATGTGGTCGTGTTCGGCATCGCCTTCGTTATGTATGCATTGACCGCTGCGCTTAGCTTTCGGATCCGGACGGAGAGCAATGCTCACAAGAGCTACTATCTGCACCTGATGCCGCTGCTTTTGCGCAAAAATCGCGATTGGCTCCGCTGTTTGACGGCGTTTTTCCTGTTGGGGCTGCTGCAAGGCATTATGCTGTTCGTGCCCAATATTTTGCTGTTCTTGGTTGTTCCGCGGGAGGATGCCGTTGGGTATTTGGGGATGCTGTTCTCGGCGGCTGCGATCACGGTGAGCTATCTATTGACCCGCGTGGCCCGGGAGGAACGGGCGAGGACGTATGTGTATCGCGCGGCGATCGGGTATACGGCAGGCTCGGCTTTGCTGCTGTTCGATTTGTCGGTGGCGACGGTCATCGGGTTTATGCTGATCCACTCGTTGTGCAATCCGCTGCACGGCAACACGCTCACCTCCTACATGTACCGGATGATCGGGCAGCTTCCTTTGCAGGGGCAGCTTCGGATCGAGTCGATGGTGATGCGAGAAACGTTTCTGAACGCGGGACGTGTCGTTTCGATTACGATGCTCATTGTGCTGGCTTCCGATTTGGCCGGGTCCATGCTGGCTTGGGTGCTGATCGGTGGCTCGCTGATGCAGTTCGGAGTGGTTTGGATGATTCGCAAAAATGGAGCTGGCGTGAGTTGAGCTGGCGCAGTTGGCGGGAGAGAGGCTGATGGACCCTTGGTGGTGGAGGGGGTGGCAGCCTCTTTTTGGATTACCAATATTTAGCTGTAGTGCTAGTGTTGCCTGATCAATAGATACAAAAAATAAGGTCCGCCAAGCGCGGCGACAACTATTCCCACAGGAATCTCCACCGGTTGTACAACCGTACGGCCGATGGTATCGGCTGCCAGCACGAGCAGAGCGCCAATGAACAGGGAAGCGGGCAGCACTCGTTTGTAGTCCGCCCCGACGAATCGGCGGGCGAGATGCGGCGCGATGAGTCCGACAAAACTGATACTGCCTGCTAGAGCGACGCTACACCCGGCCAATCCCACGGCGAGCAACAGCAGCACCAGCCGTTCGCGTTGTATCGAGAGGCCAAGGCTGGCGGCGATATCGTCTCCCAAGCTCAGAAGGTTTAGACGAAATCCTTTGTAAACAGCAAGCGGGAGCAGCACTGCCATCCAAAAGAATGCAGTCTTTACGTATTGCCAATTGGTGCCCCAAATGCTGCCTGACATCCAAATTTTAACAAAATCATAGCTATAAGCATCCATACGATAGGTAAAAAAAAGCATCGCCGCACTAATCCCCGCTCCGGTGGCAATACCGACAAGAATCAGCCTGGTCGGAGTTGTGCGCTGATTTTTGCGAGCCAGCGTAAACACGATAAAGGCGGCAAATGTTGCCCCGATGAAGGCTGCGATCGGCAACGCTTGAACCGGCGCCAGTTGGATTTTACCGTAAAAGACCGTAATGTACATCACGACCCCTAACCCGGCGCCGGCATTAATGCCCAAAATTCCGGGATCAGCCAGTGAATTTTGTGATGTTCCCTGCATAATGGCTCCGGCTACGGCCAAACCGGCGCCGACAAGCATAGCAATCATTATTCTGGGCATGCGAATACTCCATAGAATGATGGATGAATCCCCTTTTTTCTGACCCAACAAGGTCTGCAATAAATCAAGCGGCGACAGACGGGTATACCCGCTGTTCATACTGATTAGCACACCGCTGATGAGCAGCAATACAAGCACAAACATGATAATAAGAAAGTTTCCTTGCTTTTCCTTCCGTATCACAAATTTCCCCTCCCGTCTTTGCGCGCCAAGTAGAGAAAGAAGGGAACTCCCAGCATGGCAGTTATAATGCCAACTGGTGTTTCGCGGGGCATGTTGACCAAGCGGGATAAAGTGTCAGCCAGCAGCAGCAACAAACCGCCAAGCAAACCCGAACAAGGTACAATCCAACGATAATTGACTCCGATGAGAAAACGTGCCAGATGGGGAACCATCAGGCCGATAAAGCTAATCGGGCCAGCGACAGCCACAGCTGAACCTGTCAGGACGAATACGGTTAGCGCACCCAGCAATTTGGTTGCCCGAATGCGCTGTCCGAGGCCGACGGCCATCTCCTCGCCAAGAGCCAGTACGGATAACGTTCTGGAGATGACAAGAGCGGACACAAAGCCGCCGATTGCCCACGGTAAAATGACGCGTACATCAAGCCACTTGACCCCGGATATACCGGCTGCATACCAAAGCATAATGTTTTGTGAGATGCCATAGTAAATTTGGATGCCTTCGGCAAATGCTCCCAGCAGGGCGCTGACTGTGGCGCCGGCAAGTGCCAGCTTGACATTGGTATAGTGCTGCGAGCGGCTTATTGCCCCTAATGTACCCACTCCGTATACAAGAACCGTCCCGCATGCTGCGCCTAGCATCGACACAAGGATGATCTGATGGTAAGCAAGATAAGGGGTAAAGGCAAAAACAAGCACTATTGCAAAGCTCGATCCCGCGGACACTCCCATAATGCTGGGACTTGCTAGTGGATTACGTGTCAATCCCTGCATGATCGCACCGGAAATAGCGAAACAGGCGCCGGCTAATATAGCAGTCAGCGCCCGTGGCAGCCTTACCGACAATACCGTATAATGCTGAATAGAGTCAGCCTTGTAATGCAAGAAAGCTTCAATCACTGTGGCGGTGCTAATATGGGCGGCTCCCGTTGCGACGGATAGGATCACACACGGAACAAAAGCGGCGGCGAGCAGACAGACAAGAAGAGAAGGCGCAATCCTTCTCTTCTTGTCTGTTGCTGCTGAATGCATTACTTCAGTCTGGCTGATCACTTCTTAAGCAGCTCCCGTTTGAGCGTATCCACGAATTGATTGTGCATAACAAGTCCAAAGCCTGTTTTAGTCGCGCGAAGCGGAACCATGACGACTTTACCGTCTTTCACAGCATTTAAGCTTTTCCACAGCGGTGTTTTCAGCATTTCATTCAGATGATCAACATACTCGGGTACGTTCGTATCCATGACAAAAATATAATCCGGATTGATCTCCGGCAAAATTTCGGCTGCTATCTTTGTTTCATTACTTTCATCCTTAAGGCTTTCCGGGTATTTCAACCCCAGCTGTTCGTATGCGATTTTCCCTAGAGGGCTTAGATTTCCAAGAATGCGGGTATCTTTATCCGTCACTTTGAAGAAAACGACAGTTTTACCCTTCATGATCGGTGCCAGTTGATCCTTTAACGCAAGTAAATTTTCATCGAAGGTTTTCAACTGCTGCTTAGCCAGTTCCTGTTTGTTGACTGCGTCTGCGATTTTAAGGAAGACCCCTCTCCAATCCTTCTCCATTTCATCGCTCGTAATAATAAGTGTTGGTGCGATTTGCTTTAAGGTGTCGTAGGCTTTGGAATGTTCCTTATCTGTGCCGATAATAAGCTCCGGCTTTAACCCCAGCAATTTCTCCATGTTTGGAGCGGTGCCTTGACCTACCGAGGCAGATCCCTTCAATTGATTAGCAATATAAGGCTCAAAATCTCCGCCATCCCGGACAACTGCCCCCACGGGCACAATACCAAGAGATACGATATGATCGGCAAAGCTGCGCTCCAATGTAACAACTCGCTCTACCTTCTCAGCAACTGCAATACTTCCGAGAGTATGAGTGATCGTCCTCTTGACTGGTTCCTTTGACGGCGATACCGATGCATTTGGAGTACTCGACACCTCCGGCAAAGCTCCTGATTTCTCTTCCTTAGAGCTGCAAGCAGTTCCAAGGATGGCAAGTAAAATAACTGTCGTAACAAGTACGATGAGTCCCCAGTACCTTTTCATAATCGTCCGCCTTTTTTCAAATACTTATAATGTATGATAATGATAATTATTATCATAGGATATTTGACATTGCTTGTCAATTCGCAGTAATAGATTCAGTTCTAGCGTTTGAGTGTGAGTTGTGGGATATATCAAAATCAGCTCAGTGAATTATAATAGGCTTGTCAAAGTATTTATCGATCAAGCAATTCGAACGACCTATTTTTCCAAATGCCGGTCAAACCGTAAGGAACAGGATGTGCGTCGATGTCGAAATTAACATTACAAGCTGCTACTGAGGACGATCTGGATACACTAGCCCAACTGAACAAACAACTGATTGAAGATGAGAAGCACGACAACCCGATGAACGTGAGCGAGTTAAAGGTGCGAATGGCGAGCTTTCTGAACACGGAGTATGTGGCTTATTTGTTCATGGAGGATGGGGAGGTTCGCGGCTATACGCTAGTCAATCGTGGGAGACGGCCCTATTACTTGAGGCAATTTTTTATTTGTCGGGATGTTAGGCGTCTGGGGTATGGCAAGCTGGCATTTGATGCGTTGATGGATGCGATAGGCGATCAGGAGTTGGACGTGGAAGTGATGGTTTGGAATGAGCAAGGGTATCGGTTCTGGAAGGCAATGGGGTTTGAGGAGAGGAGTGTGTATCTGCGTCGGGGTGGCAGGTAGAGGGAGGCTTTGCTCAGCATGTAGTCGTTTTTTCGTAACAAATCTATTCGAGCGAGGTGTTGTGGATGAAATTACGCTACCTTTACATACTGCTCCTGACCCTAATCGTAATGTCCGCCTGTCAGTCCTACTCTCCTCAGAAGGCAATAGAAAACGGGGATGTAGTCTTTGGGCCGGGCGGTCCTGCTAATTATGAGAAGCTCGATCGATTTATGGAGGATTTTGAACACAAAAGGGTGTCAAAGCTGCGCATCACCAGCTATACGGAAGAAGGCGACCCGATCATTCAAGACTTGAATTACAACGGAGCAACGATCAAATATCAGTTTGATAGCTCCAGAGACCAGTACGGGGGCAAGCAGAGTGGAAAACAGAAAACGATCTGCCAACGAATGGAGAAACAAGCTAGCAGGAGTGTCGAACCATTAGGGGATCGGTATGTGCTAGCCGATTGCCAGCAATGGATAGGGACGTATAACAAAGAGGAGCAGACGATTTTTGTGGCGTTCCGGACAGAGTAACTCAGAGAAAAGTGGTTAGGAGCGATTCTGTTGATTAACCTTTCTTATGATGAATCGTACATGATTTATTATTTCGCTATTATCGCGTGAGATTACCTGATTTATACTGTTCTACCAGATAGGAGTCTGAAATCGATCATTATGCGCTCTTCTCCAGAGGTTTTTTAGGTTGAGTGACCATAGGTCATTCTGTTAAGATAAGTGAAACTACTAATGATTGGTAATTCAAGTATTGGGTTGATCTTTGTTAGTTCGGAGCATAGGCGACAAGGTGTAGGAACCGCGTTGATTCGCGAGCTTGAGGCTTATCTGACGAGTCAAGGGCACTCCCGCTACTACAGCTCCTCCCAAGCCAACGAACCCGAACCCCAATTGTGGCACAAGCGACAAGGATTCCAGGAATGCGGAAGGTTATACGGCGTGAACGATGGCGAGATTGGGGAGCTTTTTTTTGTTAAGGGACTAAGATAATTAGTGTTTTCTGTGTGATCGATTTCATGGTACATTGTTGTTGGAGTTTGGGAGACGTTGACGTAAAGTCTACGGGAATCAGCCCTGTTCGTCAATTTTGGCTAGTCTCGTCCTATATCTTACCTGAGATAATCCAAACAGTGTCTTATCTATAGTTTTTGTATTATCTTTCCGAAATCAACTATAGAATCTAGTAACGACCCGAGAAGGAGTCCGCATCATGCCGATTTTTCAAGCCCACAACAAGGACATTGTCACCCAGATGACGGCGCTGACGCAAATCCTTACCCGCAGCAAAGTCATTCACGAAGTTTTGGTTCTCACATCCAAACTGAATTTGGAGAACTACTACATCGGGGCAGGCTGTATTGCCCAGACGGTTTGGAACTATCTCAGCGACCTTCCGCTTGACTACGGGATCAAGGACGTTGATTTTGTCTACTACGACAACAAGAACCTGAGCGAAGAGGCGGAAAAACGAGTTTCACAGTATGTGTTTGACGAGCTGAAGCACTTGCCCCTTATGCTTGATGTGAAAAACCAAGCGCGCGTGCATCTCTGGTACCAAATCCGTTTCGGATATCCGATTCCGCCTTACAAATCCCTGGAGGATGCGATCAATACGTGGCCCACAACAGCTACGTCTATAGGGGTTCGGCTGCAAGAGAAGGATTGGATCGTCTATGCTCCTTTTGGGCTGAATGATCTGTTTGGATTGATCGTGAGAGCGAACAAGGCGCAAATCACAAAAGAAATCTATGAGCAAAAAGTATCCAAATGGGTAAGCGCCTGGCCGGATCTCACGATCATCCCGTGGGAGTCTCAAGGTGAGCCTAGAGGGGGTTAATGGAACGAGAAAACGGCATTTCCCGGAGGATTGCGATGTGGTACTATTTCGGCTGGTTTTGGATCTACCTCTTTACCTTGATTGGGTGGCTTGTAGATACGGGATTCAGGCATTATTATTTGTCCCTGTTCCTCGCCTTGCTGGCAGCGCGAATCCTGTTTATTACCGCAATCCGAGTGTTTAGCCGTCCGATCCTTTTGCGCGACTCCGTAATACTAGTTGGTTTATTATCTCTACTTTACATGGAACTGCATTGGCTCAAGGAACACACAGGCGTTCTATTAATAAGTGAGTAAGACACATGTGGGGCAGGAAGCGAGACGAATCAAAGTGGGAAAACGATTTATTCTAACGTCGGTCATATGCATATTAGCGGCAGCGGCAGTAAGCATCGTCCTCATCTTTCAATCGGGAAGGCAATTAGAAAGCTACGTCTCGCCTACACAGTTAACCCCTGCACCTGCCAGCGTCCCTCCCCCGATTAAGAGGCTTCTTGCGACTCAAGGCTTGGCCAATCTGTATTGGCAAGAAGAGAGTAACCCTACTGATAGCTTGAGCAAACATTTTGTTGTGGAAGTAGGGTCTCATCGTGCTGCAGTTCAGTTGCAGAATGACACTTTGCCTGAGCAACCCCCTGCATTTCTGCATATGGATCTGACCTCTGACGGGAAGCCCGACTATGTGTTGATTTCACGTTATGCGCATGGGACAGGTCTGCTCTTGCAAGATATAGCCACATGGGATGATCAACTGAACCCCATTCGGATTCTAAATCCGCTAGAGTACGTCGAGCATGCTCTCCAAATCAACAAGCTTTCCAACGGAAACTGGTTCCTCCGACTGGAGAACGAAACGGTTGAACTGCCGGGCAAAAACATCGGTCCCGAGCTCAGCGTGAGCGACACGATTTTGACATATAAGATCAATAACAATCAACTGGTGGCAAAGATGGCTTTGATGACCATGGGACCTGGGTATCCAGTATTTCCTGTAGAAATTGAGGTCAGCTACCGGTATTCAGGAGGACAGCTCATTCCAGTAGCCAAGAAGCTTACGATTACATAAATCAAAGTGACCATCAAGGAGGAACTAGGCATAAAACAAAGATAGGGCTTTTTTTCACCTCCATCGCCGCGTTCCTGTACGGGATTCGATAGATCACCGCCGTGATTTATGGCTCTAACACGAATGGCTGGAGCAAGGAAATGTTCCAATCGTTGATGGACCACACCCGGAAAAGGCGCTGGTCTGGTTTTGGTTTGCATTTGGTGTTTACCGAAGAGAAGTAATCCACTCCAACAGAGGTGAGGCGGCCGCATGAAACGAAAATATGCCGATCGTCCCAACTGGACGCGGATTCTGGAGAAAGGCTACAAGCAAACGTATTTGAACGAGCCGGATTTCCGGGGGCATCTTACGCTATTAACCTTGAAGCAGGTGAAAGAGGACCTCTCGGTTCAGTACAATGCGCATGTGGTACGAATTGTGGAAAATGGGTCGGAGTGGATGATGCATTTTCCGGATGAAGGCTTGTATGCCGTCGTGACGACGTTTAATCCGCAGGGTGAGGTCGTGCAGTGGTATTTTGACATCATCAAGGAGAAAGGGTTGACGGAAGAGGGCATCCCTTATATCGAGGACCTGTATCTGGATTTGGTTTTACTGCCCAATGGGGAAGTTTTCGTCCTGGACGAAGATGAGCTGAAGGAAGCGTGGGAATCGGGAACCATCACACAAGCTGATTTTGACACCGCCCATGCTACTGCAGCCCAATTGATCGAACGCATCCGAGCAGGGACCTTGTCTATCGTGAAGGAAAGCAAGAGGTACTGGGATCTCATCAAAAGTTTATAGCGTGGATTGGGAAGGGAGGGCGACCGCGTGAAGCGCCGAGTGTACATTATCATCGGGGTCGTCTTGTACGCGGCCTTCAGCAGCTATCAATTCTATAAAGCGGATTATTCAGACCAAGGCATCATGGAGCATGTGATTCATCGCGAGGGGTACTCCTTATCCTTACAGCAGCAAAACATACCGATCGAGTTATGGATTCAGCCGGAATGGATTGCCTTCGGGAAGGATGAGCGGAAGGAGCCAAATGTGATATTGCTAGAGCAACATGGGACCAAGATCATCCTAAGCGATGTTTGGAATCGAGGCAACGATATTTACTTCAGCTTTACGACGTCGTATGATCTGGGTTACAAAGGAGGGCAGTTTTTAGCCAACTTCCTCGCGAATGACAATGGAACGTTTACCAGCGGGACGGGTGAAATCGTGCTAACGGATAAAAGCGGACAGCGGATTCCGACTGGGCAGTATGGTGAAGGGCCTAACTCGGATTTTAGTTTCGGCGTGAATCCCAAGGATCAGGCGCTCATCGGTGAAGGCATCAAGGTGCAGTACTCCGGCTTCTACTTCTATCACTATCAGAAACTATAAAAAGAGACCTCGAGTATGCCGGTGGGCACACAGGGTCTCTTTCTTCTATGTAATCGAACGACCGCCATCCGCAATAATTTCCGTCCCGGTAACGAAGGAAGATTGCGAAGAAGCCAAGAACAACGCGACATTAGCGATTTCCATGGCGAATCCGATCCGTTGCAGCGGCAACCGGCGACCAAGCTCCAGCTTCACCTCGTCCCCTTCTGCAAATCCCGGCGTATCCACAGCGCCTGAAACGATCGTATTCGCTCGGATCAGTGGACCGTGGTCGCGGGCGATTACCTTGGACAGCACATCCACCCCGCCCTTCGCCACGGCATAGGCGCCGAAGCTCGGCTCCGGAGTATGCGACTGCATGGAGGAAATGTTCACGATACTTCCCCCGCCAGCCTGCAGCATAAGGGGAATCATCGCGCGCGAGCCTAAGAAATAAGCCTTCAAAGACACCCCGATCGTACGATCCCAATCCTCGTCCGTCACCTCGCCGATCGGCACTAGCGTACGCCAGTAGGCATTGTTGACAAGCGCGCGGCAGACGAGCCCCTCGGCCTTCATCCAATCGGCAAGCTTGCTCCAGTTCTCGCTGACCGCTACATCCATCGGATAAGCTCTAGCTTTACCGCCGGAAGCTTGAATGTCTTCTGCGACTCGACTGAGCGTGGCTCCGTTCCGAGCGAGCAGCACGACCTCCGCCCCCTCTGAAGCGAACAACCGCGCGATTTCTTCCCCGATTCCTTGACTGGCACCGGCAATTACGGCAGCTTGACCTTCCAATAGTCCCTTTTTCACAATTGACCGCCTCCTGCTTTCGATGTTATCATCTTATCATACCAGTTACAAGCATCGACTTAAAAAATAAATAGGAGGCAATTTCGCGTGGAACAAGATCTAGGTTTCGATGGAATCGCGCAAAATCCGCTGCATGCCGCTTCGTTGGCGGAACAGACGGCACAACGTATTCTCACTGCAATTTGCGACGGGAAGCTGAGGGAGGAGCAACCGTTTCCATCCCAATACCAGCTGGGAGAATGGTTCGGCGTCAGCCGGACGGTTATCCGGGAAGCGACTCAACTGTTGGTCTCCAAAGGGGTGCTGGACGTAAAGCACGGCAAACGGATCGTGATCAAACCCCCGTCCCATGAGCCGATCAGTGAATCGCTTGGGTTGGCCTTCCGACGGAAAGGCGTATCCGTACAACAAGTGCTGGAGCTGCGGAGACCGGTTGAGGCGGAGGCGGCTGCATTAGCAGCGCAATTCGCCGAGACGAGCGACCTGGAGCGGATGGAACAGACTATTGTGGAAATGGAAGCGAACTTGGACAAGGAGAAAGGGTACGTGGACGCAGATGTGGCGTTCCATAACGCTTTGTTCCGAGCGACGAAACAGCCGGCCTTTGAATTATTATTAATGTCATTAAATGAATACATGACGGAAAGCCGGAGACTGTCCTATCGAGGACCGGAGCCGACCAAACGCGCATTGGAGGCGCACAAACGAATTCTCCATGCCGTATGCAACAAAGATAAGGAAGCCGCTCGGCAAGCGATGCTGGAGCATCTGGGCGAGACGGAGCGTGATCTCCGCGAGCTCATATGAGGACGACGGAAGCTTGCTTGCTAACGTTGGATATCGGGACGTCTTCTTGCAAAGCGGTCATCTTCGACACGTTAGGCCGCGAGTTGCTCGCTGCATCCGGCCGATACGGCATCCACTACTCCGATGAGGATCACGTCCGTGTGGAGCAAAGTCCGGAGGAAATATGGACAGGAGTCGTTCAAGCCATTCAAGGGCTTAGACTGGATTCTGCCATGTGCTCCCGGTTGAAAGGGATCTCCATCAGCTCCCAGATCAGCTCGCATTTCCTTGTGGATCATCATGATCAACCCTTGACCCGCCTGATCTCGTGGATGGATAGGAGGGCGAGCCGGGAGGCGGCTGAGCTGGCGGAAGCTTTTTCACCTACTGAGATGCAGAGCATGCTAGGTGCGACCTTGCCGGCCGGCGCCTCATGGCCGATCCCGAAGCTTAGATGGCTTCGGCGGCATCATCCCGAGGTGCTCGAGCAAGCCCGGTACCTCGTTCAGCCCAAAGAATGGGTCCTTTTCCAGCTGACGGGGCAATGGATGTCGGATGTATCCAGCTTGCGGGGATGGGGGCATCAACTCGAGCGAGCGCCGGCGACTCCGCTGATCGAATGGGCTGGCGCGGATGCGCAGCTTGTCCCGCCGATGGGGGAGCCTTGGCAAACAGCCGGATTGTTGAGCCGCCATACGGCGGCTTTAGTGGGACTTCCCGCAGGGTTGCCGGTCATTCTCGGCTGGAACGACTTGAACGCGGCTGTTCTAGGATTGTATGGGGGGCAACCCGATTTAGGCATCCATATTACCGGGACATCCGACCATATTGGACTTTTGAGGAAGCCAGCTTCGGCAGAGGAGGCATCCGCGGTACCGGCCGGAATCAATGCCATCCCTTTCTATGACGAGTTGCAGCTGCTTTACGGTGTTTCCTCTGCCGGAGGTTATGCGCTGCAATGGTTTATGGATCGGTTTGAAAGCGACTGCGGCGAGCCCGATTACGAGGCGATCATGAAGATGGCTTCTCAGGTACCGGCAGGTTCGAAGTCACTATGGTTTTTGCCCTATCTGCAAGGGGAGCGTTCCCCCTGGTGGAATCCCGATGCGCGAGCCGTCTTCTATGGGTTATCCGCCTCTCACGATCGAAGCCATATGGCTAGGGCGGTGCTGGAGGGAGTGGGCTTCGCGCTGCGCACGATCACGGATCTGATCGACAAACGTCCTGCCGCGATTCGGGTCGCCGGGGGAGCTAGCCGAAACGCTTTATGGAACCAGATCAAGGCCGACCAGTGGGGCGTTCGTCTGGAGACGATGGAGACTCGGGAAGCCGGCTGTCTGGGGGCTGCTATCTTGGCTGCCGTCGGGGCGGGGCAATACGATTCGATTTCGGAAGCGGCAACGGCGATGACGCGAGTGGGGGCCAGCTTTGAACCGGATAAAGGTGAACACGCGCGCTACGAGAAGCAGTATGAGCATTTTGTGAGGCTGTATCATGCCCTGGAGCCGATGTTTGCCGAGACGTCAAGAGCTTAAGAGAGCGATGCTAGGAGGGAGTCCCGTTGAAAGCAATCGTATTCGGAGCCGGCAAAATAGCCCGAGGCTTCGTGGGTCATCTGCTACAACTGAGCGGCTATTCAACCGTTTTTGTGGATGTGCATCTTCCGCTTGTTGAGCTGTTGAATGCGCGTCGGTCCTATGAGGTTCATATTATGGGCAATCCGGGTCGGAGCGGTAAGGTTACATCAGTAAGCGCCATTCTCCTGTCGGATGTGGAAGCGATTGCTCGCGAGTGGGCTAAGGCCGACATCGGTTTTGTGGCGGTTGGGGGCAAAAATTTAGCGGCGCTTGGCGCCATACTGGGACGCGCGTTTCAAGCTCGATACGAGCAAGGAACGGTTCGAGGTCCGGTAAACCTAGTTGTATGTGAGAACTGGAAGCAGCCGGCGATTGAGCTGCGTCAGGCAATTCGTGCACAGCTTGCCGGTGCCGCTATTGAGGCGTTTGACTGCTGGGTTGGCATTGCCGAGTCTGCTGTCATGCGCTCCGGAGTGGACCCGACGCCGGAGATGCTGAAGGAGGACCCCTTATGCTGTCGGATGTCGGATTATTGGGAGTTGCCTGTGGATGAGGAAGCGCTGGTAGGCAGCCCTCCTCCGATCCAAGGCGTTCAGTACATGGACGGCTTTGCCGGGTTTCTGGAACGAAAGTTCTACACGTACAATGCCGCGAACGGGACCGTATCCTACTTAGGCTTTCTGCGAGGTCATGAACAGCTTTTTGCAGCGGCGACGGATCCGGGCATCGTGAACATTCTGGATGGCGTCTATTCCGAAACAAGTGCGGCACTGGCGCAAAAATACGGTATTCCGCTCGAGGAGCAGCTGGTTTTCTCGCAATCGTCGCGCAAAAAATTACAAGACCCGAACATCGACGATTCCATCGAGCGTAATGCTAGAGATCCTGTACGCAAGCTGGGACCGGATGATCGGTTGGTCGGCTCCGCGCGGCTGGTGCTGCAGCAGGGAGGGACTCCCCGGCATTTGGCGATCTCCATTGCCGCTGCGCTTTATTACGAGCATCCCGAGGATCCGATCGCTTTTCAATTGAAAGAGATGCGGCTGGACCCCGCTCGCGGGACGGACTACATTTTGCAGCACATTTGCCGGTTGGCGCCGGAAGATCCGTTAACGGGGTTGGTTCGTGATGGGGTCGCACAGCTTCGGGAAAAAGGGTGGATCGTATGAAAATCGTAATCATAGGGGCCGGCAAGACGGGGCGGGGGTTTTTGACACGATTTGCGCTGCGTGCGGGTGCATCGGTGTCGTTTATCGACAAGTCGGAGTCGTTGGTGCGGAAGCTGAATGTGGAGGAAGGTTATTCGATTCATTATTTCGGCGAGGACTGTCCTCCTGTTCGGGTGCAAAAGGTACGCGCGGCCATGGCCGGTACCGTGGAAGCTTTTTTGATGCTACTGGAGGCGGATTTGATCTTCACGGCCGTCGGAGAGCAGCATTTGCCGCAAGTGGCGGAGTCGCTTATCCGAAGCATGAAGCAGCGAGAAGTGGAGAGGAAGCCGGTCTTCGTCATTACGGGGGAGAACGGGGTGCGGCCGGGACAAAAGCTGGAGGAGGCTCTATCCCGATTGGGGGCGGGTGCAGGGTATCCAACCGTCGTGGAGTCGGCGATTTTCTGCTCCACGGTTGAGCGTCCCGGAACGAGTATGGACATCGATTCCGAGTCCTATGAGGAGCTGCCCTACGATAGCGTTCGGCTTCCTTCTTCACGAGCTCTGCCCAGTATGGTGGCGGAACCGAAGTTTCCGGAGCTGCTGCAGCGCAAAATCTACACCTATAATTGCATCAGCGCCTGCGTAGCTTATCTCGGGGCGTGGAAAGGCTACCGGTTGTATGCGGAAGCGGCAAACGATCCCGAGATTGATCAACTCGTCCGGCAGGTGCTCGGACCGCTCAATCGGGCTTTGGCTGAGCATCTGGACATTTCGTTGGATACGCAGGTTGCTTTCTCCGAACGGGCCGTTCGGAAATTCCAGGACGTCCTGATCCAGGACGACATCGCCCGCAATGCGCGAGATGTCGCACGGAAGCTCGGTCCCGCGGAGCGGCTCATTGCCCCGGCGTCCATCATCCGGGAGAGAGGCGGCACGGCCGAGGAGCTTCATCCGTTCGCCGTTGTGGTGGCGGCAGCGTTGCACTACAAGGAAGCCGGTGGGCCGGCCTGGATGAAGCGCTTGGCGGAAGTAGGCCCGGCGGCTTTTCTCCAGGAAGTGAGCGGTCTGGACGAGGTCGATCCTTTTTTGCAGGATGCGGTGCGAACCTATGAGTTGATGCGTCATCGGGGTCGCGAGACTTCGAGCGTTGGTGTATATTTGTAGGGAAGTAGTTACTTTCTGCTAGATGGTGAAGATGGGAATCCGAAGCCGTTGGAGCCTACGAAGCGAATGGTGAGGTTGATTTCCTTCATTGGGGTGCTATTATTCGGGTTTGGGTTGTATTTGTTTTGGTTCGCGGAGTCGTTTTACGAGTATTGGTTCGGGACGTAGCGGGCACGGTCGAAAATTCAACGATTTCTGACACGGCCTGAGCGGAAATAGCGGATTTTGCGGTTACCCAGGAAATAATTGCGTTGAGCGGGAAATAATGCGGCCGGTGGATGAGAGTCCAGCGGTTTTTTCTTGTTGTTTTGCGCTCCAATTCGGCCGATTCGGACTACATAGCATTTCCGGGCGGTGAGGCGCACGGAGCCGACCGCAAGCAAAATCTCTGAAATAGTTTGCCATTAGTTATAATGAACGAAACCGACGCCTCTTTGCATCACGTAGGTTGAATTTGGAAATGGTGGTTAGTAGACAAACCTCAAATCCAAAAACAGAGCTACAATCAAAAAGGAGTCGGTATAGTAATGAGTATGACCACGAAATATGTAGGTTTAGACGTATCCAAAGACAAAATTGCGGTGGCCATCGCGACAGAGAACCGAGACGAGAACGTGCGGTTTTGGGGAACCATCCCTCACACCAAAGAAGCGGTTCGAAAACTAGTCGAGCAGCTTCGAAAAGAGGATTCGATTCGGCTGGATGTATGTTATGAGGCAGGGCCCACCGGCTATGAACTTCAACGTTGGTTCCAAACTCTCTTTGTCGAGTGCAGTGTGGTAGCCCCGGTTGTGTTAGATAAGCGGACGCGGATTAAGACGGATAAACGGGACGCCTTACGGTTAGCGAGTTTATGGCGAGCGAAGGAACTTACAGCCATCTACGTGCCGACTGTAATGGATGAAGCGTTACGTGATTTAGTCCGTGCTCGAGAAGATGCCGTACAAGATATGAATCGGCATAAGCAGCGACTGCTCAAGTTTTTGCTTCGCCACCAAATCACTCCTCCAAAGGATCTGAAAGTCTGGAGCAAACCTTTCACAACATGGCTGGATACGTTACGGTTTGAGCGAGTTTGCGAAGATATCGTCTTCCAGGAATATCGCAAATGTATGGCAGAAACGGCCAGCCGGCTAGAGCGATACGAACAAGAGATGGAGCAACAAGCGAAGGAGGACAGTCCTCAAGCGACTATGATCCGGGCGCTGCAAAGCCTCCGTGGCATCGCTACGGTTACGGCAACCACAATAGCGGCAGAATTAGGAGATATTGCGGGGCGGTTTCCTCATCCTCAACAGTTAATGAGTTATTCAGGGTTAGTCCCCGCAGAGAACTCAAGTGGCGCGAGTCGCTGGCAAGGCGGGATAACGAAAGCAGGGAATGCGCATATCCGAAGAGTGTTGGTAGAGGCTGCTTGGAGTTATCGACTCTCCCCGGCGGTGCGCAAAGCCCTGAGGGAACGACACGAAGGGTTGAGTCCAGAAATCGTAGACTTATCCTGGAAAGCTCAGAAACGACTTCATCGCAAATATAAAAATATGCTCCATCGAGGCAAGCAGAAAGGTTGTATCATTACAGCATTGGCGAGGGAATTGTTAGGCTTTGTGTGGGCAATCGCGCAAGAAGTTGAGAAACAACGGAAAGCAGCTTAACAAGAAGCACTCAAGGAGGTAACGCAAAAGAAAGGTGGAGGGTTCACCGGAGAAGGGAATGATGACATTACATTTTTTGGCTCGGGGGCAAAGTACTAAAGTCAAGGCAGAGAAGAAATCCGCGTAGTTGGCTTGACGCTAAGCGAAGGAAGATTGTATAAGTAGCTTAATGCCCGTTATTAGTTAGCGGTGACTTCTCTGGTCGTATCATGTAACTTGTGAAAATCCACGTATATCCGTGTGCCAGCTGGCGCAAATCCCATTTTGCCCTCGTGCCAAGGAATGTAAGTCATGATCTCCGACTCTACGACGATAAACCAACCGCAGGGAGCACGCCCCCTGCACCCCGTTACTCGCCGTAAGGCGGGCTCTGACAACAAGTGTCAGAGCAGGAATTAGTATGGGAGGAGCCACCCGCCTGTCAAGAAAGGCGCTTGACAGGCGTTCCTTTAGCGTACCCAAAAACATGGTTGTCGAGCTAAGAGTTGCAGGTTTCGTTCATATCAGCCAACTTT
>NZ_BIMA01000023.1 GCF_004000845.1 Paenibacillus koleovorans NBRC 103111
CTCTTATGCGTAGTTACTGGCCAGGGCGAGAGCGTCGTGCGGACAAGCAAGGAGTGAGAAGGAATCGACATCTGAACGGCAAAAATCAGTGTCAGGTGTATAATGCTTGTACATCTGAACCCAAAAAAAGCCGACTTCAGAGCTTAGCTGTACAATCCATATACATCTGGGCAAGTACCGATAACCTCCACTCCCTCAAACCCAATCATTTACCCGCCGAATACCAAGCCAACACCCGCAAGGCGCGCAATGTATTCCACCGACTCGCTTGCCCCACGCCTTCGTTCACCTCGACCGCCATCGTGCCAGGATGCTGGTGCTCGAGCGGCCAGCGACCGTCGCTGTCCTGCTTCGACTCGATCAACGCAATCGCCTCGGCTACACGCTCGTCCGGCTTGACGCCGGCTCGGCGCAAGTACTCGAGTCCCCGCAACACGTCGTAATACCACCATGTCGGGAAGGTGAGGCGCGTCCAATCTGCTCCGCTCTTGCGATCTCGCTCGATCGCTTCGCCTGTCGACAGTCGCCGGAAGAGCCTGCGTGCAAGGAGGAATTCTTGCCCGCGGAGGCGGGCTTCCGTCACCTCCGTGGGGCTCCCGCACGCCAGCTCGTATTCGAGTAGGGCTTCCAACACACAGATTGTGGTATTGAACGACGACCGGATCGAGCCGCTGTCCCCCGCATCGCAATTCCAGCCTCCGTCGGGCAACTGCTCACTAAGCAAGCGGTCAACGAGCCGTTGAACGTCCTGGCCGAAGTAGGCACCGCTCGCCGCCACCTGCCCGTTGATGCACGGCTCGACCTCGCCCGCGAAGAAGGAATTGCCCTTCCACTCCCAGCCCCGCCACGTGCCGTCCATATCCCATCCCCGCCATCTCACGTGGTCACGGACCAGGCCCAGCGCTCGACGCGCTTCACCGCTCAAGGGATCGAGGCCCAATTCTCGCAACAGCAACAGGACATGCATAGTGGAGTCCCACCCGTGGTTCCAAGCCTCGCCAACCCAAGACCCGTCAGACCCTTGAAGGGCGAGCAAGCGTGCGCCAACCCCTTCGGTTGCCACCTTGGCCCGCTCGGCTTCGACCTCCTCCACGGGCGCGTCCATCAAATCGCGCAGCACCTGCCAACGGATCGACGGGTCTGAATCCAGCAACCACTCGATGACCGAACGATGAGCTTTCATCCAACCGTTCTCCTCCCTTATTTCGAGAGCTACAGTCGTATAACAACCTCAGTCAAACAATCAGACCTTGCCGCCACTTTCCCGTCCACCATCACGGTCATCCCTTCAGCAATAGAGGCATTCTCCTTGCACTCGCGCTTTCTCCATGAGATGGTGAGCAGCTTCCCATGGTACGGAACATGCTCCAGCCTAAAGTAGTCCCATCCCATATCCAGCGGTCTAATTCTTACTATTTCGCTTTCCTCCGGTACAATTCCTGCGATTCTTGATATAAGGATGGAATTATAGTAGGAATGAAAATAATCGTAAACCTCTTTATTCCATACCCCCGTCTCCGGATTGACGCTCTCGCATGTATTCAACAGGTTGTTCGCCTCGTCCTGAATCTGAGATCGGGTCCACTTGTTCCAAAGATCTCGAAATAAATCTACATAGGCCTTCGCATTTTCGAATTGTTGGATGGAAGCCCCCAATCCATCCAGGGCGATGGAATTCGAGAAATGCCACGATGGACCGTTCCAGCAGCAAGGATACTTATACGGGTCATTGTCCGATGCATGAGGACCAATTCGCCACATATTATCCGGTGCGTAGGCCGGACATTTCTTGGATACCGTAGGAATGGGATATTCGGCGTAGAACTCCTCAGGGTCGCCCAAATAAGCATACATCGCCATATGTTCTTCATGAAGAATGTCCGCCAACCCCGGGAAAAAGCCCACTACACTCCTGCTCGAGAATGCCTTTGCGTCTGACTTTGGTTCCAGATCATAAAAAAACCGCGAATCTTCATCCCACATCTTGGAAATGATATTTTCCCTAAGCTTAACAAGTTTATCTTGATAGCGATCGGCTTCCATCGGTCTGCCCTTTAACTCCAGCATTTTCTGCAACGCCTGTAGGTTCAAGTATAAAAAAACGGCTTCGTCGATCCGTTTCAGCGCGGTCTCCCGTTCTTTATGAAAGGGGGCACTCTTGGTGTGGTCCCATTGGGGCTCTGTAAACTCAAAAAAGCTGGGCTGATACTCCATAGCCGTTCTCCAGGTTCCAGTTACGATCGGGAGCCCATCATCCTCCCCGACAAACAGAGCTCCCGATTCCCAATTCACAAAATCAGCGATCCGGTCCACATACTCATCGATAAGGACGGGATCCTTTTGTACAAGGTACATATTCCATATAGCCGCCGGAAAATAATTCAAATAGGTATCCCGGAATCTTCCCTTCTCCATCCCCTCCTCCACCTGACTTTCTAAGAGACTGGATGCATAGCCTTGACTGATAGCCGGGTCCCTTAACCACTTGGCTTCATCCAAATGCATAGGAGCGCTGCAGCAACAAGGAACGGAGATCACATCTTTTCCTTCATAGAAACAAGCATCTTGAAAGCAATCGATCTGAGGATAGATCAAATTCTTATAGACCAGATACCATCTGTAATAGTATAGTTTCTCTACATCCTCAGAGGAACACTCGAATCCGGGCACATATGCTTTAAACCATTCGATAAAGGACACGTCATAGCAGCTATACAGGTTGGGTTCATTATCAACATACTGAATCAAATCATCCGGATTCCTATCACCCGTATGGTCCATATAGCCGGCTATAACAACCCTTATTTGCTGGTCGCCAGCCAGTTTAACACTTTTCTTCAACGTACAGTTGTCCTCTTGAACCTGAAAGCCCTTGGCGTAAATACAATATTCCGTTTTCACCACATGTCTGAAGATCTGTCTTGCGTTGCATTCCACATTAAGTTTACCCCTCACATGATCCTTGCCCGCATTGTCCCACCGGAGAAAGAAGGGATTGGCCGTGGCCGACCTGTGGTTTTCAAGAGCGGTGTAGAGGGTATCCACTGCCAACTCTACATTCACTTCATACTCTCGAGGGTTACGAATGTCCAATATAGAGATAAACCTGTCTTGCCGGTCTATGAATTTCTTCTCTTCCACGAGCAGGCCCTCAGACTCGAACTCCATTTTAAGCCCCGTGGGCTCCCACCGTAAGTTTTTACAGTCCAAGGTACAGGATTTCCCATCCACACTGGCATGGAGCCTCCACAAGTAGTTATAGGGTACATTATTGATCGTCACGTAGCTGATCGAATCGGATACAAAGCCGGGGCGCTTCTCCATTCTTCTCACCCATAGCCGGTTCCCGGTCATATCCGTTCTAACCCCATTCGCTAGCCTATCTATAAGAAAATCCACGTTCTGCCCCCTATTCCCCGACCTAGCGGCTATCAACCGACCAGCCATACTCTTTCACCAACCGAAGAAAATAATCAATATCAAGCTCCAGCCCAAAGCCGGGTTTGTTCGGGACTCGGACATGACCATCCTCGATCCGGTAGCCCGAAGCATCCATTCCCTGCATAACGGCTTCGTCCCATTCCACGAACTGAAACTGCTCGACAGCCGACTTCAGATGGCTAAGCGCATAATTGCCGTAAGCACGACCATAGTTATGCGGGGAAGCTTTCAGCTTCCATTCATCCAGCTTCCTGCCAAGCTCCACCCAGCCGGAGAACGAATAATTGAGGATATCATATTGAATGACATCAATGAGCCCGGATTGGGCCCAATCGAGCAACTGATGAGAAACGGTCCCCCCCTCGCCGTCGGCAATGAGCGTCCTGAGCTTCTCCTTCCCCATCCACTCCCTCAAATCCTCGTAATAGACCGGATCTTCGTGAAAGGCTTCTTCGATCCAATAAAGATCGCAATCCGCCGTTTCCGACAGCACCTGTTTCGCTATGTTGAGGTTATATCCGTTATTGGCATCGATCATCACTTGGCCGCCCGGACCCGCCGCCTCGCGGACGCCGCGAATGACCGCAATATCCCTGCTGATGCCCGCAAGCAGCGGCATATGTCGAGCGCCGCGGCCTACTTTGATTTTGAAATGTCGATGGCCCTTGGCTGCACCCTCTCTTACTTCATCTTGGATACATTCTACGGCAGCGACATGGTCTGAAAGATGCAGATCATCGAAGTAGAGCGAGGTGTCGTAGCAAGGAACCCTGTAATTGGCCGGATCCTCCTTCTTTCTTGCGAATAGCTCGCATACCGGCTTGCCTTGCACCTGTCCGAGCCAGTCCAGGAGCGGATAGTCGAGCTCCCTGTATGCCGGCAGCACCGTACCGTCCATGCCGAACAGCTCTATCGCACGTTTGCCAATCAGCTTCACGGCATCTTCTCTTCCGGCGCGTGTCCACCCAAAACCGCTAACTCCGCCCATCGTAATACGCGCTACAAGATATTTCATCTGGTTGCCGCGCGCACCCAGCCTGGCGTTCGCTCCGGCCGATCGGTGCCGCTCCCCTTCCATGGCGACGCATTCCACCTTCTCAATCTTCCAATTCGGGTCGATGTTGAACAACCCCATCTCCACAGTACGTCTCCTCCTTCATAGGCCATATAAGCAGAAGACGCCGGGCTACAAGCTCCGGCGACTTCTTGCTAGGCTAAGAACCTGTTGCTTCCTCTTACAGCAGTACTACTTCGCGGCCTTAATCGCGGCATCCGCCTTCTTCTTCATCTCGGCAAGCGCCTCGTCGATCGTGGAGACGCCGAACAGCGCCTTCTCCGCTTCGTTCTGTAGAATCGTGTTGATTTCGTTATAGGCCGTATATATGGTGTCGGTGTAAGACTTCGCTTCATAGTTCAGGAGGATTTTCTTGAACTGTTCCACATCGATCAATTTCGCAGCATCGGGGCCAAGCATAATCTTGGCGATTTCGTCCTTATTGTTCTTCTTCCACGTCGGAATATGGCCCACCTTGGCCAAATCCACCGAGCCCTCCGTCGACAGCCATTTCAGGAACAACCAGGACGCTTCCTTCTCCTTCGTGTTCTTGTTCATGGCCAGGTAGCCGAAATGGCGAAGCCCGCCGTTATACACGTCCTTCTGGTCCTTCTCCATCGTCGGAAGCGGAGCTACCGCCACCATGAAATCGCGGGGATAATCCTTCGTATTGCTGATGAAGCGCGAGAACGCATTCGAATTGACTGTCATGGCCGCTTTCCCGGCCATGAACACATCGTTAGCGGTCGACTTGGTCGATTTATATTCGACATAAGGAAACTGGTACTTGTCTACGTTTTCGATCTTGTTCTTGAATTCAAGTGCTTTCTTATAAGACGGATGGTCGAAATTAGACGTGCCGTCCTTCTTGAACCACGCATCTCCGCCGAGCACGCCCCTGACCGGAAGCGTCCAGTAGTAATTGGTGTGGAAATCGGAGGAGCCATACACCTTATTGCTTCCGTCGCCCTTGGTCATCGCTTTGGCATAGGCCGCATATTCATCCAGCGTCCACTTGTCCGGCACCTTCAAGCCGGCGGCGTCCAGCATTTTCTTATTGATAAACACAGCGTCAATTTGCGACGTCGTCGGCAAGCTGTAATATTTGCCGTCAACCTTGTACGTATCCTGACCGAACTCACCGACTACATCCAGCTTATCCCGGGTGATAAATTCGCTCAGATCCTGCAGACCGTTCTTCTTGGCTCGAGCCTCCAGCCGGGTCAGCCCGTAGTTGAAGAACACGTCGATCTGCTGTCCGGCAATCAGGCTCGTATCGATCTTCACATTGCCTTCGTCGTTATTCGAGAATTGCACATACTCGACTTGAATCTGCGGATATTTCTGATTAAACTTCTTGATCATCTCCGCCGGTCCTTGGTCTTCCGCCCATGCCGCCCACCAGCTGATTTTAGCCGGTTTGACGGTCTCGGACGCAGTAGCCGAAGGCTGACCTGTCGGCTGGCTCGACGCGCTTCCCGCCTTATCCGGCCCGGTGCTTCCGCAGCCGCTTAATATCGCCCCAGCCATGGCCACGCTTAGCACGACCGGTGCCCACCTCTTTTGTCTCATACAAATCCCCCCCATTGGTGATCGTTCCTCAGCATAGCGCTTACAACACTGAGTATAATCCGTTGCCTGTACGGTCAGAAGGAACGATTTTGCCTAAATGGTTCACTTATTTTGGCTTTGGAGCCGGATGTTCACTAATTTATGAATGGGGTTCGTTAATTTTTGGCCCCCTGCTGACTGGTCCGGTACTGACTTGGGCTGACGCTTTTCTCTTTCTTGAACGCACGGCCGAAATAGTTGATGTTATCGTATCCTACTTGCTCCGCAATCAGATAGACGGGGAGATCGGTCCGAAGAAGCAGCTCCGCCGCCTTGTCCATCCGGATTTCCGTGAGCAGCTCGATGAAGCTTTTTCCCGTCTCGCGCTTGAAGAGGGAGCTCAGATAGCTGGGGCTCATATTGACGATCCCGGCGGCATCGTTCAGCGTAAGGTTCTCGGTATAGTGCGCTCTCATATAACCGATCAATTGGCTCACTTCCACGCGGTACTTCTCCCGTCCGGCCTTCGCCAGCTGCTCGACAAACGAGCCGAAGAGGGAGCCGAACCAGGCCTTCATCTCCTCGATTGTCTCCTTGCGAAGCAGCTCAATATGGATAGGGACCGTATCCGCGTATACATGGTCCCAGGAGATGCCATGGCGTGCAGCTACGCGCTTGACGGCGTGAAGGATCTCCATGAACATGCTGATATCCTGATTGCGATAGCACTTACTGGCAGATAATCTCTCGAAGAGAGACTCCTTCAACAGCTCCAGCCCGGCCAACTGGCCGGTATCCGCGCAGCGCTCCAGCTCCTCGGCGTCCTTCTTATCGAACAGGACTTGATCCCCGTGCGCAAAGAAAGATGGCTCGTACCGGTAGCCCTTGCCCAGCCCATGATAGAAAGCATACTGCACCGCTTCCTTAGCCTGCAGGAATGCGGTCTTAAACTCCGCTGACGAAGCAAAACAATCGCTCAGTCCGACGCTCCCCTCCATATTCAGAAACCGCCGCACCGCATGCAGCAGGGGCTCAACGTTTATCCGTCCAGCACCCTCCGGGCTGGTGGCCTGTGCCAGAACAATCAGCGCCATGAATTCTCCGCTCTTGTACTCCAGCACATGCCGGCAGCGTCCGGGACCGTATACCTCCGCCAGATGCAGCAGAGCGCTCTCCAGCCCGATCCACGCCGCTTCCTCGGGTCCGTGCAGCTTGATATACAGGACGGCCCATTCGTCGCCAGGCTCATCCTTCTGCCCGAACCACGCGTCCCGCTCCGATTCGTCGACCGGCTCGCCGCACACCAGCCGAAGCATCGTCCGCTTCAGCTGTTCCCCGTTCAGCGCAAGCTCCGCCGGCTGCCCTGTAGCCTGCGGAACGGCGCGCTGCTCGAGCTTATCCGCCGTCGTCTGAAGCAGACGGATCAGCTCGGCCGGCTTGATGGACGCCTTCAGAATATAGTCCTCGGCATCAAGCTTCATCGCTTCCCGGACATACATGTAATCGCTGTGGCTGCTGAGCACGATAAAGCGGATAAAGGCGTATTTGCGGCGAATCTCCGCGATCAGCTCAAGCCCGTTCAAGCCGGGCATGACAATATCGGTCAGCACGATATCCGGCATATGCCGTTCGATCAGCTCGCGAGCCTGCAAGCCGTCGCTCGCGGTAGCGACTACCTCGAAGCCGTAATCCTCCCAGCGGATCAAGGAGGTCATCCCGATGCGCACCAGCATCTCGTCGTCCACAATGATGACTTTATACATGAGTCCCTCCGGTCGGAACGAACTTCGGCAAGGTGACGGTTATGGTTGTCCCTTCTCCCGCTATGCTGTGGACGGTTATTCCATAGGGCTCTCCGAAATGCAGCCGAATCCGCTCATGCACATTCAGCAATCCGATACGCTCTCGTATAGGCCGGGCATCGGTACCGGCAATTGCGCTATTCATCCACCGCAGCCTGTCCTCCTCCATGCCCGCTCCATTATCCCGAATGACAAGCGAGAGCTGTCCCTGCATTTCTTCCACATCAATGTCGATTTGCTGTCCCCCGTGATGATGCTTAAAGCCGTGGAGGATGCTGTTCTCGACTAGCGGCTGCAGCGTAAACTTCACGATGGCGCAGGACAGCAGCTCATTCGGAACGTTCGTTCGCAGCTCGATTGCCCCGTTGAGTCGAATATTTTGCAAGGTGACATAGCTCTCGATATAGTCGAATTCCTGCCGCAGCGTAATAATATCTTCCCCTCGGCCGATGCTGGCCTCCATCATAACCGCCATATGCGAGATCATATCGCCGACCTCCTGATCCCGTCGGATATAGGCCATCCATTTAATATTGTTCAGCGTATTCAACAGGAAGTGCGGATTGATTTGGGCCTGAAGCATCTTGAAGCGCAGCTGCTCCTTCTGCTTCTGCTCGTCCTTCACATGCTGGATCAGCTCCTTGATCTGCTCCAGCATCCGATTGTAGGTTGTCATCAGCTCCGCGATTTCATCCTTGCCTTTGACCCATATGGCGCCTGCATGCAAATCTCCCTTCTCCACTTTAATCATCTTGAGGCGCAACAGGCGAAGCGACCGCGTTACCCCATAGGAAATCGTGCCGGCCACCAGAATGAAGACGACAATGATGCCGCCGATCGTATACAAATAAATTTCCCGCAGGCTGACAATTTCCTTGAACACATCCTCATACTGCATAAATTGCGCGACTTTCCATCCGGTTACGGCAATCGTCCGATAGCTCACGATAAAACGCCGATCGTTCAGCCGCTCGATAAACTGTCCCTGATCCTCATCGGTCATTGCTTTTATCGCTATTTCTTCATATTCCTGACTGGACAGCCAACTATCCTTGGAACGATAAAGCACCTGACCGTCCGCCCCGGATAACATAACGTGTCCTTCGAGCGCACCGAGGATGGTCCCCAGCTCGCTGGCCCTTACCATAATGATGACCACGCCGAGATTCCGGTTGCCGTCCTCCGAGTCGATGGACTTCGCGACCATAATAACGGGTTCTTTCCGGAAATTGTCGATCAGATTCGTTTCCTCGTACACCCATAGAAACCGGTTTTTCGCTTGTTTCGCTTCCGGCAGCCAGGTGAAGCTGGCAAGCGTGTCCTTCTTCAACCCCTGATTCAACAGCGAAGAATACAGTTGCCCGTTGTTGTCCAGGATGGTGGTATAGAATTGCATTCTATATAAATAGCCGCTATTTAATTTGGCGGTCAGCTCGTCGGTTACCCGAAGCCGCTCGTAGGCGCTCATTTCGTCCGGCGAATCGAGCACGTGAGCGATGGAACGGTCGATGCTGACCAGCATAGCTGCGGACATCATCTGCCCTAGAATATCCTCCATATTGCTCTGGGTGAGATGCAGCGATTCCTGCATAGAAGAACCGATTTTATCGGTGATGATATCCTTGAGCGACTGGAAGCTGTAGTAGAAGGTGATGCCGAATGGGATGATCAGAAAAACAATGACGAGAGTGAATATTTTGCTCTGCAAGGTACGAAACCGCACGAGCCGCCACCAACGCTCCGACATGATCCTCGAACACCCCCTATTGTGCCGTCGTCATGATGCATATATTTCGTAGTGTACCACACCGGATGTCCCAATATCGGCTTCGATTTCTTACCCTTTAACGCCGCTTGAAGCGATGCCTTGGATGAAATACTTCTGGAACAGCAGGAATACCAGCATAATCGGCAGCACCGCGCATGTCGCTCCGGCCATGACGAGATTCGTCCGGATGCCTTCCTGATCAAGCAGCGCCTGCAAGCCGACCGGTATCGTAAACAGCTCCTTGCTGGTCAGGAAAATGAGCGGATCGAGATAATTGTTCCAATTCCAGACGAACGAAAGGATGATCAGGGAAACAAAGCCCGGCTTGGCAAGCGGAATGACGATCCGCCAGAAAATGCTGAAATGCCCGGCACCGTCGATAAAGGCCGACTCCGAAAAGTCCTTCGGGATACCCATGAAAATCTGTCTTAGCAAAAAGATGCCGATAATATTGAACATGCCCGGAAGGATTAGCGTCCAATGGGTGTCGTACACGCCAAACCAGTTAAACAGAATGAAACGGGGCACCAGCGTCACTTGATGGGGGATCATCAACGTCGTCAGGTACACAAGGAATATAATGTTTTTTCCTCTGAATTCGATCTTGGCAAACGCATAAGCCGCAGCCGCACTGACAAGGAGCGTACCTAGGATTGTGAGAACCGTGACCTTAATCGAATTGAAGAAAAAGAGCGAGAAGGGGTAATACTTGTTCGTCCAGACGAACTTGTAATTCTCAAACCGGGGATGCTCCGGAATCCAACGGATCGGGAACTGAAATACTTCCGCTGGCAGCTTCAACGAAGCCGACAGCATCCACAGGAATGGCATTAGCATCAGAATGCCCAGCGCCGTAACGGCAACTGTAACTAGCAGCTTAATGAGACGTTTGACCCATGGAGCGCTCGTTGTCATGAGTAATTCACCCACTTCTTCTGCTGTCTCCATTGCACGAGCGTAATCAGGAATATAAGGAGGAACAGCACCCATGCGATGGCCGAGCCGTACCCGAATTTGTAGAAGCGGAACGATGCAACATAAATGTAGTGCACCAGCACCGAGGTCGATTCCCCCGGCCCTCCTTGCGTCATAATGTTAATCGGACCGAACACCTCGAAGGAATGGATCACACGGGTAATGAACAGAAAGAACGTCGTCGGCGATAGAAGCGGAAGCGTAATGGAGAAAAACTTGCGTACCCCGCTCGCCCCGTCGACCTCGGCCGCTTCATACAGCTCCTTGGAGATGCCCTGCAAACCCGCCATGTAGATGACCAAATCGTAGCCAAGACCGTTCCAGATCATCATCAGCATGAGGGAAGGGAGCGCCCAAGTCGTACTGGCCAGCCACTGCGGAGGGTGCTCGATGCCGATGGACTGAAGAAACTGCGTAATCGGCCCTTGCGAAGGATGCAGCAGCGCCATCCAGACGACCGAAGCCGCGACTATCGTTGTAATGTACGGCATGAAGTAGACGAGCCGGAGCGGCCCTTTCATATACACCTTGCTGTTCAGCGCTATCGCAAGTACCAGGGCGATCGCCATTGTGACGGGCACGACTACAATCGTAAACACCGCGTTGTTGCGGAGGGATTGATAGAATAGCCCCTCCTTGAACAAGGCGATATAGTTGTCGAGTCCTACAAACTTGATCTGACGCAGTCCGGAAATCAGATCCCACTCGCTAAACGACAGCACCAGAGAAAATACAATCGGGAACAGCATAAACAGCACAAAACCAAGCAAACTGGGAAGCAAAAACAGAAGACCGACAACCGCATCTTTTCTTGGGTTCACCCCATCACCTTCATTCTCCAGTATTCAAGCCATGTCTCGCTCTCATTATAGAGCGGATGTTCGCCGGCTTTGAAGGAATGATCTTCGTGACAAGTTTCATCTTTTTTGCCGGTTGCGGGCGACGTTCAATATTATTGGGGGAATGTTCATTATTTTTGGATCGTAGGGATACGCAAAAATCCCCCTAGACCCATCTCTAGGGGGATACACGCATCTAGCTTCTAATGCACCTACCACAAATACCGTTCCAAGAACGAATTGCGGAACTTTCCCTGCGGATCGCAGCTGGCTGCGAGCTTTTGGAAATCAAGGCGTTTCTCATAGAGCGACTTCAATCGTTCCGGCGCCATGGCGAACAGCTTCGCCCAGTGCGGGCGCGCCTCATAGGGCTCAAGCGCGGCTTCGATGAGCGGCAACACACGCTCCACCGCCTCGCCGTGCGGCTTCCATGTAAAATGAATGCCCACGGAATCGCGGTCGTAGCTTGGACTCATCCATAGCGGATCGGCAGCAATGGAACGGACTTCCGAGGTGTAGAGATGCGGAGCAAATTGCTCCCGCAGCTTGTAAATCGTCTCTAACGCAGCGTAGGCCTGGCTTCGCGGCACAAAGTACTCGCTCTGCAGCTCCTCTCCCGCACTCGGAGTAAACTCCATCCGAAAATGCGGCAGCCGCTCGTGCCAAGGTCCCCTTTTGCCTAGCTGCTCACTGCAGGGCTCCGCGGAAATGCCCGGTACGGGATGCAACGGCACTGTGGCCCTCGTCGCCCCGTAGAACTCATCCTCGGCGAACGGATCCTCCTCACCCACGAGACATTTCAACCACACCTGATTGAAGTGTTCGCTCTTCCAATCGGTGAATAGGCTGACGCTGTACGCGCTCGAGAACACATCGTCGAAGTGACTTTCCAGCTGGGATAGAGCTATATTCTCAAACAACCGTTGGCTGATATCAAAGCTCGGCACGATGTCTAGTGTCAGCTTCGACACGACGCCTAACGCTCCAAGACTGACCATGGCTCCGTCCGCTTCCGGCTGTTCACCGCGTGTATAAACGACCGCTTCGCCGCTTGAAGTCACAATCTCAACCGAGCGTACGGCCGTAGCGAGATTGCCGTTCCGGTCCCCGGAACCATGCGTCCCCGTTGCACAAGCGCCAGCAATCGTAATGTGCGGAAGAGAAGCCAAATTATGCAGCGCATATTGGTTGGCATGCAAATAACTTGCCAGCTCTCCGTATCGAATGCCGCCTTCCACCGTGACGGTCCCGCGGGTACGGTCAAGCTCCAGTACTCGACTCATCTTCTTCAATGAAACTAAACTGCCGGGCGTGTCGGCAATGCTGTTGAACGAGTGTCGCGATCCAAGCGCTTTGATCCTATGGCGCTTCGCCACCCATTCCTGGAGCTGCTCCACCCGCTCCGGCTCGAACAGCTCCTCGGCGCTGTACCTGTAATTCCCCGCCCAATTGCGTTCCTCTTGCATCGTGCTCCTCACTCCTTCTCATCGTTAACGGCAAACATCAACCCTACACGGTTTTACTATAAAAGCAGTAACGGTTTTTCCCCTTCGATTTGGCCTCGTACATCGCCTGATCCGCCTGATGTAGAATCGTCTTAGCCTCTATGCCGGCCTCGTTGCCCAAAGCGATCCCCAAGCTGCCGGAGATGGCCACCGGGTGGCCCATGATGACGTCAATGTGTCGCACGGCGGAAAGAACACGATCGGCCAATTGATCCAAATCAACGTGCTCGACCCGTTCCACCAGAATCACAAATTCATCTCCGGCCCAACGGGCTACAATGTCCGGCTCGTCGGTACACCGTTTGAGCGCGGCCGCCACTTCCTGCAAGAGCTTGTCGCCCCTTTCATGCCCCAGCGTATCGTTCACCTGTTTGAACCCGTCCAGATCCAGGAACAACACCGCATAGGGATCCGCTCCCGCTTCCTGCATGGACGCTCGGCGTTCCAGCCACTCCCCGATATACCGGCGGTTTGGCAGTCCGGTCAACTCGTCGTTGTGCGCCTTATGTATGGCTTCCGTGCGGTTTCCGAAGGCGATCAAGTGACCATAGAAGGTCGTGGTACCCTCATCTCGGATCGGAGTGACATGACACTCATAGTAGGAAGCCTCTCCATCCGACGCCTGATGGGCAACGTACTCCCGGAAGGCAGCCTGCGTTTTCTCGAAATAAAGGAACATCTCTTCGGCGAGCATTCCCCCATTCAACAGCTTCATTTCCTGGACATACGTTACAAGGGAATCCCCTATAGACAACGGCCTTCCGAACAGCTCCTCAAATCTCCCATTGGCAAACACCACCACTCCCCGCGTATCGCACATCGTAATCGCTTCATGGCTCGATACTAGCATGCGTTCAATAATCTTGTTCTGTTCCGCGATCTTGCGTCCCGCCTTCCGACTTTGGTCATATAGCCCCGTCATCTTCACGTACATTTGGATAAATTCGTAGAACAAGGCAGCAAGTACGATATTCGCAAAAAGAAACGTATGGAATTTGGACACATACCAGCCCAGACTGAATCGGTTGCCTCCCCACAGGACGATCCCTACGTCCAATACGTTCACAAGCAAGGCGACGCAGAGCCAGGCCGAAGTCACCGTTCCAGCTCGGGTCAGTCTGTAGTAAAAGACGAAGGCTGCACAACTAAGTACCATGATAGGCAGCGCATAGCCAAACGTAAATAACCTTGACACAAGACCGAAGTTCACCAAATTGGGCAGCTGTTTCTCAAAAGCGACCGAAACATACACGAAGCAGGCGACAATGCCAACGACTCCCACGCCCAATAGGACGGTTCCCCGCAGGGCTTGTTTTGCGCTCCATCGCACCTCTCCAAACCAACGTTCCATGGTGGTATATATTAGAAGGGTCACAGGGAATCCGGCGTGCCAGTAGACATACAAATATTCAGCCGTCTGATTGCCCGGAGTATAGTATGTCGGCGGAAAGAACCCCGGAAACAGAATTAGATAGGCCAAGGTCATCAGAGAAGTGTAAGCGTAGCCTGCGCACAAGACCAAGATCTGAGGGGAGCGGTGGATGCGAAACTGATTATAGAACACGAAGATGGTCATCCATTCAAAACAGACCACCGTGCCTAGCAATGTCGGCAGGAACGTATTGGACTTGGGCAACTCCAATCGGGCAAACGGCACGCACAACAACGTAAGGACGGCAATAATCAGGCCAATAATAAAAGTAGACCGCCGCTGCAACCGGTTGGACGGCATGGTAAAGAGGGTATAGGCCGGAATTTCGTTATGCTTCGACATAGTACATCTCCAGTGCATTTTCTCCATCAACGATAACTATAACATGCAACTGAAATCCTATCCTATAGCGATTTTCATCGGTTTTTTCGAAAAAATCTTAACAAAAAAAACCGCCGTCCGATTCCTGAGGGATCTTGAACGGCGATTATTCTAGAGTCCGCGCACGAGCAGCCATTTTTTCCGGTAAATGCAGCTATGACGTTGCAAATCTAGTTGGCTATGTCCGACAGCACCTTGCCAAGCCGGTCCAGATTCTGTTCATTGCCCTCTATGCAGTACGGCTTAGCTTGTTCAAACTCCTCTTTCTTCTTAAATAGTTGACGGAAGGTGACCTTGGTACGGCCCCCCAAGTCTTCGAAGGTAGCCGTCACCCGAAATTCGTGGCCGGATAGATGGTCGAGCACGACCCGCTCCGACGGTACAATCTCGACAAAGACGCTATGATTCGGGTAATCTGCGCCATCCGGTCCGTGCATGGTGTATCGCCATGTGCCGCCCGGCTTCATATCGCACTCATGAAACGTATTCGTGAAGCCTTGCGGTCCCCACCACATAGCTAACAAATCGGGGGTAGTCCAGGCTCGAAATACAAGCTCACGCGGGACATCGTATTCGCGCGTAGCCATAAGTTCATTTTCACCTATTGTCATGTTCCTGTCCCCCTTCTATTGCCTTGCCCAGGTTGTCCAACATGATCTTGGTACCGTGCTCTCGTATTTCCGGCGTATCGTGTCCGTCGAAAAATGCGCCTTGTTCCGTGAAAATCAGCTTCGTGCCGCCCTCTGCCTGAATGAGCTCGATCGTAGTGATCGAGACGGACATGCGTATGTCTCCCGAATCCAACGTGTACGTATAGACAATACGCTGCTCCGGAATAAGCTCCTGGTAGCAGGCATCGAAGGTAAAGATCGGACCGCCCGGCGGACCGCCGCTGCTATATTCTCGACCTCCAACCCGGAAATCAAAGATAGCTGGCTTTGAAAACCATTTGGCTTTGGCAATAGGGTCCGCCCATGCGTGATAAACCCGCTCCGGTGGAGCGGCGTAGATCCGTTCGACGACGAAGCTTCCATGCTTGACGAATCGTTCGTTCATTCATTTTCCTCCTTCTGTTTCGGGATTCCGCTCTCTTCAGCCAGAAAGTCTCCCAACAGCTCCAGATGTCGTTCCCAACTCGCTCGCCGCTCCAAGACCGGCTTCTCCAATCCGATCTTCATGGCTTGCAGAAGGCTGGTGAAATCTTCAACCGTTAATTCCGCCTTACCCTGCATCAGCTTGGATACATGCCGGAGCTGCTCCAATAATTTCTGCTGGAGTTTCATCTGTTCTGTGATTTGGTCGATCTGTAATCCCACAATCTCTAGTGGACTGATCTGCCCGCCATGTAATGCCGATTTAATCTCCTCAAGAGATAATCCCAGCTCCTTAAGCGATAAAATCTGGTGCAGTCTGGACAAGTCCAACTCATTGTACAGCCTATGGCCGGATTCCGTTTGTCCCGATGGGGAAAACAGCCCGATTTGATCATAAAAACGCAAGGTTCGCACGGTAAGCCCCGTAAGCTTGGCCAGATCTCCGACCTTCCAATATCTCTTCATGAACCAACTCCACTCTTCGGCGCTAGCTGTGTACCGGTAGCTTTATTATAAAACATTACGTAACGTAAGGTTCAACAAGAAAAAAGATGGCGCCCTAGGACACCATCTCCGACTAACCTTATCCTCTTACTCGTTGGATTCACTGTACTTTTTTAAATTATCCAAAATCGCCTGCCACCCTGCTTGTTGCATCTCAATAGAATTGGTGGATTCTGCGTCGAACGTTTCAATTACTTTCGTATCGTTCCCTTGGCTTTCAAAAGTAGTCGCAACCTTTCTTCCATCGCCCATCGTGTAAGAAAGAAACTCATTTGTTCTCACTTCATCATAGATACCGCCAAAATCAAATCCGAAGCTGCCATCCTTAGCTTCCATTCGTGTAGAGAACTTCCCGCCCACTCTCAAATCATTCTCGGCATTCGTCGCATGCCAGTCATCAGAAGCGAAAGCCCATTGCGTAATATGCTGAGGTTCCGTCCGATACTTCCACACCTGTTCAATCGGCTTACGAATCGTCGTCTCAATGGTAATAGATACAAAATTGCTTGTTCCCATCGTAATACCTCCTCCATTTTTCTTGCAAATTTTCTTCATGTCGTTCCTACAAACTCAATATACATCATCAGGAATATTCCTGTCAAGGAATATTATGATTTGGGGCTTTTCCTGGGGGCAAATCAGAATCCACGCTGATAATCCTCCCTGTAGATTTCATCCACCCGGGCCAGCACTTCGGCTCCTTGCTCCGCGAACTTCAATTTGGAGGGTCTGCCTTTCGTCAGATAGCCGCCGCTAGGAACGTCGCCTTGTCGACCAAGCGCCGCATCGTAAAGCAAGCCCGCCCCTTTCGACGGATCCGGAAAGAGCAGCTTCATGACAGGCCTCAGCAAGAAAGGCAAGCCGGCCCGATTCTTCGGGTTAATCGTGTTGTTGCCGCCCGGATCGACGCTGAGGACGGTGATCCCCTCTTGAGCGAATAATTGAGGCCCTGCCTCCCGCGTCCATAACGACAGCGCGAGCTTCGTAGCGGCATAAGGCCCGAACAATTTGCGGAATGAAGTCGGCTGCTCCAACGTACTGGCATTAAAAGTAGTAAGGGAGGCGAACGCATTCGTAGACGTGTTGACCACCTTCCGATGCTCCCCCCGCTCCAGCAGTCCCTTCAACTCCATCATAATCAGGTACGGCGCGACCGTCTGCAGCTCATAGTGGAGCTCGCGACCTTGCGGGGAATAACGGATCTCGGGCAGACTTCCGCCGGCGTTGTTGAAAATCAGATCCAGGCGGGATTCTTGCGCCAGAATCAGCTCGAGCGCTTGCTTCAATTGCCGGAAATCCGCCAGATCCGCTCTATACTCCCGCAGCCTCCGTTCCATTGCCGCCTCCTGGACAATCGGATCTTCCGCAGGAAACGCCGAGCGATTCAGACCGACGACCTGCCAATTCTCGTTTAAAAGCCTGCGCGTCAACGCCAAACCGATCCCGCTGCCTGCTCCCGTAATCAATGCTGTTTTCTTCCCGTTCATCGTCCTTGTCCTCCCGTTGGCTTACTTTGCTTAAGCCACAGTTTACAAGTTGGAGTCGACTTCAAGTCAATAGCCAAACATGCATGAATGGACTTGACTTGGAGTTGACTCCAGGTTGTACAATGGAGACTACAGGACTATGGAGGGAAAGAAGACCATGAACGAAGCAGAAACGTACACGATCAAAGAGGCTGCCGAGCTTACCGGACTTCCCGCGGATACTCTTCGATACTATGAGAAAATCGGTTTGCTGCCTCATGCAGAGCGGAGGCCGAACAGCCATCGCTTGTATCGTGCCGAAGATCTGGAGACGATGCGGATGATCGCTTGCTATAAGAAAACAGGTCTTTCCTTGGAAAGCATGAAGCCCTTCCTTACCCTCCGGCGGGATGATCCTATAACCGACTACCCGGAGCTGGTTGCGCTGGCGGAAGAGCACAAACGCCACATCGAGCAGCAAATTGCTTCGCTGCAGCAAATTGTCGTCTTCCTGGATATGAGGCTGTTGCAAGTCCGGACCGATCCGGAACCTGGGAGCTGCACCTTGCCGGAACCGCCCAAAGGCCGACCGCCTGTCTAAACTTTACATGATTTGCGCCGTAGAACTGAATGCAAGTAAGCACAAGCTGCAAGCCGCCGACAGGATGTCGGCGGCTTGCAGGCTTGCAGCTTATGTTGAGAAGCCGTTAATGATTGGGCGTTCGCACCTCAATCTGCTGGGTTCGGCTCAGACCGTACACATTATCGGTTACCGTCAGTACGGCGGTTCCCGGCTTCTTGGCCAGCGCCTTGCCGTTCGGGAGGAAGGCCAGCACGGTGGTGTTGCTGGTCGTGATTTCCACGCCCGCAGGAGCTGCGGCGACGACGCGGCCATCCGCGAATGTGTATGAAGCCGTCAGCTTACGTTGGTCGCCCGGCTTCCAGACCGCCGGCGCGTCGATGCGAACCGAGATTGGCGTCGGACTAAAGATACCGACCTCCGTGTAGTTGTTCCATAGACTCGCGGAGTTTCCGAAGCCGTTGATCCGGACGTACCGGGCCTGAGCGGCCGAGGCGAAGTGGAACACCTCCGGCTCCGAGCTCAACCCGCTGCTGGACCCGCTCGGATAGGCGAGGCTCCAGTTCATTCCGTCGAGCGACGTCTCGATGTTGAAATACGCGAGGCGCGTATGCCCGTTGAAGAATGCGATCGAGACGGCGCCGACCTCCCGAGCCTGGCCGAGATCATATTGGATCCACTGATGACCCTCCGAGGTCCAGCGTGAATTCAGGTCGCCGTCCAACGTCTTCTCCGGCGTGTAGCCGAGGTTCGCCTGCGGCGACGCGCTCGCGGTGACGCCCGTCACAGGGAGGCGGTTGATCGCAGGCGGATCGCCGAGGATCGGGCCGAGCACGAAGGCGACGGTGTATCGGTTGATCCTCTCCGGTTGCTGTGGATCGGCGACGTAGATCAGCGTCCGGCCCGGCAGCGACTGCGCGGCGGAGAGCGTCGTCGCATGCTCGGAGACGGCGGCAACCGTAGGCACGTCCGTCACCTCGAATGGGATGACGTACTCGTAGTACGTCATCGTCGGGCGGAAGCCTTCGATCGGCACACCGTTCACCGTAACGCTCTGCACGGTCGGCAGCGGCGCAGCCGCCGGTAGTGCGCCGTCCGGAATCGACCACGACTCCATTGGAACGAAGAGCGGTGATTGCTGCGGCAGGGGCTCCTCTTCCGTAAGCGGCACCAACCAGACGGCAATGTTAGCCTGCTCGATCCCCGTCGCGTGAATCGACAGCTTATTCACACCGTAGTTGATCCGCTGGCCCGGCGGGTTGGGCAGACCAGGCAGCGGCGCAGCGGGCATCGCCGAGAAGACCGCGCCTACGGGTGCTTCCAGCATTTTCACATAGAGCTTCTTATCCTTACGGGATAATATCGCTGCGCGGCCGTTCTCGATAACGGAGATCGACGCCTCCGTGTGCATGAACCAGTACAGCTCCGACGACGCGTTCAGTGTGAGTTCGTCCTGGACGATTAGCTGCTTGCGCTCCCCTGTCAGCATAAGGCCGCGTCGATACGAGACCGCGTCGTTCGGGTATCGCTCCGTCAGATCGACGATGCCGAAGGCTCCGCGAGGCTTCGACTCGCTGCGGGTCAGCGGCGCTCTCGCGGCGTGATCCTGCATATGCACCGGGTTGCTGTGCGGATTGATCACGATCGTGTTGTGCCCCTGAAGTCCCTTGCGATAATACGTCCAACGCGTACCCTCGCCGCTAAGCTGCCAGTAACCGGGCAGGCTGTAATTCTCGTTGCCGATATCCAGCGCCCAGCGCTCGCCCAGCGCATCGAAGATGAACGATCCCGCATCCAGATCGTTATGGCTGAGCAGCGCCTCATCCAGCCCCCGCATCGCGGCATAGGTACCGTTCGGGTCGGCCCAAGAGCTTCGCATCGCAATCATCTCGGGACCGTGGAAGGCGCGATCCAGTGCGGTCGGCTGGGTATCGAACATCCCCGGCTCGTAGAACAACAGGTAGAGTGGCGAGGAGATCTGATGCTCGCGATACAATTGACCCGCATACCAGGCGAGCTCCGGCCGCTGGTAGAAGTCAGCCAGCCAGAGCGACTGCGGGGACGGCACGGGCGCATTGTCGTCGTCGCCGAAGTTGAACGTGCCGCCCGGGCCGTGCAGATGCAGTGGGTACTCGCCAATTGCTTCCATGCCCTCGAGCTCACTCAGTCCGTAGTCAGTGCCGAGGGTGCTGTGCAGTCCCGCCAAGTACAGGTACAGCGGCTGCGTGCCGTACCGCCAGTAGTGCGGTCCCTCCGGCCAACCGCCGTCCTCGGATACATATCGGAGTGCCTGCTGCAGCTTGCGATAGGTGCCCTGCAGCACCTCCGCCGCTTCCGCGCCGATCGTGCCGCTCTCCCGGAACATGGCCAGCGCTAGCACGCCGAAGCTTCCGTTATTGACGAAATTAATGTTGTTTCGCTCTCCGTTATGCGTGAATTGCCCTCGATACCACCCGAGCGCATGGGAGAAAATATACTCGCTGACCATAGCCTCTATCGTCTGACGCTCCGTCGGAGTCATCTCCTGGTACAGCCAGTCGTAGGCGAGGCCGACGGCGTTGGCGATCGGAGCCAAGGAAAGCATATTATTGAACTGGCCCGGCCACTGACTGACAGGCATGTCGTTAGCCATATACATCAAATGGGCGATGGCCCGATTCGCGTAGACGGGATCCTCGGTGAGCTGGTACATAAGAGCCGTCTGATACAGAATCGCCGTGCCCGGGCCGGTGCTCGGCTCAGCGACGAACGCGTCAACTACCGACTTCAGGTCGTTCACCCAATCTGACATGTACGGATCCGTGGCGATCAAGCTGCGAATATGGGCGAACCGGTCCGCGTCGGCCAGTACACGCGGATGCACGTTGCCGCCCGAGACAGCGTCGAGATTGGCCGCGAAGTCGGTCGGCGCCGGCACGACGAAGATGTGCACCGTGTCCTCCGTCGGCAGGCCGCCTGCGGTAGACACGGCGACGCGAAAGCGGTCGTAGCCGATGAAGCCGGATGGCGGCGTGTAGGTGAAGCTGCCGTTCGACTGCACGGTCGCCGCTCCGCCGCTCTCCGGCGCGCTCGTCCGTGTCCAGGTGACCGGCTCTGTCGTTGGAGAGAGGACCCGTTCGAGGGTTCCGACGAGCGGGGTCCCCTTGTCCGTAGAGTACCAGAGCAGGTCGAGCACCGGTGCTCGCTCAATAGGCTCGACGACAATCGAGACGATGCCGAACAGAGGCCCCTCCGCCTCTGTCTGAGCCAGGAAGACAAAGTCGTCCGCACCCGTGTAGCCACGAATCGGGATGTAGCGGAACGTACCGTCCGCGTTGACCGATGCATGGCCATGCTTGGGCTCCGTCGCCTTGGCAAAGGTAATCGCCGCATTCCCGGCATCGAAGGCGGAGAACGCGCCCGCGAGCAATCCGTTCTCCTGCACGGTCCCGACGAACGGCTGCACAGTTAGCGACACGGCGGGGGGAATGCCGATCGAGGCGACGACGCTGCGTCGCTGACTGGTCTCGGTCGACTCGGCCGTAATAACGGCATAGCCGGTAGAATGTCCGTACACGCGTCCGCTTGCGTCGACAGTCGCGACCGCCGGGTCGGACGATGTCCAGATGAGGGTCTGATTCGCCGCGTTCTCCGGCGTAAAGGCGGCATCTACCTGCGTATCCGCGCCTTCTCCGATTGCGACGACCTGTGGATCCAGCGAGAAGTCCACCAGCGGCACATGCTGCTTAATCGAGAAGTCGTCGTACCATACGGTGCCGGTCGAATTCTCGAGGAATGCTTCCAGCGTCGTGACCGGCGCGTTCGGCTGCACGATGTTGTCCGGCAGCGTGACGACCCGGCTGAAATAGGTCCAATCGTTCGTCCCGTTCACGTTGTTCACGAGTACCACATTCGTCGTGACCGGCCCGTTGCCCAGGTCACGCTGGTACTGTAAGCGGACGTGGATCGTATTCGACACGTCCTGCGTCTTATACCAGCCGCTGATGAGATACGGCGTGCCAATCTCCAGCGTTTCGATCCTCTGAAAGACGGCCCCGCGGCTCGCGTTCGGCGGCGCTCCGTCGATGCGCACCGATGCCGTACCGCTGCGGACCGTCCCCGTATCCGCGGTGAAGACCGGGGTTCCGCTAGGCTTCCAGACTCTGAAATTCGCCGCCCCAACACCGTTCGCCCAGTCGACCGATGCCGTCAGTCGCTCGAATCCGCCGTTAAGCAGCAGCTCGCCTTCCGGCTCGACGTCCGGCAGCAACTCGTAGAATCGCATATCGTCGAACCACACGGTCCCGTCGACATTCTCGAGGAACGCTTCGAAGCTAATCGACACCGTCCCTTGCGGGATCTCGAACTCCTTCTCCGCCAGGTTCCAGTCCCTCGATCCGGTGACGGTCCGCGAAAACTGGTTGGCACCGATGGTCTGGTTGCTACTATTGCGGAACGCGTAGCGCACATAGGTTTTGCCCGTGCCCGACGCATCGTCCGTTTTCATCCAGAAACTCAATCGGAACATCTTGCCGATGTCTTCCTGGTCCAACCAGACGATCTGCCGGATGGAGGCGCGAGCCGTCGGCAGCGAACTGTTCAACTGGTGGGCATACGTGCCTTCCGCATAGACCGCGTCCGTGACGCTGAATTGCACCGTGCCGGTGTACTGGTGGCGCGTCCAACCCGTCGCGTTGCCATTGCCGTCCGTGAGCTCGAAGCTGCCGTTCGAGAACCGATTCGGCCCCTCGGCGGCATACACGGCACGCGGGCCCAAGTAAGAAACGATAGAGAACAGCAATGCGAATGACAATAGCAAGGCCACATGTTTTTTACCGTAACTAATCCTCATCGTCCGATGATCCTCCCTTAAATGAATACGCACGCTACCAATTTTAATGGAGGAGGTAGGTGCACAAACTATTCCTTACATGAACCGGGTTATCCCTCTTCATTATCGATCCTCCCTCAAGTTTGTTGTAAGCGCCATCATTTGAAGTGAAGCAACCTCTTGAGTTTGCGACCCGGCGCATGGACAAGCATGCTGAACCATGTGGCTCAGCCCGGCAACACCCCCTTTCAGCACTTGAGCCCGACTCTAGTTCACCTTGCCTCCCTCGGCGGAAGCCTTTTCTCGCGTTCATTTAAAAGGGCAAATCGTTTATAGAATCCGAAGTGATGCGAATCGTTCGGTCATCTATCCATTCCGCCTGATTCTCGTTCCACTTTGTCATAGAAGGCCGCTCATTATATCGAATTTCCAATATAAATGGCGCCGCAAAAGCGGTAAACGGTTCTATTTCCTGATGACGACTCACCGCTCTGGCCGATGCTTCACGGACAAGCGAGCAAGCTGCGTCTGCAGATAGATGCTCTGCTTCCTCCAACCCCTTCCCTCGCTTCACTACTGCCAATTCAATGTCGGGAATAAAGCATCTCGCCTCGGCTGCAGCTTTGTCATCACCTGCCAGCAATATCGTTGGCACGCCTTGAAGGCCCGCTACCAAAGCTCTTACGGCAAATTCTCCGACATACACATCGTTTAAGCGGTAATAAACAATATTTCGCGAATTGAAGGTGTGACATAGCGGGGCATGAAACGTACCTGCCATCGCATGCTGACCTACGAATAACATAGCCGCATATCCTGATAAGTTAAAATACGGCTTCTGCTGAGGAGGAATATAGGTTGCCCCCCTTAAATCCTCCTCATCAAGCCCGCCCGAACCATGGCCGTCCCATACAACAACCTCAGCCTCTGAATCAATCGATCGAATTCCCTCTATACAAGCATTTGCTTCTGCAGCCAATTGTTTCATGGAAGAATACTTCCTGGCCCTGTTCTCTGTTCTTGTCTGAGCAAAAGAATCCGTACCTGCTACACCTTCCAAATCGGTTAAAATAAAATACTTCATTTGTTCGCACCCCTAAGGTATAAACGGTCAGACCTCAAATCACTCTGAAGTCTGACCGTCTTGTTCATTTCAATAGGCTTCGTTGCCAATCCTTACTTGCCGGAGGGAATATAAATTTGGCCTGATTTGCTGTTATACAAGGCCGTCGCCTCGTCAATTGCGGCCTGACCTCCGCGTTTGAGCCATTCCTGAATAATCGTGTCATAATAATCGATCGGTGCGGCGCCGACGATGATACGCGCTACTCCGTCCATCCAGATCGGCGGCGGCGTGTCGACTCCTGGATTAATATCCGGGTTGGCGGACAGCGCCTTCAGCGGCAACATGAACTTGATGCTGTCTCTGCCCTCTTTGGACAGGATGTTCTCGAACGCTTTGACCAGTCCTGGACCGCTTGGTTCTCTGAGGATAGCTAGCGGGTTGTTAAAGTCTCTCTCCTTAACCATCCAAAGCCAACCGACCCTGTAACCTTCCTCGTCTTCCTCCTTCTTGTTTGCAGGCGCCTTGTATTGCGCGGGGTCTCCGCCGTAGGTGAAGAAATTCTTACCTTCTTGCGTCACTTGCCAATCAATAAATTCGATCAATCGGCCGACATCGACTTTGGTTCTTGCGTTGAAATAGAAGGCCATAATGGAAGGATCGTATATGAAGTGCCCGCCTTTACCGTCAGGACCTGTCGGCGACGGGATGATCGCCACCTCCGCGCCAGGCACATTCCCCTTCACTTCTTTCTCCCGTCCGATAAAATCGGATCCGTTCATCGACCACATGCCGCCTTTGCCGGCCAGAATCGCATTGGTGGAATCCGTTGCCGTCAACGTAACAAATTCCTTGTGAATCAAGCCTTCTTCATACAGCTTGCGATGGAACGCCACGGCTTCTTTGCCTTTGTTGCCCGCCATAAACTTTGGCACTACTTTGCCGTTGTAATATTCCCACTGATAAGGCAGCGCGTCGAAGGCGCCGAAGAATGTATCCGAATATTTGAAGTTGGCGCGCATCACGAACGGCTGCTCGACGCCCATCGATTTGAAGGCTCGCAACACTTGCACATACTCGTCCAGCGTACGAGGAGTACCGAGCCCTGCTTTTTTCACCAAGTCCATCCGAACATTCATCGCTCTGCGGTTCGGATTATTCAGGTAATCCGGGATTGCATAGATTTTGCCGTTATATGTTACCGCGTCCCAGGCTGCCTTGGGGACGACCTTCAACAGATTGGGTCCGTGCTTCTTCAGCAAGTCATTCAGCGGCAGGAAGACATCGTTCTCGATCGCGCCGGCCAATTCGGGACCGAAGAGATAGGACCCGGCGTTCACAATATCCGGAATGTCACCCGATGCGAACATGACGTTCATGCGTTCAACCCACTGCGCATTCGGGATCAGGCGAATATCGAACTTCGTATTCGTAAGCTCCTCCAGCTTCACCTTGTTCGGTTCCTTGTTGATATCCGGCAGACCTACCACAAACGGATTGTTGAAGTCCCGCATCGAAATCGTAAATTCCAGCGGAGGCAAATCCTCCTTCGCAACCGGCTGCTCCGTTGCAGCGGGAGTCCCGCTGCAAGCCACGAGCGAGACCGCAATCAGGAAAACAAACGCCACAACCAAAATTTTCTTCATTTGCTCATCGTCCCCTTTTTCTCAAAATTTGAATCCGCTTACAGCTTCAACTTAACATGACGATTACTAAATTTATATGTGAAAAAGTAATGTCGACTTGGTGTTTTTTAAGTTCGGAACGAACCTTATCCCTTAATCCCGCCAAGCAGTGCGCCCTTCACAAAGTATTTCTGAACGAACGGATACACGGCAATGATCGGCAGCGAAGCGACCATAATCGCCGCCATCTTGACCCCTTCGGGAGACATGTACATCGATAATTCCGTCGATACGTCGAACGTGCTCTTATCCTCGATCAGCAACTGCCTGAGTTTGATTTGCAGAGGGTACAATTTCCGGTTTTCGATGTACATCAATGCGTTGAGATAGGAATTCCAATGAGATACCGCATAGAAAATGCTAAGTGTAGCGAGCGCCGGCTTGGACAGCGGCAGCACAATGGAAGACAAAATCCGCAGCTCGGAGCAGCCGTCGATCCGGCCGGAGTCGATCAGCTCAGACGGAATGTTCATGAAGAACGACCGCATGATGAAGAAATTGAACGCGCTGATGGCAGACGGGATAATGAGCGCCGCCAGGCTGTTGAGCAACCCGAGCTTCTGTACTAGCAAATAAGCAGGAATGAGCGAAGGACTGAAGATCATCGTGAACATGATCAGGAACAGAATCACCTTTCTCCCCGAATACTCGGGCCGTGATAACGGATAGGCAAGCGAAGCCGTCAGCAACAGATTGACGAATGTACCGAATGTGGCGAGAAACGCTGATATTCCGAATGCCCGCAGAATGGATTGATCCTTCATAATGTGCTGGTAGTTACTCAACGTAAATTCGACCGGCCAAAAAAGAACTTCCCCTCTCTGGATGGCGCCTGATCCGCTGAACGATTGCGATAATACATGAATGACCGGCATCAAGCACAGCGCAGCGGCGACAATCAAGAAGACGGTGTTGAATGCGATGAACACTTTTCTCCCGGGACTAGCTCTCCAATACATGATGTGCCCTCCTTACGTTTAGTATAGACTGTTTCCGGTCGCCCGCTTGCTGAGCCAGTTTGTGATCACGAGCAACGCCAGGCCCGATACGGATTTGAACAATCCAACCGCAGTCGTATAGCTGAATTGTCCCCTCCGCAGACCGGCTTCATAAATGTAAGTATCGAAGATTTGCCCTGTCTGATTATTCAACGGGTTCAAAAATACATACACGCGCTCGAATCCGAAATCGAGGAAATTCCCGATATTCAGCAGAAACAATACCGTAACCGTAGGCAATATAGCCGGAAACGTAATGTAAATCGTTTGGTGCCACCGGTTTGCCCCGTCAATCTCGGCTGCCTCGTACAAATTCGGATTGATCGCGGCGAGCGCAGCCAAATAAACAATGATTCCCCATCCCGAGTCACGCCATATGCCGGAAACGACGATAATCGAGCGAGTGAATTGCTCCTTCGCCATGAAATAGATGGGTTCCATGCCGATCCACGCCAGCACTTGATTGATGATGCCTGTGCTAGGGGACAAAATGCCAATGAAGATACCGCTTATTATGACCCACGACAAAAAATGCGGCATGAATATAGTCGTCTGAATCACTCTCTTAAACGCCGTCCTCCTAACCTCGTTCAGCAGGAGAGCAAGGACAATCGGGGCCGTAAAACCAAACAGCAGATCGTACAAATTGATCAGCAGCGTATTTGCCAAAATTTGATGGAAGTCCGCATAGTCAAACATTCGCTTGAAATGGTCCCATCCTACCCACGGGCTTTTGAACACGCCTCGGAAGATGTTGTAATTTTGAAAGGCAATGACATTTCCTGCGAGCGGAACGTATTTGAATATAGCGAAATAAATCAAACCTGGCAAAGAAATGAAATAGAGCGCCCGATATTTCCACAAGTTGCTAAGGGTGCTGCGTTTTCTTTGTGATGCCTTTATGGCTTGCGCTTCCACATGCATTTTCGACTCCTCCATCAGGTCGGTTCTTTTGTTGATTGCTCCATCATCGTAATATGTTGCATGCAAATACAGCAATGTCAGAAATATTGCAGCTGATGTGTTTTTTTAAGATACAGGTAGGGTGATTTTAGGTGTCCAATTTACGAGGGTTCACGTTCTGTGCTAAGATGGCGATAGATTGAACCGGCGGAATTTAGCGGGGCATCGTTGCAGGAAGGATGATGAATGGTGCTGATTCTGATCGTGGAAGATGAACCGATGATTCGCAAAGGGCTGCACGCGTTGCTGGAGCGAATCGACGATATAGACGGCTTGAACGAACGGACGATATTCGAAGCAAGCGGCTTTGAAGAGGCCGACAGCTTACTGCGACAGCATTCGTTTCATGTAGTGTTTACCGATATTGAAATGGATGGTCCTTCGGGACTCGCGCTGATCGAGAAATGGCATCCGACAGCGACGGCGACGCAGTGGGTCATTATTTCCGGCTACGATGATTTCCCTTACGCCCAAAAGGCGATTTCCTTCGGCGTCAAAGACTATTTATTGAAACCGATTACAAAAAAAACACTCAGAGACACCCTCTATCGACTGGTTCAAAATTTAGATAAAAGCAAGGGACAATTTGTTGGACCGGAGGAAATGGAAGCGATCATCACGCAGTTGGAGGAGCATATCTGGTCACTCGACGAACCTGGCATGCAGGCCGCATTGGAATCGTGGGTTGCCCAAATGAGCAAGCGGAGTCTGAATTTGACGTATTATCTTCAATTGCTGACCCATATCCTCAATAGACTGATTACGCGCCTGAATTCGCGCGGCGGGAACACGCTGGACCCTGGCATGGCGCTAATTAACGCGCCGCACGCGGCGGAAGCCAATCAGAAATTGATGAAGATGGGCAGGCTGTTTATCGAGGAAATCAGGCTGAAACGGAAAAGCAAAGAGCTTGATCCTATAGAAGTTGCCAAGGCCTATATTACGAACCATTTGAACACAGAAATGTCGCTCGAAATGGTCGCCTCCAAGCTCGGGCTGGCCCCGACCTACTTCAGCCAATTGTTCAAGCAGGAAACCGGAGAATCGTTCGTCAAATTCCGGACCCGGCTGCGAATGGAGCTGGCCAAGGAGCTACTGCTGCAAAGAGATGTTCGTATTGTCGACATTCCGTATAAAATAGGGTGTGTCGATCACCCGCATTTTAGCAAAACCTTCAAAAAGTACACCGGAATCAGCCCTTCGGATTATCGATCCCAAATGGGAATTGATTAACCATGAAGAGATCGTTGAAAAAAATGAGCCTGTTCCAACGACTTATTCTTTATTTCACGATTATTATTTTCTTCTCGCTTTCTTTGGTCAGCTATATTATTTATCGTCACTCGACAACCCAGATGTTCAATCAGGCGGAAGACTATCTGAATCATATCGTTCGGAACACGCTGGCCCAAACCGACCGCTTCATTGACGAATACGAATTGACTTCGCTTGCGCTGCTGGCCAATAATCACGTCAAAGCGATGTTGGATTTGAATAGAACGGAGATGGTCGATTTAGGCTCATACAACGAGATCACACATATCATTAACCAGATGTCGTTGCAGCACCATGAGATTGAGCTGATCATGCTCATCGGGGAAAACGGGAAAATTGCGATGTCGAATCGACCTTATCTCGAAACCCTGGTCATCCCGAATATTTATCGGGACGTGCTGAATTCGACTCCCAACACGGGCCGTGCCGTCATTGACATCAACCCCAGCCTAACACTCCGCGATCAATACGTAATCAGCATCAGCCGCCAACTGCGCGGCAGATTCGGCTTTGAGCCCAAAGGCATTCTACGGATCGACGTCCGCGCTTCGGCGCTCGAAGAGCTGTGGGATGTAGCCAACTTCAGCCAGCATACGTTTTTCATCATGAACGACCAGGGCCGCATTATCTACCATCCCGACAAGCAGATGATCGGTACCGAGTTGAACAACTCGACCATCTGGACGCATTTGCAAAATCAATCAGACGGCACTTTCGTAGAGGCGTTCAACAAGGAGCAGACCCTGTTTCATTTTAATACGTCCAATTTCACCGGATGGAAGATTTTAGCCACAACGCCTTACTCCCTTATTCTCGAACCCGCTTCCGTCATTAAAAAAACGACGCTTGGCATCGGCATGTCCGCGCTGCTGATTTCGATGATGCTGGCGCTCCTGTTCACACGCAGCATCTCCCGGCCGCTTGCGAAAATACAAAGGGGCATGAGGCGGGTTGATCTTGAACAATGGAGCAAAATCTCCCTTTCCTCGTCCATTGAGGAAATCGATAGCTTCGTCAAAAATTACAACGCTATGGTCGATCGCTTGTCTACTTTGCTGGAGCAGCTTTACAAATCCGAGTTGAAAACCAAGCAAACCGAATTGGAAAGACAGCAACTCGAATTACAAGCACTGCAGTATCAAATTAATCCTCACTTCCTGCACAACACGCTCGGTACAATCAATTCCTACGCGATACTGAAGGAAGCTGACGATATTTCAGAGATGACCGAGGCGCTTTCTAATATGTTCCGATATTCAATCCGAAATATGGAAATTGTTGCGCTCTCGGACGAGTTGAATCATATTGAAAACTATTTATTTATTCATGAGCACCGGTTTCAGAAGAAACCCCCGATCGAATATCACATTCCCGCGCTGCTCATGGACCGGGAAATGGTCAAGCTTTCCTTGCAGCCGTTGGTGGAAAACGCGTTGCAGCATGGCATACGGAATCGGCCCCATGCAAAAATTATCATTTCCGCCCATCTGGACACCCACTATTTGTGCATTACCGTCGAGGATAACGGAGCTGGAATTCCAGCTCCGAAATTAGCGGAGATTCAAGCCTCGCTCAAAGAAACGGAATCCGGATTCAGCAAAACGTTGGGCATCGGCATTCAAAACGTCCATCGCAGAATCCAGATTATCTTTGGTCCTGAATACGGCGTAGTCGTGGAGAGCGAGGAAGATCGCGGGACAAAAATGACGATGCAGCTGCCCTCCGACATTAGCCGGACAATACGCGACCTTCCGCGCACTGATCTGCTGTGATTTCCATGCCGGTCAAACGACTTTCTTGACCAAGGAAATCCTACGAAGCAGCGATGCCGCCGAATAAGTCAGCACAACGGCAATACTGCCGACGAGCACGAATTTCAACATTGGCGGCCAGATTAGATGCCGGAACGCAAAGGCGGTATAAGTTACAACCAGCGCATGAAGGATGTAAACGAGAAAGGCATGGGCGGATAACCATCCGGTGAACCTGGTCATAGTACCGTTCCGACGATTGCGGAACCAGATAAGCAACAGGAGGGAGATCCCCAATCCCATCAGCGGATCCAGTACGGCGTAAAAGGCCGCTTGCCAGCTCATTCCTCCCATGAACACGGAAGTATCGCCTTCCAATGCACCTCCCAGAGCCATCCCGGCCGGAAGCATGAGGATCATCAATAAGACCGGCCATCTCCATTTGCGAACCGTTCGTTCATCCAGTTGCTGGAGCCAATTGCCTCGATATGCTGCAATCCCGGCCATAAATAAGCCGATATAGGCCGGGAAATAGCCCAACTGCAGGTTCAGCCATTCGGTTCCGACCGGGTATACCAAGCGTACAAGAAAATTCGCCGCAACAACGAACGCTACATAGCCTGTCATCAAGCGCGGGGTCAGCATAAGAGGTTTGCGGCGGGGCCGGCCTTGGAATAGCTTGCGGTATAGGGCATACCCCACATAGAAAATCAGCAGCGCCTCCAGGTACCACAACGGCCCGACGGCAAACGCTTGGATTCCCTGAAGGGGAGAAGGCAGTACCTGTTCTTTAAAAAAGGAGACGAACGATCCGTCGTACCCCGTGGATACATACCCTAGAAGGGGAACCAGGATCAGCATGTAAAACAAGATCGGTATACCGAACCTCAAGAGGCGTGACTTCAGGAAGCTCAAGCTCCCTTGTCGGTCGAAGGAAGCCGGGGTGACATAACCGGAAACGAAAAAAAACAACCCCATAAAAAATGATTGATTCACCGCCGTAAATGTCGACAAAATCGCTTGAGCCACGATGCTGTCCTGCGGTTCATAGTAATACCAGCTGCCCGCCCCGCCATAGATGATCGAGGTATGGTGCAGCACAACCAACACCGTCAAGAACACTTTTAACCGATCCAGATAAAATAAACGATTCTCCATAGTTCCACCCTACCTCTTCTTCGATTTCACATCTTTACGATAGCATGGCATCCGGGATCTCACACCGAAATCACGGCCGCAAACCGCGCAAATCGCACTTCGGAATAGGGAGGTTGTTTTTGCGGTCTGAACCGTTACGTTTGTGGTTTCCACAAGTCATCGATATAGTAAAATAGGAATATTCGAGTGTGAGCGCAGGAGGTTTGGGATGAAGCATCTATTATTGGTGGATGATCACAAAACATTTTTAGCCGGAACCGCCCTAATCCTGGAAAGACACGGGTATCGCGTCACTACCGCCTCCAGAGGGACGGAGGCGTTGGAACGGATGGAGCAGTGTCCATTCGATCTGTTCGTGTTTGACTTGAAGCTGCCGGGGATGAGCGGCTTTGAACTATCGGAAGCGGCTCTTCGTCGTGATCCGGAGGCGACCATCGTCATTTTAACCGGAGAAGATATTGCGGAGCATTATGATAAGCTGATTGATCTCGGAGTAACCGGTATTATGGAAAAATCGCTCGGAGAGCAGGAATTTATCCATTGTATTCACTTGGCGATGCACCAGCTAACGGTCCTTCCCGTGCACCTCGCAAGGAAGCTGAGAACGAAAGACAGCTTCCATGGAATCCAGCCTGTGGAATCCGGTGCAGGGAACAAGTCGTTGTCGGAAAAAGAAGTGGAGGTCCTGAAGCTGATCGCCCAAGGAAATAAAAATAAAGACATTGCGGACCGGCTATTCATGAGCCAGCGCAATGTCGAATATACGATTTCGCGGTTGTTTGAGAAGCTGGGTGCCGCCTCGCGGCAGGAAGCCGTGATGAAGGGGATCGAGCAGAAATGGCTGAGCCTGGAAGTGTAAGCTCGGTTAGAGAGCGGCGGCTACAAGCGGCAACCGGCAGCTGCTAGAGCGGAATAGAGCAGCGGACGGCAACCCCTTGGCCAGGCTCCGAATCTATCGAGACTTGCCCGCCCAGCATGCGAATGCGCTCCTGAAGGCCTTTGATCCCCAGTCGGCTCGTGGAAGATAAGATCGCCCCGGTATCCATGCCTTTCCCGTTATCCTCGTATCGAATATGCACAGCCTGATCCAACTGCTCAATCTCCAACGTGACCCGGCCTGCTTCCGAATGCTTGACCGCATTGTTGATCAGCTCCTGCACAACCCGGTAGAGAGCCGTCATCTGATCATCATTAAGCGAGACCTTGATCGGAAGCGCCTGAAATTCCAGCTGAAAATCCGCCCGCAGTCGCGTTTTCTCCACGAGGCCGGATATGGCGTGCAGGATGCCACGATCCTGCAGGAAGGAAGGCATCAGCTCCCGGCACGTTTCCCGAATCATATATTCCGCGTTATCCAGCCCTATTCGTAGCTGCTCGTATTGTTCCTGTCGCAGCGAGGGCTCGGCAGGGGTGCGATCCAGGATGCGGCGGATATGCAACAGCTCCTGCAACACTTCGTCGTGAAGATCGGAGGCCAGCCGCTTCCTTTCCTTCTCAGCGATTTGCATAAACAGCTTGGACAGCCAAGGCGCACGCTCCGCCGGTCTTTGCTCCAGTTCCTTGAACCGGCTTTCGATCAATTGGAAATATTCATAGAAGAGCGAAACATATTTGCACATGAGCCGCAGGGCGAAGGTTTCCCTTTCTCCTATAGTGAGCAAACCGCCATCCTTGAAATACACCGCCAAGAAGAGCATGCTATCGCCTGCGCGTCCCGCTGCCCCCAATACCATTCCAGGAGTAACCAACACCTCTCCGGAAGCTAAGCGACTCCCCTCGGCGCGCAGCGACTCTTCCATATTCCGTCCCGGAGAGAACGGGCCATCGATCCCTTCAAAGCCGACCGTATTCGCCGCTTCATCGTATTTGACCATGGCAAAGGCGTACCGCTGAAAATAGCGTTGTCCTTCCCGAAGCACGCCTTGCTCCAAATCCGCTGTCCGGTACGTCCGAAGCAGAACGGAGAACAGCTGGTCCAGCCGCTGGCGGGTTTCCACTTCCAGCTCCAGCGCGGCATTTTTCAGCTTCAGCTCTTCGGAAACGGCCTGATTGTCCTTCATCGTCTGCACGAATCGGCGGAAAAAGACGATCCCGAATACCACCAGCAGCGATAGCAGAGCCCAAGCGAACGTATCCTCCAGACATTGCTCCCAGAACACCGGAAGGTAACCGAGGCTGCGCCCCTCGATCAATTCCAGCAAATCCTTTACGGGATCCGGCAGAAGGACGATCGAGAACAGGAGGAAGCCCAACCCGATAAACCGCAGTTCCTCTAGCTGCCCTTGGAGTCGAAGCAAGGTGATAAACTGCCAGATGCAGAGCGCCATATTGAAGAACACATGCGCCAGAAAAAGAAAGTTCAGCCCGACAAACAAGGAATCCCCGCCTGACAACAGCAGCGCCGCGAGAATGGCCGTCCACAGCATCCCGCCTGCCCAACGAAAAGCCCTAGTGATCGGTTGACTCCCGGTTTTCAGCATATAAGCGGCCAAGGAGAAAAACAGGAACGTAATGCTACATTTGACGAGCAGCGATCCGTGGGGAACGTCCGGCCAGGGTCCGAACAAAAGCACTTTGTCATCCCAATCCCAGAACAGCTGCAACGAGGTCAGCAGCGAGATCATCCCTAAATACAAGTAACCGCGCTCCCTTGGGAGAACGGCGAACATCGCCCAGAAGACGAGCGCCAGGATCCCAAACAACAGAATAAAAGCGGCGTCATCCAAACGATAGCGAAGCTGGTCGAGCACATCCCGCCCGTCCTTCCACCCTTGCATCAGCGATAGGTTGATCCATCCGTTCAATAGAAAGAGAGCAAGTGCCGCCCCGAGCCATTTCCCGCTAGACTTCAACATCGTCTGCCTTGCTCCTTTCCTGGTGCTGCCATCTAACAACTATACTCCAATGTTTCACGTATCTGAAATTCACGGAGTAGTTTATCCTTGGTATATGGAAGAGTGATTCTTCCGATTTGTATCTCTGAAAGCCGGATCAAATCCAATATCTTACATATATCATAGATTTGACTCCGTACCAAGACCCTTGTCCCAAATACACCTGCTTGATTGTTATACATACGAAAACATAGTCCATTCGCAGGGAGGGAAACCATGGAGTTGGCTGACGCGGATCAGATGGTACGGGCAGTGAAGAACGGGGACAAGGATCGTTACGGAACGATAGTGGCGAATTATCAGCAGCCCATATTTAAATATTGCTTCCATATGCTTGGACAGCTGCAAGAGGCCGAAGATGTAACACAAGATGTATTCGTGAAAGGACTCGAACGGCTGGAGCAGTATCGCGAAGGCACCTCTTTTAGTGCATGGTTGTACAAAATCGCTTACCATGAATGTCTAAACAAGCTCAAGAGAGCCCAAATTCATGACCGAATATTACACCTGTTTTCGCGCTCGATACCGGTTTTCCAAACGGATCGGCCAACCGAGGGTCTGGAATACAATGTGGAGCTGCGAGAAGCGTTGCTGCGGCTTGCCCCCAAGGAACGCCATATTATTTTGCTGCGAATTGTTGAAGAACATCGGTTCGAAGAACTAGCAGAGCAACTCGACATAAGCTATTCGGCGGTGCGCAAGAGATATGAACGGGCAATGAAGAAGTTAAAAAGTTACTTAGCGGATAAGGGGGCAGGCGAGGATGAGCGAAGCTTTTCATACTTTTGAACAGGAGTTAAAGCATAAATTTCAAGAAACCAAACTGCCGCTCCTCCAATTGCAAACCCGAGTGTTGGAAGTGCACGTCGAGAGAAAGACGCAGAAAACAAACAAGTCAACCCTCCGAAGAACGCTGTTTGCGGCAGGCTACTCCATCTTCGCTTTAGTCTTGCTTTTCGTCACCTTATCGTCATTCCCCGCTTCAGCTGAGCAATTACGGAAAATTCCAATCGTGGGCAAAATATTTAAAGGAAATGTCTTTTCATTTGCCGGCGATAGCGGAATTATTAACAGTCAGAACTACGGGTTGACTTCGTTAATCAACGAAGAAGCAAGTGACAATGGCGTTACCATCAAGCTGCAAGACGTCATTTACGATGGGGCCCGACTATCGATTGGTTATGAAATCCATTCCGAGCAGGTCGACAATTTATTGTTTTTAGGGAAGGCTTCCGTCAAAATAAACGGCGTTCCGCAATCTGGAGCTGCCCTTGGAACAAAACCGCATCGAATAAACGCCAACCAATCCGTTGGCATCCTGACACTCGACATCGATCAGTTGGGAGTGGAAGCTAAACATAGCTTTGAACTAGAATTAAAAATCGGCGAAGTGACAGGGCCTAAGGACGACCATTCCGCTCAGCAAAATCGGGTTGCAGGCGAATGGAGCTTCCATTCCTCAATTACCAACAAGGCTATAGGGAATAGTCAATATAAAACACTTGCAGATGGACATAGGGCCAAGTCAAAGGATGGACAGTTCCGATTAACAAGCTATTTACTAACGCCTGTAACCACTATGCTGAACTTCGAATTTCTTGGAGACAAGGACTGGCTCCTCTTTCAGCTCGAGGATGAGCGAGGCATGCAGATTCAATATCTGGATTTGCGCTTTTCAACCGACAAAGATGGCATATCGAGAGGAACCGTTCGTTTCGCTCCGCTTCCTAGCGGCACGAAAGAGCTTTATGTGACGCCTTATCATTTGCTTGCGCATCAGAATGAAATTAAAACCGTAACGTCCAAGTTAACAAATGAATTTCCTATTGTTTTGTCTCAAGGGAAGGTTGGAGAAGTAATTGTAAAAAATGTAGTGTTTATGAATGACAAAACGCTGATTTATTACGAAGTCAAAGGAAAGGTCCCCTATACGCAAACCGCCTCATTGTGGTTGGAAACGGCTGACGGTCAGCTGATTATTTCGGATAACGGACAGCGAACGCGACTAAGCGATACTTCTTATGATTATTTACTGGAATACCCGCCATTGGATCCTCTGCAGCCTTATGTGCTCGGTACCATGACTCAAACCGATATTAAACTACTGAGCGAGTTAACGGTAAAGCTCGAATTGGAAAAATAAACGCAGGTTTGGTTTGAGGGGAGGGCTCCAACGGCTCGCGGCAGTAAGGGGCGAGTAACGGCTGGAACGGACAGTCGTGACGGTAAGAGCAAGAAAACCGGTCTGTAACGGCAAGTTTTAGGGCCATCCTTTCGGATGGCCCATTCGGCGGAAAGTAAACGAGCTCGTACGCATCGGGCGTGCGCGGCCCCACGATCGCACCCGCCTGCGTCGTAAAAATCGCCGGTCAGCGTCAGCTCGGGCATCCACGGATCAGCGCATGCGTGATCGGCAGTGGATACGGATTAGATCTCCTCTCATGCACGTTTTTGACTATATTGTAATGGGCAGAGGAGAGAGGTTCAACATCGAATCGGCCGCATGTGGCAGGTATTGACCTTCCGCCGGCGAAATGAAAGTAACAACGAGGAGGCGATTCGAATGGAACGAAAAGACGGGCTGCCGATTCGGCTGTTCGCCACACAAGACGATCTGGAAGCTTGGCTCGCCGATAACCACGTGTCGTCCCCGGGCATGTGGCTGCAGATTGCGAAGAAGGGCTCGGGGATCGTGTCCGTCACCTATCTGGAGGCGCTGGACGTCGCATTGTGCTATGGCTGGGTGGACAGCCAGAAGGACAAGTTCGACGAGCGCACGTATTTGCAGCGCTTCACGCCGCGCGGAGCGAGGAGCATCTGGTCGCAGGTGAACGTGGCCAAGGTGGAGGGGCTCATCGCAAGCGGCAAAATGCAGCCGGCCGGCCTCCGCACGATCGAGATCGCCAAAGCCGGCGGCCAGTGGGACAGGGCGTACGCGCCGGCGAGCAGCGCCGAAGTGCCGGACGATTTGGCCGCTGCGCTGGCCCTTAACGCGAAGGCGAAGGAACGCTACGAGTCGCTGACCAAGTCCGGCAGGTACACCATCCTGTTCCGCCTGCAGAACGTCAAAAAAGCGGAGACGCGAGAGCGCAAAATCCGCGAGTTCGTCGACAAGCTGGAGAAAGGGGAACCGCTGTAGCGGCGGCGCGCCGCACGCGAATTGGCCGGCTGACCGGGTCTTCGTCATCCGGCTTCCAGAAGAAAAGATAATTTTATCCTACGACAACGGGAGAAAAATCATGGCGCTAGAGCAAATTGAGATGTTCCGCGACTTGACCAAAATTGAATTGGCCAAGCTGCTGGGCAAGCTGAACAAGCAGGACATTCCGATCGGAACGACTCTGTTTCGACAAGGGGATGCCGGCGATTGCCTGTATATTATCGAAAGCGGCAAGCTGGATTTGTTCTCGGCCGCTTCGGCAGGAATCGGGCTGCCGATGGCGACATTGGGAGAGGGAAGCGCCTTTGGCGAAATGGCGCTTCTGACCGGCGAAGCCCGGACGGCGACGGCGATTGCTGCGACGGATTTGCGTCTGTATGTGATTGACCGCGAAACGTTCGATTGGCTGATTACCGAACAAGCGGCCTTGTCGCGTTATTTTATCCGGCTGCTGTCGAAGCGGCTGATGGCGACGAATGAACGGCTTCATGAGGGCAAAGGAGAGAAGGCCCAGCAGGTGGCCGACCGGTTGGACAAGCTTCCGGAGCCCGTCGCCCACATGCTGCTGTGGTGCGCCGAATTTCCGCGGGTCAGCCGCAGCCTGATTCGGCGGCAATGGTCGATTTCGCTCGAGGAGCAGTGGAGCGCTCACCCCGAAATCGGGCATTTTCTGCACGTCGACGGGGACGATGGCGAGTGGGTGTCGCTTTCCAAAGAGGAACGGCCCGTGCTTGCCGGGCTGGCCAACGCCATCTTCGGCTATGCCCAAAAGAAGCAGTGGACTGACGCGGCGGTTGCCTTCCACGCAGCGGCAGGCGATTGGGCGGCGGCGGCCGACATTTACGCGGACAAGGACGAATGGGCCGCTGCCCTCGATGTGATCGAACGGGCCGGAGACATCCTGTCCGACAAACAGCGGCGGGACATCCGGCATGTACTGGACCGTTGCCCCCTGGAGCCGCTCACTTCCCGCTACGCCGCTATCAAGCTGTATATCCCGTATTGCCTGGAAGACGCCTCGAAAGCCAAAAGCGGTCTGTCGATTATCGAAAACGCGCTGAACACGCAGGCAGCCGCTTATTCGCCCGCGCAGCTCGCCTCCTTGTACGAATGGGGCGCGGATTTGTGCAACCGCTTGAATTACGGGCAGCAAGCGCTGGAGTACCTCAAGCTGGCCGAGTGGATGGCCGTCTCGGAAAACGGCGCCGCCGCCACAGGCCAGGCTGACAGCAAGTCGTTCGGTCTCGCCAAGCAGAAGCTGGCCCGGAACAAAAGCCAGCTGCAAGCGGAGAACGCGGGCAAGCTGGCCAATCGCAGCGGTTGGGCGGGAATAGCCGCCATAGCGGCAGCGCTGTTCAGCATCGGCTTGTTCTACTGGCTCGATCCGTTCGCGGGGCTGTCGCGGCATGCGATGATATTCGTAGGCGTCGCCATAGCGGCGGTCATCCTGTGGATCGTCAATCTGATTCCGGATTATATCGTTGCCTTGGGCATGCTTGCGTATTGGGTGCTCGGCGGCCTGGTCGATCCGGAAGTGGCGTTGTCGGGATTCTCCTCGACCACGTGGCTGTATATGGTTTTTATTATGGCGCTCAGTGCGGCGATAACCAAATCGGGCATCCTGTATCGGGTCGCCCTGAATGCGCTGAAACGGTTTCCGCCGCGCTACCGCGGTCAACTGATGGGAATCGTCGCAGCAGGCTCGGTATTGAATCCGCTTATCCCTTCCTCCTCCGCCAAGGTGGCGCTCGGCGTGCCCATTGCCCGTACGCTGGCCGAATCGATGGGCTTTGCCGACAACAGCCGCGGCGCGGCGGGCCTCGGCATGGCGGCGATGCTGTTCTACGGGTTCACCGCTCCGTTCGTCATGACGGGTTCCTACACGAACATGATGGCTTACGGACTGTCCGGTGCCGAACCGGTCGCATGGCTGCAATGGTTCTTGTATGCACTTCCGGCGTTCGTGCTGTTCAGCGCGATTCTGCTCCTTATGCTGCTGCTGTCGTCCCGGGGAACGCAAGCGCCGCGGCCGATCTCCGTCGAAGTATTGGATGAGCAGCTTCGGCTCATCGGGCCGCTGTCGAGAGGGGAAATCGTCGCCGTTTCGACCGTGCTCGGGGCTGTCGGTTTGATGATGCTGCAGCCGCTGCACGGCATTGACAGCACCTGGGTGATGCTCGCGGCGTTTGTCGTGTTGGTCCTCTCCGGCACATTGGACCGCCAGACGATATCCACCGACATCGACTGGACATTCGTGCTGTTTCTCGGCATCGCTTTCAGCTTCGCGGGCGCCGTGAGCGAACTCGGCATCGCCGATGCGCTTTCTTCCTATCTGGGTGCGCACATGACCTTTTTTCTCTCTTCGCCTTACTTGTTTATTTCCTCGGTAATCGTCATTTGTTTCCTGGTCACCTTGATCGTCCGGGACGATCCCGCCGTGATTTTGCTCGTTGCGGCTTTGTTGCCGTTGGCAAGCGCGCAAGGGATTCATCCGTGGGTGCTCGTATTCGTCATTTTGCTATGCACCGATCCGTTCTTCTTCGCCTACCAGTCACCCACTTACCTGGCGGCTTACTACAGCTCCGAAGGAAAAACGTTCACCCATCGCCAGGGACAGCTGGCGGCCTTCGGATATGCGCTGGCCGTCGTCGCGGCCGTGCTGCTGAGCATTCCGTACTGGCAGTGGCTCGGACTGATCGGGAACAACTGATCGGGACATAGCAGTAACGTTTCATGCCAATCGGCAAGTTTCATCCGGCTTTCGTGCGGGGCGTTGGGGACCGATGGAGTTTCACGGCGTTGCGTCGTCTTCACGGCGTGCTGACACCACCTCCCGAACTTCTGGAAAGGATATTATTGCCATAGATCGTCAAGGCAAAGAACTGTGGATCAGCGTCAAAGGATACCTTGAGAAGAGTTCCAACGTTCAAGCTCGCCATTGGTTTTCAAGCAATTGCTTGAACGGTGTGGACAAATCCAACTGGGAGGTGCTGGCCATGAACGAATCCGTATTAAAGAAAGCCATGGATACGCTAGAGTTTCTTAGTCAGGATGCAGAGGCACGCCGGATGTACGAGGATAGGCAGAAATATCTACACGATGAAGCTTCCATGATTGAGGGAGCACTGGCAGAAGGGGAGAGAAAGAGAGCTATTGCGATGACCGTAGACTTATTAGCACTGGGTATTGAGCCTTCTATTATTGCTACAGCCTCTGGACTGTCTGTTTCGGAAATCGAGTCTCTAAAGAAACCAAATTAGCTAGAGACACAGTAATGCAAGAGCCCGTTACAAAAGCTGGCTCTTATTTCTTTTGCAGCTTGCTTCCATACATCTCGTGGTTAAAATATGTAACCGTTTACTGTCTACCATGTGACTAATCATGTTCATTATGATCGGAATATTTGCCTCTATTAGCTCCTAAATGAGCAACACCAACAAACCCCAGCTTCAACCCGTGGAGACCACGATCTCGCCTCCAGGAGCCCGTTTGCCGAGGTTTTTAAACCAAGTCACGGCCATCCCGCACCCTACCCTCTGGGGCATGTTTCCGTGGCCAGCAAGCGGTTAATGCGAAAAATTTCGCCTCATTTATGATACGGTTCTACGTATGCTTGCTGAGGCGAAAGCGATGAGCACCCGTCTGGATTACTTGCAGTTAGAACAGAGTTCATATGGGAGTAACGTGCGGGACAACTCTACGAATCAAGATTCGACACAACACATCAAATATATGGTTTTTTTTCCTATTTTGAATTACTATAATACTAGGAAAATCTAATTAGGAGGTAGGGACATGGCTAGATGTACAGCTCCTGTAAACGGACATCGCTCAGCAAGTGCCGCAGCCAACTGCCCAGCGTGCAGAGGGCGTTATGGCCGCTATGGTAGTGGTGGCGGCTACAATTCGTACTCGCCCTCATCTTACTCCTCGTCCTTGACAAGTGGAGGGGGTCGAAGCAGCGGCGGCGGTTCCGTCCGCGGTTCAAAACCACGCTGGTCAGGAGTAGGTTCGTCCATATTGTACACATCTGAAGAAATTCGGTCATTAACACCAATCCGCAACAGCGTCGAAACCTTAGCAAAACAACCTGACCTTCGAGACGTCTTCCTTTGCCATGCGTGGGACGACCGGAAGGGAGCCGCCAAGGAGTTGCACGATCTGCTTGAATCACACGGTGTCTCCGTCTGGTTTAGCGAGAAGGACGTTGGCCTCGGTGTGCCGCTGCTTCGCGCTATCGACAAAGGCTTGGCCAACTCGCGAGTTGGAATTGTGCTGGTGACCCCAGCACTGCTACGCCGCCTCCCAACAGAGGGCATCGCCGACAAAGAACTTTCGGCACTCCTTGCAGGTGATCGGCTCGTTCCGATTGTGCATGATACAACGTATGAAGCTCTCCGCGAAGTCAGTCCCTTGCTCGGATCACGAAGCGGATTGAACACTGCAGAAGAGCCAATGGCAGACGTCGCGGCCAAGCTCGCAGAGTTAGTCGCCCTTTAAGCTCTATTAATCTACCAAAGTTTGCTGTTCAGTTGGGACTGTTGTATGCTTGGCCGCTTCTCGCTTACTTGGAAGATGCCGTTGTACAAGGGTTAGTAAAGGAGACCTCGCTATATGCAAGGTCTCCTTTACTTTAGATTTGCGCAGTACTGTCACATCTCATTTCGCACCATCAATATTAGGCACTCCACATGTGTGGGGTATGCAGAGTCAACACATACAATAACAATTAACGGGGATGCCTAAATCAACTTAATACCAAAAAGCAGGAAGCCTATACTTGGATATAACAAGAAGCTATACCAGTAAAAATCAATATACATACATAAAATTCTGAGGGTTTTTCAGGCTCTCAGAGTTTTATGCTTCTTTTTGATTGTTAATAATCAGTTTAAGCGTAGGCTCAATCTCCTTAAGTTTAAGTGAACCTTTATCCATGGTACCAAGCATTTCAATAAACTCTCGCGGTACGCCACTCTCATTGATTATTTGCAATTCATTTTTAAAATTATCCTGGAGTAACATCTTTATGCCTTTATTCAATAGAACAGGCTTGGGAACCGGAATCACATCATCTAAGGGTTCTTTTGATCTCATTTTGTGAATGGACATTTGCTTCAATAATGAAGTATACCTGCTCTGATCAATTATCCCTAATTCTTGAGCTCGATATAGCATAGCTGCGATTGATACTTTCCAATATTTTTTCAATTCTATGAAATGAATCAATTTTGTTGAAGTAACTGTCTTTGCAAATGCCTCCGCAGGCAGTAGAAAAGCTGATGCAAAACGATTGGCCTGATTCTCAATAATCTTGAATTCCTCTCTTGAGAGGATATCCTGGTTGTGAATATGGTTGTGCATCAAGCGATGACCAATTTCATGAGCCGCATCAAATTGTCTTCTTGCAGCAGATTCCTTATCATTCCCTAAGAAAATATAAGGACGTCCCTTTCTGGATTGACAGAACGCGTCTACCTTTAAGCTCTCCATATCAATTGAAAAAACAACAATACCGTTTCGTTCCATAAGATTAACTATATTATTGATAGGATTTTCTCCAAGTCCCCAAAACTGTCTGACATTCTCCGCAAGAAGCTCTATTGAATCATCATCCCAGTCAGTTTGATCAAATGAAGATAGATCAGGTAAGTTCAGTTCAGGAAATTCAATGTACTTTTGCAAATAATCATATATATATCCAGCAAGCTTTGATTTATTGTATTGAATTTCCTTGTTTTTTTTCGTTGTTGCTGCAGACGCCCTAAAGAAAGTATTACCTATAATATGTTCTTCATAGGTTTTATAGAAAAAACTCTTAGGGAAATCCAACTCCCGAATAATCCCCATCATAGTACTAGATTTAGGTTCATTTTCTCCCAATTCATACTGAGAAATAGCTTGTTTAGAAAGGCCTACCCGAGTCGCGAGTTCACCAATGCTTAGGCCTCTTACTAAACGTGCCTCTTTGAGTCTGGCTGGAATAATTTTCTGATCTTCATTAATCATATTACTTTCCTACTTTCATACTGACGGATCAAATTTCAGCTTCAGTGGGATATCCTCATCAGTTTGATGCGCTGTCTCTTTGAACGGTATCTTGATATCGTCACTGTCCTCATACACATTAATCGGCTTAACATTGTCTAAACTAGTGCTTAGTACCATACTCGTAGTATCCTCTAAAAATATCCAGTCCGTATGATCAGGCAGTAACGCACCCTCTCTAATTGAACCATCATAAGGGTCGTATACAACAATTAGACCAAAGGGATAATTCTCCGCACCTAATGGGTGCATTGCCCTTTGGTATTGAATATCAATATCCGGGAAGTCCTCAGGTAATCCTTCCTCAATTAACCTGGGGATATTTGAAACAGAAAAATTCATTCTGTACGTACTGGCACTGTCAAACATGTCTTTTTTATTGGCTAATGGTAAGACAAGAACAGATATATTTCTCAGCTTTTCTCTTAATACTATATAGGGATGGAATCCCGACTTCTTCTTCTCAATTTCAATTTGTAAGTGCGGATACTTCTTAATCGAATTAATTACTTCTGTGTTAACAAGGTCATAACGATTTTTGGGATTCGATGTATCTGTTTCTATATCGGAGAATAGTTCTAGATATAGCTGATGTCTCTTAAATCCCGCTTTTATTCCTTCACATATAACTGTTCTCTGCTCCAAAAGAAGCATACATTTTTGATATATATCCATACTCATAAATTGTCTCCCCTCGTTATGTCCTCACTACTAAGATATACCAAAACTATATTTTTGTCTAGTTATGGACAAATTGATTTTAAATTTGTAAAGTTACAACTCATTTTAAAGTTGATCGTCAATCCATTATGACCAATTCTACGTTGAAGTATTTTCATAAAAAAGAGCAGGATATAACTCGCAATGGAGCCTTTATACTGCTCTTGAATAAAATATCTTTATTTTCCAAATTGTCTTAACTATTATAAACAATCTATAGGCTGGATTGATATCTCAGAAAGAAAAAGCCTCATTCTCTGTTACGTAGTTACTATTGTTTTAAACATAAATGCGGTTTATTCATTTCTACCTTGTATCATCTTATTAACCCAATTAGTCAGTCTACCTGATTTATTTTCAGCAGCATACCACTTACCATTAACAGTAACAACTTCACACTGATCAGTTAACAAATGAAATGTATTCTTTTCAAAAGTAGTCAGTCTCTTTTCAGAAAGACTCTTAATAAGATCTTCTAGTTTTGCGCCTTTTTGATCCACCCATTCTTGGAACCCAGGTTCCTCTGTATTAAGCTCTTGATATAAGCAGAGCCAATTGATTATAAACCACTCTACTTCGTCAAGTTCCGCAGGCTTCCACTCCCAAAATAAAGGCTCATGATCTAGTCCTTCTCTTGGGATATAAATATAACTTGTCTCCCAACCTATTTTATCATCGCTTCTTTTAGCCTTAGTACGCAGAAAAGGATGGAAAGCTTCAAAATTAAGGTCTTCACCAAAGATATCATCGCTAAGGTTGTATCTATAGCTTAGCTTTGTCCAAATAAATTCTAGCAGTATTAAAAATGGATTATGTGTTGTAGAACCATAGAAATTCCAGTTACCTTCCTTATCTAGAGGACTTATGTAAGGCATAGCATCAAGCTTTGCTAAAACACTATTATTACATATAATAAGATCGGGAAAGATTGTTGGACTAAAGCCCTTAATACCTGAGTTCTTTTCTATATATTTATTAAACGCTTCTCTTAGAGCAAATTCAGACGAATATCCATAATAACCAAATACTATTCTAACCGGCATCATTTCTTCTATTAACAAACTGTGATAAATCATTTGCTCATGTAAAGGCAACTCTGTCACTTCTTCATATTCAAGAAGTTCTTTCTGCACTATATGTCTAAATGCATCTCTAAACGCTCTCATATTTAGCAACTCATTGCTAGGGTCAGTAATTGAGTATATTTGCCGCATTTTATTGTAGGCATCTATTAAATCATCTTGATACAAGTTTTTTTTCACTTCTAGGACTGCAATTACTTGAGAGAGATCATATATAAACTTACCTGTATACGGAATGGCTTCGCCTTCTCCCTCTACTATCATACAGTCTATTTCATTACTAAAGGTGCCTACTTCATTTCGTATTTTGCCAGACACAATCCGTATATCTAATCCTTCGAATATAGCTTTATTCAAGAGACTCGCTGTAAGCCCTTCATACATATCGCCAATTGTAGGACCATGCTTAATTATACTGTATTTGTTCAATAATTCTTTTTCTTTGGTCATAAGAGAATTCAATAGATCGGCTACTGTTGTAATCAATTTAAATCCACCCCTCAACTGCATTATGCTTCCAGTATACAATAAAAAGAGCATCTGTTTGCTAAGTTCAACATGTCTACACACTCGACGTCAAAACCGAGTTCCAGCAAAACCGAAACCTCGATTTTATCCTTCAACCTCTTCAACACCGTATTTTGAAATCTGTGCCATCCTTCATGAATGTCATATAACCCGCAAAGTGTTGAAAACAAAGGATTTCTATGTATCTATTCTTTGCATTCCACTTCACGTGCATCAAATGTTGTATACTTAAATCCCTATTTGGATATTTAACATCCACGCCTCTACCCTTAGCACAACTCTCTGCTTTACCACTACCGATGATACGGTTCCCCCCTCACAATCTTAAACCCCCGATACACCTGCTCCAACAGCAAAACCCGCATCAACTGATGCGGGTAGGTCATACGCCCGAACGACAGCTTCTTGTCGGCGCGGGCCAGCACTTCCGGCGCCAGGCCGAGCGAGCCGCCGATCACAAAAGCGAGGGATCCGCCGCCATAGATGGCGGTCCGCTCCATAAAAGCGGCGAGCTGCTCGCTCGTCCACGTCTCGCCCTCGATGGCGAGGGCGACGACGGTGGCGTCCGGCTTGAGCGCCGCCAAGATCCGTGCGCCTTCGCGAACGCGCACTTGCTCTTCCTCCGCCGGGCTCATCGAGTCCGGCGTTTTCTCGTCTGCCAGCTCGCGGATGTCGAGCTTGGCGTAAGCCCCGAGCCGCTTGGCGTACTCCTCGATCGCGGCCACCCAATATTTCTCCTTCAGCTTGCCCACACACACGATCTGAATCTGCATCCCACCGGCCTCCACGTCCAATTAAAAATCAATCTATTCCACCGGAACCGGCACGTCCTCCGTATAGGATTCGCCGGCCCGTCCACTCGTATAAATGACGACTCTCCGCTCCATATTGACCTCATAATAGCGAACCCCCGCCCGAGCCATGTCCTGAACAAACTCGACATACGGCGTGCGATGCTGCTGGTGATGCGCCAAATCGCGACGAACGGCCTCCCCATCGTACATATCCGCTACAGCCAACCCAGGACCCGCTCCCTCCGGCGCCATCTCCTCATAGCTCGTCCCATCGCCACCGAAGAAAACGGTCGTATGATCCGCCAGCATGTTCCGATACGAGACAACACCGGCCTCCCGAAAAGCTTGGAACGTCCGCGGATACGGCCATTTCTCCCGTTTGGAATTCTCGCTAATTTGCTTTACCTGCTCCACATTCATCATGGCTAAGTCCTCCTCGAATTCGGCTATAGCCTCATCTTAGCCTAGGATGCGACCCTTCTCTTGTAAAAATGCGACATCCTATTCGAGTCGGCGACGAACCATACCCGGAGTCATCCCGGCATGCCGCTTGAAATCCTTCACCCAATGCGCCTGATCGTAATAGTCCCCCTCAACGGCCAACTCCGCCAAACGGCCCTCCCCAGCCAACGTCCCCATCGACCGCCGAAACCGCACCAGCTGCGAAAAAGCTTTTGGCGCTAGCCCAATCCGCTCCCCGAACTTACGCTCCAGCTGCCTCCGGCTTAGCACCGCTTCCTCCGCCAACTGCTCGATCCGCACGCTGCCCCCCGAGTAAACGATCCGATCCACCATCCACTCCGCCCAGGGGTCGAGCTCCCGATCTTTCAGCTGCCTCCACAGCAGATCCTCCACAAGGTCGAGAAAACGCTCCGGCTCCGCCGACAACCGCGCATCCCCGAATCGCTCCCGCTCCCAGTCGCCAACGCCCAAGTCGAACAGCGAATAACTCGTCCCCACCAGCTCCCGCGGGTCCCCGATCCGCCAAGCGAACAGCGCCTCCGGTCGAAAATACACCAAGACGGTGCTGCAATCCGCCGAGCTCCGGAACCATTTCAGCTCCCGATGCAACCCGGTCAACCCGGCCGCCGCCAAAGGACGCTCCACCTCGCCCACCACCTGCGACACTTGCCCCACGCTCTGGATCCCCATGACGGGATAAATGTCCGGATACACCGCACGCGCCTGCTCCGACCCTCCGCCTACCCAGACCATCCGGTCCACCCAGCCGCTCAACCGCGCCGACCGCCTCGTGATGATGCCCGCGCCCTGCTCCATGACCTGTTTCACGACCTGCCCCACGACCTGCTCCACACAGCCTGCTCTACGACCTGATCCGCGCCTTGCTCCACAACCTGCCCACCTCCGCCAGCAACTTGCTCCTACCGCTATTGTACCGCACCCCGAGCCTCCATCAAAACCCCCGCCAGCGAATTAGCGCACCTGTATTACTACTCCTTCATTACTGCTCCTGCGCTAAAAAATCAGACAAGAAGCCTCCTAGGAAAGCCACCAGCCGTCCAACTCCTCTAACTCCTCTAACTCCTCCAACTCAGCCACCTCAAGGAACCTATTCTGAAATAACTGTATTTCATCATCTGATGGTGCCATTAGCAGCATGGGAGTCTAAGTTCCTAATGTGTGAACCCAATTTCCTTCTTCCCGGCGCGCCATCGCTATTTATGAACCTAAGTTCACTATTCAGGAATCCAGCTTCCCGAGTTATGTACTTGGGTTCATAGTTGAGGCGAATCCCCTCCTTCATGCGAAAATAGGTTCATAAGCAGCGAATTTACGTTCACTAGCCCCTCGCCACTCCCGCCTTCGACCTTCGACTCCCCCTTCCACTCACTCCCCTGCATCCCGCCCCCAATCTCATCCTCATCCAGCCAGCCATCCAGCCAGCCATCCAACCAGCACCTCCACCCAACAAAAAAAGAGCCCGACCGCACCACCCACCGGCCAGGCTCCCCACTCCTCACTCCGCAACCCCAACGCTACCGCGTACCAAACCACACTAAATCACCAAATACTCCGGCGCCTCACCACATCGTTCGCACTGCGCAGGCGGCTCCCACGCAGTGAACTTCAATTCGTTCAAAGCATACACGTCCGGCGCTTCCTCGTACTCGTCGACGAACAGATCGAGCGCCAGCTCCAAATGCTCCTTGCACACACAATACATGCGGCTTATTCCTCTTTCCTCTCGGTTAACGTCACCGTAGCGGTCGCCTTCTTCCCGGCGCGATAATACGTAATCTTCAAAGTATCTCCTATCTTCTTCTCCTGATACAGGTACTGCCGCAGCATCAGGTTCGTAGACACGGCCTTCCCGTCCAGCTCGGTGATGACGTCGTTCGCCAGCAACCCGGCATCCTTCGCCGGCCCCAGCGCGTCCATCACGATAAGTCCATTTTTCACCGTATCGGGCAGCTTTAACCCTTCCGTCCCCTTGTACGCGCGCAGTGCATCGGTCGTCACGCCGAGATAAGGCCGCTTCACCTTGCCGTACTTGATCAAGCTGTCGATCGTTTCCTTCACCTGATTGATCGGAATCGCGAAGCCCAGCCCCTCGACCCCGGTCTCGGACACCTTCATGCTGTTGATGCCGACGACTTGGCCGTCCAGATTGACGAGGGCGCCGCCGCTATTGCCCTGATTGATCGCCGCATCCGTCTGGATCACGTCCATCTCCCAGTCATAGCTGCCATCGTTAGAAAAAGAAATCGGAATGCGCCGATTCGGCGAACTGATCACCCCAACGGTAGTCGTCTGCGAGAACCCGAGCCCGAGCGGATTGCCGATCGCAATCGCCGTCTCCCCGGACTGCAGCTTGGCCGAATCCCCGAACTCCGCCAGCACCTTGATCCCGTCGCCGTCCATCTCGAGCACAGCCAGATCGGTGATCTGGTCGCGTCCCTTGATCTCGGCTTTCTTATGCTCCCCGTTCGATAGCACGACCTCTACCTGGGTCGCATTCTGTACGACGTGATTATTCGTTACCACGTACGCCTTGTTTCCATTTTTCTGAAAAATAACGCCGGACCCAATCCCTATCTTCTGCTGAGCCGGAGCCTGCAGCGATGGCGAAGCCCCCGATCCCGCCCCCGGAGAAGCCGAAGGAGCCGGTGCCGCCGTCTCCCTGCCCGCACTAATAATGCTCACGACCGTAGGCTTGACGGTATTGACCGCCTTCACGACCTTGTCGCTCCGCAGCTGCATGTAGTCCTCCACCGCCAATGTCGGCGAAACAGCCGGCGCGGCATTCCCAGCACCACCCGATTCCCCTCCCGAAGAAGCGGCCCAAATGATCGACACCGCCAGCACGATCCCCACACCGGCCGACGCCGCCACCACACCTAACTTTTGCTGAGAATATCTTGACGTTCTAGTAGTCCAATCGCTCCGCCAGGGAGTCGACTTCCGCACCTTCGTCGTATAAAAGTCGTCGTCAAATAAACTCATCGCCGCTTCTCCTCCTCTCCAACACCCGAAACCCCGCGACTCAAAAAAACTAGTATCCGAACGGCCTTCCGCCGGAATGGCGGCGCCTTCTTTTGCCAACACTAGTAATGCATCCACCCAAACATTTCTACCATTCACGAAAATAGAGATTCTAAAACTTAAAAGCCTACCATACTATTCTACTAGATTATGTAGTGAAGATCGAGAGCATCCATTAAAAGGAGAGAGCCCGAAATGAATCGTATCGGAAACGCGATGCAAGAAGTCAATATGGTCGCCAAGCTGGCGGACCTGAAGGAGGAGCACTACCGCAACAGCCTGCTGCTGAGCGCCATGATGGAGTTGTTGATCGAGAAAGGGATCCTCAGCCGAAAAGAAATCGAGTCCAAGATGGTTGAACTCGACTCGCTCATGACTCCCGATTCAGCTTTTCCCATGTCGTAGCACGGTCGAAGTAGGTGTCCATCAGCCGGACCTTGCGGCCCTTGGCGGGATATCCGCCGTCTTCTAATACATTATTCACCGTCAGTTTGGCCAAGTCCATCATATTGTGGTCGCGGCTCAAATGGGCCAAGTACACCGACTCCGTTCGCTCGCAGATCATATCGCACAAGGCGGAGCCGGCGGCGTCATTGGAGAGGTGGCCCGTGTCGCCCATGATGCGGCGCTTGATGTTCCACGGATAATGTCCGACCCGCAGCATCTCTACATCGTGATTCGACTCCAGGATAAGGGAGTTCGAATCGGAGAGCTTCTCCTTCACCTTGCTGCTCACATACCCGAGGTCCGTGGCCAGCCCCAGCTTCTGATCGTCGTCGTAAAAGCAATACCCGACCGGCTCCGCCGCATCGTGCGAGATGTTGTACGATTCGATCTGCAGGAAGCCCTCGCCGTCCACTTCGCCGAACTCCAGTAGCTCGCCGGTCTCGAACACGACCTTCTTCTCCTCCGCCAGCTCCCCGAGCTGACGATTCAAGGTCTGCCATGTCTTCTCGTTCGCATACACCGGGAGGTCGTACTTCCGCGCCAGCGCGCCGACGCCCTTGATATGATCGGAATGCTCATGCGTGATGAGAATGGCGTCCAGCTCCTTGCCCTGCACGCCACGCTCCTGCATCAGCTGTTCGATTTTTTTCATGCTAAGCCCGGCGTCCACCAGCACCTTCGTCTGCTCGGTCGAGACCAAGAGCGAATTGCCGGTCGACCCGCTGGCCAACACCGTGAACCGCATCGTCATAATCGGTGGTTCTCCTCTAACCTCTAGATCTATCTGTAGCCCTTAGCGCGTCGTCGTGCTCTTCAGCTGCGCGTTCTCGACATCCCCGCGGAAGCCGTGCACGTAATACAGCTCGCCGCCTTGCACCGCTACACGCCACGTCGGGACGAGCAGCTTTTTCTCCGAATCGAACAGCTGGCCGTGATACCCGAGACGAATGTCCTGAATGACCGCGCCGGTCTGCAGGAATTTCTCCGTCAACGTCCGCAGCACCGTATAAGCCGGGATGACCTTCTTCGCTTCCTTGTCCTCCGCCGGCTTCTCCACTTCTACGAATGACTGCTTATACGCGCTGATCTCGCCATCCGTCATGAACAGCTCCATCGTCACATCGAACATCGGGTAGTCCAGGTACAACTGGTTCATCCGGTACACGCCGTCCATCGCCGACACCGGATCATAGCGATAGGCCTCGGCATTCGGAATCGAATGGTTGGCGAGATCCTTCAAGCTGCCTTTGCTGAGAAAACGGTTGTACTTGAGCGGCTGCGCCAGCGTCACCTTGCGGCCGTACGTATTGCCATCCATCCATTTTACCACAATTTCCTGCATCTTGGGTACGTCGGTCGGGATATCCATCTCCACGCGAATATTGCGGCTCTGCATCAAACGGTTCAGCTCCACCGCCATATCTGCGGACACCGTCTTGCCCTCGCCACGAAGCCACTGGTTGGCCCATAGCTCATACCCCAGCGTCAAATTCAGCAGCAGAAACGAGAAAATCAAGATCGTCTTGGCCCGGCTCCAATCCATGGCGCAGCCCTCCTTCCTCCACCGTCGTCCTCGCCCTATTTCAAGTGCTCATACGTGCCGTCCCGGTATTCGACCACCCACACCGGATTCAGCTGCATGATTTCATCCTTGTCCAGAACCGGCTGGTAGGCAGGATACACCCCGGCCACCAAGCTGCGTCGAGGCAGCGCCGTCACCAGATCGTCCAGCGCCTTGCCGCCCTCGATCATCTTCAAGCTGCGCTCCACCCCGCGGGTCTCCAGCGTCAGCATGGAGCGGTCGTAGCTCGCCACGACGCCTCTCTGCAGCACTAGCCGAATAAGGCCGAACCCTTCCGCCTTCTCGCTCACGATCGGGTACGAATCGTAATATTGCCGGAACGTGAACGCCTGGCGCCCGATAATCGGAGTGAGCGGAATCGACTTCACGCCGAACTGCCCGTTCCAGCCCCCATGCTGGTTGACGAACGTTACCGCCGAGCTCAGGTTCTCCCGCACATCGTTGCGGCTGTCCACCGTCGGGATCGGGTCGGAATAGCTCATCCAGAGCGGATCCGCCTTCACCTGCAGCCCGCGCTTGCCGTCCGTGTAAATCTGCGAGCCGTCCCGATTGTCGAAGTTCCGCGTGTTGCGCGGGTCGACGAACAGCGTCTTGATCAACTGATCGATCGTAATCGGCTCGTACGGAATCCGGTACTGGGTCATCTCGAGCGGTTTATCCGGCAAATACACGTCGCCGTCCTTCGTATGGTACGTCGTCTGCAGCTCCTGGAACCCGACGAACCCTTCCACATCCTTGTTGTTCAAGTCCGCCCGCGCTTCGTACGTATTGAACTCTGTCTGGAAGTACGTTTTCACGTCCTCCTTGACATCCTTCGTGAAGATCCAGAGCCGCGTCACCATCTCATTGTCGAGCGGCAAGTCGCCGCGCAGCACGAACATCGTCTTCAAGATCGAGAACGGAATGCCCCCGCGAAAACGAAGCTCCACCCCCGGCTGCTTGTTGCGGATTTCTTCCCACTCGATGCCGGTTGTCATCATCGAGGTGCGGCGGAAGCTGTCGAACGTCCGTTTCTTGATCGACTCGAAAATAAGCGTGTAGAAGCGGCTGTTCGGGTACAGCACCGTATGCGTCTCCTTGCCGGAGTGGATGATCATCTGATCGGGGAACACGACCTCGTCGACGGACAATTGCGTCCCGATGGTATTCGCCTCGACGTATTCGTTTTCTTTGATCGGCGCCCGGCGCGGCTCCCCGAACACGAGGTAGTAGCTCTGCACGAGGCTCGAGAAGATGAGCAGCGTGAGCACAATCGATTTCGTCTTCTCCATCATGCCGTTCATACCGCTTCCCCCTCCCACTTGAGCAGAGGTAGTGTGAACACGACCTGCGTCCCCCGATTGAATTCGGAATCGAGGGTAATCGTGCCGCCGTGCGCCTTCACGATCTCGCGGGCGATCGACAGGCCGAGGCCGGTGCCGCCCATGCTGCGAGAACGCGCCTTGTCCACCCGGTAGAACCGGTCGAAGATGCGTGCCAAGTCTTTCTTAGGAATGCCGATCCCGTTGTCCTGCACGCGGAATTCCATCCAGTCGCCGTCCAGCTTCTTGCTGTAGATCTGGATCGAACCGCCCTCCGGCGTGTACTTGATCGCGTTGGAGACGAGGTTGTCGAGCACTTGGTCGATCTGGTCGCGGTCGAGCTTGACCTCGCCGATCTCCCGATCGACGTCGATCGTGATCCGGATCTGCTTCTGCTGCAGCTGGAACGAGAACCGGTCGGCCACTTCCTCGAGCATATCCGGCACATGCGTCCGCACCTTGGCCATCTGCGCCTTGCGCGAGTCGAGCCGCGACAGGTGCAGCAGGTCGTTCACGAGCCGGATCATCCGCTCGGTCTCGTTGCGCGTGACGCCGATGAAGCGGTGCGCCAGCACCGGATCGCCCACGGCACCGTCGTCGAGCGCCTCGAGGTAGCTGCGGATCGTCGTGAGCGGCGTGCGCAGCTCGTGCGAGACGTTCGCCACGAATTCGCGGCGCGCCTGCTCGAGCTTCTCCTGCTCCGTCACGTCCTGCAGCACCGCGATCGTGCCCACCGCCGTCCCCTTGTCCCGCCGGTAGATCGGCGTGAACATGATGCGGATCGTCACCGGCTCCTCCTCTTCGTCCTCGCCGATATGGACGAGCGCCATCTGCTGCTGACCGTGCACATGCGACTCCACCGCCTCGCGCGGCATGCCGAGCACCTCCCAGATCTCCTGGTTGCGGACCTCGGAATTGCCGATGCGCAGCATCTGGCGGGCCCGCCGGTTGATCACGATGACCTTGCCCCGATCGTCGGTCGCGATGACGCCGTCGTTCATGTTCGAGAGAATCGAAGCGAGCTTCTCCTTCTCTTCCTCGTTCAGCGCCAGCGCTTCCTTCAACCGGTCGGTCATATAGTTGAAAGCGTTGCCGAGCTGGCCGATCTCGTCCGGTCCCTTCACCCTCACCACTTGGTTGAAGTTGCCCTCCGCCATCGCAGTAGCCTGACGCGTAATTTCCTTGATCGGATTCGTAATCGTATTCGACAGGATGACGCCGAGTGCCGCCGTAAGCACCAGCGCGAAGATCGTCCCCGTGAGGAAAATTTTGTTGATCCCGTTCATCGTCTTGTAGAGCGGCTCCATCGACGCTTCGATGTAGACGGCTCCGTTCACCTTGGTCCCGTTGCTGATCGGCTGGGCGACGACCTTCTTCCGCTCGCCCGTGGAGTCCACAAGCTCGGACTCGTTGTCCTTAATTCCTTGCAGCGCTGAGATGACCTCAGAGCGGAGGTTCTTTTGCCCGACATTGGATTCATTGCTCTTGAGCGAGGTGCTCAGCATAATGCCATTGGCGTCGATGATCTGAATCTCTGCGGCGCTGATATCGAACAAGCTGCTCACGATGCTGTTGAGGGACTCGATCGACTTCTTCCCCTCATCCTGCTCCGATCCTTCCGGCGGTTCCCCCGTCCCCGTGTACTGGTCCATGTCGATCAGCTCGGCCAGCAGCCCCGCCTGCGTCTGCAGGGAAGAGGAAAAGTTGTCGATGAAGGAACGCTCCATCGTCCGGACGAAATACACCCCGATGAGCTGCATCGCAATCAGAATGAGCAGCACGTAGATGATAATGAGCCGGATTTGAATCGTCTGGAACAGCTTCATGCCTTTCATCTTGCTGGCCTCCCGCGCTTCTCCGTCAGACCGGACCCCCGGTTCGCGGATTTCGCATCATATAGCCGAGGCCGCGCCGGGTCATGATATACTCCGGCTTGCTCGGATCGTCCTCAATCTTCTCCCGCAGACGGCGGATCGTCACGTCCACCGTGCGCACGTCGCCCAGATATTCGAAGCCCCAGACGGCTTGGAGCAAGTGCTCCCGCGTCATGACGCGCCCGCAGTTTTTGCCCATATAGTACACCAGTTCGTATTCCCGGTGCGTCAGATCAAGCGGCTGGCGGTCCTTGTACACGATATACATGTCGCTGTCGATCATCAAGCGGTGGATGCGCAGCCCGCTCGGCTCGCTCGCTTCCTGCTGCGAAGGCAACGACTTGTTCTGCCGCCGCAGATGTGCCTTCACGCGCGCCAGCAGCTCCCGGGTGCCGAACGGCTTCGTGACGTAGTCGTCCGCGCCGAGCTCGAGCCCAAGCACCTTGTCCAGCTCCGAATCCTTCGCCGTCAGCATGATGATCGGGGTATCGCGCTTCGCTCGCACTTCCCGGCACACGTCCATCCCGTCCTTCACGGGCAGCATGATGTCGAGCAGGATCAGATCCGGGTCTTCCTCGAATGCCAGCTCCACGGCCGTCCCCCCGTCAAACGCGCAGACGACTTGATAGCCTTCCTTCTCCAGGTTGAACTTCAATATTTCAGCAATCGGTTGCTCGTCGTCCACGACTAAGATTTTGCCGTACATCGCGCCACCATCCTGACCGTTATCATTTGTTGGATATGTTCCCATTTTACCACACCCGGGCAGGGGATGCCCATTTTCAAGTCCTGCCAGCCCGCTATTTAAAAAGAGGCCGAATAGCGACTTACCGTCGCTACCCGACCTCTGGAAACCCTGTTGTGTGAAAAGAAGGAATAATGGCTGCTTATGCTTGGCTTGCTCGTGTTACCTCGACAAAAACTTCATCGGATTCTCGGCTGTTCCGCTGCGCTGCACCTCGAAATGGAGATGCGTGCCGGTCGAATCGCCGGTGCTGCCCATGTACCCGATCTTCTCGCCTTTCTCGACGATCTTGCCCTTCGAGGTGAAGAACTGGCTCAAGTGTCCGTAGATGGTCTTGTACCCGTTCTGATGATCGATGATAATCTGGTTCCCATATCCGTCGCGCTTGTCGCCTACGTAAATGACGATGCCGTTATCGGCTGCCATGATGTTCTTGTTGCCCGTGATGTCAATGCCCTTGTGCAGCTTTCCCCACCGCTCGCCGAAGCTGCTCGTAATGTTCGGGCTGAGGACCGGCCAGATGAACTTCCCAGTACCTTCGCCCAAGATCACCTTGGTCCCCTTCTTCGCTACCGCCGATACCGGCTGGACGAGCACTTCCTCTCCAAGCACCTGCTCCTCGGCGAGATAGCCGTTCTCCTTGATCAGCTGGAAGGTTACTTTCTTGAGCCCGTTCTGCCCGGGGCTGATCGCTTGCGTCTGTCCGGCTCGCATGTTCTCGTCCTTCTCGTAGACGGTGTCGAATTGAATCTCCTGATTCTCGACGACCTTCTCCACGGTCCGCACGGTCAGCGCCGGTTTAAGTACAGTCACGTCCAAGACTTGACCAATCTTAATCTTATCGTCCTGGATCCACGGGTTCTTCTCGTAGATTAGCTGACGGGGAATGTTAAGCTTCTTCGCAATACAGCCGACGCAATCGCCCGCCACTACGGTGTACTTGCTCGGTGCGACGTCGCCGGTCTCGAGCTTGCGCACGATCTCCTGCGGGTCGATCAGCTGGGCGGGCTGAATATCCTTCGCCACAATCTCGACCGGCTCGACGAATTCGACCTTCTCCACGATCGGCGCCCCGATCTGAGGTTCCGCCTTGGCCGACAGCACGCTGACCGCGCCCTGCGCCTTGGCTGCCGCCGTCGCCGCCGGAGCGAACTTGGACTTGATCTGGTCCAGAATGGCGTCCGCCGCTTCCTTGTCCTTCACGATGCCCATCGATTGGCCGCTTACGACCAGCTCTACGCCAACCGCCTTCGTCACCAGCAGTCTATCAACGCCTACCAGGGCCGCCTCGTCGTTACTCTGGATGTTGAAAGCCTTTTCAGCCTTGTAGTTGATTGCTTCTGAATTCATCACCATGTGCACATTGGGATTCTGTTCCTCCAATTGCTGGTGCTTGGTGAGAATAAAATCTTCGACGACCTTCGGATCGCTAACGGTACCGGCCTGCTGATCGCCAACATAGACGTGGTACACTTCGTAGGTATGCAGCTTTACGTATTGGTTGCCGCCGATTGAGACGGAAGCGAGGAGCCCGAGAGCGCCTACCCCTTTCAACAGACGAAGCCTATAAGCTCGTAGTATGGAAATCGCGTGATGCAGAGGCCTACGATCCTTGAAGGTGTCAGTCAAGCTTGAGCCACGGGTCTTGGTCAGCGCGTTCTTGGATCGCTCCCAGACGCCCTTGACCCACTCGGTTGCCTTGAATGAGTTCATGATTTTCTCCTCTTGCTTTAATGGAAACTTGGCAGAATTCGACATAATGCGCCCGCGCCAATGTTTCTACTTTACCACAGCTAGTCTACTACTTTCAACCGCTGGGGCTAAAGACATAGAAGAGGATCGTAAACTGCTACAAGATGGATCCTATTATTCATATTTCTGCAAAATCGCCAGCAGCTGCTTATACTCCTCCGGCTTCAAATGCTGTTCCACGATCTTCTCTACTTGATCCAGCTCGCCCGAAGTGATCCCGTCTTCAACAAGTCGCGAGATCGTCTGCATCTCCTTTTCGGGCAGCTTCGACAGCGCTGTGAATATGACTGTCTTGTCCTCCGTCGTCAGCCGATCCTTCTTGGATTGGAATTGCTCTTCCGATAGAACGACGGAGCCTTCACCCGATCGAAGGGCATCCACGCCGCCGGAACTGCGGGAGCCTATTGAGCTGCTGCTGGAGCTGTTTGTGCCGCTCGTGCTGCCGCTATTTCCGCCGTTGCCGCGATTCGTGGATGAACCGGATTGTGCCCATACTGAGACAGAGTCCTCCTTTCCAACCGGGGGATCGCTCTGAGCGCCTGAGCTGCCGGACGAACCAGATGAGCCAGTCGAGCCTGAGCTGCCGGAACCGGAGCCGCCCGTCCTTGACGCTTGCCCGTTCTGAGGATTAGCCCCCTGCTCCAGTATATTCGAAGATTCGCCAAGATTGCCTATGAATTGCGAGAGAGAAAACGGACTGCCGGCCAAATCGATGTTGAAAGGCTTCAAGAGCTGCTTGATATACGATTGTACGATGAAAGCCGTCGTCAGAACGGATACCGTGCTAATTAGAATGGCCGCCAGGAGCAGCTTGCTGATCCAGCTTACAACCTTCATGTTGAATTCCCGCCTTTTTTCCGCGCATCCTGGTGAGGGAACGCTTGTTCATCTTCCCAGTATTGACGGATTGCCGGCGGGCTAAAAGGCAGTTTTCAAAAAAAGCTCGGTTGCTCCGGGGAAATGGGCGGATTAAAAACAATCCCCACCCAGAAGAGGGCGGGGATTGGGGTCGACACCGTTCGAGACGAACCGAGACGGTGATTTAGGCGTAAATCGGACGTACTTGATTCGTCTGCTCGCGGTTGCGGCCGACCGAGAAGATCGAGATCGGGATGCCGGACAGCTGCGAGATGCGCTCCAGGTAGTGGCGAGCATTCGCCGGCAATTCGTCAAGCGACTTCACGTTCGACAGATCCTCGGACCAGCCCGGCAGCTCCTCGTAAACCGCCTCGCACTCGGACAGCAGGTTCAGGCTCGCCGGATAGTGCTCGATCACTTCGCCGCGATAGGTGTAGCTCGTACAGATCTTCACTGTCTCTAAACCGGACAGCACGTCGATCGAGTTCAGCGACAAGCCGGTGATGCCGCTCACGCGGCGGGCATGGCGGACGACGACGCTGTCGAACCAACCAACGCGGCGCGGACGGCCGGTAGTCGTGCCGTACTCGTTGCCCTTCTCGCGGATCCAGCTGCCGATCTCGTTGTCGAGCTCCGTCGGGAACGGACCGTCGCCTACGCGTGTCGTGTAAGCCTTGGCTACGCCAATGACCTGGTGAATCTTCGTCGGGCCGACGCCGGAGCCGATGCAGACGCCGCCTGCAGTCGGGTTCGACGACGTAACGAACGGATACGTGCCTTGGTCGATATCGAGCATGACGCCTTGCGCGCCTTCGAACAGTACGCGCTTGCCGTCGTCGATCGCATCGTTCAGCACGACCGAAGTATCGGTCACGTAAGGACGCAGCACCTCCGCATAGCCCAAGTATTCCTGCAGCACAGGCTCCACATCAAGACCCTTGGCGCCGTACACTTGCTCGATCAGGCGGTTCTTCTCCGCCATCGCCTGGCGCAGCTTACGCTCGAACTCGCTCGCGTCCATCAAGTCGGCGATCCGAATGCCGTTGCGCGCGGCCTTGTCCATATAGCAAGGACCGATACCCTTGCGAGTCGTACCGATTTTGTTCGAGCCCTTGCTGTCTTCCTCAAGTCCGTCGAGCAGCAGATGATACGGCATGATCAGATGCGCGCGGTCGCTGATTTTCAAGTTTTTCGTGGAATAGCCGTTATCGTGAATGTAGTTGATTTCTTCGATCAAAGCGCTCGGGTTCAGCACCATGCCGTTGCCGATGACGCAAGTTTTATCGGAATAGAAAATGCCGGATGGGATCAAGTGCAATTTATATTTCTTGCCCTGAATGAGAATCGTATGGCCGGCATTGTTGCCGCCTTGATATCGGGCTACAACCTCCGCGCTTTCCGCCAGAAAGTCGGTGATTTTCCCTTTTCCTTCATCGCCCCATTGGGTTCCGACTACAACAACCGTTGACATTCCGCATTTACCCCCGTAGGTGGTGTCGGCCCTAAAGGCACACACCAAGATAGCCGCACCCGTCGGAGAGCGGCATTTTCAGTTTAGCAGTTCCGTCGTGCCAAAGTCAATAAAAACGAACAATAGCTTTACATCAAAGCAAAATGTTCGGAAATTGTCACAATCCCTAGCTTAAACGAAACGTTACCCAGCTTGCTCCGGCGCATATTGTCGGTCGAGGCTGACGAACTTGTTGAAGTTCTTCAGGAACACGAGCTCCACCGTACCGACCGGCCCATTCCGCTGCTTGGCGATGATGATCTCGATGATGTTCTTCTTCTCCGACTCCTTGTCGTAGTAATCGTCCCGGTACAAGAACGCCACGATGTCGGCGTCCTGCTCGATCGAGCCCGATTCCCGCAAGTCGGACATCATCGGCCGCTTGTCCTGCCGCTGCTCTACGCCCCGGCTGAGCTGCGACAGCGCGATGACCGGCACATCGAGCTCACGTGCGATCCCCTTCAGCGTACGGGAGATCTCGGATACTTCCTGCTGCCGGTTCTCGCCGGCTTTGCCGCGCCCGTGAATGAGCTGCAGGTAGTCGATCAGGATCATGCCGAGCCCTTTTTCCTTCTTCAGCCGCCGGCATTTCGAGCGGATGTCCGCCACGGTGATCGACGGCGAATCGTCGATGTAGATGTTCGCCTCGGACAGCGTCCCGATCGCCATCGTCAGCTTCTGCCAGTCGTCGCCCTCGAGGAAGCCGGTCCGCAGACGCGAAGCATCGACATTCGCCTCGGCGCAGATCATCCGCTGGACGAGCTGCGCGGCGCCCATCTCGAGCGAGAAGATGGCGACGGTTTCCTTCGCCCGGACGCCGACGTTCTGCGCGATGTTCAGCGCGAACGCGGTCTTCCCGACGGAGGGGCGCGCCGCCACGATGATGAGGTCCGACCGTTGGAAGCCGGACGTCATCTTGTCGAGGTCGGTGAACCCGGATGGGATCCCGGTGGCTCCGCCCTTGTGCGCATACAGGAACTCGACGCGCTCGAACACTTCCATGAGTACATCGCGGATCGCGACGAACCCGTTGCCGGCGCGGCGGTTCGAAATCTCGAGAATTTTGCGCTCCGCCTCGCTCAGCAGCTCCCCGACTTCCTCCTCGCCGGCATAGCCATTGCTTACGATCTGGGTCGCGGTGCGGATCAACCGGCGCAGCATCGATTTTTCTTCGACAATCGCCGCATAGTAATCGACGTTGGCCGCCGTCGGCACCGCATTGGCCAGCTGGCTCAAGTACGAGACGCCGCCGATGTCCTCGAGCTGCTGCTTGTCCTGCAGCTTGGCCGTAAGCGTGATCAGGTCGACCGGCTCGTCGTCCTGCGCCAAGTCCTGCATCGCCGCGAAAATATGTTGATGGGCCGTCCGATAGAAATCGTCGGAGGTCACCCGCTCCAAAGCCGTAATCAGCGCTTCCCCGTCCAGCAGAATGGCGCCTAGTACGGCCTGCTCGGCCTCCAGATTCTGCGGAGGGATGCGATCGAGAAACAGTTCCCCGCTCATAGCCCTTCTCCTAACATGTCCTAGAATTCCATGGCGCTTCCGCCCTTATACTTCTTCCACCCAAACAACCTTACCTTCAACCGCGGCCAAGCAACCAAGAAGCCTTCAATCAACCTTACTTCTCTTCCGTCACTTGCACCTTCACCTGCGCCGTCACTTCCGGATGCAGCTTGATGCTCACTACCGTGACGCCCAGGACGCGAATCGCATCGTCCATCTGGAACTTGCGCTTGTCGACGGAGAGGCCCAGCTTCTCCATCTCCTCGGCGATCTGCTTGCTCGTGATCGAGCCGAACAGTCGGCCGCCTTCGCCGGACTTGGCACGGATGACGACAGTCGTCTCAGCGAGCTTGGCCGCCAGCTTCTGCGCGTCTTCCTTCTCCTTGTCCTTCTTCTTCTTCTCCGATTGCTTCTGCTGCTCCAGCGTCTTCACGTTACCCTCGGAAGCGAGCGCCGCCAGCTTCTGCGGCAGCAGGAAATTGCGTACGTATCCTTCGGACAAGTCCTTGACTTCTCCCTTTTTGCCTTGCCCTTTGACATCCTTCAGAAAAATTACCTTCATTCGAAAAGCCCCTCCTCATCTTTCATTTGTGCGAGTACTTCCTTCAGCTTCTTCACGGCGTCCTCGACCTTGCCCTCGAGCTGAACCGCCGCATTCGTCAGATGCCCGCCGCCGCCCAGCCGCTCCATGACCACCTGTACATTGATCTGGCCAAGCGAGCGGGCGCTGATGCCGATGAGCCCGTCCGTCCGTTCGCTGACGACGAAGGACGCCATGATGTCGGTCATGTTGATCAGCGTATCGGCCGCCTGCGCGATGAGCAGCTGCGGGTACTTGCGACCCGACTGCGTGACGGCCACGGCGATATGCTCGTACAAAATTTCGGCGTGTTTGATCACTTCCGCCTTGCGGATGAACGCGTCCAGGTCTTCCTTCAGCATACGCTGGATGAGCCCGGAGTCGGCGCCGTTGCGGCGCAGGAACGAAGCCGCCTCGAATGTCCGCGCCCCGGTGCGCAGCGCGAAGCTCTTGGTGTCGACCACGATGCCTGCTAGCAGCACCGTCGCCTCCAGCACCTCGAGCGACACCCGCTCCTGGAAATACTGGAGCAGCTCGGTGACAAGCTCGCAAGTGGACGAGGCGTAAGGCTCCATGTAGATCAGAGTCGCTTCATTGATGAACTCTTCGCTCCGGCGGTGATGGTCGATCACCATGATGCGCTGCGTCTGCTGCAGCAGCTTCGGCTCGGCTACCATCGAAGCCTTGTGCGTGTCGACCACGATGGCGAGACTCCGCGGAGTCGTAATCTGGAGCGCTTGCTCCGGCGTGATGAACCACTTGTACAGCCGCTCGTCGCCCTTGATCGTCTCCATCAGCTTCATAATCGATGGATTGATCCCTTCGAGCACGATGTAGCCTTCCTTCTGGCTCATCTGCACCGCCTTCAGCACCCCGATGGCTGCGCCGATCGCGTCCATGTCCGGGTGCCGGTGGCCCATGATGACCACCTTGTCGCTGTCGCGCATCAGATCGCGCATCGCATGCGAGATGACGCGCGCCCGCACGCGCGTCCGCTTCTCTACGGCGTTCGAGCGCCCGCCGTAGAACGAGAGCCGTTGGCCGACCTTCACGGCCACCTGGTCCCCCCCGCGGCCGAGCGCCATGTCGAGGCTCGTCTGCGCCAGCTGGCCGAGCTCGACGAGCGAGTCGGCCGCCGCCCCGATGCCGATGCTGAGCGTCATCGGCACCTTGTTCTCGATCGTCGCGTCGCGGACGTCGTCGAGGATGTCGAAGCGCGACTGCTCCAGCTGCCGCAGCGACTTGTTATTCATGACGACGAGTAACCGGTCGGACGCCGTCCTTCGCATGAACAGCCCGTACTTCTGCGCCCAGCTCGTCAGCTCCCCGGTCGTCTTCGCCAGCGTCAGGCTGCGGCTCTGATCGTCCATCCCTTGCGTCGCTTCGTCGAGGTTGTCGAGCAGCACGACGCCGATGGCGATCTTCTCTTCCTCGAACCGTCGGGTGAGCGCGCTCAGCGCCGTGACGTCCTGGAAGTACAGCAGCCGATGCTCGGCCTTCACCGTCACTTGGTAGATCTGCTTCCCGATCGTCAGCTCCAGCCGGCCGTCCTTGTCGATCTTGCCCTTCAGCGCCGGGAACAGCTCGAACAGATGCTCGCCGTTCAGCGAATCTTGCCGCAGCAGCTGCGCCATGAACGGATTGTTCCACTGGATGTCCCGTTCCTCGTCGTACAGCACGATACCGATGGGAAACTCGTTGAACACCTCGTTGCCGGCTTTTTTGACCCGATGGGACAGCTTCGCGGTATATTCGTTCATCTCTTCCTGAAACGCCCGCTCCGCTCGAATCATGTAGAAGAGCAGTCCGCCGCCCAGCAGCAGGCCGACTACTCCCAGAATCCATTCATAATACATCAGCATGCCCGAGAGCAGGAGGATCAGTCCCATCGCCCCATACATCGGCAGGCTGTGCCAGCGATCCGTTAGAAACTTCGGCATAGTGTCGCTCCCTAACCCTTTGGTCTTTTTAACCGCTCCCGGATCGGAAATGCCACATCGAACAAGCCGAACAAGCTAACCATCTGCAACAGGAACGGAGCGAAAAGCAGCACCAGAATCCCGATCACGGCAATAAATCTGGGGACCCCCTTCGACCAGCCGCGATGATGGGCGATGAAGAATAGAAATCCGAATGCCTGGATGGTGAACACGAACATCATGAGCGGCATGATGTTCAGCAGGATCATGAAGATCATCGATTCGTCCGGATTGACGTAGATGAAGCTCAGGATCAAGGCGATCAAGTAGTACCAGATGAGCGACCTCGGCAGCATCCAATCTTTCGCAGCCTTCAGCCCGGGAATCGACTCGCCGCTGCGCACAAGCGCCTTGCGCGCCAGCCAGTGCGTCACGATCGCATAGAACAGGGAGAAGCCGATCAAGTACAGCGGCAGCAGCTTGGTCATAAGCGACAGCGCCACCTCGATCTGATCCGCCGTCACCAGGTTTTGCAGCTCGGCCGGGAGCGTCTCAAGGCTGTTCTTCATATAGTCGCGAAGCTCATCGATCACATGGATGCCGGATACCGTCAAAATCAGCAGCAGCAGGAGTAACTGCACCAGCATGGCAACCGTACCGGCCGTCAGCGCCGCTCGTGCCGTAGCCCGCTTCCGGTACATCACGCCGATCGCCAAGCTCGGGATGAGGAAAAACAAAAACAAGATGGCCGCCACCGTGCCTAGGAAATCCAAGCCCAGTAGAAACGAGATCACATACACGGCCAACAAAATCAGCACATGGTGCAGCGCGAATCGCTTCCAATCCAGCTTCACGTACATCACGACGACCGGAACCATCATCAAGCAAATCGTCACCAGGACGAGCGGAGTAAATGTTAGCAGGAGCATCACCAAGTAGATGACGCCCCATAGCAACGGCTGCTTTTTCAATCCAGTCACCTCATACCCAAATTACTCTCCATTATAGCATAAAAGATAACGCGTTGCCCCATCCTCTTGAGGCAGGGATTCGGGGGCCTGACGTTGAATACAATAGGCTGAAGTCTTTTTAGAAAATGGAGGGAACCACCTGATGCACCAGAGAACCACTCGTTCCAAGCTTGCCGTCATCCTCGCCGCTCTGCTCCTCTTGCTGAGCCTCCCGATGACCGCTTTCGCCGCTGATGCCACCACTACTGCTACCGCCGCCGCTTCCGCCAAAATCGTAGCCATCGGCGACGATCTCACTTTAGGTGTAGAGCCAGACACCGATCTAACGGTCGCCGCACCATACGGTTTTGTAGACCGCGTCTATGAACAAGCGCTGTACCGCGGACGCGCAACCGTAGCCAACTACGGTCTGGAAGGGCTGAACAGCGCCGGTCTCAATGCGCTTCTCACAACTGTTGTCGCCGGGAAAGACGCGAAGGGCTCCGAAATCCAGAGCGACCTGACCGATGTCCGCAAAGACAACGCGCTTCCGATCGCGCAGATGAAGAAGGACCTACAAGCCGCTACCCATATCACATTGACCATCGGCATTAACGATATCGGTGCTGATATCGTTGAGAAGTACCGCTCGTTCGAAACCGACGAGCAGTTGAAAGCCTACGCTGCCGATCGCCTGCAGAAATATACCGACAACTTGAAGGCCGCTCTGACGACCTTGTACACATTGAATCCGACAGCGAAAGTGTACGTCGCCGACCTGTACTCGCCGATCCCGAACATCAGCCTGTTCGCAACGGTCTACGCCAAAATCAAACCGATTCAAGACAATATGACCGCCACGCTGCAAACTATAGTGAAAGCCTATGCCGACCAGAAGATGTCGATCCAGCTTGTACCGGTGTCCGCTGCGTTCGTAGGCAATGAAGGGCTGTACACGAATATTTCCATTCTTAGCATCTTGCCGACCCAACCCGGCTATGCCGCTATGTCGGAAGTGTTCGCGAAGTCGCTCTTCGGCGACAACAAGACGGTCGTGCGTGTCCCGGACTTGATCTCCGTCGTAGTCGGCGGCAAATCCGTCGACACTCCGCACCTGCCGCTGCTGATCGACGGGACGACGTTCGTCGTGCTCCGCGAGTACACAGAATCGCTTGGCGCGACAATCGATTGGGTCGATACTACGAAGACAGCGATCATTCGTCTGAACGGCAATGTCGTGGAGCTGACGATCGGTTCTATGGAGATGAAGATAAACGGCGTCGTGAAGCCGATACCGGATAGCGCCTACGCCCGTCTGCACCACAGTAACGGCGAAGACAAGACGTATATTCCGCTCCGCCTCATGGCTGAAGGTCTCGGCCTGGACGTGCAATACGTGAAGGGCAGCCATTCCGCGTATATTAACTTGTAAACATAAAAAGGCCGCTTGCCACGCTCCTGCCCTGGAGCGCACCGCAAGCGGCCTTTTTATGTCATGATAGCTACACGCTCATAAACTTCCGCATCGACATCAAACTGCCCCAAACCCCGATAAACACGCCTATCCCCAGCAGCAGCCACGTGATATCGCTCATCACTTGCCCCGCCGGCAGCAGCTTGATCAGCATGAGCCCGAGCTCGAGCTTACTGAACTTCACGAACTGCCAGTACCCGTACGCGAGCAGCCCGGCCGGCACCGCCGAGCCGATAAGCCCGAGCATCGCGCCTTCGATGAAGAACGGCCAGCGAATGAACGCATTCGTCGCGCCGACAAGCTTCATGATACCGATCTCGCGGCGGCGGGCGACAATCGTCATCTTGATCGTGTTCGAGATCAAGAACAAAGCCGTAAAGCCGAGCAACAGCACAAACACGAGCCCTACGTTGCGCACTGCGTTCGTGACCTTGAACAGCGTCTCCACCGTGCCTTGCCCGTAGCTCACCTTGTAGATCGGCGGCGGGCTCACGCTGCTAAGTATATTGAGCGCCTCGATCTGCTGCGCCGCCTGCTGCACGAGCCGAGGCTCCCTGACCTCCACGTTGAACGAGTCGTTCAGCGGGTTTTCCGCACCCTCGAAGCCTTCCAGCAGCTCCTCGCTGTCCTCGCCCAATTTTTCACGCAGAATCTGCAGTCCTTGCTCCTTCGACACGAACGTCACCTTGCTGACATCCGGCATCTTCGCGATTTGCTCCTCCACCGACTTCACTTGCTCCGGCTTCGTCTCGATGTCCATGTACACCCGGATTTCCACCTGGCTCTCGATCTGCGACGCCAAGTAGTTCACATTCATCGTGAGCATGAGAAACAAGCCGAGGATGAACAGCGAGATCGTAATCGCGCTGATCGAGGCGAACGACATCCAGCCATTGCGCAGCACGCTGCGGGAGCCTTCGCGGAAATGCCGGCCGAGGGTCTCAATCTTCATAGCCGTACTCCCCTCTGGCCTCGTCGCGGACGATCCGCCCGCCTTCGATCGCCAAGACACGCTTGCGCATCGTGTTGACGATCTCCTTGTTATGCGTCGCCATAACGATCGTAGCCCCGCGGAAGTTGATCTCCTCCATCAGCTTCATGATCTCCCATGAGTTCTCGGGGTCCAAGTTGCCGGTAGGCTCATCCGCGATAAGGACCGCCGGGTTGTTGACGATCGCGCGCGCGATGACGACCCGCTGCTGCTGCCCGCCCGACAGCTGATTCGGGTACACGTCCGCCTTCTCCCGCAGCTTCACGAGCTCGAGCACCTCCAGCGTCCGCTTGCGGATCAGCCGCTTCGGCGCCTCCACCACTTCCATCGCGAAGGCGATGTTCTCATACACGGTGAGCTTCGGCAGCAGCTTGAAATCCTGGAATACGACGCCGATGTTGCGCCGCACATATGGAATTTTGCGCGCCTTCAGCCGCTCCAGATTAAAGCCGTTCACGAAAATTTGCCCTTTCGAGGGACGCTCTTCTCGGTAGATCAGCTTCATGAACGTCGACTTGCCCGCTCCGGAAGGTCCGACCACATAGACGAACTCGTTCGAGTCGATCCTCACGTTGATGCCGTGCAGCGCCGTCGTGCCGTCCTTGTACGTCTTCCATACATCCTGCATTTCTATCACTTGCCATCACATCCCGTAGTTGTTGTGAATCCGCCTGACGCTTACATGGCCAGACAGGGCGCCGAAAGAGCCCTTCGACACGAAGGACTCCCCTGAGCCGCTTAGAACAAATTGATTTTCAGCTCAATCGTCAGTTTGCCTGTCGTCGTAATTGCATTAGTGGCCTGCAAGCCGGCCTGAATTTTGCTCGGGTAAAAGCTCAGATCGTTCGTTTCCTTCAGCTCGTTCACCGTGGCCGGCGGCAGCTTCAGTCCATTATAGCTCAACTCGTCGACGATGAATTGGACGGCTTCCTTCTTCACCGGCTCGAGCTCGTAGCGCCCCACCATCGTCATCTCCGTATCGTCCTGCTTGCCCACTACCGTAATTTTGCCCTCGCCGAACGTGAAGTTCAGCGTCTCCAGATCTTTGCTCTTCGAGTGAATGAACTCGTTGAAATCGGTATCCTTCAATTGGAACGAATACGTCCGTCCCCTCAAGGCCAGCATCTCCGGCTTCTGGGCAATCAGCTCAGGCAGCTTCTGCAGCGTGGCGGCCAGGGCGGAGAAATATTTGCGCACCTGCGGCAGCCCGCGCAGCTCCCACTGTTTGTTCAAGTCATGGATCTGCTCTAACACCGTGCTCCCTGCAGGCAAAGCCGCCAACTGCCGATCCAGCTCCTCCTGCAGCTCCACCAGGTGCACCTTCTGCGCGATGAAGCGTTCCTTCAGCTCGGTGAGCGCGGAGCGCTGAACTTCGAGCTTCTCTGTCGCCGCCTTCATATCTCTATAAGCCGTCAAATACCGGTCCATCGCCTTCTTGTCGTTGGCGGCCACCAGCTGAGTCTGCTCCAACACGTACAGGGCATCCTTCCAGCTGTCAACCGAGAGCAGCATCGCCCATACCGGCTTGCGTCCGCCATTATAATACGCCCGTAGGACATGCTTGACGCGTTCGCGGGTTTGCTGGACTTGTTCGTTCTTCAGCTTCAATTGCTCCTGGTTGTCCACGATTTGCATCGTCATCTGCAGTTCCTTCACGGACAAGCCGGCAATTTCCCGATCCAGCTCATGGATCGTAAGCCCTTGCTGGAGCAAATTCCGGGTCGCTTCCAGCTGGTCCTCTTCCGTCGCCAGGATCGAACTCGAACTGACTGCGATCAGCGCGAGCGAGAAGCCTAGAAGGATGATTCGCCGCAGCATCTTACGCATCTTTGGTCGTCACGTCCTTTCCTAGTTAAAAATATATCATGAATCGACGGGGGTGACGATAAGAAATATGGCCGGGGGCAGACGCCCGAGCCTTCTCCTATGTGATAGGATGCAATGGCACCACCATTTCGCTCAACAAAAGCACCGCACCGCCGGCCGGCATCAACATCGACGATTTCCGAACGAAGATGCGGTTCGTATCGGATTAATGGTTAAAGTAAAGCGGTCCCGCTCAATGCTCACGGGGCCGCTTTTTTAGTTTCCAACGGATGGAAGAAATTATTTCCCAGGCAATCTTATACGTGAAGCAATCCCTTCTGCGCCAAGTGTTCCGCCACCGAAGTAAACTCGAAGCTATTCAACACCTTCGCCAGCTTGCGCTGCGTACCCCCGACGTTGTAGTAGTGGATCAGGCGCTCCTTGAACGGCAGCTCGATCTTCTGCTCCGTCGGATCGACCTCTCTCGGGTGCAGGTAGACGATTGAGCTCTTTCCTTCCCGATTCGCTTTGCGTATGGCGTTCTGGATGAAGAACCGCGGGAAAAACCGGAAGTAAAAGCCGCCGGAATAGCCGATATTGCGACCCGCCACTTGTGTAACCGACATCGGCACCTCGAACAGGTTCAATGTGCGCCCGTTCACGACCGGTCTGTGCACCTCGGTCGGTGCGGTCGGGATGCCGTAGAGGAACGTCTTCACGGGAAAAATGCTCGCGTCGTACACAAGCCCCAGCTCCTCCAACGCCTCCAGATAGTGATAGTTGCGCTCGACGATGGACCAGGACGGTGCACGATACCCTAACACCTTGGTGCCGGTCAGCTGCTCCAGGATGTCCACCGACTTCTTCACGTCGTCCTTGAATTCCTGGTACGACTGCTTGTAAGCCAACTCGTGGGCATAGCCATGCGTCGCCAAGTCGTGGCCGTCGCGGACGATCGCCTTCACGACATCGGGATAGTGCTCGCCGATCGTCCCCAGCGTGAAGAACGTCGCCTTGGAATTCGACTCGCGGCACAGCCTCAGAATCGTGTCCATGTTTTGCCGGAAATGCGATGTTCCATAAGGTGGAAATTCCAGGCCATCATAATTCGCGTGGAACCATTCCTCGATATCGAAGGTCAGCATGTTCGCGACGCGGTTCGAAGCTGCAGTCGAAGTCGTCACTTCACCTTAACCCCTTTGATCGCGAACGACGTGCTGAACCATTGGGACAAGCCGCCACCCCCGGCACTCTTGGTTACGAACTTGAACGGGTGGTACATCTTCAGGAACTCGATCTGCTTGAAGCCGTGACGCTCGAACACCTGCTTCAGCTCCTCCATCTCGTACATCCGCTCGAACTTCTTGCTCTTCTCGTAGAGGCTGAGCAGCTTGCGCTGCACGGAGCCTTTGTTGAGCGTCTGGATGAGCAGCGTGCCTCCCGGCTTCGTCACCCGCGCCAGCTCTTTGATTACCTTTTCATACTGCTCGATCAGCTGGATGACCCCGATGCACATGACCGCGTCGAACTTGTTGTTCTCGAAGCTCAGCCCCATCAGATCGTCCACGCTCGTCTTGAGCCCGCGGGCCGCCGCATGCTCCAGGCTCTTCACCGAGAAGTCGACCCCGTACACCGTATTCTCCGCCACCAGAGGCTCACTGAAGGCGCCTACGCCGCAGCCGGCATCCAGCACCTCTTTCCCCTTCATCGGGCCGAGCCAGCGCAGCGTATTGTCCCGCTGCATGAAGAAGCTCTCTTCGTTGAAGTAGTCCGAGGCCTGCACGGACGCCCCATGCGTTTCGGCTTTTTTGTCAAAATATTGCTTCCAGTTCGTATTCGCCATCGCGATAGTTCCTCCGAGAACACTGTATTGTTAAGGCATCAAATACTTCATCAGCACTCTGCCGACCGGATTCGTGATCAGGCTGGGCATCTTCTTCCACAGCTCCACAAAGAAGCTCAGGCTATCCTTATCCGGCGCTCCCTGTCCCCCGCTCCCTCCGTCATAGACGAGGTACTGCAGCTGGACCGGCTTCGCCCCGAATTTCTCCTTAAACGTGTAAGTCCCGGAGCCCGCCGGCGAACGGCCGAGATCGAGCTGCTGCAGCCCGCACCGCATACCGAACCGCACCGCTTCCCAATACATGAAATTGTTCAAATACTTGTTGTTATACTCCGTCAAATTCGCCCCGTACGGGTAATATAACGTCCCATTGGATGGACTGGCCAGCAGCACCATGCCGCCGGCGACAATGCTCGTCTCTCGATCGAGAACCGTCAGCAAAGTCGCCTGCTCGGGCAGCAGCTCGAAGAACCGCTTGAAGAACGCGATATCCGGCGCCGGCGATCCGAGCTGCTTCATTCTTCTGACGTATACTTGATAAAAGGCAGGCAAATGCCCCTGGTCGAAGCTCACCTCGAACCAGTTGTTCTTGTACACTTTGCGCACGTGATTGCGGTTGCTGCCGGAGGACAGCGCCAAGATCTGCTCTTCCTCCCCGGCGAGCGGCAGCACGAACGTGTAGTTGTTCTCATTGATGCTCCATTGCGACGCCAGCTCTTCCGGCAGACGCTGCTCTTGGAGCCGGAGCTCCACATAGCCGAGTCCAAGCTCCGCACGCAGCCGCTTCATCGACTCCAGGGCGAACCGGCGCACGTCTTCGTCTGCAGCGCAGATGTCCGTGTAGTTGGCGAATGGCAGCGATAGGCCGACCTTCTTGAGGCTGAGGTTGCGGCCGACGATTAACGGGAGGAGTCCGCAAACCCGGTTTTGTTCGTCCAACACGGCGTGGTAACCGGATCGATAGCCGAACGATTGGAGCAGGATGTTGCGGAACCCGATCGTATGAAATACGGTCCCTTTCGCCTCGGCGAACCGATCCCAATCTCCCCGCATTACCTCCGTGTATGGTGCCAATCGGTACGTCATCGGCTAGCCTCGCAGCCAGAAAATGACGCCGACCATAATAAACGCGCAGCCGGCCCATTTCATCATACTGATCTGTTCTTGAAAAATGAAGATGGCCACAATCAGCAGCAGCACATACTGCACGCTAGTGACGAATGTTACGAAGCTGAGCTCGAACACGGATAAGCAATAAACCCATAGGAAGGCGGCTAAAGCGTAAGTGGCGAAACCGGCTAAAATAACGGGAGAACCGAGGTAGCTGAGCAGGATCCCGACCATCGCTCCGTCGAACTTGATCGACTTGCTTCCCAGTTTGAGCAGCGTGCTGCCGGCTACCGTCATGACGATGTTTGCGAGTAATAACCAATATTTAATGCTGTTCACCTGCATTCATTTTCTTTTCCAGCTCCTCCAGACGAAGCTTCGTGAGCCCGAGCTCCTGAGTGAGCGTCTTGTTATGCATCTTCAAGCCGGACATGCTGACGCTCAGATTGAGCAACAGCAAGTATGCGCAAGCGATCAGAATCGCGAAAAAGGCCGACGGAGCGTAGTAGACGCCGACTAAATTCGAGAACCATTCCAGCGTGTCCTTGAAAATCGACATAAATAGCGTAAACAGGCCGATCAGAAACCAGACCAGCGAATATTTTTCGCGAATCATCTTGGCCTTTACCATCAAGAACACCGAAATCAGAATGATGAGACTGAAGCAAACCCCCATCAATTGTACGCTAAGCGTTGCGCCCTCCATCATGCGATCACCACCTTGGTCGGATGTAGGAGAAGAAGATCGACACGATCACCTTCGCCATGTAATAAAGACTCTTAAGCGGGGTGATGGACGACTTGCCGTGCTCGCGATGGCGCATCTCTACGCCGATCTCGTGAATCTTCAGCCCGTTCTTCTTCAGCACGATGACGGCATCCGGCTCCGGATAATCGTCCGAATAGTGGCGGCTCAGCAGCTCCATGCCCTTGCGGCTATACATCCGGAACCCGGACGTTCCGTCCGTCACCTTCGTCTGGATCAGGATACGGAACAGCACATAGAACACGCGGATGCCCAGTCTTCTCGTCCAGGACGTCCGGAACGACTTGATATCGAGGAAGCGCGATCCGATGACCATATCGGCTCCCGTGCGCAGCATCGCTCCGTAGAGCTTGTCCACTTCCTTGGGCGGGTGTTGTCCGTCTCCATCGATCTGCACGACGTAATCGTAACCTTGCGCATACGCATACTTGAAGCCGGTCTGCACCGCTCCCCCGATGCCCAAGTTATAGGGCAGGTCGACGACCTTCACCCCTTCCGCTTTGCGGGCGGTCGACGAGGTTTGGTCCGTCGAGCAATCATTGACGATTAGTATATCGGCCTCCGGCACATGCTCCCGGATATCCCAGATGACCTTCAAAATGTTGTTCTGCTCGTTGAAGGCCGGTACGACGATCAGGATCTTTCCTTTTTCCATAGCAGCTTCCCCGTTAATTTTTTGGCCGAATAGATGACGACGAATATAACTCTCTCTGCTCCATAAGCGGCCGCAATCGCCAAGAACGGCATGGCCGGGGCTTTGTAGCGGTACAGTCCGTCAATGAAGAAGATGATGCAGAACAGGAACACGGCGAGAATGATCAGCCAGACGATCGAAGCCTTGACGAATTTCTTCGTCCAGAACGCTGCTATGGTTCCTAACAGGACGAGGCCGGTCGGCACCATTTTCCAACAAAACTTGATGAAGCCGGGCAAGATGGTTACATTGGTCGCCCAGATCCATTGCCCGATGAAGGCCAGCACTCGTTTGCCGTAGAGCACCAGAATATGGTCCCAGTTGTTAATTATAAAACTAAGAATTAAGCTGTTCAATATATTAATCCGGTAGTCCGGCTTGAACGGTACATCGTGCTTGAACGGATGGTCGTAAATCCACCCTTTTGCATAGACGTTGTATAGCACCATCTTCGCATTCATCTGCAAGGAGTCGAAGAATGGGGTCAGCTTGCCGCTCAGCAAGAGGAACAATCCTGCCGCAATACAGGCGGCCAGCGTGCTGCCCAGCGCGATGCGGTAGCGGACGATCCATTGCTTGAGCTTCTTCTTGTCCATCCGGATGAAGATGTAGATGGCGATGAACGCGAACGTAATGATGCCCGACGGGCGGAAAATAAGCATGTACAGCGATGTTAGGCCGAACAGCACCTTGTATCTCTTCTTCGGCGACTCCCACGCCTTCAGCAGCAGGAAGACGTTAAGCAGCAGCAAGCTGACGAAGAAGCTGTCGGACAAAATGTACATGGACCATAACGTAATGCTGTAGGACAAGGAATAGAACATGGAGGCAATGAACGCAGTCGTCCGATTGAACAGCATCCTGGTGATTTTGTACACGAGAATGACGCATATACTCGCGACCAAGGCTTGTACGAATAAGATGTAATCGGTTTCCTTCAATATAGCAAGCAGCAAGGTCAGCAGCAAGTTGTAGCCCATATACAAGATGTCGTTCATATGCAGACTGATCTTGAAGTCTCTCAGCAGGGCGTGGGCGTAATCCAGGTACCATTGTGTGTCGGGTGATTGGGCTAGCGGAAATCTCGACTCCATCAACCAGAAGTAAAACCGTAAACGAATATACAGCGAAAGCGCGACGAGCGGGATCAAGTACACCCAATCTCGGGTTCTAAACTTGTCGAACAGGCTGACCGCGCGTTGAACGGCGGGCTTGTCCCGGTAACCTCGAACTACTTGAGCGATCCGCCTAACCAGATCTGATGTTTGAACGCGTAAGATTGTCGATTCCTCCACCCAACAACAAATTATCCCTTCTTCTCTCTCCTCTCATTATTCACAACTTTTTGTGATTCAGCAACTCTTTTCTTCACTTTTTCGCCGCTTCATTATTTGGCTCTGTGTGCATTGGGCTTCATCTAAAAAACAAAGAGGATGCCGGTTCGAAAACCGGGCACCCTCTGGGGTCATGCTGTATGAGAGCAACGGATTACTCCGTTGTGTATGGCAGCAATGCGATTTGACGGGAACGCTTGATAGCGATCGTCAACATCCGTTGGTACTTCGCCGAAGTACCGGTTACGCGGCGAGGAAGAATCTTCCCGCGCTCGCTGATGAATTTCTTAAGCGTATCGATGTCTTTGTAATCGATATGCGTGATTTTGTTCACAGTGAAGTAGCAAACTTTGCGGCGCTTGTTGCGGCCGCCTTTGCCACGGGAGAACTTGCGTTCGCCGCGCTCTTCGCCGCCTTCTCTTCTGTTGTTCATCCGATCTTCATTCCTTTCTACCTAAAATGGTAAATCATCATCCGAAATATCGATGGGTCTTCCATCGTCTGAGAACGGATCCGATTTGCGTGAATTTCCGCCGCTGTTTCCGCCACCGCCGCCAAATCCTCGGTTGCCTCCACCGCCGCTGCTGCCCGCTTCCGCATACGGAGGGGGTGCATCATCGCGGTTGGCTCCGCCGCCGGCGCTATTGCCGGACTCCAGAAAACGGACGTTGTCGGCGACGATCTCCGTCACATAGACGCGTTTTCCTTCGTTATTGTCATAATTGCGAATTTGGATGCGGCCTTCGACCGCGGTCAACCGACCCTTGCGCAAGTAGTTCGCGCATGTCTCGGCGAGTTGTCTCCAAGTTACAATATTGAGAAAATCGGCTTCCCGTTGTTGGCCTTGCTGATTGCTTGAGAACGGACGATCGACTGCCAGCGTAAACTGAGTTACGGCTACGCCCGAAGGCGTGTAACGCAATTCAGGATCGCGCGTCAGACGACCGATAAGAACGACACGATTCAACATCTCGAATTCCTCCCCATAACGATCCTAACACTTGCAGCGCCTGAGATTAGGCTACGTCTTTGACGATCAGGTAACGAACGATTTCGTCAGAAATCTTCATTACACGGTCAAGCTCCGCTACAACATCCGGGTTCGCATTGAAATGTACCAATACGTAGTGCCCGTCACGGAACTTGTTGATCTCATACGCAAGACGGCGTTTTCCCATAACGTCATGCTTCGTGATTTCGCCACCGTTATTGATGATGCCTTGGAATTTTTCGATCGTCGCTTGAACTTGTTCTTGTTCAATGTCGGTACGAACAATGTACATCACTTCATATTTGCGCATGCTTCTTTCACCTCCTTATGGACTATGGCTCTCGTTGATCGAGAGCAAGGAGCGAGACATTCTTTCAAAACTCGCACCTATCTACTATAGCAGAACGCGATGCCCATTACAAGCCGAACAACCGCCAGCCGCCTCCCCGTTTTCTGTATGCACTGGTTGCGGTTCCCATGGTTAGAGCGGTGTCGATCGTCGAACAATAAGAGTCGTAACGGATAGGCGCCATCCCTAATTTCTCGACGAATGAGGTGTTTCCCGATGGGAGAACGTACGGAATTCAAGCCGGGCATGCGTGCCCCGAACGACGGTACTTATATGGAAATCGGCGACAATGATGTCCACATGGGGATCAACAACCCGCAGCAAATTACGCTGAAGGCGGGGGACCCGTTCCCGGATACGACGAACGACGATCGCGTATGGAAAAAGAAAAAGCAGCAAAGCTGAGGCGTCTCTTGCTTGCTTGCACTTTGGTCGCTCCAAGCACCCTTCTGGGTGCTTGGAGCGTTGCTTATTTCTCAAAACCGAAATCAAAAACTACCCATACGGGTGGTGGTTTCATTCGATAGATGGCGGAAAGAGTGTAATGCGGCTCTTGCGGGACCGACTGCGAAGCGTATCCTTCCGATGCTATTGCTCCGACGAACCTCCGGTTCTCCCCCACTTGGCTTTCCCGCCAATTTTCAAGAAAAACCTGATCGGAAAGACACCTATTAGGTCCTCTGGCGTTGGTGTTCCATTTGGCGCGAGGAGGCAGGCAACTGGGTTCCAATCGCTCTTGGAATCATGGCCCTTTTGGATTGAAGTTAGTTGTGGTTAGGCCCTGATTTCATAGGCGACCGCCTTGATTCTCCATTCCAGTCCCCTGCCCTCTTCGGTTCTTCTCTCGTTCGTAGCGTTATTTTC
>NZ_BIMA01000024.1 GCF_004000845.1 Paenibacillus koleovorans NBRC 103111
ACTAACTCGAGCTCGGGAGCCGCAGGGAGCAGGACAGATCTGGTTTCTCTACCGACCTAACACCAGTTCTCGTCCTTTTTCCTCTATCGTGAATCGATGAAAACGATGTTCGCCACCCCCAACAGACCGAATCAACCCTTTTTGATGGAGCTGAACAAGCAATTTACGGCATGTTGGCTTACAGACCTGCAACACCTCCCGAATCTCCTGAATCAGCACCGCCTCCGGGGAAGAAACCAACAGCCGCAGCACCTCCCGCTCGTACACGGACAATTGCATAAACTCGACCCTCTTGTTCACCCCATACTGTCCAAGCTGCTCGTAGAACGAGCGGAGGCAGGCATCGGGCCGCTTGTCGAGCTCGTCCCAGCTGAAAGGCAAGTACACGAACCGCTTCCCGCCGATGGACCGGATCTTCATCTGTTCGAACGAGTACCGCTCGCGTGTAATGGTCTCGACATGCGACACATACCCGTTCGCCTCCAGAGCAAACCATAGCGGCGTATAAAACGCATCGATGTAAGCCTTCACCCCGTTGCTAGTTACTAACTCCTTTTCCAGCACAATACCTTGCAGCGACTTAAGCGCTGGCCACACCGCCACCTCCAGCAGCTTTCGGGTCCCGGTCAAATCCCGATGCAGCATCTCCAGCCGTTGCCCGCTCGCCTCCGCCCGCTGCTCCTGCAGCAGCCGCTCAAAGGCTAGTTGAAACTCCCGTTGAAGCTCCTTCTCAAACACTCGTCCTAACTCTCGATTCCCCGAACTCATTCCCGATTCTAATGCCGTCATCCCAAACACCCTCCTGTCTCCCAACTCCATAAAAAAGCCGCCTACCTCCAATATGGAGACAAGCGGCGTATGCTTTACGCGCGTTTCATGCGTGTTCGTTCTGGTGTACTAACTAATAGTGTAACAAGCCGATGGTATCATTTGCAACCGCCGCGGGGAAAATAAACCATCGCAACCAAATCAACCCGCCAAGGAGAACGCTCGTGGACCCGACATTGACATCATCACCTGCAACTGCGCCAGATCTAGCGCATACTCCTGCTTCAGCACCAGCATCTGCGCCATCATCACCTGCACCAGATCTCGCGCTTCCGCCTGCCCCAACATCAGCACCATCTGCACCTACGCCAGATCGCGCGCGTACTCCTACTTCAACACCTGCACCATCATCACCTGCACCTACGCCAGATCGCGCGCCTACTGTTGCTTCAGCACCATCATCACCTTCACCTGCGACATCATCATCTTCACCTGCACCGGATCTCGCGCCTAGTGCTGCTTCAGCACCAGCATCTGCGCCATCTGCACCTGCACCAGATCTCGCGCCTACGCCAGCCTCAACACCAGCACCAGCATCTGAGACTTCACCAGCATCTGAGCCGACACCGACACCGAAACCCGCCATCGCCTTGCATGGCTTCAACAATTTGACCAAGACGCTCAGCTTCAACATGTACGACATCTGCTTCACCCGTACGCGCGAGGAGCGCGAAGCATACTTGGCTTACATTGACGAGCAGTACAACGCCGAACGGCTGACCAAGATTCTGAACGCCGTCGCAGACATTATCGGAGCGCATGTGCTGAACGTGGCGAAGCAGGACTACATCCCGCAAGGCTCAAGCGTCACGATGCTGGTGTCCGAAGGGCCCGTGGAGGAGGCGCCCGATTCGTCGTTCGAGGAGTCGCCGGGACCGCTGCCCGATCATGTCGTCATGCACCTCGACAAAAGCCACATCACCGTGCATACATACCCCGAATACCATCCGGACGAGGGGATCAGCACGTTTCGCGCGGATATCGACGTGTCTACCTGCGGAGAAATTTCGCCGCTCAAGGCGCTGAACTACTTGATCCATTCGTTCGACGCCGACATCATGACAATCGACTACCGGGTGCGGGGCTTCACGCGCGACACGAGCGGCTACAAGCTGTTCATCGACCACGAGATCAGCTCCATTCAGAACTACATCCCCGATCAAGTGCGCGACCGTTACCAGATGATCGACGTGAACGTATACCAGGAGCATATTTTCCACACGAAATGCAAGCTGCGCGCCTTCGATCTCAACAATTATTTGTTCGGGTACACGAAGGACCAGCTGAGCGTCGAGGAGCAAAAGGAAATTACCCGCAGCGTCCAGTGGGAGATGGATGAGCTGTTCTACGGGACGAATATGGATGCGCCCTTCACCGCGAACTAATGGAGCTACCAGCCGAGAAACCGACGACCGGGCCGCTAATACCCGACATGGCCGAGCAACGATTGACTGACTTAACGAACGTCTAAAAAGCCGCCTGCCCCCGGCCGGGAACAAGCGGCTTCTTCTCTTTTTACTCCGAGGCTTCCGACTCCGCCAACTCCGCCTGCTCGACTTGCTCCTCCTTGGGCTGCAGCTGCTTGCGAATGTACTCCTCCAGCTTGATGCGAGTGGAAGGGGGTAGGCCGGACAGCATGCAGCCATAGTGGAACGTGTCCTCATCCGGCTGAATCCGGATAATGCGTCCGGTAATCGGCGGCAAATCCGCCTCCTGCGGAAAATGAATGACAATGAACATATCCTGCGCGAGCGGAAAGGAGCTGGCGATATGCAGCCCGCTCTCGGAGATGTCGAACAGCGTGCCGGCGATATTTTGACCGGAAAACGCGCCTTCCTGCTCCCACTGATACACCGACAGCAGCAACGGGATGTCCATCATCAGCCGGATGCTCTTCCGACGATCGACGAATGAACTCTCCGCCTGCAAAATGGCCTCAATGTTCGACTCCACCTTGGAACGCTGAATCGGGGCGCCCATCCAGTCCTCGTATACTTGCACGACCGCGCTCAAATCTTGCTCCCCGAGCCCTTTGCTAAGCCCCATCTCGAACATGTTCTTGGCCATCCCGAGCATCGGCGTCGTGAGCTGAAGCAGGTCGGTGAGCTGAGTGGCGATCCGCAAATCCTTGTGCATCAGCTGCATCGAGAACTGGACGTCGAAATTGCGGTCGAGAATTTTCTCGCCCTTCAGCTCCGCCTGTCGGCTGCAAGCGCTCCCAGCAAGAACGATAGCTAAGAACTTCTCCATATGAATGTTCGCCTTGGCCGCCAGCGCCATTCCTTCGATAAACCCAAGCGCATTGATGCCGACCATCGTATTGTGCGCGAGCTTGGCGTAGGAGCCGGAGCCGGCAGGGCCCATATAGATCACCTGGCTGCCCATCGCCCGGAACACATCGTCCTGCGAGGCCAGCACATCCTCGTCGCCGCCGACCATGAACAGCAGCGTCCCGTCCATCGCAGCCGGCTTGCTGCCCGTGACCGGAGCGTCCAAGAAAAAAGCGCCTTGTTCGCCGAGCTCGGCATACAGCGTCCTGCTCGTGTGAGGAGAAATGGTGCTGCAGTCGATAATCGTCATACCCGAGTGAAGCCCTTCCAATACGCCATAAGCGTCGTAGAACACTTGGCGAATCGCCGTATCGTTGCTAAGCATCGTGATCAGCACGTCGGCATCTCGCGCCGCTTCAGCCGGTGTGGTAGACACAGTAGCGCCTAGCGCGACCAAATCCTCCGCTTTTTCCAACGAGCGATTGTATACTGTAACGGGAAATCCTTTGCGCAACAAATTCTTCGCCATCGGGGCTCCCATCGTACCTAGTCCGATAAATCCGATCGATTTCATACTCCATCTCCTCAACCGTACGAATATGCCCCCAAGGGAGACCGAGACCCCAAAAAACCGTACAGACCTCATTGTAGCATTTCTTCCAGTCGCTGTGAAACGACTCTTTCACTTGTGTTGCGGGGGCCATTCTAGTATGCTAATTTGCAAGGCATTTTGAATAAAAATGGAGGGGTGTTTCATTATGACAGAAAAGCTTCATTTTGATTACAGCAAGGCGCTTGGCTTCGTTCAGCAGCATGAAATCGATTATTTCGCGGAACCGGTACGGCTCGCGCACGAGCAGCTTCACAACGGGACGGGAGCGGGTTCCGACTATCTGGGCTGGATCGAGCTGCCGAAAAATTACGATAAAGAGGAATTCGCCCGCATCGAACAAGCGGCCAAACGGATTCAAGGCCATTCCGACGTGCTGGTCGTTATCGGGATCGGCGGCTCTTATCTGGGCGCGCGGGCGGCTCTCGAAATGTTGTCCCACTCCTTCTATAATATGCTGTCGAAGGAAAAACGGACTACTCCCGAAATTTATTTCGTAGGCAATAACATCAGCTCTACATACGTGACGCACCTATTGCAGCTGCTGGAGGGCAAGGACATCTCCGTCAACGTCATCTCGAAATCCGGGACGACGACGGAGCCGGCGATTGCGTTCCGCATTTTCCGCGAGCTGCTCGAGACGAAGTACGGTAAAGAAGGCGCTCGTGAGCGCATCTTCGCGACCACGGACCAAGCGAAGGGCGCGCTGAAGAAGCTGGCCGACGCCGAGGGTTATGAGACGTTTGTCATCCCGGACGACGTAGGCGGACGGTATTCGGTACTGACTGCCGTAGGCCTGCTGCCGATCGCTACCGCGGGTATTGATATCGGCGCAATGATGGAAGGCGCGGCGGATGCGGCGACGGCGTATTCGAGCCCGGATCTTGGCAGCAACGAGTGCTATCAATACGCGGCTGTCCGCAATGCACTATTGCGGAAGGGCAAAGCGATCGAAATTCTCGTCAACTACGAGCCTGCGCTTCATTACGTGTCGGAATGGTGGAAGCAGCTGTACGGCGAGAGCGAAGGCAAAGACGGCAAAGGGCTGTTCCCGGCATCCGTCGACTTCTCGGCGGACTTGCACTCCATGGGGCAGTTCATCCAGGAAGGGTCTCGCAACTTGTTCGAGACCGTCATCCAGGTGGCGAATGTGCCCCACCAAATCGAGATCGGCACGGACGCCGACAATTTGGACGGGCTGAACTTCCTGGCCGGCAATACGATGGACTTCGTCAACAAGAAGGCGTTCCAGGGCACGATGCTCGCGCACAGCGACGGCGGCGTGCCGAACCTGATCGTGACGCTGCCTGATATTTCGGCTTACTCGTTCGGGTATATGGTGTATTTCTTCGAGAAAGCTTGCGGTATCAGCGGCTACTTGCTCGGGGTCAATCCGTTCGATCAGCCTGGTGTCGAGGCGTATAAGAAGAACATGTTCGCGTTGCTCGGTAAACCTGGTTTCGAGAAAGAGAAGGCGGAGCTGGAGGCGCGGCTGAACGATTAGTCAGCTAGCATGTGCTCGGAATGTGGAAAGGACGGTGCATTCGCCGATGCTGGAGTTGTATCGAACGGTTCGACGCTCGAATTCGGCGGAGATCGTCATCAAGAAATCCCGCTTCATCGGCCATGTGCTGCCGGTGGAGTCGGAGGACGAGGCGCTGCAATTCATCGAGCGGATCAAGAAGGAGCATTGGTCGGCCAATCATAACTGCTCGGCCTACGTTGTCGGGGACAAGGACCAGTTCCAGAAAGCGTCCGACGACGGGGAGCCGAGCGGTACAGCGGGCAAGCCGATGCTCGAGGTGATCAAACGCCAGCAGCTCAAGAACGTGTGCGTCGTCGTCACCCGCTACTTCGGCGGCATCATGCTGGGGGCGGGCGGTTTGATCCGCGCTTACACGGACGCCACCGTGGAGGGGCTCGCGTCTGCGGAGCCGATGTATCGGGCGCTGCACCAGGAGGTGCGGGTGTCGATCGATTACACTTGGCTCGGCAAGGTGGAGAACGAGCTGCGGAACCGCGCGATGTGGATGGACGAGACGGAATTCACCGACAAGGTGACGCTCGTCTGTTTGCCTCTATATGCGGAGCGAGAGCGGTTCGCCGCTTGGATGACCGACTTGACCCAAGGGCAAGGGGAAATCGTCATGGGGGAGGCGCGCTATGTGGAGCATGAGCAAGATCCGACCGCGGTGGAGCCCTGACGAACGGGCTGGTGGCGGCGGATTTGGAGGGATTGCCGGCGACGGTTTGCTGGAGAGTGCGCCGCGGAGTTCGGCGGTCATCGATCTTTCGCTCCGTTCGCGGGCCGACCTCGTCGAAGCCGGCGAACCGCGCATCCTGATCTTCACCGGCGGCACGCTCGGCTCGTGGGCGCTGGAGGAGGTGCGGCTCGGGGACATCTTGATCGGCGCCGACAAGGGCGCGCTTTTCCTCGTACGGCACGGCTTGCGGCCGGACTTGGCGCTCGGCGACTTCGACTCGGTCGACGAGGGCGAGCTGGAGGAGATTCGTTGCGGCAGCGTGCGATTCGAGGACTGCGATCCGATTATGAAGGATTACACCGACACCGAGATGGCGTTTCATCGGGCGCTGGAGTGGCCGCTGCCGGCTGGCGCAGTGCCTCGCGAGATCGTGCTGCTGGGTGCGCTGGGCACTCGCTTCGACCACTCGCTGGCGAATGTGCATCTGCTGCGCATAGGGCTGACGCGCGGCGTCGTCTGCCGAATCGTGGACGCCTACAACGAGGTGCAGCTGATCGACCGATGCGTCGAGCTCGAACGCGGGCGATACGCCAACGTCTCGCTGCTGCCGCTCACCCCGGAGGTGCGGGGCATCACGCTGCGCGGGTTCTTATATCCGCTGGAACGGGCTACGCTTGCGATCGGCCAGTCGCTCGGCATCAGCAATGTGCTGGTCGATCCGATCGGCCGAGTGGAGCTGGAGCAGGGCCAGTTGCTCGTCATACGCAGCCGGGACTGATGCTTGGGCTTCCGTCGATGTTCCTTCTCCATGAACTTGTACTGTTTTCGCGGACAGGTTCATATGGTTAGAGTAGATCAACTACGTTTCTACTCGATGCGGGACCATTCACGGAGGAGGAGAAGGATATGGTAAAAGCGTATGCGGGCGTGGTCGGAGTGTTGTTTTTGCTGCTCGGCGTCATCGGCTTTTTCATGAAAGAGCTGTTCGGCATGATTCATTTCGACCTCACGCACAACATCATCCACCTGGTGTTCGGGGCGATCGGCATTGCCGCGATGCGGACCGACGACAACGCCGTCCGGTTCGCCAAGAGCATCGGCGTGCTGTATGTGGCGCTCGGCTTGCTGGGCATGGTCAGTCCGAACATGTTCGGGCTGATGCACATGGAGAATGCCGAGAACGTGATTCACCTGATCATCGGAGTGATCGGCTTGTACCTCGGCTTTACAGCCGCCCAGACGATCCAGACGATCAAGCTGAAGTCCAAGATGAATTGAGTGAGTCGCATCCCACGAAAGCAGAAACGAACCCTTCGTCGCCGAGATCGGCAGCGGGGGTTCGTTTTGTTATGGGCGTTTGTCCCGGGCAAAGCGCCTATAGGCGGCATACACTACCGTATCGGCAGTAACCATACATCATGTCGGAGGGATGGCCATGCATTACGTAGTGAACCCAGGCGACAGCCTGTACTCGATCGCCAGCTGGAACGGGCTTAGCGTGGAGGAGCTTATAGAAGCGAACGGGCTTACCGAGGCGGATCCTCTTTATGTGGGACAGACGATCGTCCTGCCTCGGTCTTTGTTCCCCGGTCCGGGTCCTGGTCCAGGTTTTCCAGGTCCGGGTCCGGGCGGTCCGGGGTTTCCGGTACAGAACTTCGCGCTGCAGCAGCGCATAGCTCGACTCGAGCAGCAGAACGCCGCCCAGCAGAACGAGATCCAGCGTCTGAATCAGCGGGTGAATCGGCTGGAGAACGAGGTGGACCGGTTGCGCGGAAGACTGATCAATCTAGAGCAGCGGGTGGACCGTCTGCAGCCCTATCCGCAGCCCAGATAGAAAGAGGAAGGGCGAGCTTAACAATATCTTCATAAAGTGGCTCTCCATCGCCTAATGAACTATGATAAGGGAGACTTCATCGGGATCGCAGCAGCTTTTGATACAATATTAGTACGAAGGAGTTCTCCTTTATGCATAAGGATATAACGGTGAGAAGGCTGGTCGAAATATGGCTCGTCGCCACCAAGCTCGGGCTCACCTCGTTCGGTGGACCGATCGCCCACTTGGGTTACTTCCATGAGGAGTACGTTCGCAAGCGCAAATGGCTGGATGAGCAGTCCTACGCGGAGCTAGTGACGCTCTGCCAATTCTTGCCCGGCGCGGCGAGCAGCAAGGTCGGCATCGGCGTCGGCGTCTTCCGCGGCGGTCTGCTCGGCGGACTGGCCGCCTGGCTCGGCTTCACGGCGCCGTCGGTGGCGGTGCTCGTCCTCGCCGCACTACTCATCCGCGGCGCGGATGTCGGCGGCGCCGGCTGGGTGCACGGCCTCCACCTTGCCGCCGTCGCCATCGTCGCCCATGCCGTGTGGGGCATGGGCCGCAAGCTGGCTCCGGACGCCCAGCGGGTGACGATCGCGCTGCTGACTGCCGTCCTGCTGCTGCTCGTCGAGTCCGCTTGGACCCAAGTCGCCCTGCTAGCAGCGGCAGGGGTGATCGGCTACGCCTTGTACAGGCGGAAGGCGATCGCGGACTCGCCCGAGCTGCCGATGCCGATCGGCCGGCTGTTCGCCACGGTGTGCCTCGTGCTATTCTTCGCGCTGCTCGTGGGGCTGCCGCTGCTCAGCCGCGTGGCGCCCGGCGAGTGGCTGGCCGTGTTCGACGCGTTCTACCGCACGGGCTCGCTCGTCTTCGGCGGCGGGCATGTCGTGCTGCCGCTGCTCGAGCGGGAAGTCGTGCCGAACGGCTGGGTCGACAGCGGCAGCTTCCTCGCCGGCTACGGCCTCACGCAGGCGATGCCGGGGCCGCTGTTTACGTTCGCCGCCTACTTAGGCGCGGTGACGGGCGGCATTCCGTACGCGCTGCTAGCGACGGCGGCCGTTTTCCTGCCGTCCATCTTGCTGCTCTATGGCGTACTTCCGTTCTGGGGCGTGCTCCGCCGCAGCCCCAAGGTGCAAGGCGCGCTCGCCGGCATGAATGCGGCCGTGGTCGGCCTGCTGCTCGCGGCGCTGTACGACCCCCTCTGGACGTCGGGCGTACGGAGCCCGACCGATCTGGCTCTCGCGCTCGTGCTATTCCTGATGGTCGCCTTCTGGCGGCTCCCTCCATGGCTCGCCGTGGTCGCCGGAGCGGCCGGGGGCATGCTGCTGCAGGCAGTTGCGCTGTAAAGCGAACTGAAAAAACCGCCAATCGGCGGTTTTTTCAGTAGAATGGAGGCAGTCAGCCATCAGCAAATTCAAATAAACGCTACGGCATATACGGCATATCGCTACTTTCTTCAGTTCCAACTCCACTCAGCATAACTCAGCATAACTCAGCATAACTCAGCATAACTCAGCATAACTCAGCATAACTCAGCATAACTCAACCCAACTCAACCCAACTCAACCCAACTCAACCCGACTCAACCCGAAATCCCCGTCACTTCCCGAACAAAATCCAGCTCCCCGGCACCCGCTTCAGAATCGCGACGATCAGCCACGGAATCGTGAAGATGACCAGCAAGCCACCCACGACAACCCCGTGATACTGGAAGCTCATCGGCGAGGCGACCACATACGACATCCACACGTACAGCAGGGCCGGATGAATAAAGTAAATGCCGAACGAATTCGCGCCCATCGACGACAGCATGCCGGACAATCGAGGCGACGTCTCCAGCAGATGCCGGCCGATCCAGATGAAGCTCGCGGCCACGCCGACAGCGTACAAGTTGAACAACAGCTCGAACAGATGCTGACTGTACACGATGCCGTGCCTGCCGAGGATGCTCAGTCCGGTGAAGATGGACCCTAAAGCTACAGTCGCCGCGGTCACCCACCAGACATTGCGGTTCAGCCACATGATGAAGCCGCTATAGTACATGCCGATCGAACCGCCGATGCAGAACAGCCCGATGTATGTCGGGAACAGCGTCACGCGGTGATCAATCGGATGGACATATGTGTGGAACAGATAGGCGCCTACCTGAATCAACACCCCGAACACCCACAAATAGCGGCGGAACAAGCCCCAATATTTTGCAATTGTCACGAGCAGTGGAAAGACCAAGTAGAACTGCATAATGATAATCATAAAATATAAATGGTAGCTCGTGTCTCCCCAGCGAATGTCACTCAGAAATTTCATCCAGTCAAGCTCGACGCCCCAGTCCGGGGTAATCGCAGGGTAGAACAAGTAGTAGAAGAACGACCAGATCAAGTAGGGGATCAAAATATACTGCAGCCGTTTCCGGTAAAACGTTAGGATGCTGCTGAGCTTCCAGTTGTCCATGTAGCTGTAGAACAGCACGACGCCGCTAAGCAGGATGAAAAGGAAGACAGCGAAATAGCTCAGCTTGTTGACGACGTCATAAAGCACCTGAGCTCGGCTGGTGAAAGGAATGTCCACGGTGGCGGATGCAGTGGCGTGGATGAGCAGGACAGCGGCGATCGCGACGGCGCGAACGAGGTCCAGCTCGAACAGCTTCGGTTTTCTCACTTTGAATGTCTACCCTTCGTTTGGTATGTAAGGACTGTCAATAGTATACTTGAAAAAAATGCAGATGACCACGTGGCAGCAACAGGTTGAGGGGCTGCAACGGAAACAATTCGCGCGTTTCAAACAAAGGAGGCTAATCGCGAGTATGTCCAGAATGCTGGAATTGAAAACCGCCGCGCAAATCGAGGCGATGCGTAGCGCCGGCGGCGTGCTGGCCGCCTGCCACCGCGAGCTGCGCAGCCGCATCAAGCCGGGCGTGACGACGGCCGAGCTCGACCGGTTCGCCGAGCAGTTTATGCTGGACCACGGCACGAAGCCGGAGCAAAAGGGCTATCACGGCTACCCGTTCGCGACCTGCGCGTCCGTCAACGATGTGATCTGCCACGGCTTCCCGGACGACCGGCCGCTCGAGGACGGCGATATCGTCACGATCGACATGGTCGTGAACAAGGACGGCTGGCTGGCGGATTCGGCTTGGTCGTATCAGGTCGGCAGCGGGGTATCCGAGCAAGCGAAAAAGCTGCTGGAGGTGACGAAGGCGGCGTTGTATTTGGGGATCCGGCAAGCGGTTGTGGGCAATCGGCTGGGCGATATCGGCCACATCATCCAGTCGTTCGCGGAGGCGCATGGCTACGGGGTCGTCCGCAACTTCACGGGCCACGGCATCGGGCAATACATGCATGAGGAGCCGACGGTGCTGCATTTCGGCAAACCGGGCAAAGGGATGCGGCTGAAGCCGGGCATGGTGCTGACTATCGAGCCGATGCTGACGACCGGCACCTACGAGACGTTCATCGATGCCGACGGCTGGACCGCGCGGACGATGGACGGTAGCCTGTGCGCCCAGTACGAGCATACGATCGCGATTACGGAGGACGGTCCGGTCATTCTGACCGATCAAGGCGACTGAGCGAAGAACGCCCTGAAGCTAAATACAATAAAGAAAAACCGTCCTGGCGGACGGTCCTCTGGCATAAGTGTTCAGTTGGTGCGTGGGGAGGGCAGGAAGCAATGTTGTCAGGTTAAGGACAATAAGCACACTCGCTCTGCTTTTAGTGGATGGAGCTATTTGAAGGGAAAGGGGGCGGGTGTTTCGTCAGGCCGAGCTCGGAGCGGACACAGAAGCCCTTATTTCATCCTAAAGTAGCTTGAGGGTTGGATTGGCGGACACAGATGCGCTTATTTGCCCTTTCGCCCCCTCAAAACCTCACTTTTGGCCCCAATAACGCATCGTATGTCCGCTTACCCCGTAAAATAGCCATTTTGTTCACAAATAAGGGCCGTATGGTCCGCATACTCGCCGCTGTTGGAGTCCCTAACCTGACAGCATTGGGGCAGGAAGAGGGGTTCCGAGGTTTAGTCGTTGTTGGGCCACGCTGTGGGAGACGGACGCTTCGCTTCTCCACTCCCTCTTCCCGCCCTCTTCGCTTCTGCTTTCGTTCTTGGCGTTCCGTTTTTTCTGAAAACCGTCGTTTTCCAGAGGGAGTGTGCGGAAACAGCTCCGCAAATGGGAAAATTCGGACTTGAGACCGATTCCCCCTCCGCTTCTGACACACAGTCCGAAAAAGTCGGACTAGAGCGTATACTGCCTTTTCATGCGCTCTATAAGAAACCCGGATCGGAACAATCACCGGTCCATTTTTTGGCGGTTGTGTTTAGTTGGCGCGTAGGACGGAGGGCACCTTTCTGATATGTTGAAAAAGGAGACCTCTCTCGAGGCCTCCTTTCCGTCCCAGCGGGTGGTTGGCCGAAGCCAGAACCCTGCTACAGGACAACCACCCTATTCGTCTGTGCCAAATTGCATCACACTCCTTTCTGACGAGATTAACCTTACTATAACCGATGGCGAGTCCGGCGGGTAGGGAGCGTTTGGTTAGAAGAAAGCATTCCGCCATTCGTGCTATAATGGAAGGCGTACCCATGGACAGCGGTACGGACAGGAGGCGTAGGATGGCGAAGGCAGATCCGATGGAAGCGGTCAAACAAACAGACGGGCCGGTCATTCAAGTGCAAGGGCTCGTGAAACGATATGGAGAGTTCACTGCAGTAGGCGGTGTGAGCTTCGAGGTGCGCCGGGGCGAAGTGTTCGGTCTGCTCGGGCCCAACGGCGCCGGCAAGACGACGACGATGGAAATGATGGAAGGGCTTCGCAAGCCTGACGGGGGCGTCGCTCGGATCGCAGGCTACGATACGCAAACGGAATTGCAGCATGTGAAGCGGGTCATCGGCGTGCAGCTGCAGTCCACGTCCTTATTCGATTTGCTCAAGGTAAAGGAGATCGTGCGGATGTATGCCAGCTTTTACCCATATTCCGTGCCGATCAATCCGCTCCTCAAGGATATGATTCTGGAAGAGAAAAAGGACGACCGCGTGCGGAACTTGTCCGGCGGGCAGAAGCAACGGCTCGCCATCGCGCTTGCGCTTGTGAACGACCCGGAGGTCGTGTTCCTGGACGAGCCTACGACGGGTCTCGATCCCCAGGCGCGGCGCACGCTCTGGGACATCGTGCTGAGCTTGAAGGCGCGGGGCAAGACGGTTGTGCTCAGCACGCATTACATGGACGAAGCGCATGTGCTGTGCGACCGCATCTGCCTGATGGACCGCGGCCAGGTCATCGCCCTCGACACGCCGGAGCGGCTCGTCCGCAGCCTGCAGTCGGAGAGCGCCGTCGAGTTCCGCCTGCCGGACCTGGAGACCGAGTCGACGGCTCCCGAGCAGCGCGAGGCGGTGCTCGAAGTGCTGCGCGGTCTGGCCGGCGTGAAGGAAGTGGAGCAGCGCGTGGAGGTTTACGTCATGTACACGGACTCGCTGCAGCAGACGCTCACCGATTGGGTCCGCCGCGCGGAGGAGCGCGGGTATAGCTTCACCGACTTGCACACCCGCACCGCTACGCTCGAAGACGTCTTCATCCACATGACGGGAAGGAGTCTGAGGGAAGCATGAAAGCTTATATCCAACTAACGCTGGCTCAGCTCCGTCTGTTCGGGCGCAATCGGCAGGTGCTGTTCTGGACGCTGCTGTTCCCGGTGTTCTTCATGGTCATGCTCGGCTCCTTCATGGGTAAGAACGGAGGCGTCTCGCTGAGCGGCATCGTCATCGACGAGGACCGGACGACGGCATCGGCGGAGCTTATGCATACGTTGATGTCGCAAGATCATCTGATCGACTTCGAGTCCGCCGATAACCGGACGGATGCCCTGAAAGCGCTCAAGGAAGGCGATGTGCAGATTGTTGCGATTATCCGGCACGGGTATGACGCCAGTCTCCAGCAGCACATCGGGCCAGGCAAGGGCAGCGCCTCGTCGGAAGCGGCGGCGATGGTCGAAGCGCATTATGACGAGACGAATATGACGATGTCGCAGCTCGCCCTTACGCTGCTCTCCGAGGAGGTCGACGCCGTCAGCAAGAAGCTCGCGAACTACAAGCCGGTCGTCGCCGTCGAGGCGTTCGCGGTGGAGTCGCTGCACCTGGAATACATTGATTTCCTCGTGCCGGGCATTCTCGCGATGATGATCATGTCCAACAACCTGAACGGAGTCGCAGGCCAGATTGCTTCCTGGCGGGAACGCGGCATTCTGCGGCGCATGCAGAGCACGACGCTTCGCTCCGGCACGTTCATCGCCGCCCAGATTACGGCGCGGCTCGTCATGAACAGCCTGCAGGCGCTCATCGTGCTGGTCATCGGCTCTCTCTTTTTCGGAACGCAAGTAAATGGCTCCTGGCTCCTCTTATTCCTGTTCGTCGTGCTTGGCACGCTTACGTTCATGTCGATCGGCTTCATCATCGCCGGTCTCGCCAAGACGCCGGAGAGCGCGGGACCGATCGCCGGGTTCATTTCCTTCCCGATGCTGTTCGTCGGCGGCGTATTTTTCCCGATCAAGAACATGCCGGAAATCGTACAAGTCATCGTCAAGCTGCTCCCGATCGCCCATTTGTCGACGGCGCTTCGCCAGGTGATGAATGTAGGGGCCGGCATCGGCGATTTGTGGAACGAGGCGCTGCTGCTCAGCGTCTGGATGGTAGCGGCCTTCTTGATTTCGACATTTACGTTCAAGTGGGAGTAGCTTCCGCCGATAGTTGGCAATAATAAACAAGGAGGCCGTTAACGCATTTGTCATGAAATGTTAATGTCCCGCTAATCTTCCGCTAATGCTGCGTTCATGTTCGCCTAGTACAATGAGAAGCAGAACGGGAAGGAGTGGAACGGATGATTTTGTACCAGTTGACCAAATGGATGGAAGAGCGCAAGCGGCTCAAAACGATGATAGCGGAAACCGAGGGAGACGCCAGGCTGCTGCTGCACCGCAAGGAGCTTGTCGAGCGTCATATGCTGCTGCAGGCCGAGAAATGGCTGGAGCCCGAGCGGGTAGAGCTGGAGTCGGTGCCGATGGCGTATCTGGATCCGGCGCTGGACCCGTCCGTGACCGCATCCGAGGAATTGGCCGCCGCCTTGCAATGATCGAAGCACCGGGGCATAGCACCCGTCAGCCAGTCCAATCCTTGTCCATGACATTGTCTGTGACAAGGCTGGGGCTGGTTTCTTTTGTATTGCGGCGGGTTTCCATGTAGAATGAGAATGGCACGGCAAATCCCCGAAGAAGGTTGAGTCACATGAACGTTGTCGTATCGAGCTTAAACGCGAAATATATTCATACATGCCTCGCCCTGCGCTACCTGAAAGCGTTCTGCGGCGAGGAATTCGACGTGGCAATGGTCGAATATACGATCAAAGATCCGGCGATGAACATCGTTTCCGATCTTTTTCTTAAAAATCCCGAGGTTCTCGGCTTTTCGTGCTATATTTGGAATATCGAAGAGACGATACAAGTAGTGAGGATGTTAAAAAAAATTAAACCGGAGCTGAAAATCGTCTTGGGCGGGCCTGAGGTTTCCTACGATACGGCGTATTGGATGGAGCGGGTGCCGGAGGTCGATTTTATCGTAATAGGTGAAGGAGAAGAGACGTTTCTTCATTTGCTGCGGGAGCTTCGGGACGAGCGGAAGTTTCATTTCGTATTCGGTCTCGCATACAGGTCCAAGGGAGAGGTTGTGATCAATCCCGGACGGCCCAAGCTGGATCTTGCTGCGATTCCATCCCCTCACCGGTTTGAAGAGGATTACCCTGCATTAGCCAACCGGGTCGTTTATTTCGAGACGAGCCGCGGTTGCCCGTTCAGCTGCCAGTTCTGCTTGTCCAGCATCGAGGTTGGGGTTCGCTACTTTGACATGGAGCGGACGAAAGCCGATCTGCTTCACTTGATACATTCCGGAGCGAAATTGATCAAATTCGTAGACCGGACGTTCAATATTAAGCGGGACTATGCGATGGAAATTTTTGAGTTTCTGATCGCCAACCACGGCGGCTCTTGCGTCTTTCAGTTCGAGATTACGGCTGACATCATGCGTCCCGAGGTGCTGGATTATTTGGCGGAACACGCTCCACCCGGCATTTTCCGGTTCGAGATCGGCGTACAATCTACTAATGACGCAACCAACGAGCTCGTGAAGCGCCGGCAAAATTTCGCCAAGCTGACGCGCACGGTGACCAAGGTGAAGCAAAGCGGCAAGATCGACCAGCATCTGGACTTGATCGCCGGGCTGCCCGAGGAAGATTACGACTCATTCCGCAAGACGTTCAACGACGTGTTCGCCCTGGGGCCGGAGGAGCTGCAGCTCGGGTTCCTGAAAATGCTGCGCGGTACCGGACTTCGCCACGATGCGGACAAATACGGATATGTCTACATGGACAACGCCCCCTATGAGATTTTGGGCAACCGGATTCTGCCGTTTTCGGACATAGTGCGAATCAAGCGGGTGGAGGATGTGCTCGAGAAATACTGGAATGCTCACCGGATGGATCATACGGTCGGTTATTTGATCCGCGAGCATTTCGAATCGCCTTTCGATTTTTTCCAAACGTTCGGCGACTACTGGGAAACTCAAGGGTGGCAGCGCATCGGGCATCAGCTGGAGGATTTGTTCACACGGCTGCTGTCATTTCTCGAGTATCGAGGGACGCCTGGAATGGATGTTGTTGCAGGGCTGCTGAAGCTCGATTATTTCCTGAATCATAAGTACAAGCCGCGGAAAACGTGGTGGGCTGTGTCCTTGTCGAAGAGCGAGCAAACGGGATGGTTTCGCGCGATCGCCGAAGCCCCCGACTGTGTGGAAGATAAGAGCTTCGCGCAGCTCGGTCTGGAGGAGAAAGATTTGCACAAACATGCGTATTTGGAAACGGTGCCCTTCGATCTCCATGCTTACTTGACGACCGGCGCGATCGATTCCGCCAACCCGTCGCTGCTGATCGCTTATTTCGAGCCGGATTCCCGTTCCGCTTCCCGCATCTTCGCAGCGCCTCTGGACAGCGGCTTCAAGAGCGCCGTTACGGTCCAATAGCGCTCGGCGGAATGCCCGCATCGCCCCGTTTTCCAGAACCAACCTAGTGAGCCGACGCAGGAGAGGGTGAGTCGCCTATCGTGAAACCAATTCGACATTTGTTTCGTATTTCTACCTTTAAGGGTCGCGTTCGATTCTGGGTGGGGGCGCTCATTGTGGCGATGAGCTTGCTCATCGTGCTCTCCTTGTCTTTTCTTGTGTATAAGATTAAGGAAGATGAAACGGCGGTCTACCTGCAAGAGACTGTCGAGCTGCAAAGCCGGTTCATTGACAGGTGGAAGCGGGAGCGGTTGGTGGACGTTCGCAATCTGGCTGCGCTCTATACCTCCTTCGATATTCAGGCTGACAAGGCGCGAGTCAAAACCGAGCTTGAGAACCTGTTAGAAGCTCAGATGGAATTCCGGTCGGTCTCCTTTGCGGATGCCTCTGGTGTCGTTAGGTGGAGTATTGGCGGAGCTGTAGGTACCAGTATGGCGAACCGCGATTATTTTTATCAGGTACAGAGCACGAAGAAGGAGTATATATCCGAGCTGATCGAGAAGCGCAACGTCGGCGAATCGGTTGTTGTCTTCGCGGTGCCCGTGATGAGAGGCGAACAATTCCAAGGCGTCGTAGCCGCGGAGGTAAGCCTGGAGCTGCTGATCCGCTTGATCAGGGAGATTCAGCCGAGATCCTCGGTCGATACGTATATCTTGAACTTTGAAGGATACTTGCTGACCGGGACCGATTCGGTGGCTGCGACCACCCCGGTTTCGACAGCTACGGCTCTGGGCCGCAAGTTCGATACTGCCGTCCTGGAGCGTGCCCTTGCCGGTCGGCAGGAGAAATCGGCTTATCGGAATCTGGAAGGGGTGAAGGTGTTCGGGGCTTTCGCCTGGACGCCGGATCGGTCGTGGATACTGGTAGCCGAGATTCCGCATGTGGAAGTATTCGAGCCCTATTACACGTTGATCAAGCTCATGTTCGCGATTACATTGATCGTCTTGATGGTAAGCTACGTGATCGCCATCGGCTTGACGAGCAAGATGGAGATGCTGATCGAGCATTTGCGCCAAGGGACGAAGCATATTCGGGAAGGCCACTATGGGCACCAGATCGACCAGAGCTTGATCAATTCTGCACCGGCCGAGCTTCGGGAGCTGTCCGAGAATTTCAATGTGATGTCGGAAAAATTGAAATCCACTGTAGTGCTTCTCGAAGAATCGGCTGTCATCGACCATCTGACCGAAGTGTACAACCGCCGGTTCCTGATGAACGAGGGGAACAAAATGCAGATGGCGGCGATGCGGGCGGGCAGCCCGTGCTGCATTCTGCTGATCGATGCCGACTACTTCAAATCGATTAACGATCGATACGGCCATCTCGTCGGCGACCGGGTGCTGCGGCATATCGCGACGGTGCTGATCGGCTGCGTCCGCACATCCGATGTCGTCGCGCGTTATGGCGGCGAGGAGTTCGTCGTGCTGGCGATGAATTGCGACCTGCAGCAAGGTCAGGAGCTGGCTGAGCGGATCCGCGCTTGGATCGAGAACTCCCCGTACCGGGAAGATTCGTTCACGATCCGGATCAGCGTCAGCATCGGCGTCACGCAGAACAGCCGCACCCGCAAGTTCGGCACGAACGTGCTGGAGGATATGATCGAGCGCGCCGACAAGGCGTTATACAAGGCGAAGCATCGCGGCCGCAACCGGGTCGTGGCGGAGAGCGACGAGCTGGAGGAGGCGGACTCCGATCCGTTGCAGGCGGAGCCCGGGTATAGCCGCAGGCGAGGGCAGGATCGGCTTCCTGCGAGTGAGAGCAAGGAGAAGAGCAAGGGCTCGAAAGAGGCTTCGGACGGGAAAGAAGGTGCCGCCGGAGACGGGGATGCTCCTTCACAAGGTTCGGAGGCATCTGGGAAGCCCTCAGGCGACGGTGGAGACGGCGGCGATTGAGGCCGACGGTTAGATAGGAGGAGCCGAATGTGAGTGGTAGAGGTCGCGAAGAGCGGCTTGGGCGGCAGCGTGTGGCGGTAATAGCCGGGTCTACGGGTTTGATCGGGACGCAGTTGGTCCGGTTGCTGCAGCAGCAGCGGGCCGTGTATAGCCGAGTGATCGTGCTGACCCGCCGACCTCTGCCTGCCGAGGTTCTGGCGAGCAAGTCGCCGGTACCGCTCGAGCAGCGGGTGATTGACTTCAATCGGCTGACGGAAGCGTTTCCCGACGGCTCAGAGGTGTTGACCGACGCAGACGTGTACTGCGCGCTCGGCACGACGATCAAGAAAGCCGGCTCGCAAGCTGAGTTCCGGCTGGTCGACTATGAGTATCCGCTGGAGCTCGGGCGTCTGGCTTCGCAGTTCAGCGCCGCGAGGTTCCTGATCGTGACGGCGATGGGGGCGGATGCGCGTTCGCGGATTTTCTACAACCGGGTGAAGGGCGAGGTCGAGCGGGAGCTGCGCGCGCTCGAGTTGCAGGCGCTGCGCATCTTCCGTCCGTCGCTCCTGCTCGGGGAGCGGGAGGAGCACCGCACCGGCGAACGTATCGCCGTTGCTCTGGCGCCGCTGATGAACCTGCTGCTGCGAGGCCCGCTGGCGAAGTACAAGCCGATCGAAGGCTTGGCCGTGGCGCAGGGGATGACTGCGGCGGCGACAGCCGGGTTTGATGTCGGTGTGGGTGAAGGTGAGTCTGCGACGATCGTGTTCGAGTCGGATCAAATTGCAGCGCTTGCACGCGCGTGGTTCTCTCGCTAGCCGATAGGCAGCTTCTAAAAAAGCTCCGTCTCCCGCCGATGCGCGAGCCGGTTGATCCGGCCTCCGCTCGGGTGGAGAAGGAGCTTTCTCTTTTGGTGCGTGTGCTGCCGTGGTTTCAAGGTCACCCGCCGAAAGCGTCCCGGAAATGCCTGGACAGGTGAGCCTGTTCGACATTCCACAGCTCGGCGATTTCGGAGCAGACATTCTCGTCCCACCAATCGCAGAGCAGCTTGCGGTTGCTGCCGTTGTCGACGATGAACTGCAGGTTCAGCACTACTTTTTTCAGGTACAAGTCTTCGGCGGCTACGAGCTGGGCGGGGGGAATCCATATTTTCATCCGCTTCACCGTCCGGTACAATTCGTTGTTGCAGGCCCGTCTGAGCTTGCGCAGCGTCGGTAAAGCGTTTTTATGCTTCTCGTTTGTCGGTTGCACGCTTCGGGTCACATCCTCTCCGTACCACATTATGCAGCAGGGAGACGATAGGCTACTCGGCAGAGGCTAGTCGACGACAATGTATCCGATCATCGGTCCGTTATGGTTCATGTCGGGGTGGGTGAGGCAGATGATGCGGTATACGCCTTCTTTTTCAATTTGGAGCGGGACGATCGTTTCTTTCCCTTGTTTGACCTCACCCTTGATTTGGGTGCCTTCGATGATAAAGGGGTGGCTGGCGCCGTTCACGCCGCGGATGCTCAGCTTCACCTTCTCGCCCTTGTCGACGTAGATCGTCCCGGGATCCCAGCGGTAAGCTTCGAGCTTCGTTCCGTCCGGCATCGTGGCGTTGAACTCGCCGGTCACCAGGTGGATGACGCGTTCCTCCCGCATCGCTCCGGTTGCCGCGCGCAGCTCGTTGCGCTGGAAGTACAGGATGGCGGCGGCTGCCAATATGGCGATGCCGAGCGTCAGGATCAGATGCTTGCGGTGAATGACATAGAATTTGGTCATCGGACTTGATCTCCTTCTCGGTATGATCAGGCGCTGGCGATGCGGCCTGTCCTTCCTCCTATTACTTATGCGGGGGCTTGTCGCCTCATGACTGGGCCGGATGCTGGGTGGGGGATAATTATGGTAGAATACATGTAGGCTCTGGAAGCAATTTATTTCATAGGAAAGTAGGCTTGCTAACGTTATGATGGATTTCCTTCACCAAATCGTCGATTCGGTCATGTCCTGGATCACGCATCTCGGGCATTGGGGCATTATGCTGGGTTTGATGATCGAAATTATTCCGAGTGAAATCGTACTCGCGTTCGGCGGATATCTCGTGTCTACGGGCGATATCAACTTCTGGATGGCGGTGCTGTTCGGCGTCATCGGCGGCGTTATTGCGCAGATTTTCGTGTATTGGATCGGGCGTTACGGCGGCAGGCCGTTTCTGGAAAGGTACGGCAAATATATTTTCATCACCAAGCATCACATCGACGTCTCCGAGGATTGGTTCAATAAATATGGGACCGGCGTGATCTTCACGGCTCGTTTCATCCCGGTCGTACGCCATGCGATCTCGATCCCGGCGGGAATCGTGCGGATGCCATTGATGAAATTTACGATATTGACGACGCTGGCTATTATCCCTTGGTCGATTCTTTTCGTGTACCTAGGTAAGACGCTGGGCGAAAATTGGAAAACGATCGATGAGAAAGCGGCGCCTTATGTGCACTGGCTCATGTATGCGGCGATTGCGGCAATCGTGCTGTACGTGGCGTACAAGCTATGGAAGCGCGGCAAAAAGAAGTCTTATAGCCAAGGCTACGAGACTTCCGAGAAGCAGCATACGGCTCAAAAGCTGCGGTCGCTCGGCGCCGATTATCGCGTGCTGAACACGCTGACGGTTCGCTCGAGCAGCTCCTCGCAGTCGATCGACCACGTTGTGGTCGGGCCGAACGGGGTGTTCCACGTCGACACGAAGTGGAGCACGGGCAATGTGTATTTGGCGGAGCCTGCGGACGCGGCGCTCTCGGTAGGCGAAGCGGGCGCGGCCAAGCCGGGCGAGGATCCGACGGCGCAGCTGTACCGTCACGAGTTCGCGCTGAAGGAGCTGCTGCGGGAGCAGCAGCTGCAGGCCGACGTCGTCGGCATTTTGCTGTACCCGCACCCGGAGGTGCGCCTGATCGGCAAGAGCCCGGCGTTCGCAGCGATGAAGCCGGATCAGCTGGTGGCGTACATCCAGGCTTCTAAGCCGAAGCATCCGCTAAGCCAGGAGCAGGTCGCCGAGATTGCGAAGCAGATCGAGAACCGCAGCAAGCCGGTTCGGTAGTGGCGATTGGTGCAGACGGTCGGATTTTGCTAATATAGAAGGATGGAATTCAATATTAGGGCGGTCTTCTGGACTTGCCCGACCGGGAGGGTACATACGATGAGCACCAACAACTTGTCGGCCAAAATTGGCAAAGGCTTGACGCCTTCGCAGTTCGTCGAGGCGATGACGAAGAACCAGGAGCGGTTCCATGAGCTGCAGAGCGGCTTTGAGTGGGGAAGCGAGGTTGACAAGAGCTTCTACGAATCGCTCAGCAACCGGGATGACTTGCGCTGCTTGATTCTGGCTTCGGACTGGTGCGGCGACGTCGTGCGCAACGTGCCTGTCGTGTTCCGCGCGCTGGAGAATTCGGGTATTCCGGTTGAAGTGCTGATCATGGAAGAGCACACGGAAACTATGGATCAATTCCTGACGATGGGCGGACGGGCGATTCCGATCGTGATCTTCGTGGACACCGGCGGTTTCGTGCTGGGCCAATGGGGACCGCGTCCGAAGCATGTCCAGGCCGTTATGACGGCGTTCAAGCAAGCGAACCCGGACCGCCATGCACCGGACTACGACGAGAAGATCAAGGTGGCCCGCACCGAGATGATGGCGCAATACGGGGAAGGCACGGCTTATCAGCAAGTGATCGTTCGCGAGCTGCGGGAGCTGCTGTCGCAGTTCTGAATGTTGCGGGAGGCGCTATGCTGAAGATTGAGAAATTCGAGCTGGGACCGGTTCAGACGAATGCGTACTTGCTCAGCACGGAGGACGGGAGCCGCGGCGTCGTCATCGACCCGGGGATGAACCCGAAGCCGCTTCTGAAGCGCATCGAGGGGATGCAGATCGAGGCGATTCTGCTCACCCACGCGCATTTCGATCACATCGGCGGCGTGGACGAGATTCGCAAGTGGAAGGGCTGCCCGGTTTACTTGCACGATGCGGAGGCCGACTGGCTGACGGATGCGCGCAAGAACGGATCGGCACGGTGGCCGGAGCTTGGGGCTCTGATCGAGAGCGAGCCGGCGGACTATGCACTGGACGAGGGTATGACGCTCGAGGTGCTCGGCGAGCGGCTGCAGGTGTTCCACACGCCGGGGCATTCGCCCGGGAGTGTGAGCTTTCTGTACGCGAACAAGTATTTGTTCAGCGGCGATGTGCTGTTCCGGCTGTCGGTTGGCCGGACCGATCTGACGGGCGGCAGCGAGCGGGTGCTGCTGGAGACGATCCACGGCAAGCTGTTCGAGCTGGCCGACGACGTTGTCGTCTACCCCGGCCACGGCGGCAAGACGACGATCGGGTATGAGCGCGAGCATAATCCCTATGTTTGACTGGTTGGTGGGAATCGGACTGGAGCAGTTGGCTCCAGTCCGATTTTTTGTCGAGCGGCGGCGTGCCGCTATTTACAGAGAAAGTCCGCCAGCTCCAGCGAGAACAACGCGGCCGCATGAGACTGTGCCCCCTCGGGCATCGTAACGACACCGATGGATCTAGCGGGAATCAGCTCCACCGCGCGCAGCTCGAACAGTCGGCCGTCGGCGAGCTCTTCCACCACGAACTCACGGGTCGTGAGGGCGACTCCCATGTCCCTGCGCACGAACTCGAGGAGCAGGTCGACGCTGCCGAGTTCGATGTCCGGGACGAGCGAGAGGCCGTAGCTGTGCAGCAGCGCATGGAGATAGGCGCTAGTCCGGCTATGAGCCGAGAGGGTGACGAACGGATGCCGGATGAGCTCGGCGAGCGAAATCGGACCATTCCCAAGCTGTCGCGCTAGGGCCGGGCCTGCGATAAAACAGCTCTCCAGCTCGCGTGAGGCGAGGACATTCACATGGGCCCCGTCCTCCGCCGGTAGATGGACGATTGCGCAGTCGATCTCACGTTTCACGAGCCGTGAAGTGAGTTCGGCGCTTTTCCCGTGAGAAAGCAGGATGCGGATGCCGGGGTGAGCCCTGCGGAATCGCTCCAGGAACGGCAGGGCGAAATGCTTGCACAACGAGTCGCTGGCTCCCAGCCTCACAACCCCGGAGGCAAACGTCTTCATCTCTCCGATTTTGCGCTCCCCCGCCTGCAGCAGCCGGTACGCCTGCTCCACGAAGTGAAACAGCGCCTGGCCTTCGCCGGTCAGCTCCACGCCCTTCGCCTTTCGCTCCAGCAGCCGAACGCCCAATTGCTCTTCCAGCTGTTTGATCGCGTAGCTGGCGCTCGGCTGGGTGATGTACAGCTCTTGCGCCGCTTTTGTCAGGCTGCCGCTCAGCGCCGCTTGGTAGAATACTTTGTAATAATCCATTGTACTCATCAGACATTAATCCTCTCTATGGAATGAATACAAAATTTTAATTTTATCTATACCAATACTCCTTTTATACTATAGAAAAAGAACCCTTAAGGCAATTGTTGTTGGCCAACAAGGGAAAGGAGACGCGTATGGATCCCGTACTGACGTGTAATCAGGAAGCAATCGGAGAGGTGGAGCTGCAGCCGCCGCCGCATGCTCCGAGCGGGGCGACGATTATGGTTCCCGGCAGCAAAAGCTATACGAACCGGGCTCTTTTGCTCGCCGCTATGGCGGAAGGGACTACCGTCCTGCGCAACATCCTGCGAAGCGACGATTCCGCCTGGTGCTTGGATGTGTTGACCCGGCTAAGTGTGAAGTTTACGATTGATCCAGCCGACCCGACCACTCTTGTCGTCGAAGGCACTGCCGGACATTTTACATCCGCCTCGCTGTACATGGGAGCCGCCGGCACGATCGCTCGTTTCTTACCAGGGTTGCTTGCCGTCAATGGAGTTAGGGGAGCTGCCGCTGCTTGGACGCTAGACGGCAGCCGCAGGCTGCGGGAAAGGCCGATTGCCCCGTTGGTGGAGGCCTGGAGGCAATTAGGCGCTCACATCCGCTACGTCGGGCCTGAGGGGATGCTGCCGATCGAAGTGCTATCGTTGACCGGCGGTATCCGAGGAGGAGAAGTTACGATGTCTGGCGCGGTGTCGAGCCAGTTTATTAGCGGCTTGTTGCTGGCGGCTCCCTATGCACGAGAAGGCGTAACGATCTGCTTATCCGACTCGATCGTACAGCTTGCCTACGTGGAGATGACGATCGACCTCATGCGCCGATTCGGAGTCCATGTCGAAGTAAGCGACACATTCGATAGATTCCATGTGGCTCCCGGGCAGCGCTATCTCGCACAGGACATACAACTGGAATCGGATGCGTCTACGTGCGGTTACTTTTTGGCCTATGCGGCCGTAACGGGTGGACATATTCATCTGGCAGGGCTAGATCCGGCAACCAAGCAACCGGATATCGGGCTGTTGTCTATTTTGGAACGAATGGGTTGTCGAGTAGAATGTTCGGAAGGAGCGGACGAGGGGATCGACCTATGGGGGCCGCAGACGTTGAAGGGAGGCTTCACCGTGAGCCTGCGAGAGTTGTCCGATCAGACGCTTACGATTGCCGCGCTGGCACCGTTCGCCGACGGACCGATTACGATCACGGGAGTGGAGCATATTCGCCAGCATGAATGCGATCGGATCCGAGCGATGTGCGAGTCCCTGACCCGGCTGGGCATTGAAGTCGATGAGTATCCAGACGGGTTGAAAATAGTCCCGAGCCGACCTCAGCCTGCGGTCCTGGACACGTACGACGACCACCGGATGGCGATGTCTCTCGCTCTGGTCGGCGCCAAGGTCGGCGGCATCCGGCTGCGCGATCCAGGCTGCGTGGCGAAAACATGTCCGGACTATTGGGAGCGGATGCAGCAGTTAGGGTTGATCGTCAGGAGGCTGGCTTAGCCACTGCCCAGCCTTAAACTGCTCCAAGCAGGCTTGGCAAATGCACGCCTTCCCTCTGAGCTCGGACGGGATCAGTTCGAAAATCCCTTCGGGAAAGCCGGCGTTCAAGCACCAGCAAGATTCGATCGGCTGCCCGTCCAATACGCCGCACTTGTTGCTTTGTTTGCAGATGGAGCAAAGCTTAGGATCATGTTCCGACAAACGGCACTCTCCTTTCCGTCACACAAATGATCTTTCTTTCCAATGTTTCCTATGATATCCTTAACTTTAGCGGAAGCACCGCCATTCGTAAAGCCTAGCTAGTCTAGCGTTTTGCGAGTTGGCCGGTGCTTATTTTTGTTTTGGAGAAGAGGAGGGATCGGAGGTTTGGCGGTTGATCATGATCGATTGTTTAAAGAGCTGCTTCAAACGTTTTTCGGAGAGTTCATTCATTTGTTTTTCCCGCAAGCCTACGAAGCGATCGACTTCGATCAGCTTAAGTTTTTGTCGGAGGAGGTGTTTACCGATGTGACGGCTGGAGAGAGGAGACGCGTCGATTTGCTGGTGGAGACGAGGCTGCGGGAAGAAGATGTGCTCATCCTTGTGCATGTGGAGCCGCAAGCGTACTACCAGAAGCTATTTGCCGAGCGGATGTTTATTTACTCTACTCGCTTGTATGAGAAGTATAGGCGGCGTATTATGCCGATCGCCATCTTCAGTTATGATACGCCGCGGCATGAGCCGAGTTCATTTGGCTGGGGCTTCTCTTTTTTGGAGGTGCTTCGTTATCATTTTTTCAGCGTCGAGCTGAAGAAATGCAATTGGAGGGAGTACATCCGACAGGACAATCCAGTGGCTGCTGCGCTTTTGAGCAAAATGGGCTATACTGAGGAGGAGAAGGTGCAGGTCAAATTGGAGTTCCTGAAGATGCTCGTTCGCATGGAGCTGGATCCGGCCAGGATGCAGATGATCGCGGGCTTTTTCCACAATTACTTAGTGCTGAATGAGGCTGAGGAGCAAACGTTGAGGGAGGAAATCCGAATGCTGGATCGCAAAGTGGAGGACATCGTCCATAACAATCTAGACTATTACTGGGATAAGGCTACGCTTCAACGAGGTGTCGAGCAGGGCATGGAGGAAGGCCTGGAGAAAGGCATCGAGCAAGGACTGGTACAAGGCAAACTGGAAGAAGCGCGCCGAATCATCGGCAAGTTCCTGGAAGCCCGATTCGGAGAAGCAGGCGTACGTATGACCGACCAAGTTGCCGCCATAGACGATCTAACACAACTCGAGCGTATGGCAGATTCGCTATTCATGGTGAACCGGCTTGAAGAAGCCGAGCAACTAATTGCTGAAGCGTCCTCGAAATAAGCGCAGACTTCAGCCACGCTTCGAGAAAAGTTGCATGATTTTGTTTTTCTTCCGGTTCTGCAGCTCCTTCTTGAGCGCCGCTTCCACGGATTCCGCAAGCATATCGAATTTCTCCGCAACGGTATAATCGATCACTTTCCCGCAATGGGCGCAGTTCCGCCACTGGAGATCGGTTACTTTGGAGCAATGAGCGCATCGAAACATTAGAATCCCACCTTCAGCCGAACAAGTCGGAAGCGATTGCACAACCTTTATAGCATTATATCGACAGGTTAACGGTGTTTTTTGACAGGTGGTATCATTTTTTTTGTATGGAAAAATTGGTGAAATTCGCCTAATAATTATAAAACCCCTATTCCTCTGGCGAGGAACAGGGGTATTTGCTAACTCCCTACCACTGAAAGTTCATCGGCTTCCCGGTTTCCGCGAGCGTCTTGATGTTGCTCAAGATCAGCCACCAATCCTGTGAAACGCGTTCGTAAGAAGGATGACCGTCCGTCCACTCGTCATTTACGAACGTCAGCTTCGTGCAGTTGTACACCGTCTCCAGCGTGTAGGTCATGCGGGTTTGCAGCTCGGCATGGTTGTCCCAATAGGAAGGTCCCGGATGTTCGGTCATGCTGATGCGTTTGTTCGGCTCATACTCGAGGATGGTGCCATAGACGTGAACCGTTTCGTCGCCGTCTTTGCCGGGTCCCACATATTGATAGGGCTCTCCGACTGCGAAAGAAGAACGGAGCTCGCTGCCGAAAAAAATTTGACGCACGCCTTCTGGCGAGATGAATGTGTTCCAGACCGTTTCCAGCGGAGCATCGATATAAAACTCATATTTCAAGGGGGTCAAGCTCATTGTGCGTTTCCTCCTGCCAGATATAGATTGGATGAAGACGGAGCATGCAATTGCAGAGGTTGTAAAAGGTTGTTAGTATGAAGTATACAGGTTGTCCAAGCGCATTGTCTTGTAAAAACGCGACACCCATGCCGAGAGGAGTGACCGTTCCGTGACTCAAGTCCAATTGAAGCCCAGCATGGGCGTGTTGAAGCTGCATCAGCAGGTGGAGGCGAATCGATTTCGGCTGGTGCGGTACGCGCCGTCGGAGGAAATCGGTTTTTTCGTGAAGCATTATTGGATCGTATCCTGGGATTTGACCGCAGCGGGGGATGAACCCTTCCTGCAGGAAGTCGTGCCGAATCCTTGCGTCAATCTGGTTGTGGAGCGAGGAAAGTCCGCTATTTTCGCCCCTGCGAAGCAAAGGCATGCCCACTACATCGAGGGGAAAGGAACCGTGTTCGGCGTCAAATTCAAGCCTGGCGGGTTTTATCCGTTCGTGAAAACAGCAATCTCCGGCATGGCAGAGCATCCTCTTGGCTTGCATGAGGTGTTCGGAGCGGAGGCAAGGGAGACGGAGCACGCCTTCCTGACGGAGGCGAATGGCGATGAGCGGATGGTGGAGTTGGCGGAAGCCATGATTCGACCGAAGCTACCCGTGCCGGATGAGAATGTGACGCTGATCAATCGGATCGTCGACCAGGTGTGTGAAGATCGCACGCTGACCAAGGTGGATGAGCTGTGCGAGTCGTTCGATCTTAACAAGCGCAAGCTGCAGCGGCTATTCGAGCAGTATGTCGGGGTTAGCCCGAAATGGATGATTCGATTGTATCGAATTCAGAATGCCGCTGAAGCAATCGACCTCGGCGAGGAGCACGACTGGCTGCAGCTGTCGCTGAAGCTGGGCTATTACGATCAAGCGCATTTCACGAAAGATTTCAAGCTGCTGGTCGGCAAAACGCCTGAAGAATACGGCCGGAAGCAAGCGGCGATTCATGATCCGGCGTAACAGCAAACCCTCCATCCCCCTGATTGGGAGTATGGAGGGTTTTTTGTGTTTACTAGGCAAGAACCTCTCTAATAGCGGCCGATTGTTCTGGCTGCAGGATGAGCTTGCCTCCGGCGGCATTCGATTCGAGCTGGCGGATCGAGGTGGCGGATGGGATGACCGGCCCCATTCCGGGCAAGCTCAGCATATAGGCGATCACCAGCTCGCTAAGCGGCATCTCCCATTTACGAGCAAGTCCGCTCAGGCGGTGCAGCTTGTCCATGTCGGCAGGCGAAATCTGATCCGCGACACCTTCATCATACAGTCGATCGCCTGGCCCGACATTCGCCAGATCCAGGTAGCGATCGGTCAGCAGGCCACGAGCTAGAGGGCTCCAGGCAATGAAGGAAGCGCCGCACGCCGCGCAGTAGTCGAGTACGCCGGCCCGCGCGGGCTGCTCGCCATGGAGCAAGTCGAACTGGTTCTGCACGGCGACGAACCGCGAGCGCAGGGAAGGCGAAGCCTGGCGATATTGCTCCAGCTGAGCGATCGTGAAGTTGGAGACGGCGAAGTAACGCACTGTTCCGCGAACGACCAAGTCTTCAATGGCCAGCAAGCTTTCCTCTACAGGAGTTCCCGCGTCATATTGATGGAAGTACAGCAGATCGATCCGATTCGTCTGCAACCGTTCCAAACTCGCTTCCACGGAATCGAGAATGCTCAGGCGGGACAGCCCGCTATGATTGGGCGTGATTCCGTCCATGGCGCCGCATAGCTTGGTTGCCAGGACGATGTTCCGGCGCTGGTCGCCGTTGTGGCGCAGCCAGCGGCCGATGACGCGCTCGGAGTTGCCGGACGCGGCATTATAGCGGTTGGCGGTATCCCAGAACGTTACGCCCAGCTCGACCGCCCGGTCGAATAGCGCGAACGATTCGGCTTCGCCGACCCGTGCCCCATCGCCGGTTTCGGGCAACCCGAGCTTCCAGGTCCCCAAACCGACGGCGGAAACTTGCAGTCCCGAGCCTCCAAGCCGCCGGAAGGGCATGCCCTGGAAGTCGGCGTTCGTGAAAGGAATGTTGTACAAGTCAGGCCGTGGAGTTAAATAATCCATTGGATTGATCCTCCTTTGTGTTTCGAGTTGATTTATTCGGCGCGTTGCTCGAACAAACGAGCGATTTCGATGATCACGCTTACCGCTTTCTCCATGTTGTCGACGGAGACGTATTCGTAGCGGCCGTGATAATTTTCGCCCCCGGTAAAAATATTCGGAGTAGGCAGCCCCATATAAGACAGTTGCGAACCATCAGTTCCTCCGCGAATCGGATGGACAATCGGCTGAATGTCCAAATTCTCCATCGCCTCACGGGCGATATCGACCACTTCGCGGACCGGCTCGATTTTCTCGCGCATGTTGTAATATTGATCGTTCATGTCCAGAGTGACGCTGCCGAAGCCGTAACGCCCCTGCATTTCTTCCACGATCGAGACGATTTGCGCCTTGCGCGCCGCGAAACGGGCTTTGTCGAAGTCACGAATCAAATAGTGCAGCTTCGTCTCCTCCACATCTCCGTGAATCGAAATCAGATGGTAAAACCCTTCGTAGCCGTCCGTAAACTCCGGAGCTTCGTCAGCAGGCAGCCGGCTTTGAATTTCCATGGCAATCTTGGCGGAGTTGACCATTTTGCCCTTGGCTGTCCCCGGATGAACGATTTTGCCGCGGCACGTGATCAGCGCCCTAGCGGCGTTGAAGCTCTCGTACTGCAGCTCGCCGAGCGGGCCGCCGTCCATCGTATACGCGAAGCTCGCGTCGAAAGCTTGTACATCGAACCGATGCGGCCCGCGGCCAATCTCCTCATCCGGCGTAAAAGCAACCCGGATTCGTCCATGTTTGATCTCCGGCTGTCGGATCAGCGCCGCCATCGCGGTCATGATCTCCGTAATCCCTGCCTTATCGTCAGCTCCGAGCAGCGTCGTGCCGTCGGTCGTCACTAATGTATGCCCCTTATAACGGGACAGCTCCGGGAACTGGCTCGGGGAGAGCACGATGTTCAGAGCTTCGTTCAACACGATGTCTTGGCCATCGTACTGCTCCACCACCTGCGGCTTGACACCGTCGCCGGTGAAGTCCGTCGCCGTATCCAAATGGGCCATAAAGCCGATCGTCGGAACTTGCTTGTCGGTGTTCGCGGGCAAGGTCGCCATCACGTAGCCGTTCTCGTCCATCGTCACCTCCGCCATGCCGATGCTCTTCAGCTCCTCGACGAGCTGGCGGGCCAGCGTCAACTGACCGGGCGTTGTAGGGCATGTCGTGCTCTCATCGCTTGATTGGGTATCGATAGTAACATACGAGGTGAAACGCTCGATAATCTCTTTTTTCATCCTATAGATCATCTCCTTGCCCCCATTATAGCCCATTTCCGAGCCTCCAGCCTAATGGTCAGGGGTTGTCCGGTTCAAGGCTCTGGCCGCATCGCGGCATAGGAGGAAGAGCAGCAGCATGGCGATGATGCTTATGACAGCCAGGACAATCGTCCCGCCCTGTAGAAGATTCGGCGAAAGATTGATCGTGAACGGCAAGAAGATGAGCATGGCAGCGTAGGAAAACACGACAAACCGTCGTCCCCGATCCACCGTTGTGGCGAAACTATGTGCCGACAGATCAAGCGCATGCTGAGTCATTTGGCGCAGGAACGTCTGGTTCAGCAATAAACCCAGGATCACGGTGACGCTCTGGTAGACGAACCACGAGATCGAGATTCCCGTCCCCTGCTCAGGCATGCCGGCTATAGGAACTAGTTCATGAATCGAGAGGACCGTTAAGAGTCCCGCCCAGGGGACCGCCTTCCGATACCCGGCCTTGACTTGATTCAATTGGAGCAGCGCACTCCAGACCAATCCATATCCCACAACATCCGGCAGCACATCGAAATTTTGAAGACGGAAGTCCAGGATCACCAGCAATAATCCCCAGGCATAGCGATGAAAGGCAGCTGACACGTTTATGACTCGTCACCTCCCTGTCGGTACTTTTTCACGTAGAACGCGAGGTCGCTCTTATATAGTTCCGGGCGTTTATCGATGAATTCGGTCGCCACCCGCATTCCGTCGATGTCCCAATAATGAATCATCAGCTTGTAGGCATTAAATCTTCTGCTGTCCTTAGGCGGTAGTTGGAATCGATAACCTACATCGATAGTGCTTCCGGCAGGCAATACGATTGGCCAGCTACTGAACCGTTCTTCTGACGTTGACTTTTGCATCAATTCAATAACATCTGCCAATTGCTCTTGGAAGCTGTAAGAAGCGGAGTGCAAGGTAACGTCCTTCTCTGCTTGAAAAACGCTGTGACCTGTGCCGTCGGATGAGCTGCCGCCTGACAGCATGCGGAGATGGTTGGGACTCCTTGGCAATATTGTCGGGTGTATAAGGAGTTCGCCGATCTCAACCGTGTCCACCGTTCCGTCGCTGTACCAGACCTGTAGCTGTTTTAATGTTCTCGGTTCGGCTACACGGTCCATAGTTTGTTGATCCAACGAGACCGTCACTTGATATAATTGCAGTCTGCCGGAATGATCAAGACTCTGGGTGTGCGAGACGTTCATGATCAGACCATTCGATAAATCGAATCGGAACGGTTTTCGTGTAGCGTCGCGATTATCAATGTAGTAGAAGTTGCTCATGTCCAATATGTTCACTGGATTGTCATAGCAATGCTTCAAGAACAGCGGTTTCTCCAGTTTCTGCGAATGATATACCCATCCGTTGCCAACCCAGGCTGCCGCCACGATTACGATCAGCAGCGAAAAGGAAAGATACCTCCTCATAGGATCACGAAATGCCGTTCGCCGGTGTAGCGCAATTTGCCTTCCTCCCTTTTCGTTGGTACACGCATAGAGCGTCCTCCTTCCGGATTCGCTGCATTTTGTTCTGATTGTATCATCATTAGGCAGAGAAATCTTGGGAAATTATGCAGGGGTTATATAAGACGAGGTGCTATATACGATTCGACAACTAGGCTAGCGACCTTCAGAGGGGGCTTCGGTTCGATCCAAAACCGATTCTAGCGTCTCCAGCATCGTATCGATCTCCGCTTCCGTCACAATCAACGCCGGCATTAGCCGGATGGAGCGCGGATTCGGCGAATTGATCAGGAGCCCCTCAGCCAAACAAGCGGCTGCGACCTCTGCCCCTTGCTCCCCCGGGAGATCGAAAGCGAGCAGCAGCCCTTTGCCGCGAATGCGAGTCAAGCCGTACTTGTCGGCCATCTGATGAAGCCGCTCGACTAAATATTGCCCCATCCGAGCCGCATGTCCGGACAAGTCGTGCTGCACAATCTCGTTCACCACCGCGTATCCTACCGCCATGCCCAACGGCTGCCCGATATAAGTGCCGCCTTGGTCGCCCGGCTCGAACAGGTTAAGCTTCTCGCGCGTCAGCACCGCAGAGAGAGGAAAGCCGCCGCCAATCCCTTTACCAAGCGTCATGATATCTGCATCAACGCCGTAATGCTCGGAGGCGAACAGCTTGCCGGTCCTCCCCAACCCCGTCTGAATCTCATCGAAGATCAGCAGAATGCCGACTTCATCGCAAACCTTCCGCACCTGCTTCAGGTACTCCGTTTCGACCGCGTGAACGCCGCCTTCGCCTTGCACGAGCTCGAGCATGACGGCGCAGGTGTCAGGACCGATCGCAGCGAGGAGAGCATCGATATCGTTCTGGGGAACATGTTTGAAACCCGGTGTTTTTGGCGCGAAGAGCGTCTCCCAATGCTTCTTCCCGGTTGCCGCCATCATCGCGAGTGTACGCCCATGAAATCCGTTGATCGTGGTAATGACCTCAAAAGCCCCTTGACGATGCTTCGCTCCGAATTTGCGGGCCAGCTTGACCGCGCCTTCGTTGGCTTCCGCACCGGTGCTCGCGAAGTATACCCGATCGTACCCCGATAAGCGAGTGAGTAAGGAGGCGAATTCGATTTGCCGCTTATTGTAATAGGAGGGACTTGCGTTCACAAGAGTGGTCGCTTGGTTGAACAATGCATCGCGTATCACGACAGGAGAATGACCCAGACAGGTCACCGCCCAGCCGCCGATAAAATCCAGATACTTCTTTCCCTCCGTGTCCCACAAATACATGCCTTCCCCGCGCTCCATCACGATGTCCGGGCGATTGGCGGTAAATAGGAGCGACCGCTGTGCCTCCTCCAACAAACTGGCGGTGTCTTGATGAGTCGATGTATAAGTATTCATCCATGCATTTCTCCTCGTATCATGATGTATTATTATACATTTATATGAATATAAATACAATCCGTTATTCCCACTTTTCTCTAGCTTGTTTCCGGTACAAGGTTGGACTGCATCCGAAATGCGCATTAAATTTTCTTGAGAAATAATAGGGAGACTCGAACCCGACATCGACGCTGATTTCATTCACTTGTCGACCGGTATATTCCAACAGCTTGGCCGCTTTCTGAAGTCGGAGGGTAAGGAGGGTGCCGATAATGCTGTCGCCGTACTGCTCTTTGAACAAATGGCACATCCGCGAGACCGACAAATGGAAGCGCTCCGCCAGTTCGGAAAGCTGCTGCGGTTCCTGCAGATGCTCGATCAAGTAGCTAAGAATCTGATTTGCTCTGCCGTCTTGAGAACGCTCGTGCAGGCTCAGATGCTCGGAATGAAGAAGGACAAGAATTTCGGACAAAGCGATGGAAGCGAGCTGCTGATGCCAAACGCCTTTGCGCGAGCTGTCCTGAATCAAACGACGAAACGCGTCTTGAATGCGAGCCTTCACCGACTCATCTTGCAAGGTCAAATAAATTAACTGCTCCTTCGTTCGCGGCAGCTGGAGCCATTCCAACCAATCCGGGAGAGGGACGAAATGCACCCACAATAACTCCCACTGGGAATTAGGCGCGGTTGCATAATGATGCGGCATGCCTGGGGAGAGGATGGCTACATCGCCGGCGGAGCAAGTTTGGATATCTCGATCGATTCTAAATTGTCCGGCTCCCGAGACGGTGTATACGAGCAGCCAATCCTTAGTCCCTGCCGGCCGATGCCCGTAAAACCCGTAGGTCTCCCGGAAATGATCCGCAATCAGAATGCCGTATGGCGGCGATGAGGTCGCTTTTTCGCTTACATGCAAATATTCGTTCATACAGCTCACCCTCCTATTTTGAGAGTATCGCTCTCCTTGCGGGCCGTCAATAAGTGAGGATTGGATCTAGCAAGATAGTGCATGCGATCAGCCAGCGGGTCCATTTATTTCAGGATGGGGCGGGATTACAATGTGGCTAAAAGCACTATGAGGAGTGTGGGAGATATGTCGATCGATCACGGACGTATGAAGGATGCAGGGGGAACAAACGATTGGCTGACCTCGGGGAGAAAGCTTTATTTCGATACGGAGGGGTACTGGGTGGCGCGAGGGCTGTTTACAAAAGCGGATGTGGAACAGGTGCTCGGCATTATGCATGCGCTGAACGATAGAAAGCCGATCGAAGGCTGCCACGAAACGATTGCCGCTAACGTGCCGTTGGATGATCCATTGAGGATTTACCCGAGAATCCTTTATCCTCACCGTGTGAACGAGTGGTTGCTGGGCAAGCTGCTAGAGGCCAAGCTGATGGACGTCCTGGACGAGCTGTTCGGCGAAGAGGCTTTGCTCGCGCAGAGCATGCTGTATTTCAAACCGCCGGGGGCACGGGGTCAAGCGCTGCATCAAGACAACTACTATTTGAAGGTGTCACCGGGAACTTGTATGGCCGCCTGGGTCGCTCTCGATGCAGCCGATCAGGACAATGGCGGGTTGGTCGTTGTGCCTGGGACGAACCATATGGATATCGAGTGTCCGCATGAAGCCGACAGCAACGAGTCTTTTTTTCGCGATGAAGTTCATTTGCCGCCTGGTGCCGCCGTCGTTCCGATTCAGCTGCAGCCTGGGGATGTGCTTTTTTTCAACGGCAGCACCATTCACGGCTCTTATCCGAACCGGTCGAAGGATCGATTCAGACGTTCGTTCATCGCCCACTATATCGGTCGCTCTACCGTTAGTACGAATCCTTACATTCGAGATGATCTGTATAACCGGCATGGCGAGCGGGTGATCAGAGAAGCGAATCCGGACGGAGGGCCTTGCGGGACGCCCTTTACGGGAGGAGCTCATTAATAAAGCTGAGGCTGCTGAACTAAGTTCAACAGCCTCTCTCTATGTCTTAACGTTGCTGGAAATAACGGGTAGCGGGTAATTGGAATATCCACGGCCCTCGTACTAGAATTTGTGGATTTGTTAATTTTAGCTTCATCTGCTTGGCGTCCGGATTTTCAAGGCTAAATTCGATGTACTCGATCGCACCGGTTTGATCGTTCATTCGGGCCATATGACTCCTAGCATCGATTCTGAAGTTGTGCAACGATTTCGAAGCTTGGGGATCAAAGTGCAAATCCAGATACAGGCGCAGCCCTGGTCCCTTGTCGGTTAGCCGCTCTGTACGAGTGATTGTAACCGGAAACCCTGCAAGGTTAAACGGTATGTTAAGATTGTCGACGGAATGTGTAGGTACTTGAATCGTAACTGTGTCGTCAACCTCCATATTAATCTCCGGGATCGTAAGCGTGTAGACTTTTTCGGCGGCGTTAGCGTCTGCTCCCAAGCGGAAGTGGAAGTCTCTGGCGGGACTAAACAGTCCCGGGATTAACTTCATCTGCATCGGCTGACCGGTCTCGTCGGTAACACTCAGCTTTTTCCCGTTGTGAATCCCATACCATCCATAATCCGCTACTCGCATATCGTCCGGATGCTGGGAGAGCAGCGACAAACGCCCGTTCTCTCCCTCTCTTGAAGCTACGGCGGTGATGGTGATTCCGTTCATCGAGACCGTTTCGCCCAGTTCTTCATAGCTGCCGACGGTTTCCGCCTGAACCAGTGTGAATGGAATTTCATACTTATCCGATTCTCCAAGCACAATTTTTGCAGGTCCAGCATGGATGTCAAGCTTCCCATTATACCAGTAACTAGCGGACCACTCGGCAGTTGACCATGTGGAAGTCGATCGTTGAATTTGGAACTCGACACCGCTCGAGTCGACCAATTCCAGCTGATCAGCCCTCTGGGATGGTTGGTTACCGGATAAAATCAGGAAAGTCATCTTGTCGTCTATTTGTACGCCGGAGAGGGTAATTTTGCCTTCGCCAATCTGGGTTGTCACGGAATTCTTCAGGATGAGACGCTTGAGTGGCTTCTCTTCCGTCTTCACAATACCTACCCCTGGCACGAATTGAAGCGCCTTCTGGATCGCAGCTCTTACTTGCGGCTGGAGCATAGCCGTTCCGACGAAGAGCAACAACAGGATACATAGGGCTCCCACCCACGGGCGTGGTTTCGCAAGCCGGGTCCGCCTTCGTTGCACACTTTCGGCTTGAGCCCGTTCAATCCCGAGGAGACTGCGGCTATGCAGATCGGAGGGCAGGGGGATCGACTCGAGCTCTTTTTTCCAGTTACCGTTCATTCCAATCTACCTCCTCCGCTTGTTTCCGCAGCTTTTTTAAGGCGCGATACAGAATCGTTTTGGCCGAACCTAGCGGCAACTCCAGCAGCTCAGCCGTTTCCCGAATCGTGTAATCGTAGTAAAATCGAAGTAAAACTACACTTTTCTCCGACTCATCCAGCAAATCAATCATGTCTTGGAGTGAAATAGATAAAGGAATATCCGGCGGCGAATGGTCATCGGCCAGATGCTCTTCGAACTCGTGTGAGAGGGGGACGAACCTCTGACGGCTTCGCAGCAAATCGATCGAGCAGCGAATAGTGATCCGGATCAGCCACGTTTTGAAAAACGAAGGTTCCCTGAGCTCCGGCAAAGATTTGTAGGACCGATATGCCGTCTCCTGCACCACATCCAGCGCATCCTCCACATGGTTCAAGTAGACGTGTGCAATCCGGTAAATATCCGCCTCGTATTGGCTGAACAACTGGAGATAGGCGTTCTGATCGCCCCTCTGGGCCAACTTCACCAAGCTTGAATTCAAGCTGCGCTCACCTGCCTGTACATGCTTTCTATAGATTAGACGGAGGAGATTCTGTTTTGGCTTTCGTGAAAATAAAAACTCTTGGTAACTTTCCGAGGTGAAGCCGCGTCTATATGTAAGGGAAATTATTCCATGCTTGTTTGGAGGGGCCGATATGCGTCGAAAGCTATGGTTCGGAATTTCTTTCATTATGCTGGTATTGGTTTTGGGATGCAAAGAGGAGTCCGTTTCTCCGACGGAAAGTTTCCCTTCACCCCCTCCGCTGAGCTATAATGACACCTCGACTAATCCGCCAACACCATCTCCTATTGGGACATCGTCACCGCAGACGTCGCTGGTGTTAGCGCAGGTTAGCTTCCGAGAATCGCTTGTTCAGCTATCGTTTGGCCAGAGCAGTGAGCAGTTGGGCTATGTGTTCCAGACCGTAGCGCGCGGGCAGCTTACGGAGGAGCCGATCAACGTGGTGAGGCATCTGGATAAGGAATTTTCCATTCGAATGGATTTGATGGACATGGAGCCTCCTGTGAAGGATCAGCTCTTGACACAAATTCGCACGGAGGGGAGCGTCGAATCCAGATTGGTTCCTGACTCTCAGGGGGCCGTGCTGCGCTTGACCGGGATGGCCGACACGTTCCAAGTGCGGATAGGCGATTTGCCTCCCATCCGTGTCACTAGGGCGGAGCCGTTGGACATTACCTTGGATTTGTCGGCCATGCAGAGGCCCGTGTTGGCGCTTTTCGGCCCGCTAGAAACCGTTGGGTCCGCCAGAACCGTTCTGCTATCCGAGCACGAGACGCAGATGGTCTTGGTGTTTTCGGAAGATATGAATCGAGCCTTCCCGATCAATCGTGAGCTGACAGGGGAGTGGCTGGATAACAGGCGATTTCGGATCGATCTTCGAAGACCGCCGCAGCCCCAGGTGCCTGAGCGAATCGAGACGGAGATCGATCTGACCACGTTCCGATCGCTTCGGGGCAATTATACGGCTGCTCATGATTGGGGGCTGAAGCTGTTTCAAGTGAGGGAGGGCGAATGGCGGGACGTAGTGAGCGGGGAGCGGATGGGATGGTCGCCAAGAGATCTATTCTATGAGACAATCGCTTTCGCGCCGGATGGGAAGAAATATGTCGGGGCGGTTAGGGTCGGGATGCCGGAAGGCGATGGAATCGGGCTATACTATGCGTTCGTTCTCGAGGAGGAGGGGAAAGCGCCAATCGTGATTGAAAATGCCTTGTTTACCAACTTTACACAGCAAGGCGTCCCGATTCAATGGTTGGATAACGATCGGCTTCTTTATGGCAGCAGCAATCAATTGTATGTTTACTCGATCGGCAAGGGGAAACGCACGACGGTTAGCGGGTTGGAGAATTTGGGCAAAGACGGCACTTGGCTGCATGCCGCGGCGGCGGATGCTTATAGAGGCTTGCTTCATATTCTGACGGGATCTTACGAGAGTGTGAACGGGGATGAGAGGGTTGTGATTCATGTCTATACTTATAGAGACGGACAGGAAAAGCCTTTGGAGGTCAGGAAGCGATGGGCGAATGTGCCTATCCATCAAAGTCGAATCGGCTACCTATTGTCGGTCGTTCCGGTTGAGAATGGGCTGTTCAGGACATTGATCAATGATGCGGAACAGATGGTTACGCGCTACGAAGACATGCAGGGGGCGGTGGTGGAGCTTCCGGGCTTTGTGCAGTATGCAGACAATGAGATTGTGTATCTGCTGGAGAATGTCCCAGGTATGGCTGGAGCTCCACCGTTTCAGCGGCTATGGACGTGGCGGTACGGGTCTGAGACGGACTTGGTGCAGTTGCCTGCATCGAGCGGTTGGATGCAGATGGTGGGCCGGCTGCCTGTAGCGGTGACGGAGCAAGGCTTTGAACGTTATGATGCGGATACTAACAGCTGGGTACCATGGGTGAGTCCGGAATTGGGGCCGATTCTGGCGGTTTCGGCGCAAACGAGGAAAGGGATGTACAAGGTGGGCGGCGTGGATTCTTGACTTGCCGGTTCGGGTTTGCTAAGTTAAGTTCAAAATTGGGGCCTATACTTTAGCAACCTTGGAAAGAAGGGACATTCGTGAAAGAGCTAGTCGATCTTCTGCATGCTCATCGTTCGATCCGCAAATTCAAGTCGACTCCGGTGCCGGACGAGGTTGTGGCAGCCATTCTCCAGTCCGCCCAGTCCGCTTCGACGTCAAGCAATGTTCAGGCTTACAGCGTTATTCGGGTCACGGATCCGAGGATTCGGGCGGGCATTCAGGCCGTTACCGGGAATCAGCAGGCCGTGGGAGAGTGCCCGTTATTCCTGGTGTGGTGCGCGGACCTGCATCGGAATAAGCTTGCCTGTGAATGGAACGGGGCTTCCATGGTCTCGGAAGGGATGGAGAATTTCATTATTGCCACAGTAGACACGACTCTTGCAGGACAAAATGCGGCCGTGGCTGCTGAGGCGCTTGGTTTAGGCGTGGTCTATATCGGTGGAATCCGCAATGATTTGCGTGAAGTGACGCGGTTGCTGCAGTTGCCGGAGCTGGTGTATCCCGTGTTTGGCATGTGCATCGGCTACCCGGACCATGATCCCGGCCAGAAGCCTAGATTGAGCGGCACGGCTGTGTTGCACAAGAATGTTTATGCGGACGACGAGGCGGTCAAGCAGGGAATCCAAGAGTATGACGAGCGGATGCATGCTTACTACTTGGAGCGCACGGGCGGGAAGCGGGATACGACTTGGTCGAACGAAATGGCGGACAAATTCAAGCGCAAGCCAAGGGCTTATATGAAGGAGTATTTGGAGGAACAAGGCTTTCGTTTGGATTAGCGATTGATCTTTTTGCGAGAAGGTGCTTGACAGCATTTGTCGGGTTATGGTATTTTTTGTATTACAGACGAATACGTTCGGAGCGGAAGCACCGCCTGGAATCGCACACTGAAGTTGAGGTGTCGGTTTGGGGCGGTTTTTTGTGTCGATTGGCGAGCTAAGGGGAATGAATGTGGTTCGGTTGGAAAATTGTGGTGGACGAAAGGAGGAGGATGTGATAAAAGAGAAATTGGATGAATTGATTGTGGAAGATAATGTTAAATATTAATAGGAGTGATGGACTGTGAAGAAGAGTTGGGGGAAGGTTGTTGCTGTTTGTTGTTTGGTTGTAGGACTTTGGGGGGCGGTGCCGCCAGGATTCGAGGTATCTGCAAGCTCTGAAGGTCCGTTGACCAGCAGTTCCCCCGCGAAACTCCGGTCGTTTTCCGATGTGGAGGGGCATTGGGCAAAATCGTCGGTCGAGACTTCGATTGCCAAGGGATATGTGGACGGCTATGAGGATGGAACCTTTCGCCCGGATCAAAGTGTGACACGTGCCGAATTTGTGAAAATGACGGTCACGGCTATGAAATTGACGGTTGGTGGTATTGGAGGCGGAGGCGAGTGGTATTTGCCATACGTCAACTCTGCGGTTGGTGCTGGGATCCACAGGTGGTCCGACTTCGGTACGGGTGACTGGAGCACGCCGATTACTCGGCTTGAGATGGCGCGTATGATCGTTCGAGCTACGGACAAAGGACTTCAGAAACCCGAAGTGATCAAGTCGGATGCGGAGATGTTCTATCTCGCGACGAAAGTCGGATTGATCCAAGGTTTAGGAGCGGGAGTGCTCGGCGAACAGGAAGCTACTACTCGAGCTCAATCGGTGACGGTCATTGAGCGTATCCTTAAGCTGAATGCCGGCGGTCAGCTTGAGGTAGATCCATACGCGGTAAACCGGGCGGACTTGGCTTGGCGAAAGACGAATATTTTTACGGTGATGCCGCACGTGTTCGGTGGGGAGATGTATCCGGGCGGGACGCTTTGGGACCCCAACAACTTGCGATTGGACACACCGGACGGGTTGTGGAGCGGGGAGTTGGAAGCCTTGATCGCGATCGATCTCGAGGATCCGAACGATCCTCACCGCGCGCTGCTGCCGCCGATTTCGGAGTTGAAGTGGTACAAGTCGGCCCGGTTCCCTCAGCCTATGGAAGAGATCATGCCTGCTTATTTGTTGTTGTTCAAGAGCAAGGTGCATTGGAATTATGATCCCCAGTTGTATCCGGGGGATCGGTTAAGGCATGGGATCTCTGGGATTGATGATTGGACTTCTAGAACGACTTATGATGTTTTAAGTGGTACAGCCATTGTGTATCAGCATACAGTTTCGGATCTCCCGGCTATACTTCTGCCTAAAAAACTAAAAACTCGTGGTTATATTTTAGTAGACTATCATGAGCCAATTATTGCACCTAATTATTTTCACGATACCAGGGTTCATTGGGTAAAGGCCCCAGAATGGATCGAATAGGAGGCGTGATTGAAAAGAAACAGAATAAGAATCCTGCTAGTCATTTTTGTTTTTTTCATTTCTGTGATATCAGTAGTTTCTACTTGGTCTCCTTCCAATGTTCGGGCTGAAATGCTTGAACTAGAGTCCAGCACTTCTGCCTTAAATCAGAATCGAATGAATGCAAACAAGGCGCTGACATTAAATAAATCAATTTCAGCTCTTGCAGGTGAGCGCATCAAAAAAGTTGATCTTATTAACACCAACAATTCTAGCAGAAATGAGATAGTAGATGCTGCTGGAGAAATCACATTTAACTTTATAAAAGAATTAAATGGAATTCAAACTCCAGTCAAGTCAGTGACAAATAAGACTGAATCAGGTTACTATGCTTGGTACAGATATGGTGTACAAAGTGGAGATCCGCTTTGGTATGCTAATTTTTCTGTAATTGATGATAGCTATAGTATGTATAACACTCATCGAACTTGCGGTAGTGGAAGCGATCCTGTGTATCCTTCATTAGCTTATTTTCCAGGTTGTATTGATACAACACTCACACTCACTGGGAGCAGATCAACAGATTTTTATACGATAACTACAAATCTTAGAGTAGAATCTCAGTTTATTAATATTGAAGATGTCAGCGGCTTGTGGAGAGTAAAAGATGATCAAAGCATTGACGGTCCTGAAGGACTTAATGGACTCCCGGACCCAGGCACCTTCACCGACCAGGTCGTAGACGTCACGCCCGACTTCAACACCGTCATCGTCCGCCATACGGGCCACTTTGACTATGAATCGCCCTACTCCAAGGATCTGGCGGCTCCAGGCGCCAAACTAATGGTCTACTTCAGCATGTACGAGGTCGATATCATCTCCAACACGTATCAATACCCCTACGTCCTAGAAGTTACTTACGAGCAACTGGAGAAACCCGACCTGGCCGCGATTCAAATCCAAGCGACGACCCCGCTGGTCGTGAACAGCAACTCTACGTTCCAAGTGAAATTCCAGAACGGCAGCAAACCGACCGGCCCCTTTAACGTTTATCTGTACCAAGGGACAGCGGAGTGGGGGAGATGGGGGTATACGTCAGGCGCCAGTCCGAACCAAGTGTTCACAGAGTCCGTCACTAAGCTCCTTCCCGCCGCAGGCAGCTTGACCCTCACCCTGGTGGTGGATGGCGACAATCAAGTTACCGAGTCCAGGGAGGACAACAATACGCTCAGTGTCACATTTACCGTCAACACCGGCACCATCACAGGCGACTTCGACGTTGTGCCGAGCACGATCCAGTATCGCGAGCCGTTTCAACTGGTTCCGAAGAACATTTCTGGAACGGCTGGTTGTACGTATACTTCGCATATTTTTCGCTTGAGCAAAGGCTCTACATGGGATTCGCCCTGGCAATACGCCCCCACCGCGGCCTATACATTTACGTATCCGAGTCTCTACCCGTCACCTATAGCAGCAGGAACAGTCGACGTCATGATGAAGCTAAAAGGAAGCTGCGGAGAATCGGGCTGGATCAGCAAAACGCTCAACGTCAGCGCGCCTTCGGCGAATAGTCCGCCTTTTTTCAAAATTGGCTGGTTCCACAACGGTGATCACTCAAGCCTAACCCCGCTCACCAAAGTTGTTCTCGGAACCAAAGTTTTGGCACGAATCATTGAAGACCCTCTATCCCTGCCTTATCCGTCACCCAGCGATCCAGAACAGGATGCCATCACGTTCACCGGTTGGGACTTCAATCGCAGTGATACATGGATCAAAGGACTGCCGGCTCGTTATGGATTCGATCCCGGACAATCCTACTTGCCCAATATCGACACAGACGCGCTTGGATTCCATACGATCTTTGCCACGTTGACCGACACGTTCGGAGCGGCCTACACGGCATCCAGCACCATCGAGGTCATTCCACCGAACCCGGTACCAGTAGCTGTTTGCCCGCCAACCGTAAAAGAAAATCGACCGATTTCGCTCCAATCCTTTGATGCCAGCCAAAGCTACAGCCCAATGGGCCGCACGGTTGACCATGCCCGTGATGAATGGACCAACAGACTCACCGCCTACACCAACGGAACGCTCCAAGATATTACCGTCCAAGCCTCGCTGCATGTATGGGACAACGGAACACCGGCGCTGAAGTCCGTAACTCCTGGCACTTGCAGCATAACGGTTAAGCCGGATCTCGTCCCCATCGGGAAGCTCGACGTACCGCCGCTTGGGATAAGGAATCAAGGGTTCGATCTCTTCAACAAGTCCTACAGTCCGGACGGCGATTTCCTCATCAGCGCCACTTACCGATATAAGTACGATGCCGCCAATGATGGGTTTACCAACGACAGCTGGGTGACCCTTACCGGTTCCAATCTAACGAAGGCATCCTTTACCCCGACGAAGGTCGGTAAATATTTGTTCGATGTGACGGTCTGCGAGGACTTTGGCAAATGCGCGAGCGCTTCAGCGACCCAACTGATCACCAGTCTTACACTGGATACGACGAATTTGGGGCCTCAAGTCTCCTTCACCGTGTCGGGCAAAAACGAACAGCCAGACATGGCGCCACCAAGCAGCTATAGCCCCTCCACCATGTTGAACAACTGGACGCTTACCCAGACCAACAGTATGAGTTCCCCAATACTCAAGAGTTGGTCCCTCAAAAACAACATGCTGTATGGCGGATTAGGGCGTGAACTGGAGCAGCAGCAGGGTTATTCGTACTACTATACCGATCCTTACTGGGGATGGTCCTCGTCCTACAGTTGGATTTATCCCTTGAATGACAAAGGCTGGGGTCCCAATAACTTGTCCCCCTACCGATCGATAGCGGCACTAGACGTCAACTCCTATACAGCCCCGCTCCTAGCGCTGAAAGCAGACGGCAAGTATGAGCCGGTCACTTTCACACAGGATGCTGGATACGGTCAGTACACGTCCATGAAGCTGCAGACCACGAAGACGCATCTATTTTATATGCGAACGAATGCAGGCTTCGGCAACAATGCCGTTTACGCGATGAGTAAAAGCAAAATGAGCCCGGCGATCGCCACTCAACTGTTGGCGGGGACCGAACCGTACATCATTGCGAATGGCACCGCTTGGAGCTACAGAGACGGCAATCCTTACGACATGGTCCTTTACGACGGAGATTACAAAAATAACCCGGACTGCACATGCCGGTCCAAGCTGGTCGATTACGCGATTTCCGATACGTCATTGCTCGTTGTTTTCCAGTGGATGGGCATGGATGAAGAGGGCTACTATCGCAATCAGTCAGGCATGGAGGCACGTGTTTACGATCTGAAAACAGGGCAATGGCGGGGAAGCGTTGGAATCCCGAGCTACTATCCTAACGCCAACACCGCATCGATTACGACACATGGGGACCAGTTCCGTATCCAAACATCGACGGACCGGATCATTACCGTTAACGGAAATGCTCAGCTTGTCTCGGACGCGTACATTCCAAGGATGAGCACATATACAATCAACGGTTCTACCGCCTACGGAACATACCCCTTCTATTGTAATGCAGTTCCGTCCAATTGGTTCAAGGGGGTGAACGGGGAGTACTTTCGATACTCCGCTTTTGTTTGCCAAGTGACCGGCGCATATCCGGATCAGGAAACTTGGCCAAACCCGATTTATGGGCAAGACATGTACCTGGAAAAGCTAGGGGCCAATCTGCAGATTACATGGAGGGCCAAGCTGCGCGGCCATTACTGGAACTGGGGACCGGTAGGGGTAGGCTCGAATGCTTTCAATGCCATTCAGGAGAGATGGCCGCAGATGGTGATAAATCCCATCACCAATGAAATCGTTGTTCGCAGCTTTACTACCAACGGTACGCCATTAGGCTGGAAATACGATGTCGTCAACATGTCGAGTGGCGCCGTGGCTGCATTTCCATATGCGTTTGGGCTCGGTGGGGCTAACTTCTCAATAGATTGGCAGGGCAACTATATTCCGAGCGATGGGAATGCTCCTCCTACTACAGTCGCTACTCCGATTAGAACAATAGACGGACGTATCACGACCGACGACAATGCGCAGAGCGTTACGATCCATGACGGGAACGGCACTGCCCTCCTGAGCTGGATTCCGAAAACCCATGCGCCGAACGGCGGAAGCTTGGATATCAAACACGGTGCCGTCACTTATGTGAACGCGATTTTTGATGAGCAGTATGTCGGGGACGGGTTGCTGGCTTCCTTCTACAACATCGGGTTCGGTACTTCGGGAGGCGGCGGACCGACGAATGATTTGATCGTCCTGATCACGAAAGGTGTTCCGTCCTCCAACCCTACAGTAGCAACGCCTTATCAGATCGGCCAATTCCAGTCTCCTTTTGCTTTAAACAATCATGAAATCAGCTTCTCGCTGCAAATGGAGCATACGAATCTTGATCAGGAGCTAGCCGGATTTTCTTTCCGGATGCAGGATCCAATGAACCGCTATGCTGTCGAGACGGACGGGACAACAGTCTATCTGAGCCGATACATCAATGGCGTCCGTACGGTGCTGCAGCAATCGCCCTACCCGTTTCAGAAACAGACATCCTACTCGTTCAAAATAAAGACAGTTGGCCAACAAATCGAAGTGTTCGTAAATGAAGTGCCTTATTTTGCGGTGTCGGACGGCTCCTTTGCCGGAGGGAAAATCGGACCGTTTACCAACAAATCGTATGTAAGCTTCGGAGCGGTCTCGACCAAAGAAGTGCAGCTGAACAATGTGGAATGGATGACCAACTATGCCATCTGGGAGGCGGGTACAGCTCGGGCTGAGGTCCGTTATGAAAGCATCCAATATGCCGACCCGGAAGGCGACCCGCGATCGGGCAGCAACAATTGGAGCTTTACCCACACACCCAAGTTTATGAATCATCAAGGCGTTTCCACGCTAGACGGTCAGTCCCAAACCGGAGAGCAGCTGCTCTTCGATAAAGTAGGCGAATACTGGATCACGCTTAGGGCAAGGGATGACCCGCATCCCGACTTCCGTTCCCCCAGCATGGTATTCGACAGCTACAGGAAACAATCGAATGCGTTCCAGCAACGTATCATTGTGCACCGAAGACCGATCGCTTCCTTCACAGTTCATCTGAACGGGGACGGAACTCTCGCCTATACGGACAACAGCTATGATCCCGATCGATGGGTCACGGCTAGCCAATACTCTCCACCCGACGCTACGGGCATTAACTATGGGACGACGCGCGGCATAATGGAGCGCAAATATTACTACATCGCACCGAGCGGCACATATGTGGAGGCGAAGCTTACACGTCCCGCAGAAACAGGTGCTTACATCGTGGGACTGGTGGTTCGCGACGAATACGGGGCATGGAGCTCTCCCGTAACCCAGACGATATCGACAGCGGTAATTCCCGTTCCCAATACGAAACCGACGGCCGTTCTTACTTATCCGACAGGCACAATCGGCACCCCTACGATGGTGTATACCGCGAGGCCAACGATTCATTGGACGCAGCTGGATACGCCAGGTACGGTGTTCAAGGGCTACCATGTCACGATTCGAAAAGAAAACGGCCAGCTAGTGGCGGAAAGCGGGGAAGCGGCGCAGAATACGACCAGCAGCAGCGGGAGTTGGGCGGTGCCTATCGATTTGCCTATCGGGGTCAAGCTGCAAGCTCAAGTCCGCGTAAGCGACGGGGAAGATTGGAGCACGTCCAATATCGGCTGGCTGCAAGTCAACTCGCCTCCCTCGGTAGTGCTGACATACCCTGCCGGATCTCGGAGCTCGCCAACCATCGTACAGGAAAACCGCAGACCGACCATTCAATTCGTGCAATCCGATCCGGATCCCGGTACCTTGTTCCAAGGGGCGCAGCTTGTTATTCGAGACGAGTGGGGAAGCGTGGTCGAACAGAGGAGCTATAATTATTCCACGCTGGCTAACGCTCATCAACTTCCAGTTCAGGTGGACTTGCCGACGGGTATTCCTCTTCAAGTGTCGGCCCAAGTTTCCGATGGAGCGGCTGTCTCCGAGTGGTCGATTACAGGATGGATGTGGATCAACTCTCGTCCCGAAGCGGCTGTAATTTCACCGACCGGCACCTTTAACGCGCCTGCGGCTGGTGGAGTGCGACCGCAGCTTACATTCCGGCTGACGGATCCGAACCCGGGCTCCACCTTTTCGCAATACGAAATTTGGATCGGGCGAGCGGACGGATCGACGGTCCTCCAAGAGCTGCGCACCGGCTTGTTCAGCGGACCGGATTTCAGCTATCAGCCTGATGTCGATCTGCCCTCCGGAGCTAAGCTTCAGGTTCGAGTTAGAGGCTGGGACCAGCACGGGCTCGACTCTTTCTGGTCTCCAGCGCAATGGTTTACGACCAATCGTCCGCCGGATGCGGACTTTACGTGGACTCCCAACCGGGTATGGGAAGGCGATCTAGTTACGCTAACGAACTTGTCCAGCGACCCTGACGGCAATCCGCTAACTTATGTGTGGGATATTGCGCTGCCTGACGGGACGACGATTTCAAGCACATCGGTCCATGTAAGCCGGATTTTCGCCGCGCCAGGAAGCTACACGGTGAAGCTGACCGTCTCGGATGGATGGGAATCCGACAGTGTAACTCGAACGATCCTCGTCGAGGCATTGACCATTATCGCGTCCGTCCATCACACCTCAACCTGGCTGGCTCACCATAGCGAAAAAGGGCACGAGACGATTCAACCTCCAAAGGATTTCTACTCCGGTGAACGATTTCAGCTGGTAGCCGAAGTGTCTGATGCGCCGGTTCAGAGCGTAAAAGCCTGGATCGACACTATAGGACGTGACGGAGGCAGCTTGATTGCGGAGACTGCGTTAACCAACCGAGTTGGTGATGGCAGCTACTTGGGTGAGCTATTTGACGAGCGCTTTGTTTCCGCTGAGACCGGACTTGAGGAAGGACTGTTGCCGGTTCATTTTCAAGTCATCTATTCCAATGGAGTCGTTCGTACGCAGATCGTGCCGGTCCGTATTATTGGTAGTGTGCAGGAAATAGTGGGTGTGCATCGCCAAAGATAAATACTCCAAATCATGTAGAGAAATGTCGCAAAAGGTGGTTTACATAATAAAACAAATATGGTAATTTAGATATATCCAATTCAACAAGTTTGCGAAGGACGCAAATGACCGGATTAACCGGCATTGCGTCCTTTTTCATTTTCCCCTTAGAAGGAGGTGAGGACCATGAGTCGCGGGAAAAGCTTGCTGATCAGCCTGACGGCGGCCTTGTTGGCTGGGGCGCTCGTTTACGGCGTCTACGTCCTGCAGCTGAAGCAAGTTCAGCTGCAGGAGACGGTAAGCGTCCTGGCGCCCAAACATTTTATCCCGGCAGGCACTTTGATTACAGCCGAGATGGTGGAGCGGATCCCGGTCACGGCAGGGTCATTTCGTGCGGGAATGGCGGCCGACGCTTCTACGGTCATCGGAGCGGAAGCGATCGTTCCTCTAGGTACGCGCGAGCCGATTTGGCTGTGGAAGGTAGATCGATTTCATCTGCTTCCTAATGCCTCCCAATCCACGTTTCAAATTCCTAAGGACTATATTCTTTCATTATCCAACGGGATTCGGGCAGGCGATTCGGTAGAAATCTATTTATCTTCGGGAGAAGGCGACTCGCGCAAGCTGTTTGACCACGAGATCCGCGTAGCATCCGTCAAATCTTCGGCCAATGTGGAGGTGGATAATCCCAAACAATCGAACCTGATGTCCAGAATCAACTCGGATGCGGAGATGATGTATGCCTCCAGAACGGAAGCGAACGGACCGATCGATCAGATCAACTTGAATTTGACGGGGGCGGAGTGGTTGGAGATCGACCGGATTTGCAAAACCAAAAAAGCGAAGCTGGTCATCGCCCTAACAGCCTCGTCGATCAAAGGAGAGGCAACCCAATAACCATTTCATGAAACTAAAGGGAGGTGCAAACCGCACATGTTGGCGTTATTGTCTTCGGACGAAAGCTTGAATCATTTATGGCTGTCTCAGAGAGAACAGTCGCCGCCGGAACTCGAGACAAGCTTTGTTGTTTATACGGAGCCGCATGAGCTTCTTACTGCTGTTGAGCGGGGAGGCGGCATCGACTATGCGGTGCTTTCCGATCGCTATTTCGATTACGGTGCCTTTTGCGAATATACGGAAGCGCTAAGAGAACGCCAACCGAGCTTGAAGCTGAGCGTTATGCTTAGCGACCGCCACGACCGGCTAGTGAACGAGCGATGGATGAAAACCTGTTTGGCGAATGGGTTCAACTGGATCTCGCCGCATCGTACACGCGACATGATTTTGCAGCAGCTGGCTGAACACCGTGGTGCCGTTCGTTCGGCGGATATGGGAAGCGGCTCGAAAATGCTTGTTTTCATCGGCTCCACCCCGAATATAGGCACTACGTTGACCGCTTTCGGTACCGCTCTGCGGCTCGCGCATGAAACGATTCATCGGATCGGGTACATCTGCTTGAATTTGAAAAGCTCCAAGCTTCACCGCTATATCGGCAACGACAAGCCGGCATTTACTCTGGATCAGCTGCGGGCGGAGCTGCGCTCCAGAAGTCTGACGTCGGAACGATTGCAGAAAGCATGCGAATCGATACGGGGGAACCCCAACCTGCATGTCCTCTATGGGAATATGCTGCGGGAGCAATCGGAATATTTTATGCCGGAGGATATCGAGTTTCTGCTTCGAGTGGCGCGAGGCGCCTTCGAGCTAGTCATCGTTGAGGTCGGAGCTTATTGGGACAATGCGGCGACGCTGTGCAGCTTGCTGGGGGCGGACGGTCGATACTGGGTGACGACGAAGGAGATTGCGCATTTTCAGGAGGATACGAATCGATGGCTGTTTAACCTAGGTTCGACTTTTGGCATTGCACCTTCCTCCTTCGATTTAATCGTAACCCAGACGGACAAGCAGGAGGGCAGCGGTCAGCTCTCGCTCAAGGATGTTCGGCTGGAAACCGGCATGCAGCTGGTTGGCCAAATTCATCGGTATCCTTATGTAGGCTCCTTATTGAATCAAGGCAAACTGTTGGAGCTGCTGACCGGTCGTCAACCGATTCGGCAAGAGCTGGCGAGAATTGCGGACGGCGTCATTCGCTACCATCAGTTGACGCGGAAACCGGAGCCTGTCCCCGAGGCTTCTACGGTGCGCAAGTGGATGGCGGGCATGAACTCCTTGCGTTTGAGAGGCAAAGCAACCAAATGGGAGGCGTAGTCGGAGAAGAGACGAAATTTTCGCTGCTTCTTTATTCCGCGGAGGCGAGGAGGGCTAAGAAGACAGCACAGGCAGTCCCGGATAGTGGGCATAAGCCTTCAACCACTGAGAAAGAGCTTTTTCAGACGACCCTGGCAGAAGATCAACCGGAATACGAGACTAAAACCGAGGACTTCGAGCGATGCGTGGAAGAAATTCGTGCCGTTCTCGTCGCCGCCGCAGGCAAAACCGACGAAGACAAGCTCAAATACAGTGAAGCCTTGAACCGTGCGGTATTGGGGTTCGAGCAGGAGCGTGGACAGTTTCTAGCGATCGTGAGCGATCAACTGGCTAAGAAACGGTTGAACCACATCCAGCCCCCCAACCGAGTGTACGAGACACTATCGGAAGCGGTATTTGCGGAAGTGATAGGTTTGCATGTGCTGGAGCTGGTGATGAAAAACCGGGACGGCTTGGAAGAAATCCAAGTTGTAGGCAGGGATATTTATGAAGTGCGTGCCGGTCATGCCATCGTTTCACCTTACAAATTCCAAAATGTGAAGGAGGTAGAACGGATCCAGCAAAATTTGGTCCTGTTCAACAATGAGGTGATCAATCCTCGCAAACGGTGGGCGGAAGTATCGCTCAAGGACGGATCTCGAGTCACAATGACCGGGTTTGGATTTACTGCAGAGCCTACGCTAACGATTCGTTTTTACACGCAGCGTTATTACAGCTTGGACATGCTGTGCGCTCAAGAATACGGAACGATTAACGAACCCGTTCGACAATTGCTTCTTACTTTGCTTCGCAGTCGATTCAATTTGGTCATCACAGGCCCTACGAACTCGGGCAAGACGAGCCTGATCAAGGCTCTGATCGCGGAACTCCCCGACGACGAACGATTGATTACGATTGAATCCCGATACGAGCTGATGCTGAAACGGGATTTTCCCGCCAAGAACATCATTGAATATGAGATAGATGAGGAGGATCGGCAGCATTCGGGGAGTCAGGCGTTCAAGCTGGCGCTGAGACAGTCGCCGAAGCGAATCTGTCATGCCGAGATTAGGGACGAGGACGCTAATATTTACGTGCGTGCTTGCACGCGTGGACATGAGGGCAGCATGACATCGGTGCATGTGAATGCGCTCGAGGATGTGCCTGATGCAATCACGGATATGTGCATGCTGGATGGGAGGGGGATGAATCCGCGGCAATTGATCAAGCGCATTACGGAGTACGTCACGCAGATAGGCATTGAGATGGGACTTGTAGACGGACGAAGAAAGGTACTGCGTATCGGTGAGTACGTTTTTGCGGAAGAGGAGGTTCGCGTGCGGGATCTTGTCCGGTATGATCATACAACAGGTGGCTGGACTTACCCGGTGCAACTGTCTAATAAAGCGTCCGATCGCGTGAAAAAGTATAATGCCCTCGATTCCGCTGTGGTGAAGAGTGGCAGTGAGGAGCGATGCTGACAAGTTTTGGGCTCGGATTGAGTGAGGGCGTCTTGCAAATCGTGAAGCTCGGATTTCTACTGGTGCTGTTCCTGCTTCTCTATGGTGCGCTTCGGCTATTGCTGTTGGCATCGCTATGCCGCTCGGCCGCTCGGCAGCGGCTTGCCTATGTTCACGAGACGGCAATTTCCAGCCGGATAACGCGCTATATGAGCCGGTTTCGCCCGCTTTACGGGCATTTGACCGATTTGCTGGAGTCGCTACGATCTTCGATGTCACTAGGGATGTTGCTTTATATGATGGTGCTGTTGACGATTGGGGGAGCCACAGCAGGAGCTTTTCTGTTCGGCAGCATCAAGGGAGCTGCGGTTCTGGCTTCCATCTCCGGGACGATGCCCTATTTGGTGCTGCGCATGAAGCTGATTGGTCTTCAGATGAAAGCCCGGCTCGATTTTTTGCCTGCGGTGGAGCTATTTTATCAATATTATCTCGTCTCCGGTCAGCGAAGCATTCGAACCGCTTTGCATGTAACCCTGGAGGAGGACCGGATGTTGTATCCGATGAGGAGCGTCTTTGAGCAACTGCACCGTAACTTGGCCACGAATCGGACTGCGGACGACAGTCTGAGGGTGTTCACCGTAGCGTTGGGCCATTTATGGGCCGTCTATTTTGCTAATATTCTACGAATCGGCCTATCGGAAGGGATCGAAATCGGGGACCCGCTGCGGGAGCTGATCCAAGACATGCGCCGCGCCCAGCGGGCCGATCAAGCCGAACGCAATCGATTGTTGGAAATACGGATTGCCAATTTTTCTTCGGTCTTTTTTCTAGTTATTTTTTTGGGCGTTAATTTCAAGCTGAACTTCGAGAACGCATGGCGCTATTATATAGACGATCCTGCGGGGCGAAATATGGTGTTGGACGGGGGATTGTTCATTTTCGCTTCGTTTTTGATGGGCATTTATTTGTCGATGCGAAGAATGTAGACGACTGTCTCATACATGGAAGGAGAGTGGAAGCAAGATTGAAGGATATGCCATTTTGGGGGTACGGCTGGTTGGATGTAGCGATTTATACCGCTTTGTTCGGCTTAGCGTTTGCGGCGTTTTATTATGCGCTGTTGTCAGTGTCCAGAAGGCGAGCCCGTTGGCCGTCCCTTGTCTGGAAAAGATGGCTGCGGCGGCAGCGTGTGCCGAAGGTGTGGCTCCGCTTGTTAGCGATCCGCACGGATTCGCCTGGCGTGGAATACAAACGGCAATTGCTGGCGAGATGCGGAGTTCGCTTCGATGCAATCGGTTATGAAACGGGAAGACGTTTGGGAATGGTCGGCGCAGGCGCCACTGTCGGTTTGATTGTTTTCGGAAAACGATTCGGATTCAGCGAGCGTCTCGATGCAGCGGGCCTTCCGCCCGTATATGTTCTACTGATCGGATCGATTGTTTTCCTGCTGCTGGTTGCGGATCGAGTGCTTTTGGAGTCCATGGGCAAATATCGCGCTCAGCAGATCATGAAAGAAATTTACACTCTGAGCCACCAACTGCTCTACTATAACGGGTCGAAAATGAATCTTCATCATAAGCTCACGCGATGCCTTCCTTTCACTAAAATGATTCGCCAAGAGCTGCAACTGCTGCTCAACGAATGGTATGCAGGCGCCGAGTCCGCGCTGAAGCGATTCAAGGAGCGGCTTGGGACAGAGGAAGCGTACAGCTTCGGGGAAACGATCAATTCCATTCGGTTGTTCGAGAACAACGATTATTATAGCTTGCTTCGCGAAAGGCTCCACGACTACAAGGAAAAGCTTGAGCTGGCCAAAGACAGCCGGAAGGAAACGACCTCTTATGCGCTGTTTGTGATCGCAGGGTTGCCCATTTTGAACACGTTCCGCATTTTTATTTATCCATGGGTGATGGAGGGTCAGAAGCTGTTTCAAACGTTGCAATAAACCCATTTATATAGAAGGGATGAATCTAATTGAGGAATATTTTGGTAACTGTCATGATGCTAATTGTAGTTGCTTTGCTCTTCACCTCCATCATCAACGACAACAACACCGGCATGCGTCGGAACATCCAGACACACGGAACGACAGCCAACACGAATATTACATCGCTTGCTCCGTAAGCAAGAGAGGTAGCGGCGGACATTCACAAATGAAGCAGATTTTGGCGGCAGTTATGCTGATCTTGGTCATCCTGGTCATCTACAGCGCATCGATCGGTGGAGAGGAGGGAATGCGTGCTCGGGTGCGCGGCAGCGGGAACACCGTAGGGGATGTCATTGAATCGATAGATCCGTGACCATTTTTTTCAGAGACGGGAGGGGGCCTGGTGAAACAAATCCTAGTGTTCGTATTATTCGCAGGGATATTGTGCTGGGCGATGTTCGCTCCGGTGTATAAGCATGTGCTGATGGTGCGAAATGCGGTGCTGCAGCAGGAGGTAGACTATTTGCTCGAGATGGGGGCGAACGGCGCTCACGGGTATATCGACAATGCGGCTATCGCGGCTTCCAGGATACGGTTGGAGCAGAAAGGATTCACGCCTTCCTTGCTTCAGTATGAGGTCGGCACGACCAGCGGTGTAGACGGCGCGAACCCGGTGCGGCCAGTCAGGCGAGGTGTCGGGTTGCAGCTCCGGATCAGCTATCCGTACGAGCGATTGTTCGAGCTGGACCGCTTGATAGGCGTTACACCTCCTGTGGCGGGAGCCCGAATGGCGGCCTCGGGAGTGAAGATGAGCGAGTACGTACCTTGACCGCAGACAGGACTAGAGAAGGAGGCTGAGAAAGAAAGCATGCACAAACTGCTGCTGTTCGTTCTGCTGTTGGCATTTTTGCTCGTAATGAATGCTTTGCAGACGGATGAGCAAGGGGCGCTGCAAGCCCTGTTCGAAGGCAAACGAGCGGTCAACCGGGCGGCTCATGCGGCGGTGCAGCAGGTGGATCAGGCTAAGCTGGCGGATGGTATCTTCGCTTTGGACGCCGTGCAGGCGGAATCGGCGGGACTCGCCTATTTGCAAGCGAATATGCATCTGGATTCGGCGAATGAGCCTTTGCCCGGAGCTTTCTGGAAGGCAGGGGCGGAAGTCGTCGTGTTCGAGGTTATTAATGAAGACAGAGCTTTCCCTTATACGTATACGAATGCCTCTTACGACGTTGAGGTGACGTTGAATCGGCCAGGTGTCGTTATGGTCGTGCATGTGGAATACCCACGAGTTTTCCGTGTGCTTCGTCCGGTGGAATGGCATTTGAAAGGTGTTGGGGAGCTGGTGTATTAGCTGCGGTGCGAGGTGCATTTGTTTCAAGAGGGGGCGGATCGGGTAGTAAGAAGCAAGGAAGCGAATCCCAAGTGTAAGATGGAAAGGAGATGTTTGATCATGGCGATCAACGAAAACCGGAATGTAGAAATCGACCGTACGACTGTCGAGAAGCGGATGGACTCCAGTCAAGTCGCTTCGACATTCATCAAGTACGCCGCTTACATTGTCATCTTCTTCGGAGCGCTGTACTTCCTCGTCCGATACGTATTCCCAATGTTCTAACATGGCGTAATTGAAAGACGGCCCTCGGCGGTGTGCTTATTCGGCACCCGCCAAGGGCTGTTTGGTTTGGTTCTGGACGAGAGCGAGCGGACGGGCGATTACACGCGATGCATCAGCTGCCACTCGCGGCCCGGCCGATTCGTTCGGAATGTCTCGATGTTGCCCTGATCCTGCAGCATCACGTAGCACGTACAGCCGTCGGGGCCGCCGAAAGTAATGTTGCTGCAGTTTTTGCCGTGCAGCTGCACTTCCCGCAGAAGCTCCCCGGCAGGCGAGACGATGGCGATCGTCCCTTTGCCATAACGGGTAATGAACAGATTGCCGTCGACATCGCAGCGCATGCCGTCCATCCCGTGATCCTCGAACTGGATGAGCAGCCGTTTGTTGCTGATCGATTGGTCCGGCGCCAAGTCGTAAGCCCATACGTTGCGCTGGCGGGTTTCATTGACGTACAGCGTCTTGTTGTCGGGGCTTACTTCGATGCCGTTCGTCGTGCCCATCCCGGCTTCGAGCAGCGTCGTCGCCCCGTCCCGATCGATGCGCCACAGCTGGCCGGTGCCTTCCTTCCAGTTCGGGTCGCTGGCGAACAATGTGTCGTCATCGGCGATCGCTACGTCGTTCGGCTGATTCATGGACGGCTGATGGGCAAATACGCTGATCGAGCGAGTGTCCGTATCGACCTTCAATATATTGTGGCCGGTGTAATCGGCTATGAACATCGCGCCGGCCCGGTTAAACCGGATGCCGTTCCCTTTGCTGCCGGCCGGCAGCTCCACGAACAGATCCGTCTCTCCAGCCGGCGTTACGCGGCCGATCGTGCCTTCTCTTGCATAATTGACGGCATATACAGTGCCGTCTTCGGCGGTTGCAGGTCCTTCGATGCCGGACGTAAACCCTCCGACCGGCGTCAGGACGGAGCTTTGGAACAGCTCGTCGGAATGTGTGGCGGTCATTTTTGTGTTCTCCTTCAGCTTTTTCCGTATAGTTTCGATGTTTCGCGGCTCGTTTCCTGCTTGACGCGCTTCCGGTGTATAATGGAAACGATAAAACTAGCCAGGGAAGTTGGAAGAGGAGAGCTGCAATGATGGGATGGAATATGGCGACTACAAGCCAGGCGTCTGACCAGACGAATGACCAGAGGAACGAAACGCTGCTGCGCCGGCGGCGGCTTCAGGATAAAATGCGTGCGCAAGCCATGGACGGCATGATCCTTACGCAGAACGTAGATTTGTATTATTTCACCGGCTCGATGCAGACCGGGTATTTGTTCATCCCGACGGAGGGCGAAGCGGTGTTCTTCGTCCGCCGCAGCTTGTCGCGGGCCGAACGCGAGGCCGCCGTCCCCGTGCGCGAGCTCGGCTCGCTGCGGCAGTTCATGGCCGGGCTGGCTGCCTGCAGCCCGCAGCTGTTCGGCGCCGGCCGCGCCGCCGATGCGCCGCCCGTCGTGCTGGCGGCCGAGTACGACGTGCTGCCGGTACAGCAGTTCCAGCGGCTCGAGGCGGCCGTCCCGTCCGCCCGCTGGGTGGACGGCTCGATGCTCGTCCGCGAGACGCGCATGCTCAAGTCGCCTCGCGAGCTCGAGGCGATCCGGACGGCCGCGCGAACGATCGACGCGGCGTTCGAGCAGGCGCTCGCCAAGCTCGTGCCCGGCATGACCGAGCTTGAGCTGATGGCCGCCGTCGAAGCGTCGATCCGGCTGCACGGCCATATGGGGCTCATGCGCATGCGCGGCTACAACCAGGAGATCATCACCGGCATGATCGGCGCCGGTGATGCGGCTGCGCAGCCGACCTACTTCGACGGTCCGGCCGGCGGACTCGGGCTGGGCCCGGCCGCGCCGCAGAGCGCGAGCCGCCGCCCGATCGGCGTGAACGAACCGATCCTCATCGACGTCGGCTGCTGCATCGACGGCTATGTGATCGATATGACGCGCACGGTCGTCATCGGCGACTTGCCCGAGGATCTGCGAAGCGCCTACGAGCTGAGCGAACAAGTGCTGCGTAGCACCGAAGCCCGGCTCCGCCCGGGCACCATTTGCGAGGAGCTGTACATGAATGCCCTCGATCAAGTGAAGCAGGCCGGCCTGAGCGAGCATTTTATGGGCTTCGGCCGCGATCAAGTGAAGTTCCTGGGTCATGGGATCGGCCTGGAAATCGACGAGCTGCCGGTGCTCGCCCGCGGCTTCTCGTATCCGCTCGAGCCCGGGATGGTTATCGCAATCGAGCCCAAATTCACGTTCCCCGGCCGCGGGGTCGTCGGCATCGAGAATTCATATGTCATCACGGAAGACGGCTTCGAGAAGCTCACCTCCACACGCGAGGGATTAATTCGGTTGCCCGGTGCACATAATTAACAAAAAAGAATCGTACCCGATTCCGACGGAGCTTCGATCCGGTTGAAAATTTTTTCGAAATCAATGAACTTTTTCGCCCGCCCATTCGTACTAGTTGCAGCTCGCGATAATCAATAGAGAAAGAGAAGGAGGGAGCGTCGACGGATGGCGATGAACAGGCGATGAATAACCAAACCGATCTCATCCGGCAAGCCCAACGCGGCGACGTCCGGGCGTTGGCGCAGCTGCTGCGCGAGCAATACGCCATCCTTTATCAATATTTGCTCAAAATCACGCTGCATCCACCGACCGCCGAGGATTTGACGCAGGAGACGATGATGAAGGCCGTGGAGAAAATCAGGCTGTACGACAGCCGCAAGTCTAAGCTGTCCTCCTGGCTGATCACGATCGCCACTCGCCTCTACTTGGATCAATTGCGCCGACGCCGGCTCGAGCGGGAATGGATGGAGCAGCAGTCGGCGGAGTCCCGAAGAATTCAGTGGCAGGGGCGGCAATGGGGTGAAGACTGGAGCGAGCTAATGGACGCGTTGGCGGTGCTCACACAGGAGATGAGGGTGCCCATCATATTGAAGCACTACTACGGTTACCCCTACGAAGAAATTGCACAGATGCTGGACATCCCGCTGGGGACGGTCAAATCCCGCATCCATAACGGCGTTCGACTATTACGAAAGGAGCGGTTGGTACGTGAGGAGTGACGATCGCAACAAGAATACTTCGCCTTCACCGGAATGGGAGCTGGATTTCAAACAACAGCTAGGCAAGCTGGACAACGATGAGCGTTTTCCCGTCCCGATTCCCGACCTCGCCGATTTGGAACGGATGATTGCACAGCAGCAGAACCAACTCAAGCGCACACTCCTTCGCGATCTTCTGCTGTTCTGGCTGGCGGCCCTCTTCCTTGTAGGGATCGTATTCGCCGTCGTCTATCGGACTCCGCTTCTGTTCGCTTGGCTGCAACTGCCTATCCTGCTGCTCGGGCTTTCAATCTGGCTGGCCATCCGAATCCGCAACCGAGGGTGGGTGAGCCGCGAATGAATGCGACGATCGACGGCGTTCCGATTTGGCTGCTCGCTTTGATTCCCTTCCTGCTGCTCGGACAAGGAACATGGCTGTTCACCGACGCGCGGCGCCGAAACACATACCCCTGGTTCTGGGGGATTTGGGGGCTGATCCAATTCCCGCTGCCCATCCTGTTTTATCTGTGGCTCGTCAGGAGAAAAAAGAAATCCGCTTAATATGAGGAAGGAATGGAACCTATGAACGATTTGATCGATCAACTCAACTGGGGCATCATCGGCCCCCTGCTTGTCCTTCAACTGCTGCTGCTTATCGTCGCTTTGACGGACTGCCTCCGTGCGAAGCGCACGAACGGGCCGCGTTGGCTCTGGATTCTCGTCATCATTCTAGTCAATACGATCGGACCCATTCTTTACTTCGTGCTGGGCAGGAGCCGGGATAGATGAGCGGTTTGATGGAGGTGCAAAGCCTCACCAAAAAGTTCGACAACGGCCACATCGCCGTTAATAGCCTATCGTTCGGCATCCGGCAAGGCCGCTGCATGGCGCTGCTCGGACCGAATGGTGCCGGCAAAACGACGACGCTGAACATGCTGGCCGGGCTGATCCGTCCGACGGGCGGCGCGATCCGCTTCACCGATGGCGCTCCGCCCGATCTCCGGGCATGGATCGGCTTCCTGCCGCAGCATCCGGCCTTTTTCAACTGGATGAGCGGCCGCGAGCTGCTGGAGATGACCGGCCGTCTGGCGCATCTCTCCGCCAAACAAGCGGCCGCTCGCGCCGCCGAGCTGCTAGAGACAGTCGGCCTGGACAGAGAAGCGGCCAAACGCTATATCGGCGGCTATTCGGGCGGCATGAAGCAACGGCTCGGCATCGCCCAGGCGCTGATCCACCGCCCGAAGCTGCTTATGCTGGACGAGCCGGTGTCTGCGCTCGATCCGATCGGCCGCCGCGAGGTGCTCGAGCTGATGCAGGCGCTCAAGCGGGAGACGACGCTGCTGTTCTCGACGCATGTTCTTCATGATGCCGAAGCGGTGTGCGATGACGTGCTTCTTCTTCATAAGGGGAAAATAGCCGTAGCCGGAGAACTGGCGGACGTCCGCAATCGCTATAGACGCCCGCTTATCCGAATAACAGGCGACTCTCCTTTCATTAACACTATTTCCGGTTGGGAACACCAGCCCTTTATCCACTCGGTCCATATCAACGAATCGATTGGCAGCGCAACGCTTGAGGTTGCTCCGGACGAAGGCGGAATGGAACAGGCAAGAGCTTTCGTTTGCCGAGCAATCGCCGAGCAAGCCATTCCCGTCCGGCAATTGGAATTCGGCCAATCGACGCTGGAGGATCTGTTCATGCAGGTCGTGGAAGGAGAGAGCAGCACCCGATGAACACTCAACCGACAGTCCCTATGCTAATGACGCAATTCCTCGTGCTCTATCGCAAAGAACTGCTCGAAATGCGGCGCAGCTACAAGTGGTTATGGGTGCCGCTCGTATTCATCCTGCTGGGCGCCACTCAACCGATCTCTACTTATTATATGCCGGAAATTTTGCAGGCTTCGGGAGGATTGCCGGAAGGCACCGTCATTCAGATCCCTACGCCGTCCGCCGGAGAAATGATGGCGAAGACGCTGTCCCAGTTCAGCTCCATCGGCATACTGGTATTCGTCCTGGCTTCGATGGGCGTCGTCGCCGCCGAACGGGCGAGCGGGGCGATCCACATGGTCATGCTGAAGCCCGTTCCAGTCCGCTCTTACCTTCTGGCCAAATGGGCCGGACTGATGAGCCTCGCACTGACTGCACTGACGACCGGTTCTGCGGCGGGCTGGTACTACACGGAGGTGCTGATCGGACATGTGGATCCGGTCGCAGCGTTGCGAAGCATCGGGCTGTATGTCCTCTGGTTCGGCGTAATCGCAGCCTTCACCGTGCTGGCGAGCTCCGGCCTTCGCAGCCTGGGAGCTATCGCATTCGTCGTCATCGGCACGCTCGCGCTGCTGTCCGTCGTGACCGGACTTCTGGCAGGGCGGATGCAATGGAGCCCCACCGCGCTCACCGGGCATGCCGCCAAATGGCTCACCGGCGCTGCCGGAGCAGGAGGTGGCGCGATAGCTCACCCGGTACTGGTTAGCATCCTCCTGGCACTGGCGCTCATCCCTCTCTTAATGGAAGCGGCCGTGCCTCTTTTTCAGCGCAAGCTGGGCTCCTCTTAACCGCTTGCCTGACAATCGTCCATTTTTTCATTTCCCCCTGCGGATTCAATAGACACCTCGCCTATTTTTTAGTACGATAGGTATTATACCTATTGCTATCAGGACGAGATTTAGCGGCCCGCCCCGGACTACACGCGCAGGCAGGAGGTTGGACGGCTGGCCGATTTGGGGGAATGCACAATGCTGCGCTTGGGATCCAAAGTCATCTTCATAAACGACAGCCTGGAGCTGAGCTTGCCACTAGGCGATTACGGGTATGTCATCGCCTACGACCGCAACGCGGACAACGTATTCGATTATGTCGTGCGGGTGCCGAAGATGAACAAACATTTCTATGTGCCGGCGACGGACATCGAGATGGAAGAAGTACTGCTTCAGGAAGAAGCAGATCGGATTGAGCGGGAAGCGCTGATCGACTTCGCCTTGGCGACGCGCAACGAGGAGCTGTTCCGTAGAATCATGAACGGGGAAGAGACGGATGCGGTGCCGGAAGCAAACAAAGAAGTGCAGAGCCGCGAAGATTTCATCAGGCAAATCAACTTGAAGGCTTGGATTTGACCGACCCCGAACTTTTACACAATCCATATAAATGCAAGAGATGCCTGAATCCCGCAGGCATCTCTTTTCTTTTCCGCCGCTTCCGTCCGAACGATCGGTGGCCCCCTCTTCAACACCCCGTCCGGATCGATTGACACGCTGTCGAATGATAAGCTATGATGAGTAACATTACTACCATTTCGGGAGGATTACCGAGCAAATGAAAGAGAACAACTGCAAAATTCTCGACTGCACAATCCGTGACGGTGGCCTCGTCAACAATTGGGATTTCAGCGTCGAGTTCGTACGGGACTTGTACTACTCTTTGGATGCGGCTGGCGTGGACTACATGGAGATCGGCTACAAAAACTCGCCCAAGCTGCTGAAAGGCGCGGATGCCGGCCCTTGGCGCTTCCTGGATGAAGCGTTCCTGCGCGAAGTCATCCCGAACAAAGGCCAGACGAAGCTGTCGGCGCTAGTCGACATCGGCCGCGTCGATGAGAACGACATTCTCGACCGAAGCGAGAGCATGCTGGACATGATCCGCGTCGCTTGTTATATCAAGGATTTGGACAAGGCGCTCGACCTGGTGAACACCTTCAACTCCAGAGGCTACGAGACTTCGCTTAACATCATGGCGCTGTCCCACGTGATGGAGCATGAGCTCATCGAGGCGTTCCGGGAAATCGCGAACAGCCCGGTTGACGTCGTGTACATCGTCGACTCCTACGGCAGCCTGGACCATATCGACTATGGCCACCTGGTGGAGAAGTTCCAGAAGCATCTCCCGAACAAGGTGCTGGGCATCCACGCCCACAACAACATGCAGCTGGCGTTCTCGAATACGATCACGGCGGCCGCTAAAGGCGTGCAGTTCCTCGATGCTTCCGTATACGGCATGGGCCGTGCGGCCGGCAACTGCAACACGGAGCTGCTGGTCGGCTATCTCAAGCATACGCGCTACGAAATCCGCCCGATCCTCGAAGTCATCGAGCGCCGGATGATCCCGCTGCGCGAGAAGGTCGAGTGGGGCTACATCATCCCTTACATGATCTCGGGCATGCTGAACGAGCATCCTCGCGTGGCGATGGCGCTGCGCAATTCCGCGGACAAGGACAAGTATGCCGAGTTCTACGACAAGCTCACTTCCGCCGAAGTGTCCACACAAGAGTAAGCGAACAAGCCTCCTAAGCATCGGCCTTTCTTCCACGGTCGATCGCTGCGGGGGCTTTTTTGTTATCCGACAGGTTACTTTTCAAGTCTCCCATTCCCGCCGCAAACTACCCTTTCCAAGCACTAGAACAAATTGAGTTCCCCTTAGATGTAGGCTATAATAGATAGAATGATTTTGCTAACCAAATGAGGTGCTGGAATGAGTATTTCGATTCAAGACGTGGAGCATGTGGCCAAGCTGGCCCGGCTGGATCTGAACGAGCAGGAGAAACAGACGTTCACGGAGCAGCTGAATGCGATATTGAAATATGCGGACAAGCTGAACGAGCTGAACACCGACGGCGTAGAGCCGACGAGCCATGCGATGCCGCTGGTGAACGTGATGCGGGCGGATGAGCCGAGAGCTTCCTTGCCGATCGAGAAAGTGCTGCTGAACGCGCCGGACGAAGAAGACGGCCAGTTCAAGGTGCCGGCGGTTCTGGAATAGCTTAGCCACGCGTCACACATAGAATAGGAAGGGGAACTCGCTTTGTCTTTGTTTGACTTGAACTTGCAAGAAATTCATACGCGGCTTGCGGGCCGGGATTTGAGCGTGACCGATCTCGTGCGGGAATCGTACCGCCGCATCGGGGAAGTCGATTCGAAGGTGCAGGCGTTCCTGACGCTGGACGAAGCGAACGCGCTGCAGACGGCGGGCGCATACGACAAGCACTTAATGGAAGGCTCGGCTACGGAACGAGGGCTTCTGTTCGGCTTGCCTGCCGGGATCAAGGACAATATCGTAACCGAAGGGCTGACGACGACATGCGCCAGCCAATTCCTGCGCAACTATAACCCGATCTATGACGCGACAGTCATGAAGAAGCTGCGCGCCGGACAAGCCGTGCCGGTCGGCAAGCTGAACATGGACGAGTTCGCGATGGGCGGCTCCAACGAGAACTCGAGCTTCTTCGCCACGCGCAACCCGTGGAACACCGAGTTCGTGCCGGGCGGCTCGAGCGGCGGCTCCGCCGCATCTGTGGCGGCGGGCGAAGTGTACTTCGCGCTCGGCTCCGACACCGGCGGCTCGATCCGCCAGCCGGCCGCTTACTGCGGCGTCGTCGGCCTCAAGCCGACATACGGCCTCGTCTCGCGCTTCGGCCTCGTGGCGTTCGCCTCGTCGCTCGACCAGATCGGCCCGCTGACCAAGAATGTCGAAGACGCCGCCTACGTGCTGCAGACGATTGCCGGTCACGACCCGCAGGACTCCACCTCGGCGAACGTCGACATCCCGGATTACATCTCGGCGCTGACCGGCGATGTGAAGGGCTTGCGCATCGCGGTACCGAGCGAATACCTCGGCGCCGGCGTCCAACCGCAAGTGAAGGAAGCGGTGCTGGCTGCACTCCGGGTGCTCGAAGGCTTAGGCGCCGTGTGGGAGGAAGTGTCCCTGCCGCATACCGAATATGCGGTGGCTACGTATTACTTGCTCGCATCCTCGGAAGCGTCGTCCAACTTGGCCCGCTTTGACGGCGTCCGCTACGGAGTGCGCGCCACCGATCCGGCCAACCTGCTGGACTTGTATCACAGGTCGAGAAGCGAAGGCTTCGGCCCCGAAGTGAAGCGCCGCATCATGCTTGGCACGTATGCGCTCAGCTCGGGCTACTATGACGCCTACTACCTGAAGGCTCAGAAAGTCCGCACGCTGATCCAACAAGACTTCGACAAAGTGTTCGAGAGCTACGACGTCGTGATCGGCCCTACCGCTCCGACGCCGGCGTTCCGGATCGGCGAGCAAGTCGGCGACCCGCTGACGATGTATCTGAACGACATTCTCACCATTCCGGTCAGCTTGGCGGGCATTCCGGCGATCAGCGTCCCTTGCGGACTTGCGGACGGCATGCCGGTCGGCTTGCAAATCATCGGCAAGGCGCTCGACGAGTCGACCGTGCTTCGTGTCGCGCACGCCTATGAGCAGCATACCGATTATCACAAGCTGCGTCCGCAGCTGTAACCTGTTAGGAGGAAGAGGATAGATGTCGTCGGAACAACGCTATGAAACGGTCATCGGCCTGGAGGTTCACGTAGAGCTCCATACCCGTTCCAAAATTTTTTGCGGCTGCGCCACCTCGTTCGGAGCGCCGCCGAATACGAATACATGCCCGGTTTGCCTCGGTCATCCGGGCGTCCTGCCGGTGCTGAACCGCCAGGCGGTCGAGTACGCGATGAAGGCGTCGATGGCGCTCAACTGCACCGTTGCCACGCACAGCAAGTTCGACCGCAAAAATTATTTCTACCCCGACTCGCCGAAGGCGTACCAGATCTCGCAGTACGACCAGCCGGTCGGCGAGCATGGCTGGATCGACATCGAAGTGAACGGCGAGACGAAGCGGATCGGCATCACCCGGGTGCATCTCGAGGAAGACGCCGGCAAGCTGACCCACGTCGACGGCGGCTACGGCTCGCTCGTCGACTTCAACCGCGTCGGCACGCCGCTGATCGAGATCGTCTCCGAGCCGGACCTCCGTTCGCCGGAGGAAGCTCGCGCGTACCTGGAGAAAATCCGAGCTATCATGCAATATTGCGACGTCTCGGATGTCAAGATGGAGGAAGGCTCGCTGCGCTGCGATGCCAACATCAGCTTGCGTCCGTACGGGCAAGAGAAGTTCGGCACGAAGGCCGAGCTGAAGAACATGAACTCGTTCCGCGGCGTCCAGCGCGGTCTCGAGTATGAAGTGCTGCGCCAGACAGAGACGCTGTCGGAAGGCGGCACGATCGTGCAGGAGACGCGCCGCTGGGACGAAGCCCAAGGCAAGACGTTCTCGATGCGCGGCAAGGAGCAGGCGCATGACTACCGCTACTTCCCGGATCCGGACCTCGTGCGGCTGCACATCTCCGACGAGTGGAAGGCGTCTGTCCGCACGACGATTCCGGAGCTGCCGGATGAGCGCAAGCAGCGCTATTCGTCCGAGTATGGGCTGCCTTCTTATGACGCGGACGTCATTACCTCCTCCATGAAGCTGGCGGATTTCTTCGAGACGAGCTTGAGCTACACGAAGGACGCCAAAGCCGTATCCAACTGGATGATGGGCGACCTGCTCGCTTATTTGAATACGAACAACGTCGAGATCGATCAAGTGAAGATCACCGGCCAAGGTTTGGGCGAGATGATCGGCCTGATCGAGAAAGGCACCATCAGCGGCAAAATCGCCAAAACCGTGTTCAAGGCGATGCTCGAATCCGGCAAGCGGCCTCAGCAGATCGTCGAGGAGCAAGGGCTCGTGCAGATCAGCGACGAAGGCGCGATCAAGTCGATCGTGGAGCAAGTCATCGCGAACAACCCGCAGTCCGTGGCGGACTTCCGCGCGGGCAAGGAGAAGGCGATCGGCTTCCTCGTCGGCCAGGTGATGAAGGAAAGCAAGGGCAAAGCGAACCCGGGCCTGGCCAACAAGCTCATTCTCGAAGTATTGAACGGATAAGTTAAGAGCGCTTCGCCTATAGGAAGCTTATAGGGCGGCCCCCGTACGGACGGCGCATAGCGGCAACTATTGCGATCCGGGTCTGCAGGGGTGCCGCTTTTCAAGCATCCACGCGGCAAGCGTTTTCATTTTTCTTTCGACCGATGCAGGTATGTTCGTCTCTGCGCTTCTATACATATAGAGTTACATCGCAATAGAAGGAGGCATTCAGTTGGAAACAGTCGTAAACAGTCCATGGGACATCGATCTGTGGCATATGACGGCGAGATTGCTGCTCGCTGTGCTTTTAGGCGGACTTGTGGGGCTCGAGCGGGAGCAGAACAATCACGCGGCGGGCTTGCGTACTCATATTCTGGTTTGTTTGGGGGCGGCGCTCATCATGCTGCTGTCTATGTATGGCTTCAACGAATTCGTCGATGAATACAACGTGCGGATGGACCCGGCGCGCCTTGCGGCCAACGTCATTACCGGGATTGGCTTCCTCGGAGCGGGAACGATCGTTTTCAACGGCTCCTCCATTTCCGGATTAACGACAGCGGCTTCATTATGGGTAGTGGCGGCAATCGGCCTGGCGGTCGGAGCGGGTTTCTACTACCCGGCCCTCATCTCCTGTGTAAGCGTCTTGCTCGTCTTGTACATTTTGAACAAGGTGGAGAAACGCTACCTGCGCGGACGCAAGCGAACACATGTCGTCCACATTGATATGCCGGATCGTCCAGGTGCATTGGCTGCGGTTTCCGCGGTTTTGGCCAGACGGGCGGTCGATATTCGGAAAGTAGTCATTGAAGAGAAACGGAGAGCCGGCGATCAAGAGCAGATTGCGATTCATCTATCCGTTCGGTTGCCGCGCAACGATGTCCTGCTTCCGGTTACGGATGAGCTGCGTCAAGTGGAAGGCGTGTTGGGAGTGACCATCGAGTGATCGCGTAAAGTCCATACAATTCCAATGCCGTCCGGGACTGTGTCTTCGGGCGGTTCCTGTTTATTTTGGCACAATATGAAGGAGTTTTCTCCTGTCCGTCGTCTAATCCTTCGTTAGAGAGAAAGGTGGTGCAGTCCGTGCTGAAGGCATCGGAGCCCATGGAACCGCCGGCTGCAGACGCCCGGACCGACGAGCAGTTAACCGTAAAGGCAGGAGCAGGCGACAAGGAGGCCTTTCGCGAGCTGGTGGAGCGGCACAAAAGCTACATCTTCACGCTCCTGCTCCAGATGATCGGCCATCGCGAGGCGGCGGAGGACTTGGCTCAGGACGTATTCCTGAAGCTGTACCGCTCGCTCGGCCACTATCGGGCCGAGTCCAAGTTCACGACGTGGCTCTACCGCATCGCCGCCAATACGGCTACCGATTACAAGCGGGCCAAGGCGCGCCATCCGCTCAGCCGGCTGCTGGAGCGGTTGGGTCGCGAGCTGAAGGTTCGACCGGCCGCACACGGAGAGCATGACCCCGCACGGCAGGCGGTGGCCAAGGAAGGGCAGGAGCTTATGCTGCGTCTGCTTGGAGAGCTGCCGGACAAATACAAGCTGATCCTGTTCCTCTACCACTACAGGCAGCTGGCCGTTCAGGAAATCGCCGAGATCGCGGAGATTCCGGTCAAGACGGTCGAGACGCGATTGTACAGGGGCAAGGCGCTGTTGAAGCAAAAATGGATGGAGGCGAATCCGCATGAAACAAGACCCGTTATGGAATGAAATCGAAAGTCGGATGCAGCTGGAGGAGCCTTCCGCCACATTTACGGCGCAGGTGATGAGGCGGCTTGAAGCAGGAGCCTCGTCCCCAAGCGTCCCCAGCCAGCACACACGCAGCCGATTTCATGCGGAGCTGGCGAACGCCCTATTCGCCACGGCGGCTACGTTCCTGTTCGTCGCTACCGGTCTCTGGTCGGCGCTTATCTCGGTTCAAGGGGGCTCCTTCAGCTTGGCCGTTCAGGAAATGGTAGGCCATACGATCGCCCTCGCAGCGAATTGGTTTTAGGCGGTTATCCTTTAAAAGGAGGTTTAAGAAAGTATGACGGAGCATGAGAAACCGAACCCACTGCATACGCCTTATGCTACGACGCGTCCGGAGGGGGTGCCCGGGACGGGCGTGCAGCCTGACGGCACCGCCGAACCGTTCCCGCCTCAACCAGGGTACAACCCTTATCTGTATCCGAATCCATCTGTGAAGCCGCCTCGCGGCAAAAGCAAGTTTCTGGCTGCCCTGCTGGCCCTTATGGTGCCAGGTTTGGGGCATTTCTACATCGGCTATATGCAGCGCGGCGTCATGGTAATGCTGGCGTTCATCCTCGGCATCGTCTCCATCGTCCAGATCTCGACAGGGCCGAATATGAGCGCCTCGGTTGTAACGCTTCTGGCCTTGCTGCTGCCGGTCATTTACTTCTATAATGTGTTCGACGCCCTGCAGCTGGTCGATCGGTTGCGCGCGCATCAATACGGTTATTACAGCGGTCATCCTGCGCAGCCGTTTCCGAGTCCGGAGGAGCCGATTCCGTTCCAGGCGCTTACGAAAGGGAATCGCGCCGGTTGGCTGCTGATCGGAGTAGGGGCGCTGTTCTTTTTTCTCAGCAACAAGCCTTCTTGGCTGACGAGCGCGATCAACACCGGGGGTTCCTATATCGGAGCCGTTATCCTCATCGCCGCCGGCGCTTATTTGTTCCTGCGGAGCAGCGACTCGAAGTAACCGCCCATCAACCTCTAGGAGGAGAGCTTCATGATTCGAGTAGGGAGAATTACGTCGGCGATCATCATGGTCGTTGTCGGCATTATGCTGCTGTACGACCAGGCGGCGGATACGAATTATTTGGGCTACGTGCTGGATTGGTGGCCGCTCATCCTAATCCTGCTGGGGATCGAATACTTGTGGATCAATTTGAAATATCAGAAAAGCGAGAAGCAGCTGCGGTTGGACGTCGGGGGTGTGCTGATCGCGGTTGTCGTGGTGATCGCCGTTGTCGGCGTGACGCAATCGCGATGGCTGCCTACTCAGTGGTTCCAGAATATGAACTGGGAATCGATCGTGAAAGGCGAGCTGGGCAAAAAATTCGAGCTGGACAAGACAACGATTCCGCTGTCCGAGCGGACGGAGAAAGTGGCGATCGATAACCCGTACGGCAGCATAATCGTGAAATCGGGCACCGGAACAGGGCTGGAAATCCAGCGGACCGTCTGGGTGAATCGCAGTGATGAGAAGGAAGCCGAGCGAATCGCCACCGAGACGCAGCTCGTTTATTCGGAGGGCTCCACTCTTACCGTGGTTACGGAGAGCGAGGAGAAAGGCTGGTGGTGGGGGCGTCAGCCTCACATCGAGCTGGTCGTGACGGTTCCGAGCAATCGGGAAGTGAACTGGGTTCTTAAAGGAAAGAACGGATCGATCGAAGCCGCGGACATTCCGCTCAAGGATTTGCTGGAAGCCGACACTTCGAATGGCAGCGTGACGCTTGCGGAGCTGCATGGCGATGTTCAGGTGCGCACGAGCAACGGTGCGGTCAAAGTCAATTCGGTGCAAGGCGCCATCCGGCTTGAAACGTCAAACGGCTCGATTACGGCGCAGGATATTGGCGGAACGGCTTATTTGGAAACCTCCAATGCGTCTATCACGGCAGACCGTATCTCCGGGAAGCTGACGGCCGATACGAACAACGGGCGTGTCACCGTTACCGATCCGTCTGCGGGAATGGAGATCGATACGAGCAACGGATCGGTCAGCGTGAGCTCCCGACAGGTCGGCGGCGACTGGAAGGTGGGCTCGAGCAACGGCAAGGTGGAGCTGCGGCTTCCTTCTACCGGCAGTTATGAAGTGGACGGACGCGGCGGCAGCGTTTCGACCAATCTGCCGCTTGAGGTGAGCAACAACGACAAAAAAGTGAAGGGGCGGATCGGCGGAGGCGAGCATAAAATCAAGATCGAGACTTCCAATGCTGGCATTTCCCTGCAGCGCGCGGATTGACAAAAACGACGCCACAAACGTAAAATATAAGGAAGCTGACATATCTAACAAACTTTGTGGTGGTGAGCAGGATGACATCTCGATTTGAACAAGCACTCGAAAAACTGAAAACGACCGGTGTTCGAATGACCCCTCAAAGGCATGCCATTCTGGCCTACTTGTTGGATTCCATGTCGCATCCTACAGCCGACGATATTTACAAGGCATTGGGCGATCGTTTTCCTAGCATGAGCGTTGCGACCGTATACAACAACCTTCGGGTATTTATCGATTCCGGACTCGTCCGCGAGCTGACTTACGGGGATGACTCCAGCCGGTTTGATTCGGACATGTCCGATCATTATCATGCGATCTGCGACAGCTGCGGCATTATTGTCGATTTCGAGCATGAGCCTCTTCATGACGTGGAAGCGGCGGCGTCCAGGGAGACCGGATTCCAGGTTAGAGGGCATCGTTTGGAAGTGCACGGGCTTTGCCCGAATTGCGCCAAGGTCCACTAGTTTAAATTTACAGTCAGAAAACTTTTCATATCGTGTTCAAGCGACGATTCAAGTATACTAGACGTGCCGGCTTTTTTCCGTGAGGGGAGAACCGGACACGTCTTTTTGTTTGGCCTTTATAGCTTGAGGGAGGGGAAAGATGGAGCTCACTGCAACCGAGATGAGGCGAGTCCGGCCTCCGAGGAGAGGCGCGTTTCGCTTTTGGATCATATTTAGCTTGTTATTGCTTGTAGCGGCTTCGGCCGGAGGCACTTATTATTGGTTTTCCGTCTATTATCCCAGCTCGGAGCGGGCTGAACCCGATTTGGAAGGCAAGAAGAAGCCGATTTATTTCGAAGGCGCGATCTGGAAGGAAGAGGCACTGGGCACGAAAGAAGGCTTGAAGCTCCCGCTTTCGCTTATCCGCGACAAGATCGACCCGACACTCCTCTACGAGGCGGCTTCCGATTCCGTTATCATCACGACCAAGGATAAAGTCATTCAACTCAAAACGAACATGCTGACCGGCATGCTGAACGATAAACCGATCACGCTCCGTTTTCCGGTAGAGAAGTCGTCAGGGAGCGTCTTTTTGCCGATAGAATCGCTGCGTACGTACTACGGTCTCGACATTCGCGAATCCGAGGAGAGCGGCATCGTCATGGTGTATCGAGTGGGCCAGACGATTCAATGGGCGACGGTCTCGCTGCCGAATGCGAAGCCTGGGAAAACCGTGGCGCTGCGCAAGTCTGCGGGCATCAAGTTCCCGATCGTAGCCGATTTGCAGCCGGAGGAACAGGTTTCGATTTTGTACGAGTTGGACGAGTGGTATTTGATTCAGAGGAAAAACGGTATTACGGGCTATGTGCAAAAGAAACATCTTGCAGTCGGCGGTACCGAGAGCATCCCTACGCCTAAGCAGGATCCTCCGTTCGTACCATGGAAACCGGCAGGCGGGAAAATCAATATGACCTGGGAGCATGTAACGACCAAAAATCCGAACACCGCCCAGATCGGTCCGATGCCGGGCTTGAACGTGATTAGCCCTACATGGTTCCACCTGTTGGATGGCGAGGGCAATATTAAGAACTATGCCGATGCGGCTTATGTCAAATGGGCGCAATCGAACAATTATCAAGTATGGGCGCTCTTCGACAACAACTTCGATCCGGCGATTACGACCGAAGCGCTGTCCACGCATGAACGCCGATTGAAGATGATCAAGCAGCTGCTCTCTTTCGCCCAGATGTACAAACTGCAAGGCATCAACATCGATTTCGAGAACGTCAACTTGAAGGACAAGGCGAACCTCACTCAGTTTATTCGGGAAATGGCGCCGCTGCTGCATGAGCAAGGGTTGGTGCTGTCCATGGACGTGACGGTGAAGTCGTCTAGCGAGAACTGGTCGATGTTCTATGATCGTCAAGCGCTTAACGAGTCTTTGGATTATATGATGGTGATGGCTTACGATGAGCATTATGCAGCCAGTCCGGTAGCCGGATCGGTATCCTCGCTCACATGGGTGGAGAAATCGATTGTGCAGATTATGAAGGAAGACAAGGTGCCGCCGAGCAAATTGGTGCTGGGCATTCCATTCTATACCCGGATTTGGACCGAGCAGATGAAGGACGGCAAACCTACAGTATCGTCCAGAGCCGTCTTTATGGAGACCGCTTGGAACGCCGCGAAGGACAAGAAGCTGACACCTGTATTTTTGCCGGAGATCGGGCAGAATTATGTGGAATACAAGGAAGGCGAAGCGCTGAATAAAATATGGCTGGAAGACGAGGTTTCGGTCAAAGCGCGGATTGAGCTGGTGAAAAAATACGATCTGGCGGGTGTGGCGTCTTGGCGGAGAGGCTATGAGGCGCCTGCGATTTGGGATCTGATCCAGACGACGCTGGAGTCGAAGCCGTAACAAAGAAAACCCGGATACCGTGTGCTCGCGGTATGGCCGGGTTTTTGTTTGGTTAGGAGGTTGGAGTCGCCTGCTCCGGCGAGTGTTTGTGATCGTGCGCGTGATCGTCCGCATACTTGGCGTCGAACGTGAGAATCGTCTTGCAGAACATGCAGCGGTCTGTTTTGCCGAGCATCTTGGTCATTTTGTTGCACTCAGGGCAGACGAGAGAGACAGCGCTTGTGGAGAGCATTCCGGCCCAGAAATAAATAATGACGCTGCCGAGCATGACGATCATGCCTAGCACCATGAAGATGGCCGCGATCAGCTTGCCGACCTTGCCCCAATCGAAGACGATGCCGGCCAAACCTACGATCATAATCGCCATGCCGCCCATCGTGAGCAAGAGCCCCCAGAGCCGAAACTCATTGATTTTACTGGATTTGAAAAACATCATCAGTCCTCTTTTCTGCTGGCGTTCCGGATTTCACATTTTGTACGACGCCGAATGCAGGAAACCGACGCCCTAATGTAGAATTGATGTAAAACATCCGTCTTGTTGTTCTCTTACTCATTATAGTCAAGACCGAATCCGTATACAAGGACGATGCCGGATCCTTCACAGCTTGAGCATTGGGACGTGTGCGGACCGACCAGGTGCGTCATCCAACGGATGATACGAGGAGTGATTGCTATGGAATGTCGTATGTATACGAACGGTTTGAAGGAAGACCGAGGCGGCGATACCGCTGATCCTCGGCGACAATGGCTGCAAGTCGAGTTCTCCTATTTTCTGCGGAGCTACTTGCAGAGCAAAGCATTCATGCAAGACGCTTATTTGCTGGATGCTTATCAACAGGTGCTGGAGGCGCTGCAGCATTGGGCGCGCATCGTCATCATCGAGGAAGGTCTGGAGCCGGAGCAGATGGTGTGGGCGCAAGTGCGCAGGGTGAATCCGGGAGTGCACAAGCTGTACGAAGAGATTACGTCCAACGAAGAGTCTCTCGAGCAGCGTGTGAAGCTTGTTTTGCTTGCCTGCGAGTTTGCGATTATGTCGAAGATGGAGAGCTGCTGCTCGGTGCTGCTGGACGTGATTCGCAGCCGGCCGGAGCCGTGGAGTCTCCAGGACTTGTCGGAAAAGCCGGAGCTTCGTGATTTGAAGCTGGATCTGCCGGTGTTGATGGCCAAGATGTCGCGCAAGGAATTGGTTCGCGAGGTGGCGGTATCGGCGGACGACTCGCTGCTTCTGGAATTGAAGTACACAGTATGCTGAAATCGCATTAAACGCCCGGCAGGCGAACAACCTGGCCGGGCGTTTTTTGGTAGTATAATCCATTCGGAAATAAGCTTGACTTTGTTTGCGCTCCTGTGTTAAATTAATTCTCGCCCCTTCAACAGCAGTCGACAGCAAACGATCGGCAGCAAGGATGAGAAAAAAGTGCTTGCAATGAAGTAGGCAAATGTGGTACATTAATAAAGTCGCTGTTCGGAAGGTTGTGAAGCCGACGACGACGAAGATTGTTCCTTGAAAACTGAACAACGAGCGTGCAAGTATAGCGAAT
>NZ_BIMA01000025.1 GCF_004000845.1 Paenibacillus koleovorans NBRC 103111
ATGACATTTAATCTTCTACCTATAATCAAAATCCTGTACATTCTCGCTGTCGAGAAGAGTTGATATAGTAGACGTACGACAATGAAAGCCTTTACACGAGTTACAAGCAGACAAGAAGGCTTTCCAGAAGGAGCTTGCACATGAGAAAAATATCGGCCTTTCGTAGGGAAGGCTACGGGGCTTTGTATCTGATTTTGCTGCCTCCCTTGCTGTTGTTATTCCTTTTCAAATATGTGCCCATGGCCGGTATTATGATCGCCTTTCAAGACTTCAACATCTTTCAGGGAGTTATGAGTAGTCCGTTCGTAGGCCTGGCCCACTTCGAAGAATTGTTCCGGAGCGAACCGTTTTACCGGATCTTAAGCAACACTTTAATCATTAACTTCTACAAGTTATTGTTCTGGGTACCGCTTCCCGTCCTCACAGCCATTTTATTAAATGAGGTTCGCGTTCTTGTCTTCAAGCGCACAGTACAGACCATTGTGTACCTCCCTCACTTTCTGTCATGGGTCATTGTCGGAGGAATTTTCGTCAATTTGCTGGCCACGAACGGAGGCTTGGTGAACGATCTGCTGCTGATGTTCGGTTTGCCGCCGATCCGCTTTATGCTGGAGCCCTCCTATTTTCGGCATATTGTAGTCGCCTCGGCGATGTGGAAGGAAGTGGGATGGGGAACCGTCATCTACTTGGCGGCCATAGCAGGAATCAACCCGCAGCTGTACGAAGCGGCGATGATGGACGGCGCCTCCAAGCTGCGTCAGCTCTGGCATGTCACCCTACCGGGGCTAAGCAGCACCATCATGCTGATGGCTATCCTCTCGCTCGGCCACATTCTGACGAACTCGTTCGAGCAAATATTGGTCATGTACAATCCGGCGGTTTACGAAGTAGCCGATGTGATCGAGACCTACGTATTCCGCATCGGGATCGGGCAGATGCAATATTCCTACACGACGGCGGTCGGTCTCTTTACCGGAGTGGTCGGCTTGATTCTGGTCTTAACGTCCAACGCGCTGAGCCGCCGATTTTTCGGCAAAGGCTTATGGTAAGGAGGGAGGCTATGCATAATACACTCACCAGAGCGGATAAGGGCTTTGTCGTCTTCTGCTACGTCAGCCTGATCTTGTTCACCATCTCGGTGCTGCTGCCGATTATCAATTTGCTTGCCGTGGCCACGAGCGGGGAGACGGAGGTAATTGCAGGGCGAGTAACCTTGCTTCCGAAGCAGCTTCAACTGGACGCCTTCCATTTTGTGCTAGGCTCCAACCAATTTTTCACATCGTTTCGGGTCTCACTCCTCATGACGGCCGTCGGCAGCGTGCTGGGCCTGCTCTTTTCCATCATGGCCGCCTATCCGCTGTCCAAGCCGAATTTGCCCGGTCGGAAGGCCGTCCTGCTGGCATTCGTCTTTACGATGATGTTTAACGGCGGAATCGTTCCGCAATACTTGTTGATGCAGAAGCTTCACCTGCTGAATACAATCTGGAGCGTCCTGTTTCCGCTGGTTACCAATGTGTTCAATATGCTGATCATCAAAAGCTTTATGGAAGGGCTGCCGGAGGAAATCGAAGAATCGGCCAAGATGGATGGCGCCACTCCGGTTACCACGTTAATTCGCATTATTCTTCCCTTGTGTATGCCGGTGGTGGCGACGATCGGGCTCTTCTACGCGGTGGAAATCTGGAACGAGTATTTTCATTCGCGGCTATACTTGAGCTCTCGGTCCTTAATGCCGTTACAGCTGTATCTGCGAACGGTGATCTTCGAGGCGATGGACCCGTCGGGCGGCTTCACGCTGGATAGCACTACACTCAAGCTTGCGCCGCAGAGCATCATCAACGCAACGGTTCTGCTGTCGATGCTGCCGATGGCTGTGCTGTATCCGTTCGTGCAGCGGTTTTTCGTGCAGGGCTTGGTACTTGGTTCGGTGAAAGGCTGATTTTCAACTTCGTGAGAGGAGGCGATGCTCCCGACAGACGGGATGTACCGAATGGGAGTGAAATTATAATTTTATAAGGGGTGGGTAACCTTGGCATCGCGCAAATCTTATATCATGAGCATGGTAGCTGCATGGCTGGCCATATCGTTCGTATTCTCCGGCTGCGGGAAGAGCCCGTCGACGGAAACACAGAAGGACGCCGTCTCGACGGATTCGAGCAAACCGGTAACGCTGAAATACCTCAGCAGTACCGATAAGTTTAATCCGGACGAGGATTATACCGGCAAACGAATTAAAGAGCTTCTTCATGTAGAGCTGGTATCCTCCATGGGCACCGAGGCGGATAAGCTCAATATGATTCTCAGCTCCGGACAAGATTACGATATGATCAATCTCTCGGCCACCGCCCGCAATCTGCTCGGCACCTATATCAAGAACGGGGCGCTGCAGCCGCTTAACGAGGCGATCGATAAATATGGGCCCAACCTGAAGAAGGCTTTCACCAAAGAAGTATGGGACATGGTCTCGTCGGACGGCAAAATTTACGCCATCCCGACTACGAACTATACCGCCGTGGTGGATGGAATCGTAATCCGGGAGGATTGGCTCAAGAAGCTAAATCTCGCCGTTCCGACCACTCCGGATGAGCTGTACGCGGTGCTCAAAGCATTCAAGGAGAAGGACCCGGGCGGTCTCGGGGCCAAGAACATCCCTTTCAGCATGGCCGGAGCGGATACGGGCCTTGAAGCGAACGGACTGTCGCAAGCGTTCGGGATCGGCAAGTCTCCGACCTCCATTGTGGAGAAGAGCGGAAGCCTCGTGAACGGTCTGGAGACGAGCGGAGCCAAGGAATACGTCACTTACATGCACAAGCTGTATGCAGAAGGACTGCTCGATGCGGATTATCCGATCACCAAGAAGGATAAGTTGGTGGAGAGAATAGGAGCGGGTCTCGTTGGCGCCGCCTATATTCAGTGCTGGGATTCCGCCGCCCTCAAAGCTCTGCAGGCAAGCAACGCTGGCGCGAATTTGATTTACTTGGCTCCGCTTAAGAGCAAGGATGGCAAGCAGCTGGCCCAGGACACAGGGGGCTTATACCAGTTCCTGATTGTGCCGAAGACTTCGAAGAATGTGAACGAAGTAGTCAAGTACGCTAATGCTTTCCTCGATCCGGCGAATTACACCAAGTTGATTTTGGGCGAAGAGGGCGTCACCTTCAAGGTGGAGAACGGACAATATTATCCGATTTTCCCTGCGTTCAACGATCTGAATAAGGGCCGGTGGTTTTATCCGGTCAACGAATCCAAGCTCTATACTCCGCTGTTCGCGGCAAGGGCGCGCAAGGAAAAAGAAATGGGACAGCTGTGGGATGACGTGACGAACAAGAGCAGCAAATTCATGTACAGCGATATTACGAATTTTGCCCCGATGATGCCGTCTGTGGAGAAATACGGAAACCAATTGGACATTCTGGTCAAGGATCGATTGGTGAAGATGGTTCTAGACGCGAAGGAGCTGGACAAATTGGATGCGCTCGTGAACGAGTGGAAGGAAAAAGGCGGCCAAGCCGTCATGACCGAGTACAACAACTGGTATAAAAATCGTACGAAATGATTAGCTTCATGATGTAGTTGTGAACGATGAGATCCAAAATCCAGTGCTCAGCAGTGCCGAGGGATGAGTCCGCATGCATTGGGAAATAGGGAACCGCAAGCATTGGAAGCCCGGGGAGAAGACGCTCGGTTAAGCGCAAGCTCCCTTGGCGAGTCGCCCGTTCGGACTGTCTGCGGAAGTTGCCGGCAGTCGAGCGGGCGACGTTTGTGTGACTCGTCTTCTTCCTTGTGGTTGCGCCTTAGCGTACGCCCCACTCCCACAAGCCGAAGGCGGTTTTTTTGTCCAGCGGATGGCCGAGTTGCCTTGCCAACAGAGCGATTTGGCCCCGATGGTGGGACTCGTGCGCGATCAAATAGCCGAGGAAAGCCGTCGGGTGCGGCTTGAAGCCTTTGATTTTGCCTTCGGCCAGCCCTTTCTCCAGCAGTTGTTCAATCAGCGCCCCGGTTTGTTCCAGAAACGACCGCAATGCGTTCTTGTCCCCCGCGATAGACTTGTCCGGCTCATCGGCGCCTTCGATCAACTCGGGGGCGGACTGCTTCAGCCACATGAGGCGCACCTTGCTGATATGGTGCCACTGTTCCCCGATATTGCGCCCCGTCCTGCCCGGTGACGCCGTGAGCACCTCGTCCTGCAAAGCCTCCAGTAAATAAAGATTGATGCGCTGATGAATGTTCCAAGTTTCGACAATTGCGTCCGGCATTCCGGTTCAGCCTCCCATTCGTATTTACGTTGCCTACAAACCCATAGTATCATGAAATTGTGACAGAACCTGTCACCAATTGCCGCAAGGGATGGTCGATCTTGGCGATGAAGACGAAACGGCTGTTCGAACTGTTCATGACCGTTAACACGAAGCGCAAATTTTCCGTGCAAGAGCTCGCCGACGAATTCGGCGTGTCGCGCCGGACGATTCTTCGCGATTTGCAGGAACTGGCGGAAATCGGCGTGCCGCTCTATTCCGAAGTCGGCGCCCACGGCGGATATCGCGTATTGCGCGAGAAAACGCTGCCGCCGATCCGCTTCACGGAGGATGAAGCGGTCGCTTTGTTTTTTGCGGCGCAGTCGCTCGGGCAATATCTTGATCTGCCTTTCGAGGAGTCGACCGTCTCCGCGCTCAAGAAGTTTTATCATTACATGCCGTCCGAAGCCAAGGAGCGCATCGACTCGCTGCGCAACCGGCTGCTCTTCCGGGTGCCGGTGCAACATAAGCGGACGCCGCACCTCAAAGCGTATATGACCGCCGCACTGCAACAGAACGTCATCCGTATCGTCTACGATTCCGAATCCGGCGCCTCCGAGCGGGATGTGCAGCCGATCGGCGTCTACGCGATGGGCGGGCTGTGGTACGGGCCGGCGTACTGCTTCCGCAGCGAATCGTTCCGCATGTTTCGCATCGACCGCGTGCTGGACATCGCCCCGCCGGAACAGCCGCGGCAGCCGCTCGACCTGAGCAAGCACGGTCTTGCGCAATGGTTCGATTATCACAATCGGAAGCACGAGGTGAAGCTCGAGGTGCGGCTTACGCCGAAAGGCGTGCGCCGCTGCCAGTCCGACGAGTGGGTATCGTCCGACATCGCCGTGCAGGAGGATGGCAGCGGCGTCGTCCTCACCACCGTTGATAAGCAGTACATGGATTGGGCGGTGCAATATTTCATGGGGTTTGGCGAGGATGCCCGCATCGTCGGCCCGGATTACGCCGTTCATATGATGAAAGGGAAAATCGAAACGTTGCGGCGGCTGTACGAAGGCGCGGAGTCGTGAAACGAGACGCTTCCAGGATATCGCTCTACGCTATCACTCGGTGCGCTCTGCCCGTTCTTCCTGCAGCTGCCTCCATTCCGCTTCGCTTAAGCTAGCCGCTTCACGAATCAACGCAGCATCCGCACCAAGTGACAGCAGCTTGCGAGCTACTTGCGAGCTTTCCCTCACCGCATATAAGTAATGTTCCGAAAAGATGAAGATGCCGATGAAAACCGAACTTTGTTATAATAAGCCGCATAGAACATCCTGATGGATTGAAAAGCGGTGAGAAGCCTATGAAACTGGTTCGCAAACTGATTCGACAACGACAAATCGCCCTGTTATTGCTTCTTTCCATCGTGCCGGTGATTGGTTTCGGGACCTTCAGCTATTACACGAGCCTGGGGCTGATCGAATCGGAAGTGAAGCGAACGTCTGAGGTGGCGATCACCCAGATGAAGGAGCAGGTAGATCAGTTGCTCCGGCAAATTGAAGAAGTGACGGGACAATTTTCACTGCAGGCGGGTATGCTTCAATTCGTCAAAACCCAGGAAACCCCGTTGCTCGGCACGCTGCTGGCGGTCAACGACATCAGACGCGACTTGGCCAACTTCTCGTCCTCGATCCATGCGGTCGATTCGGTTTACCTCTACCATCGGAAGCAGCAGCTTGTGCTGACATCGAATGTGCTGTTCGATCTGGACAGCTTTACCGATACGTCGTGGCTTCCGACCTTGCGGCAAGCGGCGGCGGAACGCAAATCGAAGCTATGGATTACGCCTCGCACCATGGGCCGCGAAGCCGGCAAAGGTTCGGAGGCGCTCACCTACGTGCTCCCGCTGCCTTTCTTCTACGAGGAGCCCGATGCGGCGCTCATCGTCAACGTCAAGACCGGTGTCATCGCCGATATGATCCGCTCTTTTCCGTTAGACAGCCGGGGCGGCTTGCTCGTCTTTTCACCGGAAGGGCAGACGATTGTGCAGGCCGGCCAGCTACGGCTTGAGAAGCCCGACGCGATCGGCGCAATGCTTGCAGGTGGCGCTGCGATGGAAGGCGATCGGCCCGTCAAGCTGGACACAGAGGCCGGAGCGATGTACGTGACGACCGAACGTTCGGCTGGATACGGCTTCCTATATGCCATGCTGATCCCAACGGATGCGGCTTCGCGCAACGCGCAGCTGCTCAAAATATGGATTGTTGCCGCAACGGCGGCGTTGTCACTGCTGTCGCTGTTTGTCGCGTATTTCAATGTTCGGCGGTTTCAAAGCGGGTTGCGAAGCCTATTCCTGACGCTTCGCGGCAAGAGCGAAATGGACGAGCAGGAGCCATTCGACGCCGACTATGCCGATGGTTTCGCCCGGATCGAGAATGGTATTACCGCGCTGCTCAAGGAGATGGGGGACGTACGCTCGCAATGGAGCAGCCAGCTGCCGGTGCTGCGCGACCATTTCCTGCTGTCCGCGCTGCTTGGCAACAATGCCGGCATGGATCCATGGCTGCGTCAGAAGCCGGCCGAGACGGAGCTGTTCCCGGACCCGGTGTTCTGCGTGCTCGTGGCGGAAATGGACGCGACTAGCGAGAACAACCGCTTTCGGAGTGGCGAAGATACACGGCTGTTCCTGTTCGCCGTGGCGAATATCAGCCAGGAATTGATGCGGGGCAAGTTCGCGACGGAAACGGTTTTTTCCCGCAAACATGTGGCGGTCATTCTGAACATGCCGCAGCATGAGGCTGATCGTGAGGCGGTCCGGGCGGCGGAGACGATTCGTTATGCGGTTTCTGCGTACCTGAAGCAGACGGTGACGATCGCGGTCGGTAGACCGATCACGGATTTCCACGAGCTGTCCGTCTCGTATCAGGACGCGCTGCGAGCGCTGCAGGAAAATTGGCCGAAGGCGGGCAACGAGGTGGTGTGCTGGGGCCAAGAGCCGGAGACGCCTGTCTCCGTGCCGTATCCTGCCGAATGCGAAAGTGCATTGCTGACGGCAATTCGTGACGGAGACCGCGTGCAAGCCGAGCGGGAGCTGAACGCCTTCTTCGACGGGCTGAACGGCAGCCGACTTCCTTTTGCCCTTATCAAAACGTATGCCATGCAACTGCTTGTTTCCGTCATCAGGCTGCTGCAGGAGTACGACCCCGACCTAACGCAGGCGTTTTCCGGACGAAGTCTGTACGCCGAATTTGCTCAGTTGAACACATCCCCATCCGTGTGCGACTGGTTCAGCGAAACGGTTATAGCCCCGGGGATCGACTATCTGAACGGACTGAAGCGGCTGTGGATGGAAACGATGATGGAACGGACGAAGAAATTGATCGAGGAACGGTACGCGCAAGACTTGTCGCTCCAGCTCGCCGCCGATCAGCTCGGTATAAGCCCTTCGTATTTGAGCGAGCTGATCAAGCAGCACTGGGGGGAAACGTTCATAGCATACGTTACTCGATATCGGATCGGCAAAGCGAAAAGACTGCTGCTCAAGACGGAGTTGAACATCGCAGACATTGCCGCCGAGATTGGATATGGCAATGCCACGCATCTCATTCGAGTATTCAAAAAATTGGAGGGTATGACGCCGGGCGAATATCGCCTGCGGAACCGTCCCTGATTGTACGAAATGCGCCGCAGCCCCCAAGGCTTCGGCGCATTTTCCGTTTCAGCGGTCACGAAAATGTGACGATTGCACTGCTATCGGAAGCGGCCGTAAGCTGATGACATCGCAAGACACGCACTCAATGATGAGTCGAACGTCATGATAAGAGGAGGATCGAAAAAGATGGATATACGACGCGCGATTCCGAAGACCGGCGATTCGAGCAAGACCACAAGATGGCAAGGACAATGGCGCGTATATAAGCAGCACCGTGCGCTGATTGTGATGCTTTTGCCCGGACTGGCGTTATTTCTACTATTCAGCTATGTGCCGATGTACGGCATTATCATCGCGTTCAAGCACTTTCAGATAACGAAAGGCATTCTCGGCAGCCCTTGGGCCGGTTGGGAAAATTTCGAACGATTGTTCATGGGAAACGGGTTTATGAACGCGTTGCGTCATTCGGTGCTGATTGCTTTTCTGAAAATGGTGTTTGTATTTCCCGCGCCGATTGTACTGGCGCTGCTGCTCAACGAAATTCGGCTGACCTGGTTCCTGCGGACGATCCAAACGGTGACGTATTTGCCGCATTTTTTCTCGTGGGTCGTGCTCGCCGGCATTCTGTTCCCGTTTCTCGGCAGCGATGGCGGCTTCAACAAGCTGCTCGGTCTGTTCGGCATCCCGCAGCAGTTGTGGCTGCTGGAGCCGGATTATTTTTACGGCATGATCGTACTGACCGATATTTGGCAGTCCGCTGGCTGGGGGTCCATCGTCTACTTTGCGGTGCTGGCTTCCATTGATCCGAGTCTCTATGAGGCTGCGATCGCCGACGGCGCCAGCCGCTGGCGGCGCATCTGGCATATCAGTCTGCCGTCGCTCGCGCCGACCGTCATCATTATGTACTTGCTGTCGATCGGTCACTTCCTGTCGGTCGGCTTCGACCAAATTTACAACCTGATGACACCGCCTACCTCGGGAGTGGGGGAAATCCTCGATACGTACGTGCTGCGTCGGTTGTTGACGATGGATTACGAACTCGGCACCGCAGCGGGGCTGTTTAATTCGACGGTTGGACTAATACTAGTGCTTGTCGCCAATACGCTCGTCAAGCTGTATGACAAGGAGCGAGGGCTATGGTAGCGGGAAGGGGGTGGGGAATGTGAAGGCAACTTGGGGCGAGCGAACATTTGACTGGCTGAATGCCGCTTTCTTGACGATTTTCGGGTTTACGACACTGTATCCGTTGCTTTACATCATTACGCTTTCGTTCAGTACGCCGGCGGATGCGCTGGCCATGAACTTTTACTTGTTTCCGCTGCATCCGACACTGATGTCGTACGAGAAGGTGCTGGCCCATCCCGATCTGTTGTCGGCTTACGTCAACACGCTGATCCGGACCGGCGTGGGTATAGCCATCTCTCTAACGATGACGGCGACGATCGCATATCCGTTGTCCAGGCGCACATTTCCGCATCGGAAGCTGATTATGAAGCTATTCGTCTTCAGTATGCTGTTCAGCGGCGGCACGATCCCGATGTTCCTGCTGGTGAAAAATCTCGGCTTGCTCAATACGCTTTGGGCGCTTGTACTGCCCGGCGCGGTGTCGGCGTTCAATATGATTGTGATGCGCAACTTCTTCGAGGGAATCCCGACCGAGATACTCGAATCGGCGCGGATCGACGGTGCATCGGAAATGCGGGTGCTGCTGCGCATTGTACTGCCGCTGTCTGTGCCGGTGATGGCGGTTATGGCACTATGGGTCGGCGTCGCGCACTGGAACCACTGGTTCGATGCGCTAATCTATACGCAGGACAACCGATGGCAGGTGCTGCAGCTGTTCTTGCGCAGAACCGTCGTCGATGCGACCGTGTCGCTGACACCAGGCGAAGACATTAACCGGATCCACGAGGAGTATACGCCGGAGTCGCTCAAGGCGGCTACGATCGTGGCCGTGACGCTTCCGATTCTGTTTATGTACCCGTTCATCCAGCGGTATTTCGTCAAAGGCATCATGCTCGGTTCGGTCAAAGGCTAGGCGCAGGGCCTGGCGTTGCGGAACTGACATGCCGATATATAACCATATGCATACAGGAGGTTACGAGATGTTTGCAAAAAGAGGGATAAAAAGGTGGGCGGCGCTGGTCGCAGTCTGTTCGCTGACGCTCACGGCATGCTCGAACGGAGGGGGGACGGACGCATCCACGGCTTCGCCGAGCGCGACAGCAACTGCGCAAACCAAGCCGATCGAAATCAAATGGATGGTGCCCTCGGCGGATTTGACACCCAATTCCCGAACCGTTCAGGTACTGCAGGAGAAATTCAACGTCAAACTCAACTATTATTCGATTCCAAGCGCCGATTATGTGCAGAAGCAGCAAATTTTGCTCACCTCAGGCGACGTGCCGGATGTCTTATTCATCTTTGATCCGAACCAGCTGTTCAAATATGCGGGCCAGGGGCTGATCGCCGAGCTGCCGCTCCAAACCATCCAGCAGCATGCGCCAAAAACAAAAGCGGTGCTGGACAGCTTCGCCAAGCAAGGCTGGTTCTACTCGAACCTGAACGGCAAAAATTACGGCCTGCCGACCACCTATTTCACAGGCCAATTCAACTCGAAGCAAGGATGGCGGGTGGATCTGTTGAAAAAGGCCGGGGTTGATAAAATTCCGGAAACGATCGACGAAATGACCGCCGCATTCGCCAAGCTGAAGCAGATCGGCGTCTACGGCATGTCGACGAACGGCAACTCGTACTATATCCAGTTCTGGTCGATCTTCGGCGCTTACGGCGTCATGCCGACGCAATGGATGCTGAAGGACGGCGCGGTTGTCAACGGAGCGGTCGTGCCGGAAGCGAAGGAAGCGCTGGCGCTGCTGGCGGACTGGTACGCCAAGGGTTACATCGATCCGGAGTTCGTAACCGGCAAAGATCTGGACAAAAAGCTGGTCGAGGGCAAGGTTGCCTATTCGCATAATTCGTCTGTGGCTTCGTTCGACCTGAACAACCCGCAATCGGCAATCAACGCAATGAAAAAAATCAACCCGGAAGCGGATCTCCAAATGGCTCCGTTGCCGAAAGGGCCGCGCGGTCAGCAGGGCGGCTGGGCTTGGGGAACGGCGGGCAGCATCTTCGCGTTCGGCAAGCAGATGGAGCAGCAGCCGGAGAAGGTGAAGAAAGTGCTGGAGATCATGGAAGCGATGCGCAACGACGAGCAGCTATTCCTGGACGCCGGCGTTGGCGTCAAGGGCACGCATTGGGACTACAGCACGCCTGCCGACCCGCAGAGCGGCATCAAGTTCCTGCCTCCTTACGACGACAACGCGAAGCTTGCGACCGAAGGGCTGAAGAACAACTTTGACACGCTGTTCGCCGGTGGTCCGGCTCCCGCGATCTTCGAGAAGGCGCTGGGCAAAACGAGCGTCGAGCAGATGAACCGCTACAACAAGCCGGTATGGGACATTTTCGGCAAATCCGACGTGCTGCCGTCATCAGGAAAATATTGGGCCGATCTAACGAAGCTGAAGCTGGATACTTACGCCCAGATCGTGCGCGGCGACAAGCCCGTCTCGTATTTCGACAGCTTCGTCAAGCAATGGAACGAGATGGGCGGGGTGCAGCTGGAGAAGGAAGCAAATGAGCTATATAAATCGGTGTTAGGCAGCAAATAAGGAATGACTATCAAGGCGGCGCGCGGCGGTGCGCCGCCGTTTGGCGTTCCGCAGAGCGTGGCGGAGCGTGATGCCTGAGGGGAAACGGGAGGATGAATGCGATGGAATGCAAGCCGATCCGAATAGAGGATCATCTGCAGATGGCCGGATATGCATGGCCGCCAACCCTGCTCGGCTTCGTCCGGCCGGACGAAGAAGCAGTGGATCAATCGGCCTGGCTCGCAGACGGTAACGGCGATGCTGTACCGTTCCAATGGCGGCGGACGGATACGGCCATGCAGGTATGTCTGGTTGCCGATCTGCCGACGGGTGCCGAGCGACGATTTGTATGGCGCAGCGGAGAGGCGCCTGCGCACGGATCGAAGTACGGCCGGGTGACGGTTGTGCGGGACAGCGGAGGCGGCGTTATGGCGGATAACGGCCGGCTGCATGTACGGTTTGCGGAGGGGCGGCTCGAAGACGGCGAGCTGTTTGCTCTGCGTCTGGCCGGTTTCGACGCAGAGGGCGTCGCCCGCATTGACGGCGGCGGTCGCAATCTGCTTGCCGCGGAAGGGACGGTAACGGCGGCGGGACCTGTGTTTGCCGAATGCGAGTTTGTATGCCGCTTCGAAGGCGAAGCGGAGTATCGTGTGACCGTAACGGTTGCTGCCGATATGGACTACGTCGAGTTGCGCGAGCGGATGTCCGGTTTTGCCGCCGGCGAGAGTGCGATGCTCGTGATGGAGTGGCATTCGTTTGAGCCGAAGCGCCGGTATACGAAGCCGCGCAGCGAGGAGCCAATCGATCGCTACCTGAACGAGAACGGAGAGTTGCCGTTTCGGGTGAAGCCTTACGACAACGCGGTATGCTGGCAGCAGGCGAAAGCGGCGGCTTTTGCCGACGAAGCGGTCGCGGCTGCCGTGTTTGTCAAGGACAGCGGCTGCTGGGACGACGGCGAGTACGCGTTATGGGGCTCGCCGCAGTCGTTGGCGCTCCGCTTCCGTTGGTCGCGGCGCCGTCGGGCGCTCTCCTGGGAGTACCCGCTGGCTGCGGGGAATCGCTGCACGGCGATCGCTCTGTATCCGGCGATGCGGCGGGAAGCCGCAGCGCCGGACGAGTCTTATGTCGACGAGCTGTGGCTGTGGCACGAGTTCCTGTCGCTGGACAAGGTGAAGGACTGGACGCTGGCGTGGGAAGAGCGGCAGTCGGACTATCCGCGCCTATTCCGCGAGGCATGGCTGCCGCAGCGGATGCACACCTGGTGGGGCTACAACACGGCCAAGCCGACGCCGGCGGACATGGAAGCGATCGTCGACCGGTTGTCCTTTTGCCTGCACAAGCCGGGCGAGCTGAGCCCGGTGGCCGCGCGCGAATTTTATACATGGGCGTCCACGTTCGATTTGGCCGCTCCTGCGATGACGCCCGGCCAGTTCGACCGGCTGAAGGCAGCTTGGGCTTTCATGGCTTACGCACACAACGAGGAGTCCTTTATGCCGGTATTGAATATGCTAGCCGGACATCCTAACTTCCTCGTCGACGTGAGAAGCGTTCCTGCCTTGATGGCCGCACTGTTTCCCGCTCACCCCGACGCGCGCCGGTGGAAGGAGGATTTCGAGCGGGCGATGGCGCTGAATTCCAAGTACCACGTCCGGCCCGACGTACCCTACTGGGGTACCAGGGGAGGGAGACATACCGAGAATTTGGCCTGCTATACGTTGTATAATTTAAAGGCGATGTTAAATCCGGTCATTGCGCTTCAGCGGGTATGGGGCGAGCATACAGCCGCGTATCCGAATTATGCCAAGTGGTTATCGTGGCTGCTCCATGCGCTGACTGCCCCGGTCGAAGGGGCCCGTCACGTACCGTCGCAAGGCGCGCATGCCGGAGGACACGTCGACGATTATGCTGCGCCGCTGACACTGCGTACAGCCGCATTCGGCTTGCGCGCCATCGAGCCGCTGCTGGCCGAGCATCTGCTCCGCGTAAGCCCGGCCGATGCGCGGATCTACGCGGAGCGCGTGCCGAATACGGACATCTGGCGCGGCGCGGACGATGCGCCGCATGACGGCAACACGGGTACGCGGCCGCCGCTCCGCTCGGCGGCCTATACCGGGTACGGCTTCATCCTGCGGGCTGCCGTAGGCGAGGCGGAGGAAGCTTCGGTTCACCTGCAGCAGATCGACGAAGGGCCGAATTACCGCTGGGGGCGCGCGGGGCAAGGCGGCTGCGGCGTCATCACCTACTATGCGGGTGGCAAGAGGCTCAGCTTCAATCGCAAGGAGGATGTAGGCGACGACAACATGGGCGATGTACAGGCCTGCTGCAATTTCGGCGTCCTGTTCGGCCACGAGTTTCGCAGCGTCGGGCGCGGCGAGCTGACCGAGCCGCTGCTCGATCTCGGGTTCGCTCAGTTCGCCCGCGTGTTGGCGGGACCGTACGCCAGTCCGGCTTATCATTCGCGCAGCGTGCTGATGTCCGGGAGCGACTATATGATCGTCTACGATCAGGTCGGCGACATGCGGGTCCGAGGGCGGTTCGCCTGGTTCGTGCACGAGCGCGAGCCGTTTCCGACGATTTGTCAGTTGAAACCGGGCGTATCCGGTTACGACGCTGCGCCCGGCATTCCGGCCGAGGTCGGGCCGGGCGCTTACCGCAACATCAATGACGAGTCGAAGGGAAAGTACTATGACGGCAACGGTCACTTCCTGACGTTTGTTTCTCCTCACGGCAAAGGCGATTACGGCTACTTGCTCGGCGTTGAGGCGACGGCATACGGAGCGGTTGTGAAGCTGAACGACCGGCGCGACTTCGTGTTCCGCGACGAAGCCGCCGTTGCATTCGACGAAGGCGGCGTTTCATTCGTCGGTCATGCCGGTCTTGTTCGTCAGTACAGCGCCGAGAAGGCGGAAGCGGCCTTGTTCATCGGCACGCGTATCGGAGCCGCCGGCGTTGTCCTGGAGGTAGCCGCCGCAGGGGCGGCCGATGAGGCAGCCGGTGCCGGTGAACCTCGGCCGGTGGGCTACTCCTTTGCCCGCGAAGGCACCGCGCTCAGCGGCGGGTATGCCTGTCGCGGCGAAGCCGTCGTGACGCTGACGCTGCCGGAGCCGCTGCGCGGCGGAGCGTACCGACTGTACGTCGACGGGGCTGCGCTCGAGCCGCTGGAGGCGAACGGGGCTTGCATCGCGTTCCGGCTGCCCGCAGGGTGCGGCCGATGGGAGTGGACGGATCGGCTGCCGATCCCGGCTGCGGTGCAGGTAGCGGGGTACCGGGCGGCTTCAGGGTTGGCTGAGCTAAGCTGGCAGCCGTCCGCAGGAGCGAAAAGCTATGAAATCGCCCTTAGCGACGACGGTGGCACGACCTGGACTATCGCGGCGTCGGACATCTCCGGCGAGTCGGATGCGACGCTTCCATTGCGCTGGATGCTTACCGGAACGAACGGCTGGAAGCGCCATGTTCGAATACGGGGCATCAACCGCGACGGGAAGGGACCGTGGAGCGACGATTACCCCGTCTACTTGACCGGGGAGCCTCCGGAACGAGCGGACGGGCTGCGGGTAACGCGGACGAAACGTGGTTTCCGGCTGACGTGGGGCTGGCAGCTCGGGGCGACTGTTTACCGGCTGTACCGCCGGGAACGCGGTGGGGGTGGCTATTCAGTTGTCTATGAAGGCGAAAGGCCGGCTTACGACGACGAGTCCACCGATTCGGCGCTTGTCTACGAATATTGCGTCGCCGCCTGCAACGGCAACGGCGAGGGCCTTCCTTCGCCGCCACGGGACACCGCTCCAGGCGGGTTGGCCGACTGGGATCCTCGGCCGGACGAACCGTTCCGCCGCTACACGCGCAGCCACGAATACGGCTACAATGGATTTGATCATTGGGCAAACGAGAGCAAATCGGTGCTTTCGTACCCGGGGAGGTGAGTCAGCATGATTGATGCAGGGTTTCCATATGAAACGATCGTTTATAAAGAAGTGGCTGGACGTCGGCTTCGGCTGTTGATCTGCCGTCCGGAAGATTGGGACGCGGCTGACAGGAGGCCAGCCATCGTCTGGATTCACGGCGGCGGCTGGCGGGGCGGGCAACCGGAAATGCTGCTGCGCCATTGCCGTCTCTTCGCGGCGCGCGGCGCCGTGACGCTAAGCGTCGAATACCGGCTCATGCCGCTCGAAGGGCAAGCTGCGGAGCCGGGACAAGCGCCTGGCGTCGAGACGTGCATGGAAGATTGCCGCTCGGCCATGCGTTACATTCGCCGCCATGCGGCAGAACTCGGCATCGATCCGCAGCGAATCGCGGTTGTCGGCGATTCCGCTGGCGGCCATCTGGCGGCAAGTCTCGCCACTACGGACCGCTATGATGCTCCTGGTGAAGACACATCCGTATCCGCTATGGCGAACGCTGTCGTCAACTGCAACGGCATCGTCGATTTTACCGGGCGCTGGAAAGCGGTGGTGCCTATTGTCGATGCAGGAATGACCGCCGGCGACGAGGTGCGAGCCTGGGTGATGCGCCATGAGCACGCGAAGGCGCTGTCGCCGCTTGATCAGGTGCGCGCGGGCCAGCCGCCGATGCTGATCATGCACGGTTTGTTGGACACCATAGTCATCCCCGAGGATGCGGTGCGCTTCTACGAAGCGTATACGGCGGCGGGCAACGAGGCGGAGCTTGTGCTATACCCGCATCTGGCCCACGCGTTCGTCCTGTTCGACTACAAGACGGCCGAACAGGAAGTGCTGAAAGTAATCGAACGCATCGACAGCTTTTTGACCCGTTACGACTATTTGCCAGCGTCCGCTCAGTAGGCTCAGTGTAAGAAAGACGAATTGCCGTCATACAAATCCGTTCCCATTGGGAATGGATTTTTTGCGTTCCCATGACGTTTCCACCCCCAACCACCGCTCAAATAATCAATTTCGAGCTATTTTCGCATCATTCTCGTACCTGAATCGCCGAGGGGAACGGGGTACAATTAGAAATGTAGAAAGAGAGCAGCCTAAGAAGGGAATGGAAGAGAAGTATGGGGAACCGACAACCGATTCAGAGAGTTTTGGTGAATGCTAAGAAATACATCTTTCTTTATATTTTGCTGGCGCCCGCCTTGTTGGCGACCTTGGTGTTCCAATACATCCCGATGCCGGGGATTATAATCGCTTTTATGGATTATGACTTTTTCAAAGGGCTACACAGTCCGTGGGTCGGCCTCAAGCACATCCGAGAGATCTTCGAGGTGCCTTCGATTACAGCCTCGATCTGGAATACGCTCAAGATCAGCTTGATCTCGCTGGTAATCGTGTTCCCTGCTCCGATCGCGCTGGCGCTGCTGCTCAATGAGGCACGCAACGCCGTTTTTCGAAGATTGGTGCAGACGCTTAGCTTCCTGCCCCACTTCCTGTCCTGGATCTCCGTCATCGGGATCGCGACTACATTCTACGCGCTCTACGGGCCGCTGAACGATTTGCTGGCCTACTTCATGGGCGAGGAAGCCAGGCAACTGTTTCTCACCAAACAAGGCTTTTTCGTCCCGAATGTCATCGGCATCACGGTCTGGAAGGAAACGGGTTGGTCCTGCATCATCTTCCTGGCGGCCATCGCTTCCATCGATCAACAGCAGTACGAAGCCTCTTGGATAGACGGGGCAGGCCGATTCCAACAAATGTGGTACATCACGCTGCCCGGCATTTTGCCGACGATCATGATCCTGCTTATTCTGCGGTTGGGGAACATCTTCGCCAGTAATTTCGAGTTGATTTATGGACTGCAAAATTCGTTTATCAACTACGACGTGATCTCTACGATTATCTACAAGTCAGGCATCCAGCAGCAAAATTACTCTATGGCCACGGCCGTCGGGTTCGTGGAGGGGCTGATCGCATTGCTGCTGACGCTGGCGGCGAATCGATTGTCCAAGAAGGTCAGCGGGGTAGGCGTTTGGTGAGTGCATACAAGGGGGAACGAACTTGAAGGACCAATCCATCTCATATCGAGTGTTTATTCGGGTCAATTATTTGATCCTGACTTTGGCCGGGCTTGCTACGGTCTACCCGTATCTAAACGTGCTGGCAATCGCCTTGAACGATGCGTCGGATAGCGCCAAGGGCGGCATTTACTTGTGGCCGCGGGTCCCCACATGGGACAATTTCAAGCTGGTGCTGGGGTCGGATGCGATTGTGACGGCCGCGATCAATTCGGTGGGACGGGTGCTGATCGGCACCACGCTGGCACTGATGACACAATTCGCGGCGGCGTATGCGTTCACCCGCAAGGATCTGCCTGGAAGGACGCAGCTCTTAATTTTCTTAACGATTCCGATGTTCTTCAGTGGAGGTCTGATTCCACAATACATTCTTTATTCGAAAATTCACTTCATTAATAGCTTTCTGGTGTACGTCATCCCGGGTGTGTTCAGCTTCTTCAACATGATCGTAATTCGGACTTATATGAATACGATTCCACCGAGTTTGGAGGAGTCCGCCAAGATAGACGGGGCTTCGGAAATTACGATCTTTTATCGCATCATGTTGCCGCTGTCCAAACCGATTTTAGCCACGATCGCCTTGTGGGTCGCGGTGTCGCAATGGAATGACTGGACGACGACGCTGTATTTTATCCTCAATCAGAAGTATTACACCCTCCAGTACATCCTGGTGCAGATGATTAAGGAAGGGGAGCGTGTGGCCGCGATCATCCAAGAGGCGCAATTGCAGGGGCTGGACACGTCGGCGATCAAAATTCATGCCAGTCCGGAAGCGTTGAAGGCGGCTCAAGTCATTATCACCACGCTGCCGATTATCGCGGTCTATCCGTTTCTGCAGAAGTATTTTATCAAAGGCGTCATGATCGGCAGTGTCAAGGAGTAGCGGGCATAAGCGGGGCTATCAGGCCGAAGTCGGGTCTTAGCATATATCACTTTAGGGGGATATCCAAAATGGGCAAGTACAAGAAAAAACTGATCCTGGGCAGCGCGCTGCTGCTCCTCGCGGTTCCGGTGCTGGAGGGGTGCGAGCAAGCGGCTGATAAAGCCACAACCAGTCCCAGTCCTACGGGAACGGCGGCTGCGGCTTACAATGAAATGAAGGTGTCCGACAGCTCGGAGCTGCCGAATTGGACGGGCAAGGAGCTGAAGCTGACGTATTGGTCCGGGCAAGGAGCGGGCGGGGCGCGCAAAATTGTGAAGTCGGGCGGGGACGTCGTGAGTCCGGAGGTCTTGCGGGTGACAGGCATCTCGATTGACGAGGACAATTCCTACGACAACGGCGGAGGCCAAACCTTCGATCAGAAGCTGGCTCTAGTGAACGCCGCTAACGACTGGCCCAGCATCGTAGTGAATCCCGGCAATTTGAAAGCGCTTGTGGAAAACAATAAAGTGTACGATTTGACCGACCTGCTCCCGAAATACGCGCCCAATGTGCTTAAGAAAATACCGAAGGACCTCTCTACGATCTGGAATGATGACGACAGCGTAACGGGCGGGAAGCCGGGCAAAGTGTATGCCGTGCCTTCGGGGCTGAATGAATCCTCATTAGCCTTGGTGGACTCTACGCTGGACAAGGACAAGTATTCGGTTTACCCGCTGTCTTTGCCTCCGGAGGCGAAAGGGTTTGTCGTAGTGCGGGACGATATCCTGAAGAAGCTGTACCCCAACGCCAAAACGCAAAAGCAAATCGAAGAGCTGTACTTGAAAAATGGGAAGTTTACGAAGGAAGAGATTTTCGATGTGCCGATCAACAGCAAGAAGGACTTTATACAGATGTTGTACGACATCAAACAGTTGGGGATCAAGGAAGGCAATCAGGAAGTATTCCCGTCCTATGCCTTCGCGGGACAGGACAACTGGAACCTGGTGAACGTCCTGCAGGGCTGGCTGGATGGCCGGTTCACGACGAGCAACTATTTCAGCTACTTCAACAAGAAGACCCAGAAGTTCGAATATTTATTCAAAACGCCGCAGTTCAAAGAGTCGTTGCTGACCTGGAATAAGCTGATGCGGGACGGGATTTTCTCCAAAGAATCCTTCATCGATTCCTATCAGGTATTCACCGAGAAGGCGAATAAAGGCTTGTACGCCGTCTTGTACGGCGGAACGGACGGCGCGGCCCAGAACGCTCAATTCGAGAAGGACGGCAAGCCGTACCGCTACCGGAAGGTGTACTTGAACATTCCGCTCCAGGCGGATACGTATCCGGTTTATGCCAAGATGCCGACGCAGACGCTCTCAATTGCTATTTTCAAGGATAAGGTCAAGGAAGAGGATGTGCCGCAAATTCTGAAATGGATCGACTTCATGGTCTCGGATACCGGGGAGAAGCTGTCCGCATGGGGGCCGAAATCAGCCGGCTTGTGGGACGAAACGAACGGCAAGCGTCTGTTCAAGGACAAGGACCTGGAGGCGTATATGCTGGCCGGTACGGCTACGGACAAAGCCATCTTCTACAATCTAAGGAATGGTATCAACTCCAGCAATATGCCGAATGGCGGCATGATGCCTACGTACATGAGGCTGGGGGCCAGCAAATTCGCACCGGCGGTCGCCTACGACAAGAAGTTGATTGCTACAGCCGCGAATACGTACTTCCGGGCGGGGTTGGTGGAGAATACCGAGTACGTGTTATCCCGGGCCCCTCAATTCTACAGCTATACAGCTGCGGTTCCCGATGCAGACAAAGCCTGGAAAGCAAGAACCGGCGGATTCGAGCAGCCGCTGACTCGGGTCATGACCGCGGACAATGACGCTCAGTTCGATAAGCTGTTCGCCGATTTCCTGGCCACGGCTGAGAAGTATGGGTACACCGACAATTTGCTGCCGCAAATTTGGTCGATCTTCGAGAAGCAGAACGCCGACCTGATGAAAAACTTGAAATAAGCTTTCGATTTCGCTCACACACCGAAAGACCCGTCCAGCCCGGACGGGTCTTTCGGTACGGAAGCATGGGGGACCTTTCAATAGGCTGTAGTGAAGGCGAGACCGGACGGTTACAAGGAGTCCCTGCCTTGTGGTCTGCATCGTATCTTTCAGCTCAAACCCCTACGTTCGCAGCACCCCCTCCCGTCTCCGGCCAAGTAACCATCGTAACTTTCAGCTCTACCCCCTACGTCGAAGCACCCCCTCTGTCTCCGGCCGTAACGCATCGTAACTTTCAGCTCTATCCCCTACGTTCGCAGTACCCCCTCCCGTCTCCGGCCGTAATGCATCTTAACTTTCAGCTCTACCCCCTACGATCGCGGCACCCCCTCCCGTCTCTGGCCAAGTAACTTTGCCTCCTGGTCCTCACCCACACTCTAGTCCGACAGCTGAGGCAAACACGGACAGAGAACGAAAGGTGGCTAATACCAAACAAAAGTTTGCTATATTTCGGGTAAAAGCGGTGGACGGCCGCATAACAAACAGATATTCGTTATTAACAAACTTGTTACGGGCATTAGCGGGGGCTGGGTTTGGTATTGTTCGGGTGAAGGGGGCGGAAAATCGGAATGGTTGCACAAACGGAACTCTACCGCCTCGTATTGACAAGTGATCGAACAAGATTTGTATGATAAGAAGGTTGAAGGGTCGTCAAATGTAAGCTATCCAACAAGATTTGTAGGATTACAAGGTAAAACCGGTCTCTCCATGCGTGCTATCCAACCATTTTGTATGATAACAAGGAAAACAGTCTCATGAGACTATCCAACAACGATTTGGATCGTGAATATCGTGAATAGCGTTTTGAAAACACCTTATTTGCCCGTCTGGCAGAAATCGGAAGAATAGCGTTATGGCCTAGCGTTATTCTGGCCTGAACGACCTGATTTCGCTCTTTTTGGTCGAAATAGCGTTATTTCGTAGCGTTATTTTGAGCTGGAACAGTCGAGTGGAGCAAATAGCTTTATGGCAGACCCTTATTTGGTATCGCCCGCCATGGACAGGCTTCTGAAAGGGGGCCTGTCCTCCCCACGCGCAAACTGAACTCTTTCGCCGAGTACCATCAGGGGGATCTTCCCTGATGGATTGTCTTATCAGTGTGTTCAAGGCCGATGGACAAGCTTCGGCAGCACGATCGTGACTCGCGTCCCCTCGTCCAGCTGGCTGGCGATGCTGACGCCGTACTCCGGGCCGAAGTAAGTCTGAATGCGATGATGCACGTTCTTGATCCCATAGCCGCTATTCACGGCGTCCGCTTCGAAGTCGAGCAGGGTGGCGAGCTTGTCCGGATCGATGCCGATCCCATTGTCTGCTACCGTAAGCACGATGCGGTCCTGTTCTTCGACTGCGGTAATCCGAAGAATACCTCCGTGCTGCCGGCCGTTAATGCCGTGAAGAATGGCGTTTTCTACAATCGGCTGCAGGATGTTTTTTAACGTGTAGTACTCTTGCACGGAGTCTTCCACCACAATCTCGGATTGGAAATCGGAGTTGTAGGCGAACCTTTGAATCTTGATATACTCCTCATTCATCTGGATTTCTTCGGCCATCCTCAAGGTTGTATTCCCTTTACTCAACACGATCCGATAGTACTTGACGAGCGAATCGATTACCTGGGCCAGCTTCTTGTCGGAGTAAGTCCAGCGGATGGTCGACAGCGTATTATACAAGAAATGAGGGTTGATATTCGCTTGCAGGACTTCGACCTCCAGGAGCCGTTTTTTGACTTCATAGTCGCTGAGCTGCCTGTAGTCCTGTTGGATTTTCTGGACGAGTTCAATGAATTTTTGCTCGATCAGAGTGAATTCGTTGTTCTTGGGCTCCGCTTCGGGGCTGCCGGGCAGCGGATGCGCCAAGCGCACATGCTCCACCAGATGGGCCAGCTTCTTGGTGAGCGAGAAGGAAACCATGCGGATCGTCAGCGCAATGGCGATCAGGACCAGGAGCAGCACCAGCAAGGATATCCAGCTGTAGGTCAGAGTCGTCCGCTTCAGGGGATCGGTGCTCAGGAACAGGACGCTGCGGTCCCGGCTTACCTGCGACTGGGTATCGGTCACCAAGAAGTCGGCTGTCCCCCTGCGCTCGACAAACGCCTCGTACACTTGCATCGCCTTGCGGGAGTCGAGGTCCTTCGCGGTCGCATACACAAGGGGTCCGCCATCATGCGGAATATAAGCGATGAAGCTTTTATCCGGGAGATTCTGCACCAACAAGTCCGTGATTTTATGCAGGGGGATGCTGATGCGCAGGATGCCGTATCTCGAATTGATGGAGTCGAGCTTGGAATAAATGTTGATCGACTCCGAGTCGGAGCGGAACACGATTTCGTTCTCGCGCAGCGCCTCCAGATCCTTTCTCACGGACTCGTCCAGCTGCTGGGTTTGGTAAACGAAGGGCCCGAAGAACGTGAATTCATTGTTGGTGTACACCGAAATTTTGGTCCCCAAGGTATCCGCTTCGAGAACCCCCAGCAAGTCCGCGACGATCTGATAGTTGGTCACGATTCCCAGCAAGGGGTCGTTTCGGTTGGCCGCGACGATCTCCTTCAAGAACCGGTTGTTGATGATATAGTTGATTTTCTGCACGTTGTAGTAATAGAACTTATCGAGCTCCGTGATGCGGGCCTCCAGCTGCAAAGCCGCTTCCTGTCTGAAATGGTCCTTGTAGGAATGAACCGATGTCCAGATGATAAAGAAGCTCAATCCCGCGATCGGGATAATGGCAAAGCCGAGGATGACGAACATCACCTTCTGACGATAGCTGAGGCGGCTTCGAAGCCGCGATAGGATTTTATGAAAACGCGCCCTCAGCCCGCTCACTTGTGGTTCCCCGCATACTTCGTTTTGAATTCTTGAGGGCTCAGGCCCGAATATTTCTTGAACAGCAGGCAGAAATGCGATTTATTCGAGTAGCCCACCTGCTCAGCCACGGCATAAATGCGCGCGCTCGGGTCGCGAAGCAGCATTTTGGCGACTTCCACGCGGTATTCGATCAAGGAATCGAAGATGGTTTTCCCGGTCACTTTCTTGAACGTGCTGTTGGCATGGCTGACGCTGGAGAAAATCGACTTGGCGATCTCGTTCACCGTCAGGGGCTCGTGGTACCGGGCTTTGATGATTTGCTTAATGTCCTCCACTACCCGCGAGTATTCCGTCTTGCGATCGATGTGCAGGAAGTGAATCACCGTATCGAATATATCGGAAAGCCAGCTCCTAACCTCCTGCACGGTCTCGAATTCGCTCAGCTTGCTCCAGATGGCGATTTCATTCCCGAACACCTTGCTGAACGACTCGTTCATCTCGAGCAGCTGGATTTGCATAATGTTGAGCACGGAATAGACGAAGCTCTTGATATAGCCTTCCGCATACCCGGTCGAATGGATCTTGATGTAGCGATCGCAGAATTGTTCGATGGACACGCGATCGCCCTCCAACAGCAGCTGCTTGACCTCGTGGAACAGCTCTTTCAAATCGACCTGATACTCGAACGATTGCTGCTCGGCGATCTCCTCGTAGAGGATCACGGGATATTGATCGCTGTAATAACCGGACTTCACGGCAATCCGCGACTGCTTGTACAAGGAGGCCGCCTCGCGGAAGCCGCCTAAGGACGGAGAGCTGATCCCCCAAGCGGAGTGGATGCCCCATCGCTCAAGCAACGATTCCTTCATCGTTACAACCAAATCCAAGACGGACCCCTCTGGATCCTCTTCGGTGAGAATCAGAAGCGCGTACTCCCTCTCGGCGATTTGAACGGAATAGAGGTGGACCGAATCTTGGGCATGCTCCTGAATGACCTTCTTGACGGAGAACGATTCTATGAAAGCCTCGCGAATATCGCTATCGGGACCGGCCGGATGTTCCTGACCGACTACGACCGAGACGACATGGAGCCGGTGAGCGGGGGAGACAGGCAGCTGCAGGTACTCCAGCTTGCGGGCGAGCTCCTCCGGTTGCAAGGCCGGTTCGAACAATACCTGTCTCAGGAATTGGTCGATCAAGGAGGGACGGGACTGCTCCAGCAGCCTCAACATGTCCTCCCGTTCATCCATCCGAGACAGCTCCGCTTTATGTTTGGTAACCGCCTTCACAATGGCCTCTTGCAGCTCCTCCGGAATGATCGGCTTCAGAATGTATGATTCCACGTCCAGCTTGATGGCCGACTTGGCGAATTGGAATTCATCGTGGCAGCTCATGAAAATGGTTTTGTGCGCTTTGCCCTTCCGCCTAAGCTGCTCCACCAGCTCGATCCCGTTCATAACCGGCATGGAGATGTCGCAAAGGATAAGGTCGGGCTGCACTTGGTCGATCGCCTCGAGCGCCAGTTTGCCATTGGCATAAGAGCCCACGACCTCGAGCCCCATCCCCGCCCAGTCCATCGTCCTCTCGATCCCGTTCCGATCCACCGGATTGTCGTCTACGATGATGATTCGCACCACAGCCCATCCCCACTCTCCTTGTTTGGTTCCATCTTATCACTCGACCTCACGGAAGTATATTCGCGGCCAGACGAAAAACCGGATCCCCGTATATTTACGAAATATCCGTACTTTTTTGCGAAAAATCGGAGGCGTATGATCAGACGTGAGCCCCTTCGAACCGGGGAGGAACGAGATTGCGAGGGGAACCGAATGAAGCTGATCCACATGAGACCGGAGCAAATCAAGGAGGCGGTCGGCAGGAATGTCCCCCTGCTGATGGCAGCCGGCGTCGTTGAATATCATGGGCCTCACTTGCCGATCGGGACGGATCTGCTGATCGCGGAGTCGATCGCCGCTCGCGTGGAGCGACGCTGCGAGTGCGTCCTGGCGCCTTCGTTTCCTTACGGTCCCACGATGGAGTGGGCGGGGGGAAGCGAGGAAGGGGAGATGGACTTCGAGCCGGAGCCCTTCGCTCGGTATGTGAAGGAAACGTTGAGGCATTTTCTGAAGATGGGGTTCAAACGGATCTACGTGCTGCAGCATCATGCGGGACCGGAAGGGCTTCAATCGCTTTGCATTCGCCAGGCTGCGGCTGCCTTGATCCGAGAAACCGGCTTAGGCTGGGGAGCCGGTTGGGGAAGGAAGCCGAAGGAGGAGCTGCCCGACCCGAACGTGTTCCGCTCGATTCGGGTCGCCGGGCCCAGCACCTTCTCGGGAAATGTCGATGCCCAGGGCCGGCAGCTTTCCTTCGGCCACGCCGGTCAAGGGGAGACGGAGTTTATCCTCGCGGACTGGCCTGAAGATGTGGACCTGGCGCGACTCGCCGACATGTCTCCGCTTCCCTACTGGCTGCGGGATGCCCATAAGGCTGGGCCGGAGCAGGGGGAGCGCTGGCTGGAGTTTTGCACAGCCGGATGGGTCCGGGAGCTTGGCGGGAAGGAGTCAGAGGGATTATGACGACCGTTATAGGAAATATGGGGCTACATTCCCCGCCGTTGTGGGCGATTATGCAGAGGCAATTAATCGAGCTGATGAACGACACGATGGAGGTGGTGCTGGACAAGTACGTGCACCCGGACGGTTCGCTCAAGTGGCCCGTGTCCGATGCCTATCAAGGGATCGGCTCCCTCGACGACACTTATGAGAGCTTTCACAATTGGCCGTTGTTTTACGCTTTGGGCGGGGCCGACAAGTTCAAGGCGTCGTCGTTCCGTCAGTGGGAAGCGATTACCCGACAGTTCGAGAAGGTGAACACCGGATTCGGTCATCCCAAGATCGTGAAGGAATACGAGCAGGCGTACGATTGGATGCACCAGGGGGAAGGCTTCCAGTTTTTCTATGGGCTGGGACTGGCCGATCCCGAGAGAATGAAGGAACGAGCCGTTCGTTTCGCCGGCTTTTATATGAATGAAGATCCCGAGGCACCTAACTACGATGCCGGGCTGAAGCTGATGCGCTCGCCTCATGTCGGCAGCATGGGGCCGCGGCCCGACAACTTCGATCAGTTCATCCCTTGGAAGGATGAGTCATGGAAGGTGTATTACGGGTTGCCCTTTCACGATATAGAGGGGCTCGAGACGATTCAGGACATTAAGGATCCCGAGCGCGCTTATCGTATGGGGGTCGCTATGAAGGAGCGGATGTCGCGCGGGGATGTGCCCGTGAATCTGGCGGTCACGAGTCTGGTGACGAATGCTTATCTCTATACGGGGGATCGCAAGTATAAAGAATGGGTGAGGGAATACTTCGAAGCTTGGCAGGCGAGAGCCGAGGCCAATAACGGCCTGCTGCCCGACAACGTCGGATTGTCCGGCGAGGTCGGACAATATTTGGACGGCAAGTGGTACGGCGGCTATTATGGCTGGACTTGGCCTCACGGCTGGAGAAGCATCGGGGATGCGGTTACGGCTGCCTCGGAGAACGCCGTCCTCCTATGGCAGGATCCCTCCTACATGGACTTGCTTCGCTCGCAACTGGATATCCTGGCGGCCAAGGGGATTGAAGTGAAAGGGACCGTGCATGTTCCTTATAAATATGGGGATCCCGGGGTGCACGAGTACAAGCTTCATCTGAAGGATGTGCTGACGGATCGGCTGGAATCCAGTACCCATCTGGCGGTGAACCGGCTGCTGTGGCGAGAGGGCTGGTTCGAATACCAGCCTATCAAGCCCTATTACTTGGCTCATCTGTGGTCGATGACGACCGATCCGGAGGATCTGGCCCGACTGATCCGGCTCCGCAATCATCACATCCGGGATTGGGAGCGGGTGCTGGCGTTGCCCGAGAAGCACCAAGGCGGACATGACGCCGCTTGGATCGCTTATTTGCAGGGAGAATTCCCTCAGTACCCGGAGGAAATCCTGAAGTACAATCTGGAGCAGGTCTACAAGCGGCTGGACTTTATCCGTCAGGATCGGCAGGATCCCGCTACCTATGATGATTCGTACTTGCAGCGGCGCAATCCGATCACGGTGGAAGGGCTCGTCCAGCTGACGATGGGCGCCCCGTTGCCCGTTTACAATGGTGGGCTTCTTCAGGCCCGCGTCCGCTACTTCGACTTGGAGGGCAGGCGGCCCGGGCTGCCGCCGGATGTCGGAGCCCTTATAGACTCGCTGGATGATGAGCATATGGGACTGCACCTGGTCAATCTAAGCGCAACGCAGGCCAGAACGCTCGTGATCCAAGCCGGCGCATATGGCGAACATGAGTTTACTAGTGTCCAGTTCGAAAATCGCAATGAGGATGGGGTAAGTGTCTGGAAACAGCTGGAGGTTCATGCGCCACATTTGACGGTCCGTTTGTCCCCTACCTCGCAGCTCAAGCTGAGCTTGGGGATGAAACGATTCGTTCGGGAGCCCTCCTATAAACAACCGTGGGATAAAAGCGATCGGATCGGAAGTTGACCAATCGAAATCGGAGATGACGGTATGGCAGATAAGAACAGAACTACTAATGGAACCCGGACGCTCAAGGATTGTATGGCAGACTTTCGCTTCCGGCTGGCTGAAGCTCCTCCTATCGCATATGGAATCGGCTGCGCTTGGCTTGGGCGTTCGCCGGACGATCGCCGGCAAGTGAAGGAGGATGTCGCTACGTTGATGACGGCTTTTGAGCAGGGCTTTCGCTATTACGACACCTCCCGGGCTTATGGACAGAGCGAGGCTGTCGTGGGACAGTTCGTCAAGGAAATCCCGAGAGACCGGATCTTCCTGGCTTCCAAATCGCGCGTGCCCTATACCGTCCATCCGAACGAAGCCGCGAAGGCGTTGGAGGAGAACCTGCAAATTAGCCTGTCCAGGCTGAACACGGACCACCTCGACCTGTACCAACTTCACGATGTCGATACGTTGTCGCATATTTGGGACGAGGGCGGCGTGCTGGATACGTTGCTGAATTTCAGGAAAACCGGGCTCGTCCGCCATATCGGATTAGCTACGCGCCAACACGAGCTGTTGGAGGAAGCGGCCAGGCAAGGCTCCTTCGATTCCATACTAACCTACAACGACTATACCCCCATTAATCAGAGCGCGAAGGCTTTGATCGAGGTTGCAGAGGCATGTCGGGTCGCTGTGGTGAATGGCAGCCCTTTGTGCTTCGGTTGGTTAAGCGGGCTTGATCCGAGGGAAAGGGCCGTCGGCGATTCCCCGCGGGACAAGGAGCGGCAGATGAGGTCCGTGCGGTTCTATGATTATTGCCAGAAACGAGAGGTGTCCACCCTCGCCGCCGCTCTGCAATTTCCCCTTAGGCATCCGGGGATCGACATCACGTTGACGGGACCTGCGACTTCGAACGAAGTGAGGGCATCGGCTCAAGCTTTAGGCGAACGGATTCCGGATGAGTTCTGGACGGACTGGCAAGAGCAAGGTTTTCTAACGTAAATCAGCAGGAAAGGTAGGAATGCAGCATGCCTCAGCTTCAACGCCACGTGATTCATCTGGATCATCTGTCTCTAACCGATGGAGAAAGCAATGTGGCGATCATCCGTGAGGTGACGAGGACTATCATGGCATCGGAAGGGAACCACGTTACGTTGACTATCGCGCCTGGGGTATACCCGATCCGAAATCCGTTGGGCACGCTTCTCTTCGAAGAGCTGCTGATGGGCCGTCGGGACCCGCGTGACGATGCCGGATGGAGGCGGGACCGGAATCCCTTGTTCGACTGGAGGAATTGCCGCGGGCTGGAGGTGGACGGTCAAGGGAGCGTGTTCTTGTTCGAGGGGCTGGTCCAGCCGTTCGCCTGGTTCGAGTGTCATGATGTTACGGTCAAAAACTTGACCATCGACTGGAAACGTCCACCCTATTCCGAAGGAATCATCCGGAGGATCGACGGGGAAGTGTACGAGGTGGAGCTTGATCCCGAGTATCCCTTGTACGACGGTTCCCCGGTTGTAGCCGTGCACGAGTACGATCCGGGGGAAAGGAGGCTGACCGGCGTATGCTTGTACTACAATCCCGACGTGAAGCTTGTGAGGCCGGGTTATGTGCAATTGAGCCACACGAATGCATCTGCTATGAAGGTGGGCAACACCGTCTTCATTCGCCCTATTTACAGCTATGCTCCCGCGCTCCAATTTTATCGTTGTGAACAGGTTCGGGTGGAAAATGTCGTTCTGCATGCCAATCCCGGCATGGGTATCATCGGTCACCTCTGCCACGATATCGATATTCGCGGGCTGCAAGTCAAGCCGTCGCCGGGGCGGCTTATGTCCATCAATGTGGATGCGACTCATTTTATTAGCTGCACCGGGACGGTTTCCCTGGAGCATTGTTATTTTGAGGGCATGGGCGATGACGCCTCCAATATCCATAGCTTCTATATGCAAATGGTTCGGAGGGAGGGACCGGATGTGGTCCATGTTCGGATCGACGCGAATCCGCAGGATTTTTATCCGGAGCTGGCATTCGCCGGCGATGAGATCGAATTTGTTCGCGGCGATACGCTGAAGCCCTATGCTGTCGGCACGATTGAACAAGTGGAGGTCGTGGAGGAGTCCAGCTTCCGAATCAAGTTTCGGAGTCCGCTGCCGGAGGACCTGCACGCCGAGGACCTGCTCTCAAACGTGTCGCGTTTGGCCGCTTATCGATTCGCAAATTGCCATGTCAACAATATTAGAGGCCGAGGGGTTCTGATTCAAACGAGAGACGGCGTCGTGGAGAACAATGTGTTCGAGAATTGCACCGGCCAAGGCATTCATGTCAATACCGCCACAGGCTGGTGGGAATCGGGGGCTACTCGCGATATCACGCTAAGGAACAACCGGTTCGTCAATTGCGGGTTCGGCTTCGGAGGCTACTGCCGGGCCGTCGGGATTGTGGTCGAGACCGAATGCGCGAAGCCGGAAATAGGCGTCCATCAGCGACTTGAAATTGTAGACAACTTCGTTTGGGGAACGAATTCCAAACCAGGCTTCATTATCTCTCGGGCCGAGCATGTAACCGTGACGGGCAATACGATTGAGCGCTGCCCTACCGCGATCGAGATCGATTATTCGAAGGCTGTCGAGCTGAGCGACAATCGTCTCGGAGGCGGAGCCGTAGTCTGGGGGGAACAAACATGACGAACGCTGCCGCCGCAGAAGCAGAAGCAGAAGCAGATACTCTGCAGAAGGTGCTGCTCTTGGGCTTGGAGGGAGTGCGGCCGTGGCACGATCAAGCGGGTGTGGAGATTGTAGGGATTGTCGATCTCTACAGGCAAGCGGGCGAACCGTTTGCGGAACGCCTTCGCGATCTGTTGCCCTTGTATCCGGTCTTTGAGCGCATTGAGGACGCCTTGGCCCTCGCTCAAGCGAAGCCGGATCTGGCCGTAGTTACGGTCCCTAATGGGGCCAAAAACACGATTTGGGCGGAACGAGCCGTGATGGAGGCGGGGATCGACCTGGTGATTCAAAAGCCGCGTCTTGCTTCCTTAGAAGATTTCGAACAGCTCATGCAGGTACAAGCTTCCTCCCAAGCGACTTGTTATATCGGCGAGCATTATCGCTGCGACGCGAGAGTCCGAACGGTGAAGGAAGCGCTGCGGCAAGGCCGGATCGGCCAAGTGGAATACGTGTATTACGAATGCCGCAGGCCGCTGATCCCTAGTCCGTGGATGGAGTCATATCGGCATTTGGCGCTGGAAGACTTGGCATTGCATCATTTCAGCGTCCTCCAGCATCTGATCGGGTTGGATGTGACCGAGGTATATGCGCATTCTTCGCGTCCTTCCTGGCTGGAGGGGGAGAGCCGTACAATGGCATCCGTCCTGGCCGGCACCCGGCAAGGGTATAAGCTTACTTACTCGACGGCGTGGGGAACTTGGGGGGAGCCGACGGACTATTTCGGGCATTTCCGGCTAGATGGTGCACGGGGCACGATTAGCGTGGAAGGCCAAACCGTAACCTGCTATAGCTCGAGCGGGGTGAAGCAGGAGCTGCCGCTGCTGGAATCGAGAAGCTGGATCGAGCTGCTTTTGGAGGCTAGAACCGCCACTCCTTTTCATCCCGACTCACTAGACACGCCCTATCCGACATTAACCAGCTTCGAACCGATCATAAGAACGATCTATGCATCCCTGACGTCGGCAGACGTTGCCGTGCGCCGGGAAGAAAAGCGAGGATGAGCCGCATGAAATACGAAATTGTTCAATCCGACATTACCGTCGTAGGCGGAGGGTTGGCCGGCGTATGCGCCGCCCTGGCGGCTGCGCGACTGGGGCAAACCGTCTCTCTGGTGCAAAACCGCCCGGTTCTAGGGGGGAATTCCAGCAGCGAGGTCCGCGTGTGGGTGTGCGGAGCGACCTCGCACGGGATCCAGCGATATGCCCGTGAATCCGGAATTATGGGCGAGCTGTTCGTGGAAAATCAGTTCCGCAACCCGGACGGCAACCCTTATTATTGGGATTCCGTGGTGCTGGAGACCGTCAGGGCGGAGTCGAACATTCGGCTGTTCCTGAATACCGACGTCCACGAGGTAGAGGCGAACGGGGAGCCGGACCGGCGGACGATTCACAGCGTAACCGGCTGGATGATGGGCTCGGAGCGCAAAATCCGGTTCGAAAGCGAAGTGTACCTCGACTGCAGCGGGGACGGATTGATCGGGTTTCTGGCCGGCGCCGCTTATCGGATCGGACGGGAAGCGCACAAGGAGTTCCATGAGGATTGGGCCCCGGAGGTTTCGGATACGATTACGCTCGGCAGTACGATATTGTTCTATACCCAGGATGTCGGTCATCCGGTAAAGTATGTGCCTCCGAGCTATGCCAAGGACATCACGACGACTTCGATCTCCGAGAAACGGATTATTCGCACCGGTCAACATGGCTGCTTTTATTGGTGGATCGAATGGGGCGGCGAGCTGGATACGGTTCACGACAACGAGCGGATTCGGGATGAGCTATGGGCGGTCATTTATGGGATTTGGGACTATATCAAAAACTCCGGAACCTTCGAAGCCGATCATTTAACTTTGGAATGGGTCGGAGCCGTTCCCGGGAAACGCGAGTACCGCCGATTTGTCGGGGACTATATTTTGAACCAGAACGATATCCTCGCCCAGGAGCCGTTCGACGACCGCATCGCCTTCGGGGGCTGGTCCATCGACCTGCATCCGCCTAAAGGCATGTATGCCTCCGAAGGGGCGTCCAAGCATGTCTACTCCGACGGGATCTATCACATTCCGTTCCGCTCGCTGTATTCCAAGAACGTGTCCAATCTATTGTTCGCGGGAAGAAATATTAGCGCCTCCCATATTGCCTTCGGCACCACTCGCGTAATGGCCACATGCGCGGTTATGGGCGAAGCCGCCGGCGTTGGAGCTGCATTGTGCGTGCAAAAGGGTGTATACCCACGGGAGCTTCATGCCAGCCATATGGCGGAAATGCAGCAAATTATGCTGCGTACGGATGCGTCGATTATCGGACTGCGGAATCGAGATCCGAAGGATCAGGCTCTGCAAGCTCAGGCGAGCGCTTCGAGTCACTTGCAGCAGGTGAGCTTGGAGCGTTCGACTGAAGTCCGCAGGCTGGATCAAGCGTTTGGCTTGCTATTGCCGGTCGACCCGAACCTTCAGGGGCTGGAGCTGCTGATGGATGTCCAAGCACCGACCGTCCTGCATGCGGAATTATGGACCACAGGGCGAAAGGAAAATTATGTCCCCTTCGCGCTCATCGACCGTTATGAAATTGCCGTCCAGCCCGGCGAGCGGCAGTGGGTGAAGGCGGATGCTCGCTGGTTCCCGGAGGAGCCGCAAAATGCGTTTCTCATTTTGCAGCCAAACGAGAACCTTCGCCTCCATTTATCCGATCAGTCGTTAACGGGCGTCTTGCTGTTCGTCCGTATGGAGGATCACAACCCCGATCGCAAGCAGCCCTTGCTGGAATGGAGCATGCGGGATCTGATCCCGAGCGAGGATCGCAAGAACCGGAACTGGAGGACGGGCTGCATCACCCTCTGCATGAGGATGTCGGCAGCCTCCCAAGCTTATGAGCCGCTCAAGGTGATCGACGGATTCAACCGGCCCTACGGGGGACCGCATCTGTGGATTTCCAACCCGATCGGCGAGCGGGAGGAATGGATCGAGCTCCAGTGGGAGCAGCCGATCGCCGCCGCAGAAATTCACCTTACATTCAACGACGATCTCAATGAAGATTTGATCAACCTCCATCATCACAAAACGAAGTTCGATAGTATGCCGGAGCTGGTGAAGGATTATAGGATCGAGACGCTCGACGACTGCGGGGAGTGGGTCTGCGTGCATCGCGAGACGGAGAACCGCAAGCGAAAAAGGGTGCACCGGTTGAACCGGGCGGTTGCGACTAGCCGGCTGCGGCTCGTGGTCGAGTCGACCAATGGAAGCCCGTACGCGGAGGTTGTGGAGATCCGGGTATATTCGGATTGAGCAAGGGCCACGAGAACAATGGCGGTCGGAACCCCTCTGCCTGTCTCCGGCAAAAGGTAACAAGTGTATCGCTTGTGCATAATTGACTGAAAATGGAAACAGAATAGGGGGGAGGTGAAAACAATGAACAAGCGGAATCCAGCGGGCTGGGAAAGAGCTCTCATAGAGCAAATGTCGAAACAAGCTGACTTTACGATTCGAACGGTATCCATTCTTGGCCAACCAAGAACGATGTACTATTTAAAATCGATGGTCAGTTTATCCCAGACGCTCGATATGCTGGATTCCTTGCTATCAGAATCGACGCCTCTTGACCCTTCCATGGATAATCTAGTAGTCGATTGGGTGTTGAGGGGGAATGTCTTGGTCGGCAATTCCGACTCGGATGCCCCTCTGGGCCTACGTCCAGTGAAATTACAACATAACCGTCCCATTATGACGTCCCAGATCGAGCAACCGTTGCAAGTGTCGTTTGACTCGTTCACCGAGGAATTGTACACGAATATCGGTTTGCTGCGAAAAAAATTAATCCGTCCCGACTTGGCTGTCGAAACATTTACGACCGGGACAAGCACCCGAAGAGATTTGGCGCTGGTTTATATCCAGGGAGAAGCCAAAGAAAGCATCGTCTCGTTTGTGAAGCAGAAGCTTCACGATAACCTTCCTAGGGATATCCATAACGTTTCGGATTTATTGAAAATGTTGGACCAGCCTCGGTTCTCTCTCGTTCCGACGTATTTGTCGACCGAACTGCCGGAGGAAACATCGCAAAATTTGCTTGAGGGCAAAGTAATCCTGTTGATCGATCAATTCCCTTTTGCCCTGGCGTTCCCCGCCATCATCAAGGATTTGTGGTCGCTCAAGTCCGACTTGAACTATCCGCCCTTGTTCCGCATGTTCTCTCGATTCATCCGCATCGCCGGTCTTTTATTCGCCGTTGTGACGCCTGGGATGTATATCATTATGAACTCGGTGAACCCGGAGCTGCTGCGGATTCAGTTGGCCATCTCCGTTGCCAAGAGCCGGGAAGGAGTTCCCTACCCCGCTATCATTGAAGTGTTCCTGATGATGCTGATGCTGGAGATGGTCATTGAGGCGACAATCCGCCTCCCGAAAAGCATCGGCCCAACGATTACGATGATCGGAGGCATCATTCTGGGTCAGGCGATCGTTCAAGCCCATTTGGTCAGCAACCTGCTCATCATCGTTTTGGCTACGTCCACGATCGCCAATTTTACAATGGCGGGGTTTCTAAACACCATTGGCATCCGGATTTTCAAATATGCCACCATACTATGCAGTACGATGTTCGGTATTTTCGGTCTGGAGGCGTCCATTATCTGGCTTTGTGTATACTTGGCCGGGCTGAACGCTTCCTCGGTTCCCTATTTAAGCTTTTCTTTGAAAGGACGTTCTTCACATGAATAGCCGAATGGTTTCCATCCTGCTACTGCAAGTTCATCTCGCGGCCGCCATGTCTTTCTATTCAGTCCGAATCATAGAAGCTACGAAGGCCGGCCACTGGGAACCCATCGTCGCCGGTTTCTTGCTGGAGATCATTTGCGTCGCCGTTTACTTGAAAGGGTTGTCGCGTTCCCGGAGCAAGCATGTCATTGAACTCATCAAGGGATGGCTGGGCAATTGGGGGGCGAGACTCCTATTAGCGCCGTTCGCCATTTTTACAGTTTGCCGCCTCATTCTGCTGGTTCGCCACCAAACGAACGATATTAGTACGATACTGCTTCCACAGACCCCTCCTGGGGTGATCTCGATGTTCTATATCGCCCTAACTTTCTATGCCGCATCCAAGGGAATTGCCTTGATTGCTCGGGTGAGTGTGCTAATTTTTTTCCTTTTCATTCCTTTCGTTCCCTTTTCACTGCTGATCAGCATGCGAAACTTCCAGTTTACTAACATCTTCCCTCTGTGGGACGCCACCTTCTCCTTCGTGACCCAGCCGTCGTTCTACGCGGGGATGTACGCTCACACCGGCTTCCTCTTCCTGGGCTTACTTTCTGTCGGTCAGGGGACCCCTCTGCGAAAAATAGCACCCGTTCTGACATTACTCGCTCTCGTATACTTATTGATTGTCTATGTTCCCCTACTCATTTTCGGCCAAGAGACAGTCGAAATTTTGGTGCATCCTACCCTTCTTGCGTCGGACACGATTGACTTGGAATGGGTGGTGTTCGACTGGCTTCCCACTTTCTTCATCGTTTCCTCCAGCGCGCTTAGCGTCCTTGAAGCGGCCGTGCTGATCTGGATGTTCACCCACTTGTTCCGCAAGCTGTTCGTTCCCGTTCCGGAAAAGTGGCTGTTGCCCATCCTGGCTTTAGTAGTCTATGTCTTCAGCATCAATATTCCGAATATGGCAACTTTGAACCGTTACGATTCAGCCCTTTCTGTGCTCGCCCTCTACAGCATCGTCATCATTCCGGCCGCAACCGTCCTATCGAGCTTCTGGCAGAGGAGGAGAACGGCTTGAAACCCCGAATGGTTCGTTGTATTGTGCTCCTGCTCGCCATGACTGTAGTGGCCGGATGCTGGGACGTCAGGGACATCAACAAACGATATTTGCCCGTCGTAATGGGAGTGAACAGAACGGAAGCCGGTCTGTACAAAGTGATTCTGCAAGTTCCTAACTTTGCAGGAGGAACGCTCTTCCTGGATGCGGAATCCCAATCGATCAGCAAAGCGGTCGACATCATTCGCACGAAGGCGGAGAAAAGCGTGGATTTGTCTCATCTTCGGCTGTTTCTGCTTAGCAAAAAAATAGCCCATGAAGGATTCAAGGAGTTCATCGACTACGCCATACGCGTCAACAACATTTCCATTAAAGGCATGGTCGCGATCGTCGACGGCGATTTTGAAAAAACGCTGCATCATAAAATCCAGCCGACCCCAGAAGTATCTTCGTACGACTATTTCAGCGAGGAAGGCGGCTGGACGCCCAATGTGTCGATTAACCGGTTGTGGGAAGCGTTCCGCGGGGTTTATTCCCATACGGAGGATTTCTCTATCCCGCTGCTCGAAGCGGGTACCACTACATTGTTCGTTTTCAAAGGGTCGGCCATCATTCGCCGCGACCGGATGGTCGGAGCGCTGTCGCCGAATGAAACGTTGGTAAACAACATTTTCCAGGAAAAGTATACGGGCGGCACCATCGAAATTGCCAAGGACGTCAGCGTGCTGATCAAAAAGGCTAAGGTGAACAAAGACGCGGACTGGACGGACACGGGTCCGATACTGACGAGCAAGATCAAGCTCGATGTCGTCATAATGGAGAATAAGAAGGAGAAGCCGAACGAGGAGGTCGCGAACGACATCAAGAGTTTGCTTGAAGAGCGGACCAAGCAAATATCCGAGAAGCTTCGTTCGCTACAAGCGGACATTTTGGGCAACGGCCAAAGCTTCCGTCCCTTCATGTCCAGTCAGCAAATGCGCGATTGGAAGGATATCTGGTATCCGCAGATGAAGCATGAAGTTCAGGTCACGGTCAATGTGCTGAACAATATCGATTACAAGGAAAAGGTCAAGACGAACGCACTCCTCTCCCATTGATTCGAAGACTTCCATCTTGTATGCCTCCCCACGCGTCAAGCTGAATTCAACGACCAAGGACCGTCCGGGAAGCTTCCGTACGGTTTTTCTTATTGAACTTTTTGTATAGGGAAGGAACCTCGGTGGAAAATGTCGAATTGGTTAGCAGGTAGTTCTTTAGTCGCGTTTTTATAAGGGGGATTGGATGATGAGGACGGAATGGCTGTCAAGACCAAACGTACTACTCTTGCTGCTGTTTGCGATACTAGCGGTGCTGCTGCTGGGGGACATGAAAGCACACGCAGCCTCAACAGGGGCAACTAACTTGGCGCTTAATCCTAGCGGGACCGGGTATCCATCGGCTTCAGCGTCGTATACTTGTTGCATCCCTCACGATAACCCTTGGAGTGCCATTAATGGGATTTATTCATACACGGATAGTCCGCGCGATCGTTGGACGAATTACGGAGGCAACTATCAAGATTGGCTGGCTATTAATTTCGGTGCACCCAAAACGTTTAACCAAGTTAAACTTTACATTTACAATGATGGCGGCGGCGTTCTGCCTCCGGCGAGTTATCAAGTCCAATATTGGAGTGGGAGTAATTGGGCGGAGGTGGCCAATCCGATCAAGACTCCGGTAACTCCTGTAGCCTTGTTAAATACGATTAACTTCGACTCGGTCACATCCAGCCAGATCAGAGTACTATTCACTAACGGAGCGGGCTATAGTGGAGTTGTAGAATTTGAGGTTTTTCACATTATTAATGAATCTATCGTTGAAGCTAAGATTGACGCCTTACCGGCTCCTACCGCCATAAGCCTGTCCGATAGATCCGCCATCGAGGCGGCGCGTGCAGCTTATAATGCTTTGAATTCGGATCAGCAAAGTCTGGTCCCCAATCTATCCAAACTAACGGAAGCTGAAGCTGCTCTAGCTGCCCTCCAAGCTTCGCTCGTAAACATCTCCGTGCTGTCCGCGTTTGGCAATGTGTACGGGAGCGAGATCAAGGTGAAGCTTTCTACAGTTGTAAATGCTACATATGGGCTGCAAGGAAGCTCCTTCACTGTGAGTGGCAGCGCTGGAGTGCACACGGTGGTGGCTGCAACCCCGGATTACGAAGACATGAGCGGGACTATGATCAAGCTGCATCTCTCGAACTCGAACCCTTTACAGACGAGTGAAACCAACGTGCAAGTAACCCTGCTGGACGGGGCGGTTAGAACGATGGACAACCACCTCAGCAGAGGCGTTACGTCTTTCCCGGTCTTTACGTTCAGCCAGCTCGATCGGACACACGACTCCTGGATCAACTTGCAGGACCTCGTGCCGATCATAGCCAATCCAGCCCTTCAAATGCAATACGATATAAACAACGACGGGGTCTTTGACCGTACGGATGTGAAGAGCCTTCTGGAACAAATTGATCGCCGACATACACCACCTTTGTAATTCAAAAGGGGCGCGCTCTGCAGCTTGCAGACGCAGCCCCTTTATTTTTTTAGGATGATACACAATTTCAACTCTCCCCGTTGTCCGAGCCCCGCCTGGCGTTTTGGATGTTAGGGGGACAAACTGGCAAGCTTATGTAGTTGAAATCGCGTTGGTTATTCAATTAAAACTCAACAATTCCAACATTCGTTCACAATGACGGGGCTTTTGACCGCACGGATGTGAAGAGCCTTTCTGGAACAAATTGACCTTAACCCGGCCGTAACCCGAGCCGGGTTAATCTCTTTTACGGAACCTGATCTTTTTCCCAGAACAGTGCAAAAAAGTTGAACGATCGCAGGTTCCGTTCATATACGGGCGGAGGCGGGGGGAGCTACGATGGGGCTATAGAAAGGAGGAGGGATTATGAAAGCGGATACATAAAGCCACCGCTAACGGTTGCCTTTTTCACAAAAAAGCTGGAGGGGATAATGTTGAACATGAGGGGTTGGGGAAAGGCGAACCGGCTGGCGCTTGGTTTGGTTATCGTAATGATTGCAGGGTTGCTAAATGTAGGGCCCTTGCAGAGTACGCCCACGGCGGAAGCGGCGTCGGCGCCGGGTTGGCCTGCAGCGATCTTATCCGGGTACAACATGCCGTTCGGGCCGGCGGATTCACTAGTAACGACGCAGAACCCGCCTGATTTCAGGTGGCCAGCTGTCCCTGGAGCGAACCGCTATGACCTGCAGGTGAGCCGTAGCGAGACGGTAGCAAGCGTCGTTTACGGGAAGGATGATTTTAGCGTAAACTACTACAATTTCCCGCATCAGTTCGACAAGGGGACCTGGTATTGGCGAGTCCGATACCATACACAGGCAGGCGGCTGGTCGGAATGGAGCGACATCCGCAGGTTCCGCATCGAGGAGGACAATGTTCCTTTTGCCGTGCCTTCGGTCGATACGCTGATGAGCCAAATCGGCAACCAGCATCCGCGCATATGGGTGAAATCCGATACGCTGGAGGACTTCCGCAGCTTGGCTCTAACGTCGGGAAAGCCCTATTATGATCCGAAGTATGCGTGGGCCATGGCGAACTATAGGGCAAACCCGCCGACACCGCCGACTTCGGCTGACCGCGCCGCCTTTGACAAAATCGTCAATGAAATGATGGACATGGCCTTCGTCTATCTCATTACGGGAAACACGGATGTTCGGGATAGCGCGATAAAGCGTCTGGTGAATATCGCCGGTTGGGATACGAACGGGGTATCGAGCTACAAGAGCAACGATCAGATTCACCGCTACATTACGTATAAGTCGGCAATGGCGTACGACTGGCTTTATGATGTTTTGCAGCCGGCTGATCGAGATAAGGTTGAGAATATGATTCAGATTCGAACCCAGACGATGGTGGACGATCTAGTAAACAACCATTCGCTTGCGAAAAATCCGTACGATTCTCACGGGTGGACGGCCTTCGGCTATGTCGGAATCGTCGCAATCGCGATGCTTCACGATGTGGCTGCCGCCGAGGACTGGTTCCGCAATGTCGTTCCCGCCTACATCAATTTTATGCCTCCATGGGGAGGAGAGGATGGGGGCTGGTCGCAAGGAACGGGGTACTGGCAATGGTCGACCTTGTTCGGCAAGGAGTTCATGGATGTACTTCTAACGGCGACGGGCCTCAATTTGTACGACAAAGCGTTTGCCCGGAACGAGGGCCTGTATCCGCTCTACGCGTGGCCGAAGGGAAGCCCGAAGGGCGTGTTCGGGGACGGGAGCGAAGACTCTCCGGGCGGGCCGGCCGCAACGGTGTATACCCGTCTTGCGCAAATGTACGGCGATCCGCGGCTCCAATGGGCGGCCCAAGCGGTCGGATCGGGCATGTACCCGGATTTGAGCAATTATTTCTACGGGGACGGCAATCTGGAGGCGAGACCGCCGGTCGATATGCCGGATTCGAGATGGTTCCAGGACATCGGGGTCGTGGCGATGCATTCCGAATTGTACGATCCAGATGCGGTGTCGCTCTACTTCCGATCCAGCCCGTACGGCAGCTACAATCATATGCACGCCGACCAGAACAGCTTCATCATCAACGCGTTCGGCGAGCCGCTTGCGGTTGAGGGCGGGTTTTTCGACGACTACGGGACGGACCACCACTACTATTACCAGAAGCAGACGTTCGCGTCCAATGCGATTACGTACGACGGGAAAACCGGTCAGCCGATCAACGACATCAACGCCGACGGCAAAGTAACCGGGTTCGTCACGCATCCCGACTTCGACGCGGTGAGCGGCGACGCCTCCGTCGCTTACGCCACTGGGCTGTCTCAAGCGGGTCGAAGCATCATCTACGTGAGGCCGAATACATTCGTTGTCATCGACCGGCTTCAGTCGAAAAGCCCGGAAGGCAGCGAGTTCGAATGGCGGCTGCACGCCGACGATGAGCTTGCGATCGATCCCGACAACGAGGGGGCGACGATTCTGAAGGGCGAAGCCGGCCTGAAGGTCCGCTTCCATGCTCCGCAAAATTTGCGAACGGAGTACGAGGATCGGTTTCTCGGCATAGGCGACGTGGAGCTTCCGCCCGGCAAGGCGTTTACCGGCGAGCAGCAGAAGCATGCCGCGTTCATCACGCCGAAGACGGAGAAGGCGACGATCGTGTCGACGCTGGAAGCGTATAAGCGGGATTCGGCGCCGCAAAATGTCGTTTCGGAAGACCACGGAACGTATATGAAGCTGACGTTCACGGACGGGACAGACGTCTATGTCCGCATGACGACGGATGGCGGGGAAATCGACGCGAGCGCAGGTGGGGGCGGCATCCGCTTCAACGGAACCGCCGTAGCGGTGAAAGGCGATTCCGTCCTTCTCGTCGACGGGACGAAGGTTGTCCGGAACGGCGTCACATTGATCGAGAGCGATCAACCGGCAACGGTTGCGTATGGACGCGATCGGTTGTCCGTGTCTGGGCCGTCCGATTCGCAGGTGAAGCTGCATGCGCCGGGAGTCACCCGTCTGCGTGACGGAGAAAGCGGGACGGACATTACGCGCGGCGGATCGGTAGCGGACGGCATGGGGTTGCGGGGCGTGCAATGGGATGCGGCAGGCAACACGCTGACCGTTCATGTCGAGAAGGGACAGCGGGATTTCAAGCTGAACGATGTCGCGATGCCGCAGCCGCTCGCCGATGTGGCACTGCAGACCGTCATCGACGGGGTATCAAGTACGACAACGCTGCATGCCTACAGCGACACGCAAGGAGTGGCAGTCGCTTGGGGGAACTTGACCAATGCGGCCGGGTTGTACGAGGTGGAGGAGGCTCCGGCGGGTTTGTTCTTTGAGCGGCATGGGAAGCGGAAGAGCGTGTATCTGGAAGCAAACGCGGCTGTTATTTTGCAAGGAGCGACCGGGCAGCTGAAGATGAAGAAGGTTGGAACGGGTGTGCCGTCCGCCACCGAGCAGTGGGTGAGCCCGGATGCGACGAGGTCCAGCTTGTATTTCAATTGGCAGGAAGCGGAATCCTTCGTTGCCTTCGGCGGGAAAAGCTTCAACAAATATTCGTCCCGGCCTTTCTTATCCGGCGGCATAGGGGTGACGGCGTGGGATCAGCCAGGTCAATGGGCGAAGTGGACGATCAATGTGCCCAAAAACGGCAAATACGATCTGGCTCTGAAGTATGCGTCGGGCGAACCGCTTGGCACGCAGTTGGGCAGGCTGGCGATGGTCGGCAATCAGGCGTACTATTTTGCGGTGTCGCCAACTACCGATGCGAATGGGAATCCGAACTGGGGGAGCACCCCCGAGATTTGGAAAGGCGTGCGGGTGAAGACGGGGCAGCAGCTTGTGGCCGGTCCTGTCGATATTACGCTGTGGCACGCCGGCGGGGCGATGAATCTGGACTGGGTCGGCTTAATTGAAGAGCAGCCCGACGAGGTGCGGCCGATAGCGCCCGCCAATCTGCAGCTCGTTTCGCAGACGGACTCGATCGCAACCGTAAGCTGGAGCCCATCGACCGACAACGTCGGGGTAAAGGAATATGTGGTGTACGCAAACGGCGTGCAGAAGATGATCGTCCCGAGCGGCACGCACACGGCGACGATTACGGGCTTGACGGCCGGGAAGCTGTACTCGGTCATCGTGGTGGCCGTGGATACGAGCGATAACCGTTCCCTGGACAGCAGCGCGCTAGCTTTTGCGGCGACGGATACGATTGCGCCGGTATGGGGTTCGCCGGCTGCGCTTCGGGCGGAGCATCTGTTCGCGAAGACGGCCAGGCTGACATGGAGCCCGGCGACGGATAATTCGGGCACCGTGGCGACCTATTCGGTTTATCGGAAGGACGGGGCCGGGGGCCAGGCATCCTTCGTGCCAGCCGGGACGGTTGCCGGACATGTGACCGCCTTGGATGTAAGCGGCTTGCAGCCGGGGGAAACCTATAAGTTCCAAGTGCAGGCGGCGGACGGGCAAGGCAATCAGACGGCCGACGGACCGAGCGTAACCGTCACACTGCCGAGCGCGGAGAGCACCGGCGAGTACTATGAATCGTTCGACAGCATGGCGACGGGCGCTTTGACCGACAGCAGCTGGAAGGTCGATTTGAAAGCCGGGTCGACTTCAACGGTGACGGTCGAAGCGTCTCCCGACTTCATCGGCAAAGTGCTGCAGGTGAAGGACTCTACATCCGCGAACGCCGATGATTTCACGGTAGATCCGATCGTGACGAAGTCGAACACGACGCTCAGCGGGAAGGTCACATTCGAGACGCGGTTCATGTTCAAGAAGCTGAGCGAGACGAGCTCCGACATCGGCAATTTCGAGCTGAATCTGGGCAGCTTCGGGACGGACATCGTCCGGTTCACCGGATTTTCGGACGGATCATACGGGTATTGGAATTGGAACAACGAAACCGGCGGCTTCACCGCGTTTAAGGTGCCGAAGCAGAGCGGCCTGGCGCTGCCGCGCGATCAGTGGATTACGCTGCGGCTCGATCTCGATACAAAGGCGAAGAAGTATGATTTGACGCTTCAGTCGGATGCGCTCAAGGACTTCACCGGATGGGTGGACACGGGGGTGCTGAATCGGTCGACAGGCGTCTTCAAGGCGAAGGGGATTTCGTTCTACAACACCCCGACCTTGGAAGGGATCAATTCGTTCCGCTTCAGCACGAACCGGTTCGTGAGCAAGTACTTGATCGATTACGCCACGATGTACGATTCCAGCATCGATACGACTCCGCCGTCGTGGGACGGTGCGGCTGCGATCCGGCCGGTACAGCTGTTCCCGAACGTCGCCAGGCTGGAGTGGGACCCGGCATCGGACGACTCCGGCAAAGTGGCCTCGTATTCGATCTATCGGCAAGAGGTCGGGCAGACGGGCTTCGTGAGCGGGGGAACGGTTACCGGAAGCGTGTACGGGATAGACGTAACCGGTCTGACGCCAGGGAACACCTACACGTTCCAGGTGCGGGCCGCCGATGGCAAAGGCAACGTATCGGCAGACGGTCCAAGCACGACTCTGACCATGCCTGCCGCAATCGGCAGCGGCGAATACTACGAGTCGTTCGATGAACGGACGCTTGGAGCCTTGACGACCGGCGGCAACTGGACGGTGACCTTGCGGCCGAACTCGACGTCCACGGTCACGATCGAGCCGTCTCCGGATTCTGGTGGGAATGTGCTTCAGGTGAAGGATTCGACCTATGCGAACAATGACGACTATACGGAAGATCCGATTGTGGCTAGATCGAACACGGCGCTCAGCGGGAAGTTTACGTTCGAAACGCGACTCATGTTCAAAAAGCTTAGCGAGTTGAGCCCTGATGTCGGCAATTTCGAGCTTTATTTGCGGAGCGCGGGTACAAACGTCATTCGGTTCACCGGCTTCTCCGACGGTTCGTTCGGTTATTTCAACAATGCGACGTCCATTAAAATACCGAAGACACTGCCGCGCGACCAGTGGGTGACGCTCCGCTTCGATGTGGACACGGCGGCGAAGACGTACGACCTGACGGTGCAGATGGATGCGCTGAAAGGTTATCCCGGCCAGCCTGCTTCCGGGGCGGTGAATGCGACGACCGGCACATTCACGGACAGAGGAATTAATTTTTTGAACAATGCGACGGCATCGTCGATCGATTCGTTCCTGTTCAGCACGAACCGGTTTGCCAGCCGGTACTTGTTCGATTACGCGGCAATGTACAGACCGGCAGACCTGGTGGCGCCGGTTACGAACGCGAGCCTGTCGCCCGCTCACCCTGACGGGCCGAACGGCACCTACACGGGACCGGTTACGGTCGCGCTCATCGGCAGCGACGGCGCATCGGGTGTAGCCAAGACCGAAACTAGCCTGGACAATGGCGCAACCTGGCAGACGTATGCGGGGCCGGTTACGTTCGACAAGCAAGGCGCGTACAGCTTGTCGTACCGGTCCGTAGACAATGCAGGCAACGTAGAGACGAGCAAGCAGATCGGTTTTGCACTTGCCGCATCCGCCGTCCAGGTGCAGTTGAAGGACAGCAATGGAAATCCGCTTAGCGGCGGCGCGGTTTCGTACTTTGACGGCGCCTGGAAAGAGTTCGGCGTTACCGATGCTTACGGAACGGTCAGCCGGTCGCTTCCGAACATGTCTTATGCGTTTGCCGTTACCTATGAAGGGACGCGCGTGCAGAAGTCGCAGCACACGGGCAACGACGCCACGGTCGTGTTCCAGACGGTGAACGTCAAGGTGCAGCTGAAGGATAGCGCCGGCAATCCGCTAAGCGGCGGCAGCGCGAGCTATTATGCGGACGGCTGGCGGACGTTCGGCACGACGGTAGACGGCAGCGGCGAGGCGAGCAAGGAGCTGCTGTCCGGCTCGTATACGTTCGCGATGGCTTATGAGGGCACGAGGAAGCAATTTGCCCAAGACACGGGAGCGAACGCCACAGTTGTGTTCCGGACGACGAACGTCAAGGTGCAACTGAAGGATAGCGCCGGCAATCCGCTAAGCGGCGGAAGTGTGAGCTATTACGCGGACGGTTGGCGGACGTTCGGCACAACGGCAGGCGGCAGCGGCGAGGCGAGTAAGGAGCTGCTGTCCGGCACGTATACGTTCAGTGCGGTATATAGAGCAACTCGGAAAGAAACCGTAGCCGACACCTCCTTAAGCCAGCCGATCGTATTTGAAATGTAAGTCTGTTATCGGATGAATGGTTGTCTTCTGAGTCCGCCACGGATTCAGGAGACACCTTTTTTTGTTAAAGCTACAGAACGTAACTTGAGCTCTTTTTCGGAATTTGGGACTTTTCCACACCGATCCCCGCCTGCTGGCTGGGGTACGGTTTACACCCTTCCGGCGGCTTGCTAAGATTGTATTACCCGATTATCGGCGGTCCTATTGAGATAAAGTGTGGGGGGGTTGCATGAAACAGCTTCAATCGGTCCTCTTCTTCAGACGCAAATCCAATTCCCTGTTCATCCGGCTCCTTGCCGGCTTTTTGTGCATCATTTTGCTGCTCGCCTCGCTCACGATGTATTCCCTCTCGGTGTCGAAACGGAGCGTCCGGCAAGAAATCGTCAAGTACAACACGCTGATGCTCGAAAATACGATGAACGGCTATGAGAAGCATTTGGATTTGGTCAAAAGGCAGCTGTACCTGTTTTTTTTCAGCGAAGAAGTACAGCGGTTTCAGAATAATCCGAACTACACCAGCTTCCCGTTGATCATTCGCGAAATCTCGACTTTGGTCGCCAACCCTTACCTATTCATCGATAATATCGTGCTGTACTCGAAGCGTGACGAGCAGGTGCTGGAGAAAGGGACGAGCACGAACGCCGTCTCGATGTTCGACGTGTTCTATCGAAGCGCCGAATACCCGCTGGACTTCTGGCGGCAGCAGTTCGCCGAACCGTATACGTTTCAGGTGCTCCCGTCCTCCGTCATCAGCACGTCCGTCTTCCGCGACCGTCCGCAGCAGCTCGGCGAGTTCATCCCGATCGTGTTCAAGAACGAGGGAAATCGGGATTTTTATATGGTCGTTTTTCTCGACGCGGTGAAATTGTACAAAGCGAGTCACCAGAGCGTCTATGACGATTTCGTCCTGTACGATAACAAGGGGCAGACGCTGTTCCGGAGCGGGGAGCAGGATTCGCTGATCACCTATGCAGACCTGCAGAAATACGGAGAAACCGAGTTCATTCGGGATGAGAAATATCATTTTATCAAAATAGCGCAGGCGACCGGATATCGCTACTTGTACCGGGTGCCCGTCGAACGGATCGCTTATCAAACCCGGCTGAACATTACGCTGATCGTCATTATGGCCGCCGCGATTACGCTCAGCGTTATGATCGCCTTCCTGTTCGCGGTACGGATCAACAATCCGCTGAAGAAGGTGATCGAATCGATCCGCTCCATGAACGAAGGAAGTCCTTATCGGTCTAGCATCAACGAATTCAATATTATAAGCGACGAGATCCATGGCAATCGGATGCTGCGCAGGCAGGTCGGGTTTATCAACCGGCTTAAGGCGATCCGGAACCAGGAGGCCGATGCCGCAAATCTCGATTTTGCGGATAAGCCGTTCGTCTTCGTGCTGCATCACATTCAACCACATGCGTTAGATGCGACTATGCAAGCGGCCGTTCAGAAATGGATGTATTATTTGAAAACCTATATCGACAGCAAGCTGAAGCCGGCTTTTCCGGACTCGCAGACATTTCAGATCGAGCGCGATCAAATCCTGAGCCTCGTGTTCACCGATCGATCGGACGACCTGGCCGAGCTGGTCGGACAGATGAAAGAGGTGTTCGATCACGATAAGGAGTATGGTGCGATGACGATTGCGATGACGCCGGTCCATTCGTCTGCGGATGAGCTGACCGCCGCCTACGAGGAGGCCCAGCTGCTGGTGGGCGACCGCCGTCTGATGAGCGAAACGCAAATGATCCGCGAGCGTGCCGCGATGTCGGCTACCGTTTTCGGCTTCTCTCCCGATCAGGACAAAGAGTTCGAGGTTCATTTGAGGGAAGGGAACGGGCCGCAGCTGACGGCTTTACTCGTACGGCTGTTCGCGAGATGGAACGGCAAACCGTTGACGGCGGCGGCGCAGCTCCGGTTCGCGGAATCCGTCATCGGCAAAATCCGCAATACCGCCACTTCTTTTTCCCTGGAGCCGGGACGGCTGGAATCGATTGTGGAGCGTGCCGAGGAGAGGCTGGAGCGATGTGGCACAACCCAGGAGCTGGAGCAGCTGCTGCTCGAGTGTGTGACGCGGACGGCCGCAGCGGTGAAGGAGAGGAAGGAAGAGAAGCAGCCGATTACGGCCTTCGTCATCGAGTACATCAACGAGCATTTGTCAGAAGAAATCTACATGGACGTGCTGGCTGACAAGCTGAAGATGAGCAGCGGCTACTTGTCCTCCTACTTCAAAGCGAAGACGGGCAAAAACATCGTCGACTACATCAACGAAACCCGAATCGCGAAGGCGACGAGCCTGTTGTCCGACAACAAAATCAAAATTCACGATGCCGCGAAGGCGGTCGGGTACCAAAATATTACCTCGTTCAACCGGATGTTCAAAAAATATACGGGCGTGACCCCGAGCGAGTACCGGAAACGTGTCGAGTAGACTAGGCTGAAGAAGCCGCTTGGTGAATGGGGACGAGCCCCTGCATCGGCTGAGTACCCAAGTATCCAATCCGAGTACCAAATTTCCTAAGTTATAGCGCATAAGGGCGATCTGAGTACCAAAGTAAACAAAATCGGAAGCTGGGTTCGCGATTTGTTTACTTGTGTACTCAGACGGGGGTTCAGGGCACGGATTAGCGAAAATAGGTACTCCACTCGCGAAATTTGGTACTCAAGGAGATGGGTTTGGGAGCTTAGTGCGGCAAATGACCATCCGGGTGAGCTTCCCCGATGGTTTTCTTATACGCTCGGCAGGCCCTCCCGTCAACCGTTAGTTGAGCCCTTTTGCGAAACATGGGCTTTTTCTCAGCTTATCGGAAAGAAGTTGCAAGTTGTGCGGTTCCGTTGATTTCGACGCCGGCCCATTCGCCTTATGATGGCCTTATTCGGATGAGCCACTGGCTTCCAAACGAAAAATGAAAAGGGACGGTGTGAGCAGCTTGAACACAAACAGAAACAAGAAAAAAGTTGGCGCAGTCGCATTGGTATTGTTGTCCGCGATGGTCGCAGGTTGTTCCGGCTCAGGAGCCGGTACGGGAACCCAGTCGAGCAGCTCGCCTTCGCCGAGCGCATCAGCCGGCAGCAACTCGGCCTCTCCGGCCAAAGCGCCCGAAGCGGCTACCCTGCGGTTGTTGACCGATCTATCCCCCGCCTGGCCCGTCAAGCCAGATTGGGCGGTGTGGAAATGGGTCAAGGAGAAGACGAACATCACGATTAAGCAAGAGACACAGACCGGACCGGAGTCGCTGGCGCTGGCCATCGCCTCGGGAGATATGCCCGACCTGTTCTCCGTATTCCCTCCCGACGCTCAGAAGTACGGGCCGCAGGGCGCGTTCATGGATTTGTCCAAGCATATGGATAAGATGCCGGAATTGAAGGCGTTCCTAGCCTCCCGGCCGGATGTCGCGCAAAGAATGACGTCGCCCGGCGGAGAAATCTACCACGTGCTTAACGATGGAGCGGGTGCTGGCAATCAGCTTGTGTGGTTTTATCGGGACGATATTTTCAAGAAGCATAATCTGCAGGAGCCGAAAACTTGGGATGAAGTGTACACGACGGCGAAGCAGCTGAAGCAGCTGTATCCCGATAGCTATCCGTTCCTGTTCAGGCATGGGATCAATACGCTCAAATACTTTGGCCCGCAATTCGGCATCTATCCGTCGTTCTATGAAGATCCTGGTACCGGCAAAATCAAATACGGCGTGACCGATCCTGGCTTCAAGAAGATGGTCGAGTATTTGAACAAGTTTTACAAGGAAGGTTTGATTCCACCGGATTGGCTCTCAATGGACTACAAGGCATGGACGCAATTCGTAACGACGAACAAATCGTTTATGACGATTCAATTTATCGGACAAATCGAAATCATGAATACGCAGCTGCAGAACGGCGCTCACCTGAAGTTTATGGCTCCGCCCCTCGGAAACGGCAGCAAGGCGTACATTCCGAAGGCCGATCTTGAAGAATACGGCTTCGCGGTATCCTCCAAGACGAAAAATTTGGACGCCGTCCTGCGCTATCTGAACTTCATCTACTCCAAGGAAGGGAAGGACATTCTCAGCTGGGGGAAAGAAGGCGAAACGTATAAGGTCGAGAACGGCAAACGGAAGTTCCTGCCGCAGTTCAAGGAGCCGAACGACCTGCGCAAGGAGCTGGGCATTATGACAACCGGCTCTTACGGGCTGGCCGACTTCAACGCTTCCCTGTCGCTCAGCAACGAGAACGAACAATATTCGTTCGCCGAAGCCGCGAAATATCAATTCCCGACGATCAACGCTTTGCCGCCTCTGACCGGGGACGAGAAGAGCGCCATCGCGGCGACCGAGGATCAAGTCAACAAATATTATGAAACGTCCGTTACGAAATTCATTATGGGCGAGACGCCGATGACGCAATGGGATGCTTTCCTCGGGGAGCTCGACAAATTGGGTGTGAAGAAGCTGATCGATACGTATCAGGTCGGGCTGGATCGTCTGAAGAAGAACACCAAGTAACTGTGGGTACTTTCCAACGTACGCCTGGGAACGCGTGCGTTGGGAAAGAAGTAGGGCTGAGAATGGCCGGACGCGTTTTCGGCCCTATCGATTCTTTTCCGAAAGGGGCAACGACTTGAAACTATCCATCCTCGGCCAGCTGAAGCGCGACCGGACATACGTCCTGCTGTTTGCGCCGGTGCTGCTGTACTACATCCTGTTCAAATACGTTCCCATGTTCGGCATCGTCATCTCGTTCATGGACTACAATTTGTTCAAGGGGCTCTCAGGCAGCCCGTGGGTCGGCTTGAAATATTACAAACAATTTTTCGATAACCGGGATGCTCTCGTCATTATCAAGAATACAGTTCTACTCGGCGGTTACAAGCTGCTGTTCGGGTTTCCGGCTCCGATCATCCTAGCGCTTCTGCTGAACGAGCTTCGGAGCAAGCTGTACAAGCGATTCGTCCAGACGGTCAGCTACATGCCCTATTTCCTCTCCTCCGTCGTCGTCTCCAGCATGATCGTGATGTTTCTGTCGCCCAGCAGGGGTTTGATCAATCAGGTCCTGCAAGGGCTGGGGATCCCGGCCGTCAACTTCCTGCAGCAGGCTGAATGGTTTCGCACGATCTACGTCAGCTCGGAAATATGGCAGCAGGTCGGCTGGGGCTCCATTCTGTATTTGGCGGCGATGACGACGATCGACCCGCAGCAGTACGAGGCGGCGAGAATGGACGGGGCCGGCAGATGGAAGCAAACGTGGCATGTAACGCTTCCCGGAATTGCTCCGACGATCGTCATTCTGTTCATTTTGCAAATCGGCCATGTGCTGGAGATCGGCTTCGAGAAAGTATTCCTGCTATCCAACGCAGCGACCTACGACACCTCGGACATCATCTCAACTTACGTGTATCGCGTCGGTATCGTGCAGGGGGGCTTCAGCTACGCGACGGCCATCGACCTGTTCATGGGCGTGATCGGCTTCCTGCTCGTCTATGCCAGCAATCAGATTAGCCGCAGATTAGGGGAAACTAGCTTATGGTAACGATCCGAAATACGAGAATCCGCCTTTTTGATGTGATGAACATGCTGCTGATGGCACTTTTTGCTTGCTCCATGCTGTTTCCGTTCCTTCATATGGCGGCCGTCTCCGTGAGCTCCGCAGACCTCGTCGTCCGCAACGAGATTTTCCTTTGGCCCCAAGATATCCATTTCGACGCCTATAAAGCCGTGCTGCAGGACAAACGCATCCTGACCGGCTATAAAAATACGATTATTTACGTGGTGCTCGGCACATCACTCTCGCTCATCTTTACTACGATGGGGGCTTATGCGCTGTCACGCAAAAATCTAGTCTTCGGCAAAACGTTTATGCTCCTCGTCGTCTTCACGATGCTGTTCACCGGCGGGATGATTCCGACGTATTTGGTCGTTCGCAGCTACGGCTTGCTGGATACGAGGTGGGCCATGGTGCTGCCCGGCCTTGTGTCTTCCTGGTACCTGATCATCATGCGCACGTTTTTTCAAGGCATCCCGCGGGAGCTGGAGGAGTCGGGGAAAATCGACGGCTTGTCCGATCTGGGCATCCTGCTGCGCATCGTTCTCCCGCTGTCGAAGCCGGTGATGCTGACGATTTCGCTGTTCTACGCCGTTGTGATCTGGAGCAATTTCTATTCGGCGCTGATTTATATTCGGGACGCTGATTTGCTGCCGCTGCAAGTGACGATCCGCAACATCGTCATGATCGGGCAAGTCGGCGACATGACGGTCAGCACCGCGGTCGGTGGCAAGGCGGTCGTCCTCGAGTCGCTGAAGTATGCGGTCATTCTCGTCGGGACGCTGCCGATTTTGCTGATCTATCCGTTTATTCAGAAGTATTTTGTACAGGGGACTATGATCGGATCGGTCAAAGGATAAATGGTATAAGGAAGGCGGGGTATATGGCTATGGCGGAAACGTTCTGGAAAAGCAGGCTGACGGACATCGACGCGTGCTTGTCGGGTGTCGCGAGGGGCAAGGTACGTCGGCTGGCCGTGTCGGCTGGCGGACGGGACATTCACGTAGTGGAGTACGGCGAGAAAGAGGATTTCGGGCGGCGGGCGAACTACGGCTCGGCTTGCGGCGCTGGAAATCCGGAGCACTACGCGCGGAAGGTGAAGGACGCCAAGCCGGTGCTGCTCATTGTCGGAGGCGTTCACGGTGGCGAGCTGGAGGGCATTGTCGCGGTCGTCAACCTGATCCGGCTGCTCGAAACCGGCGAGGATTATCGCGGGCGGCGGCATGATGAGTTGGTTGAGCATGCCCGCCGGTTCCGGCTGCTGCTCATTCCTTGTATGAACCCGGACGGGCGCGCGAGGCTGCCGGTCGATACGCTGATCGACGTGCCTCACGATGAGTTTGTCTACTACATGCAGGGGACGTGGAAGGACGGCACTTTATGTTCCTGGCCGGCCTGTAAGGCGGTTCATCCGATCAAGGATGCTGCGGATTTCCTCGGCAGTTATTTTAATGATGACGGCGTCAATTTGATGCACGACAACTTCTTCGCTCCGATGGCGCGGGAAACCGCCGCTTTGCTGGAGTTGGTGGACGAGGAAGCGCCTGATTTCACTGTTCAACTTCATGGTGGCGCCAACACCGACATTCATCTGTATCCGATTTATTTTTTGCCGCCGTACGTCATGCGGAAGCAGCAGGCCTTCAATCAGCAGCTTGCGGATGCCTATAAGATGCGCGGGCTTCCTTTTGCCTTGACCGACCAGCTGGCTCCTTACGGAGAGACGTATCCTGCTCCGTCGTTCAATTTGGCCTCGGCCATCCATCACGCCTGCGGCGGGATGAGCTTCACCTTCGAGTCCAACATGGGGCTCGCCGCACCCGGCACGAAGCTGACGCCGGATGAAATTCTGGACAGCCATTTCGTGCTGTTCGAGGAGATGTTCCGGTTCAGCCTGGGTCCGGAGGGGACGGGGGAGTATGGGCGGAGCATGGTCTAGGCCCACTCCCCAGCTGCTGTAAGGCGGATTTGCGTGCTTGTACCCACGAAAAGTGACCTCGAGTCCAACATTTAACCAACCGGTTGACAGTTAGCGCCTTAGTCTCCTATACTCAACCATATGGATGATTTTATAGGGGACAAGGGAGCTAACTAAGCATGAGCACTGTTATTTCCAAGGATGGCACAACGATTGCGTACGAGACTGTCGGCCAGGGGCCGGCTGTCATTTTTGTCGACGGCGCGCTCAACTCGCGCTCCATGTCCCTCGCGATGCCGATCGCCAAGCGTATGGCCGGGAGCTTCACCGGCTACCTCTATGACCGGCGCGGCCGCGGGGAGAGCGGGAACACGCTGCCGTGGTCGCTCGATCGCGAGATCGAGGACCTCGAGGCGCTTATCGACGCGGCGGGCGGCTCCGCCTATGTGCTCGGCTTGTCGTCCGGCGCGCTGCTAGCGCTCGAGGCCACGGAGAAACTCGCCCCGGGCAAAGTGAAGAAGCTCGCGCTGTACGAGGCACCGATGATCCTCGATAATTCCCGTGCGCCCCTTGGCGAGCCGGCCCTACAGCAAGTCAAACAATACATTGTTGCGGACCGTCGTGGCGATGCCATGTCCTTTTTCATGCGCGCCGTGGAAGTGCCCGGGTTTATGCTGATGCTTATGAAGCTCTCGCCGATGTGGAAAAAGGTGAGCAAGGTGGCGCATACGCTCGTGTACGATTTTGAAATCGCCACGCCGTATCAGGCGGGAAAGCCCTTGCCGGCAAACCATTGGTCAGCGGTCACCATCCCGACTTGGGTCGGAGTCGGCAGCAAAAGCCATGCATGGATGATCAACGCGCAGAAGGCACTGGCCGAGATGTTGCCCAACGCGACCCTACATACACTTCCTAAGCAGACGCACATCGTCAAGCCGGCTGCAATCCAACCGGAATTGGAGCGGTTTTTAATGGGTTGAAGCAACCCTGCATAAAGTAATGCTTTTTATCAAACCATTTAACTGATCGAAGAAGTTATCACTCTGATTAGTTAGGTGGGTATCGGATGAAAATAAAAACATGGATCGTCATTACCGCATTTGTACTGGCAGCCGCCGGGTGCTCCAAGGCACCTGTCCCAGCAAAACAGCCTAAGGCTAGCCCATCCACGATCGGCTCGCAAGCGGATCGGACAGGCACCTCGTCGAAAATGACGACGCACACTTCCTCCATCTCGACGGACGACATGCACATGTCGATGTCCAAGCAGCAAGCGCCGATCGGCGGCATCAATTGGTCGGACTGGTTCTACCTGGACAACCGTTTCGGCAACGATGCGGCGAATCGGATCGCTTACCCGAACCAGCCTCAAGTCCAACAGCCCGCCTACCCGCAACCACAGCCTCAGCAGCCTACGGTACAAACCCCGGCTCCTAACGCTAATCCGCCGGTAACCGGAAATGCGGCCCAGTTTGCGCAGGAGGTGCTGAACATCGTGAATTCCGAACGGGCGAAAGCCGGCTTAGGAGCCCTCACCATGAACGGCGCGCTCTCAAATATGGCGATGGACAAGGCGAAGGATATGTATCATAACCAATATTTTGATCATATCTCGCCGACCTACGGTTCTCCATTCGACATGATGAACAGGTACGGGATCTCGTTTAACTCGGGAGGCGAGAACATCGCCAGAGGTCAGCGTAGTCCTTCCGAAGTGATGACACAATGGATGAACAGCCCGGGCCACCGCGCCAACATCCTCAACGGTAACTTCACCCAAATCGGAGTTGCTTATTACAACGGCGATTGGGTGCAAGAATTTATCGGTTAACATAGCCGCCAAGGTGCAGCGAGGCGATCTATGAACCAAAGTACATAATTCGGGAAGCTGGCTTCTCGAGTTATGTACTTGAGTTCATAGTTGGGAGGAACTGGAGCCGACATACGAAATTTGGTTCATTAACAGTGAAGATTGGTTCATGGCTACTCCCAAAGTCGAACAACCTCCACTAATTCCATCCCGTCGAAAGACAACTGGTACATATCGGGCATTTCGAGCTGCTTCCAAAAATGAAAATCGTACTTGGGATCAAAGTAACCCATAATTAAGGCCATTAAATTGCCGTGAGTGCCGATGACAACCGTTTTCCCGTTAGAGCGCTCCAAGACCTGCAAAGTAACACGCACCCCTCGCTCCTGTGCACAACGATTGGATTCTCCGCCTTCCCACGCAAACTCGGGCTCCTCCCATACTTTCGTTATCGCATAGTTGAAGTCATCGACAGGATTTTCGGAAAGTGTCCGCTCCCTGAATTCCTCTTCAATCAACACCTCTTTGTCGAGTTGCTTGGCAACGCCCTCCACAGTCTGAAGCGCACGCAGGTAGGGACTGGCTATTACTGTGTCAATTTCGGCGTTTTGCAGAAGCTTAGCTACTTTCCCAGCGTCCACCTTGCCTCGCTCCGATAGGGGCCGAGTTAGCTCCGACTCTGGCGTGTAGATCGAATGTGCGTGTCGTACAAAAATGAGGTTCGTTCTCATCATTTATCCTCCCTAACTAAAACTAACCTTCCCAAGTAGCCAATCTCACCCTTAGAAACGGGAGCAAGCCGATCATCGTATACAATATGGAAGCCGGCTTGTTGGGGCTTGTTCATTTTCCAACCTTTTCATAATATAATCTTACTAGTACTTGTGCTCTGAGATCGTGAATACGCCGGTTCCCCGCTTGATCTGGTTCCCAAGAAACCAATCGACTTCAACGGAAATCGGGGTGTCGATGGGGAGTACAAGCTCGGACAAAGTAATTTTCTCCAGTCGGCTCAGGGTAGACACGACGGTTTTGGAATCGGCTTTGACTGTAGGGGCTTTCAGCTTTTCCTCCGTGTCGATGCGGTAATAGACGACTACGCTTTTCGCGGGAGGTTCGCCGGTGTATTGAAATTCGATGTCGTACACGAGCTTGCCGAGCAAATCCGATTTCGGAATCATCACCAAGTTCCAATTTTCCAGCCCTTGCGACTTGGATAATTCGGTTTTAACCGGGCGAGAGCCGAAGTCCTCCGGTTCCGTGTCAGCCTTGCAGCCTGTTACCAGCGTTCCGAGTAAGACGATCAACAGCAGCCATTTTCGCATACAAGATGCACCTCCTCCTACTAATACCTTGCTGGAGCCAAAAGGTTTCATCCGATTGTTAACCGCGTTAACCAATATGCTGGAATAGAGGTGAGCTTATGAAAAGAATCCTGATCCCTCTCGTGCTGCTGCTAATTATCGTAGCCGCTTGGTACATGCTGGACCCGCTCTCGGGCGACGGAAGAGTCGATATTCGAGGCACGATTACGAAGGTGACCCCGGGCACGGACGGGAAGACTGTATTTCTCATGGTAGAAGGGCCGCTGCAGCCGGACACGACACACGACAAGGCGTCCATTCGTATCGTACCGAAGGACACCCGGATCTATATCCGGCAAAATGATAAGCTGACCCGCGGGACCGTAGCGGATTTGAAGGAGCAGGTACAGGTGGAAGTGGACTTCGGCAACAACCCGGTGATGGAGTCTTATCCCGTGCAGACGAAGGCGAAGCGTGTCGTGATTTTGAAGTAACGACGGCGCCGCTTCAGACAGGAAATTCGTTTCCCGTGTCTAACAGTAAGTAGGGCGGAAGCTGTGAAAATGCGGACGATAACGGATCGAGTAAAGGAGCGCCTGCAAAATGAAACGAGTCCATGTGGTTCCCCATACCCATTGGGACAGGGAATGGTACTTTTCTTTCCAGCACTATCGGATGCGGTTGACCCGCCTGATCAAGAAGCTGCTGCGTCTGCTTGAGGAAGACCCCGATTATTACAGCTTTCATCTCGACGGTCAGTCGATTGTGTTGAAGGATTATTTGGAAATCCACCCCGAGGACGAGCCGCGGCTCCGCGCTCAAATCGAGGCCGGACGCATCCGGATCGGTCCCTGGTACGTCCAGCCGGATGAGGCGCTGGTCAGCGGCGAAGCTCTAGTCCGCAATTTCGAGGAAGGCCTCCGATTGGCGGAGCAGATGGGCGGCGGGGAGCGCTTCGGCTATTTGCCGGACATGTTCGGCCACACATCCCAAATGCCGCAAATCTTGAGCGGCTTCGGCATGACCCGAGCCGTGATGTGGCGCGGCATTGGAGAAGCGGCGACGGGGAGCTCGGAGCTTCGTTGGGTCGGTTCAGACGGCACGGAGATGTTCGTGCACCGGTTTCCAGACGAATATGGCTATTCCGCCATCTATCGACTGCATGGGGATCCGGTCCAGGCGGCGGCTCAGATCCGAGACCTTGTCGAGCGCCATTTGGCGCCTTACGCGACATCAGACACGCTGCTCGTTACGGTTGGGGTAGATCATATGGAGCCGCAGGAAAACTTGTCCGTCGTGTTGCGGGAAGCCAGACAGCTGCTCCCGGAGTACGAGCTGATTCCGAGCAAGTTCGAGCGGTTTCTGCAGGAAGCGGAGCAAGGGATGAAGCATGCTTCGCAGTCGGCGCAGGGGGTGCCGATCCTGCAAGGGGAGCTTCGGGATACGAGTCGAGCCTCCTCAGGGGTGATTACGTTCCTGTTGCCGAACGTTCTCTCCTCCCGGATGCCGATCAAGCAGGCGAATTTCCGCGCGCAGCTGCTACTGGAGCGGTGGGCGGAGCCGTGGACGGCCTTGCTAGATTGTGCACAGCCCTATACGCAGGGTGAAGCTCCGGACGCTCTGCTCCACCGTTCGTGGGGGTACTTGTTGGAAAATCATCCACATGATTCGATATGCGGCTGCAGCCGGGACGAGGTTCACCGCCAGATGATGACCCGATTCGAATGGTCGACCGAGATTGCGGAGCAAGCAGTAGAAGAGGCACTGAACAGCTTGATGGCGCAAGCGGATGTTTCGTGGGTGCCTGAGGGCGGCATTCCCCTGATCGTCTTCAACCCGCTGGAGCGAGACCGCGAGGACGTCGTGACAGCTGAACTGTGGCTTCCGGTGGACTGCCCTCCTCTTCGCACCGTCGAAATCCGCGATGCCTCCGGCAGTGTCTGGCCCTGTCAAATCGTTGGCGACGAACCCGCCTTCCGTGGAATCAGCCATCCGGACCTTGGCGTGCGGGATTTGGCCGGCATCGGCGAGCCGTTCGGCCAACCCGAGAACAAGGCGATTCTCGTCGGCTTCGAGCATGGCCGCAAGCTCTCGATCCGATTCGTTCCGGGCGTCGTTCCGGCCATGGGATATAAGTCGTTCGCAGCGATTCCCCGTCGGAGCTCCGTTCCGCAGGAGGGGACCTTGCTTAAGGGGCATACGCTGGAAAATCCGTTTCTGAGAGCGGAGGTGCGAGAAGACGGGCGTGTGTCGCTCCTGGACAAAGCTACTGGGCGCATCTATGAAGATTTGCTCGTCTACGAGGATAGCGGGGACATCGGCGACGGCTACACCTATTCGCCGCCCCTCCTCGATGAGCGCTTCACAACGAGCGGAATGCCTGCAAGGATTTCGGTGGTGGAGGACGGTCCGGCACAGGCCGCACTTCGCGTGGAGCGGGAATGGGCGCTGCCGGAGTCCGCTTCTCCGGACCGGAAGCGACGCAGCGCAAGGACCGTCGTCTGCCGGCTCACGACGATCATCCGGCTGGGAGCGACCCATCGATGGCTGAGCGTCGAGACGCTATTCGATAACCGGGCGCGCGATCATCGCTTGAGGGTGGCCTTGCCGGTCGGGACGACTGCGCCGGAATATTCTTGGTCGTCGGCCGCCTTCGATTGCGTTCGTCGGCCGGTCGGGGTCGTACAGCCGGCCCCGGACGTCTGGATTGAGGATGCGCCATCCGTTCATCCGAATCATGGGGTGATCGGGATGCCTAGGCCGAACCGCGAAGGCGGCTTGGCCGTTGGCCCGTACGGGTTGCCCGAATATGAAGCGGCGCGGGACGGAACGCTGTATGTGACGCTGCTTCGTTCGACCGGCTATCTCGGGTCCCCCGATGCGCTCACGATTTCGATCGGGGCGGGGCCGACGTTCGAGACGCCCGAAGGCCAATGCCTCGGCCAGCACCGCTTCTCGGTTGCCGTCATGCCTTACGACGGGTCCAATGAATCGGAGCCCCTTCACCGGGCGAACGAGCACCACCTGCCCGCGCGGGCCGTCCAACAAAAGCGCCACAAAGGAACCTTGCCGCCGGAGCTGTCGTTCTGTCGGTTTGGCGGCGGGGAGGACAAGCTCGTCTTCTCCTCCATGCGTCGTTTGGCGGACGGGACAGGGGTGCGGCTGCGCGTCTTCAATCCGACGGACGAACCGGTGAAGACGGAGCTGCTGTGGTGGACACCGCTGCTCCAAGCACACGCCGTGAACCTGGCGGGTGATCGTGTCGGCGAGCTCGCCGTCATCGACCGCACAGTTCCGCTTCGGTTGGAGCCGAAGAAGATTATGACGATCGATTTGATTGCCAGGACAGCAGAGGGATAGAACATAGCTTCGAAAAGAAGGCCGCTTAGCGGCCTTTTTTCGTTGGGGCGGCGAGAAGGCGATGGCATTGATGCTGAAAATGAGACGAATTTTCAGAGTAGCATTCGAGCTGCACCACAAACCTGCCGAGTCAAGAAATAACAAACCAAGTTACTGGCCGTGAATGAAAGAGTCGTTCTGGACCGGGGGAAAGCACCTAGAGGGACTGTAAGAGCAGAAAATAGCCACCGACCTCCAAGTAACCTCGAACTAACCTTGCTCCGCAGTCCGAAAAAATCGGACTACAACTCGCGTCCCCGTCGGAAAAGCTCCGCAGTCCGAATTTGCCGAATTGGAGTGGCGTTTTCAGGAGGAGGTGTGCGGAAACGGCTCTGCAAGTGGCTGAATTCGGACTACAGCGCAATTCAGCCATGGCCCGCGCCATGCAGTCCGAAAAAGTCGGGCTACAGCATTCGAGCTGCATCCAGCAAGCTTAGTTACTGACCGTAAACGAGAGAGTCGTCTTGAAACCCGGGGGATAAAGCCAAGAGGGACTGTAAAAGCAAAATATAGCCGCCGCCAAACGCCTGCGCCACAAACCTGCCGAGTCAAGAAACAACAAACTCCAGCAACCAGAATCATGTTGTTCCCCACGGAAATCCGGTAGGCTAAAGAAGCTTAGCCTAAAAATGACTGGGGGAATTCCGATGCAGGCAGCATGGACGGCGGGGGAACAAACGAAGAGGCGGTCGGAGGTGTATGCGCTTTATCTGGAGAAGATGCGGGATGTGATGGACCGGAACGGAAATCCGGCTCCGGGACGACCGCGGCTGAATCTTCGCGAAGCGATGTGGCACACGCTTCCGTTGCTGGAGGAAGGCGGCGGCTCGGCGGAGCTGGCCAATGGCATTTTATTGTCGCTGGAGCTGATCAAGTGTCACTTCTCTCCGATGATAGCGATGCAAATTTTGCTGAAATACGAGAGGCTCTTGCAGCGGGAGACCGTGCAAAAGCTGGAAAACTATGCTCGCGGCAGCCTGGCCTCGGCATCAAGCGAGGCGATTCATTTCACGATGTACAACGATAATTTCGCCGCCATGGCGGTGTTCCTTCTCCTTGCAGCTGGGGAACGCTTCGACGATCAATCGGCATTCGACGCGGGAGCGCGGAAGCTAAGACAATTAAGGGACGTGCTGACCCGTTGCGGGACGCTGATGGAATACGGCAGCCCGGTGTACACTCCGATAACGACGCATGTGCTGGCCGAAATGGTCAATTATGTACAAAACGAAGAAATCCGCAGCCTGGCAGCCGAATGCGAAACGAGGATGTGGGCGGAGATGGCTACACGCTTCCATCCCCCGACGGCATTGTTCGCCGGTCCTTACTCCCGCGCTTATTGGGCCGACTCGGTAGGCCATATTAATAATATCGGCGGATTCCTGTATTACGCCATCGGAGAAGCTGTGTTCATTAATCCCGTAAAGGATCTGTTCCCGCCTAAGGACGGGCAAGTGATCCATGTCGGACTGGAGACGCTGGTCCTGCCCAATCTCGTATGGCTGTGCAGCGGGCTATGCCATTGCCCGGACGAGCTGGCCGAGCGGATGCTGCACAAGGCGTTTCCCTTCCAGGCCATTACCACGACGGAATGTTTGCCGGGAAAAGAGTATGTCTACAAAGAGGAGGCCGCCGAATTCCCGGCTTGGACAGGCCCGAACGTCACGTACATGACGGAAGACTTCGCGATGGGGACGTCCTGCGCCCAGTTTTTTGACGGGGCCATCACCGACGGCTTCCATGTCGTATATCGCAAGACGGTCCCGGCGCGGCGGCAGGAGGACACGGGCGTCGTGCTATGCCGTTACATTTTCAACGAACGCAAGCCAGAGAACACGAACGTGTATAACGGCAACGTGCACGGGCCGGAAATGTTCCGGGACGAGGGACGCAAATTCGGATTGCAGCAGAAGGATTGCTCGCTGCTGGTGTACCAGCCCAAGCCTTATGAGGCTAAACGTACGACGAGCATGAAGCTTTCGATCCTATTGCCATGCCATTTCGGAGAGCCTGAAGAAATCAGATTAGGAGCCGAACGGCGAGTTCAGGGTGCGGCGGAATCCCGCAACGCCCTCCCGGTCTACATCAAGGACGGTCCGGTCTACTTCGCCTTCCGGCCCTTGCAGCTGACGGATCATGGCCGGCAAGCGGCCGTGAAGGTAACGAGGGAAGGCCAGTATCTCAGCCTATCCTTCTACAACTACGAGGGAGAAGAACGAGGCTTCGAGACGCGGGAGGCGATTCTGACCACGAACGGCTTCATCGCCCATGTGAAAAGAGCGGAGGAGTTCGCCGATTTCGACGCGTTCATTCGCTATGCAGAGCAAGGAACGCTGGAGGATGAGCTAACCGGGCAACTGGAAGGATATACGCGCAGGATTCGGTATACGCATCCCGAAGCCGACTTGCAGTTCGCCTATTCTCCGGTCAGCGAAGGCATTCTTTACAGCACCGTCAACGGCCTGCCGAGACGCGCTCCCCGCTTTGAAGCGACGGGCTTCGATGCCAACGCGCTCCCTTTTCTCGGCAACGGACGCCGTGCAGAGTAAGCGCAAAAAAACACAACATTTCGCAACCAGTATCATGTCATTCCCTATAAGAAAGCGCTTTAATAAGAGTGGGAGATGAAATACAGAAGACAAGGAGGAATAAAAATGGGGCAGTCTCAATCAATCGCCAAGCCTACTGTACCCAACAGCACGACGACTCGGAAGCGCAAATCGTACTTTATGCGCAAATGGCCATTGTATTCGATGATTCTGCCTGTCGTCCTTTTCTTTATACTGTTCAAGTACGTGCCGCTCTTCGGAAGCATGATCGCCTTTCAAGACTACAACGTGTTTCTCGGGGTGTCGAAAAGTCCGTTCGTCGGACTGAAGCATTTTCACAATTTGTTCGCGTATCCCGAATTTTACCAGGTGCTGCGCAATACGCTGCTGATCAGCTTGTACCAGCTAGTGTTTGGCTTCCCCGCTCCTATCGTGCTGGCACTGCTGCTGAACGAGGTGCGGAGAGCCTTCTTCAAACGAATTTCGCAGACGCTCCTGTATTTGCCTCACTTTCTATCCTGGGTTATCGTCGGCGGGATGGTGATCAACTTCCTTTCCCCGAAAACGGGCCTCATGAATGAAGTGATTCGCCATCTGGGCGGGACGCCGGTCTTCTTCATGCAAGAGCCGGATTATTTCAGGAGCATTGTCGTGCTGTCGGCGATTTGGAAAGAGGTTGGCTGGGGAACGATCATTTATTTGGCGGCCTTGACCGGCATCAATCCCGAGCTGTACGAATCGGCCGAGGTGGACGGAGCCGGGCGGCTTCGGCAGGTGTGGAGCATCACGCTTCCGGCGCTGCTGCCAACGATTATGGTGCTCCTGCTGCTGCGGATCGGCAATGTGCTCGATCTGGGCGTCGAACAGCTGTATATGCTGCTCAACCCGCTCGTCCTGTCCGTTGGCGATGTGTTCGATACTTACATTTATCGGATCGGCTTGGTCGGCATGCAATACAGCTATACTACTGCGATCGGCCTGTTCAAATCGGTGGTCGGGTTCATCCTCTTGATCGGAGCGAACCAGCTAAGCCGAAGAACGACCGGCAATTCGATCTATTGAGGAAGGAGCTCCCGCATTGATTCGAAACAGTCCCGCCCAACGGGCATTCGCGATATTCAATTACAGCTTTCTGACCCTGGTCAGCCTGAGCATGCTCATTCCGTTCATGCACATCTTCGCCGGCTCGTTCAGCAGCGGCAAAGCGATCACACAGGGACTTGTCAGCCTCTGGCCGGTCGAGTGGACGTTCGGTAATTATCAGGCGGTGCTCGGTGACCGGGCGATCTGGCGCGCTCTTGGCTTTACCGTGATGATTACGGTGCTAGGAACGACGATCAGCTTGTTCCTAACGTCGCTCGGCGCCTACGGGTTGTCGAAGCGGGATTTGAAAGGGCGATCGCTCGTCATCGTATTGATCCTGTTCACCATGATTTTTCAGGCGCCGCTTATTCCGACTTATCTGCTTGTGAAATCGCTGGGCATGCTGAATACGATCTGGGCGCTCGTCATTCCGAACGCGATTGCGGCCTTCAACTTGATCATCATGATCTCCTTCTTCCAGAACATCCCCGACGAGCTGCTGGATTCCGCCAAGATGGATGGCTGCGGCGAGTATGGGACATTATGGAGAATTGTACTGCCATTGTCGATGCCGTCGATCAGCACGATCGGGTTGTTCTACGCGGTCTCGTTATGGAACGGATACTTCTGGGCGCTTATGTTTATTCGGGACCCCAAGAAATATCCCTTGATGGTGCTGCTGCGGCGACTGCTCGTCGAGAGCGACGACAAGACCTTAATTCGGGCCAATATGGCCACCATGTCGGTGGAGGGCATCAAGATGGCGTCCATCATCGTAGCGACACTTCCCATTTTAATTGTATACCCGATGATCCAGAAGCATTTCGTCAAAGGGGCTATGCTGGGCTCGATCAAAGGGTAACAAGATGGATAAAAAAACAAAAGGGAGAGGTTAGTATGGGCAAAAGCAAAAAATGGGTACCGGTTCTCTTAGGAACCGTATGTGCGGCGGTCGTTGTGGCGGGGTGCTCGGATAACAATTCGGAAAGCCAATCGTCCGGAAGTCCTTCGCCATCCTCGTCTGCGGCGAAAAAGCCGACTCCGATCAAGGTCACGCTTACAACCGGCAACCTGGGGCGTGTGGTAGCGTCCCCCAATATTAATGAAGACAAATATTTGAAGAAACTGGAAGAGCTGTCGAATACCGATTTGACGCTATCCTTGCTCCCGCATGAGAATTACCAGCAGGCGATGTCGCTCCTGTTGGCGGGCGGCGATTTGCCGGACCTGCTGCAGACGAAGGGCATCAATACGCCGGAGATTTCCCCTGCGATCGATGCGGGCGTTCTGTTGCCGCTGAATGAATTGCTCGACAAGTATGGGCCGAACTTGAAGAAGAACGTGCCCGCCGAGTCTTGGAAATCGGGCCGCGTGAGCAAGGACGGCAAAATTTACGGAATCCCGGGGGAAAATCCGGTAACGAACGGTACAGTCGTTTATATGCGCAAGGATTGGCTCGATAAGCTGGGGTTGAAGGTGCCGAAGACGGTTGAAGAGTATGTCAACGTCCTCAAAGCTTTCCGCGACAACGATCCGAACGGCAACGGCAAGAAGGACGAGATTCCGTTCTCCGGCCGGGCCAAATTCTCCCACACGGGTCATTTCTTCGGCGCCTACGATGTTCCGATCGACGGCTGGCGGATGGTGAGCGGCAAGCTGACGCCGAACTTCGTACGCCCGGAAATGAAGGAAGCGCTTAAAGTGTACAAAATGCTGTATGACGAGAAGCTACTGGACAACGAATTCATTACGCAGCCGGGGAACGTATGGGATAACAAGATCGTCACCGGCCAAGTCGGCATGTGGGCGCATGCGGCTACGTATCCCGACACCTGGTTGACCCGCCTCAAACAAAATGTGCCGAATGCCGAAATCATTCTCGTTCCGGCACCGGTCGGCCCAAGCGGCAAGCCGGGAGGCATTTTCGCGGCAGGCTCCTCCGTATCGGACTTCGTCTGGACGATTCCGAAAAACGCCAAAAATCCGGAAGAGATCATTAAATTCCTGGATTGGTTCTACTCGCCGGAAGTACCGAAGGACTTCTTCCTCTACGGTCTGGAGGGCGAAGACTACACCAAGGAGAACGGCAAAGTCAATTACAAATACCCGACGGAAAAAGCGAAGTTCGACGACGAGAGCATGCACCAGGAATGGCTGCATTTCACGGGTCCGAAGCTGCACTTGACCGATGAAGCGTTCGTCAAAGGCCGGAGCATGGGCGATCTGATCTTCCAGGGAGTATCGGTAGCCAAGAAGGAAGGCATCCTTAACGACGGGCTGGACATCGATATTTTGCCGACGGTGAAAGCACGGCCGGAGCTCGCTTCCGACGGCATCTGGCTGGAATTCGCCTCGAAGGTCATCACCGGCAAGGAGCCCATCGACAAGTTCGACGAGTTCGTGGCGGACTGGAGAAAGCGCGGCGGGGATCAATGGATCGAGGAAGCGACCGCTTGGTACAACAAAACGAATAAAAAGTAAGGCAAACGAGCCGTTCCCTTCGGGGGAGCGGCTTTTTGTATCGAGCCCTGCCTTGCTGGAAAAGAGGCAGGTTGGTGAAGGCGAGGACACAGAACGAAAGTTAGCTAATAACAAACATAAATTTGCTATATTTCGGGTAAAATCGGGGGACGGCCGCATAACAAACAAATATTCGTTATTAGCAAACTGATTACAGGCATTAGCGGGGGTTGAGTTTGTAATGGCACGGGTGACTACAGAGCAAGGTTACTTGGCGATCGGCCGACTTGGGTTGCATCTACCATTACTTTTCCGCTTAAACCCAACATGCTAGCACGAACACCTCCAATTCCGGCCTGTAACTACTCGTTTGGTGAATTTGAAAAAAGAGCGCAACGAACAAAAGCAACCGAAGAGGGCAGGCAGAGGGAGTGGAGGAGCGAAGCGTTCGCCTTTGTAATCGTGGCCCAACCAATAACTCCATTCCATCAAGGGCCACGATTACAACAGCGACCGGAGCCCCTCTGCCTGCCCTCCCCACGCACCAACTGAACACCTACGCCAGAGTACCATTAGTTATGATTTTACTCAACGGGCGCCCAGCCTCTTACGAAAATCGGAGGGGTTCAGGCCGGTATATTTCTTGAAGCTTTTCGTGAAATGAGGGAGATCCGTGTAGCCCACTTGGGAAGCGATATCGGATGTTTTGTACACGGGATCGCGGAGCAAAGTTTTGGCTAGTTCCATGCGCAGGGTGGTCAAATAGGCCGAGAACGACATGCCCCATTCTTCCTTGAAGCTGCGGCTCAAATAACTGACGGACATGCCGAGCTGATCCGCGAGCTGCTGCAGAGACAAGCTGGGCGACGCATAATGCTGCTCCAAGTATTGCGCCATTTGACGAACATGCCGATAAGCGCCCCAATTGCGGCTGACTTGGCGCGCTTCGATCCACCGTCGGATGAACTCGGCATAGGGAGCCTCATGCGACTCGTGTGCCGAAGCGCGCTCCAGCCGCTCGGGAGAAGCCGGCAAAGGCTCGAAGCCGCCTCGGTCCGCAAGCGCGCTGGAGGCGAATCCCCATAGATCGCTGAGGAGCGACTGCACCCGAGCCGGGGCGAGCCCTTCCGCCTCCAGCCTGCGGCAGAAGCCGGAGAGGAGCGAGCAAGCCTCCTCCGTCTGCAGCGCCTCCATCTTGGCGGCAAGCTCCGCTCCGGTCTGGCTGCAGGCGGCGAGCAGCCGGGCATCGTCCGCTTCTATATGCCGTTTGGCCTGAAGCCGCTCGACAACCCCTTGAAGAGACTCCGCCAGCATCGAGGGGTCCAGCGGCTTCAGCAAATACTCCTTCACCCCGAACGGCATAGCGCGCCGGACATAGGAGGAATCGTCGTAGCCCGACAGGAAGAGCATTTCCGGCATGATGCGTTCCTTGTACAGCGCCTCCGCCAGCTCCAATCCGTCCATGACCGGCATACGAATATCTGAAATCAGCAGATCCGGGGACAACGCCCGCACCAGCTTCAATGCCTCCAGACCGTCCTCGGCCTCGGCAATAATCCGGAACAATCCCGATTCGGGGAGCAGCTTTTGCAATACTTTCTTGATGATCGGCTCGTCATCCACGGTTATAACGGTATACAACGGGAATCCCCCTTTCTGCAGCCCAGCCGGTTACTCTACATCTCTTCGATTCCGGAATTCCGACGGCGTACAACCATAGGTTTGCGTGAAGGCGCGGTTGAAGGAAGCATAATCGGAAAAACCGGAGGCATGGGCCGCAGCCTGCGCCTTCTGGTTCGGGTCGGCGAGCAGCCGGCACGCCTGATTCAGTCGAAGCTGCAACAAGTAGCGGCTGAACAAAGTACCGGTCTCGTCCTTGAAGGTTCTGCTGAAATGGGCTTTGGAGAGCATGCCCGCAGCATCCATCACCTCTTGAATCGACAAATCCTCCCGGCGGTACTCGGTGTGCATGTAGGCGAGCGCTTTCTCAATGCCCTTGTGCCGTCCGACAAAACGTTGCCGCGCCAGAACGGCCATAACGTCCTTCAGCCGCTCGGACAATTCGGTCGCCAGCCGCTCCGGCTCAACCTCGCGCAGCTCTGGAACAGGCAGCTCGGATGCGGCAGCCTCCGCACGGGCGTCCAGCTCCAGCCTCAGCATGGAGAGCAAGCTGTCATACGCAGCCTTCGGATCGCCATCCTGAATTTCAAGCAAGGCGGAATCATAGCGACCCACTTGTTCGTCTACGCCAGCTTCATCCAGCAGCCAAATCGCGTCGGCCAGCTTGGCGGAATACGTACGGCAGAGCGGCAGCCACTTGCTTCGCGCAGCCCTCTCTTGCCGTTGCGATTCGAAGCGGGCTTCGATCCTGTCGAGCGTTTCATACAACTCCTCCGGGGAGAGGGGCTTCAGCAAATAGGAGGATACCCCATACTTCAGAGCCTGTTGGGCATATCCGAAATCGTCGTAGCCCGAAAGGATGATTTTCTCACAAGCGATTTGGCTATCCGATAAATGACGGACCAGCTCCAACCCGTCCATCACCGGCATCGTAATGTCCGTGATGAGCAGATCGGGTGTCTGCAGCCGCGCCATCTCTAGCGCCGCTTGTCCATCCTCGGCTTCCCGGATGGAGACGAAACGCCCGTCTTCCAGCAGCAGCTTGCGCAGCGTCTTCTTAATAATCGGTTCGTCATCGACTAATAGAACGGAATACATGCTAGTTCGTCCACTCCTTAGGGTTCGGCGTACGGAAGCCTTAGCTCGATCGTCGTTCCATCCGGCCCGGAAGCGGCGATGAACAGTCCGTACGAATTGCCGAAAGCAAGGCGGATGCGATGATGGACGTTGATCAACCCGATATTCTGGTACTGAACAGGCAAGGTGTTGTCGGCGGGATCGGACTCCAGCAAGGAGAAGGAATGATTTAATGCTCCCCTTTGCTCAGGCTCCATCCCGCCGCCATGATCCTTGATCTGAAGAACGTAGGCGCGAGGCTCCAGTCTGGCGGCAAAAAGCAGGAAGTCCGGCCGTTTCTTGTGCCGCTCGTAGCCATGCTTAAACGCATTCTCCACGATAGGCTGAACGGACAGCCGCACGGCCTGCACCTTGGCCAGCGCTTCAGCGTCCAGTCCATCTTCCACAACCAAGTGAGGATAGCGCTCCTGCAAAATCGTCAAATACGTTCGAACATGATTGATTTCTTCCGCGAGCGAGACAATCTCTCGAGGATTCCCGATGCTGTAGCGGAAAATTTTCGCCAGTGCATTCGCCATTTTGCTAATGGGAGGGACGCCCTCCAGAATCGCATGGGAATTAATGAGCTCCAGCGTGTTATAGAGAAAATGGGGATTGATCTGCGCCTGCATCGCTTGCATGACCGCTTCCCTCGATTTCAACTGCATTTCCTTCTCGCGCAGCTGGGACGTATGCACCTCTTCGATGAGGCGGCGAATTTGGGTCACCATATGGTTGAAGCTGCGGTTCAGTCCCCCGATCTCGTCCCGCCTGGATTCAGGCGCCTTGACCGTCATTTCGCCGCTCTCGGCCCGTTTCATCAGACGCTGAAGATGAGAGAGCGAGCGGGTCAGCGAGAGCGAGAAGCCGGACAGGACGGCTAGCACGAAGAAGACGAGAATCGAGCCGATCCATATCGTGAGGTTGCGCATCTGAATCATGTTCCCGGTAATCTCCCCCAGCGGAACGTCCGACACCATGTACCAGTTCGTTTGAGGGGACTGATAGTAGATGAGCAGATGCTTTTCCCCGTCAATCGTTTTGAAATAGTAGCCTTTGTCCTTGTTGCGCTTGAAGTCTTCGAGATACGCGGCATTCGCCTTCGTGCCTTCCAGATCGAGGCTGGGATGATAAACGATCCGCCCGGCCGCATCCATAATCCACGTAAACCCGGTCTGACCAACCTTGAAGGTGGAGGCAATATTGGAAATCTGGTCCAGGTACAGGTCAATCACGATCAAACCGGCTTCGGTGAGCGTATTCATGTCGCTGAACCTGCGGACAACGGTCAGCACTTTGCTGGAGTCCCCCACTTCCGTCAAGCCGATGATTCGATATTTTTTCCCAATATTGCCGGCATCCATGTATGATTTGTATCGCTGTTCGCTAACTACGCCGCCATAGCTGGCTGTTCCGTTCGGAGTGATGATATTGAAGCCGTAGATGTCGGACCGTCCAAATACGTCGCTGCGTCCAAATAGAAAGCTTGGGAACACAATTTGTTCGATTTCCCTTGCAATTTCAACTCGGTCATAAGGGGCGTCCGGGCTGGCGTGGATAAATTTCTGGATAGTGGGATGTGTCGCCAGCGGATAAGTCATGCGCTCGAGGTCCGAGAAATAGGCGTCCAAGTGGTTCCCGATCTGATGCACCAGCCTTGTGTTGTAAGCGATTGCATTTTGCTCGATCGAACCGGTCGCGTTTTCATACCAGAGGAACCCAATTGTGAAAAAAGGAATGCAAAGAAAAACAAGGATGAGGATCATGAGCTTCGTCTTGATGGACAGGTATTTCACTTTGAGCTTGAGCATGCCTGCTCCCCGTTTCAGCTGAATTGTTGGGTATCCTTCATTATACCACGCCGCTCCTTCTCCATCTATTTAAGCACGACCCCGATCCGTCCATCCTCGATGACGAGTGGAAACTTCCGCAGCCGGACATGCTCTTTCACCAGCGAGCGCCCGGTCTTCAAGTCGAATTCCCACCCGTGCCAGGGGCAGCGCACGATTTCGCCCTCTCGCCCATACATGTACTCGTACACATTCGAAGGGAGGCTGGTGCCGCATACCGGCCCTCGGCACAGCTCCGCTCCTTGATGCGGACAGTAGTTGAGGTACGCGAAGTAGTCGCCCTTCACGTTGTAGATGCCGATCGACCGGCCGGCTACTTCGAACACGCGATGCTCGCCGACAGGGATGTCTTCCGTTTCCGCTACGAAATAGGGGGTCATGGCCATTCCTCTCCTCGAACAGGCAGGTTGTACAGCTGGCGTGCGTTTTCGTAAAAAATCCGATGCCTCGCCTCCGGGGACAGCCAGCCTAGGATAGGGTCCGGCGAGTCGAAATCCCAATGCGGGTAGTCGCTGGAGTAGAGCAGGATGTGCTCGGCGTCGATCATCTCGAAGATGCTTCTCAGGTGCTTCGGCTGGTTAGGCTCCTCGATCGGCTGCGTCGTCAGGAAGACGTGATCGCGGATGTATTCGCTCGGCAGTCGCTTCAGCCACGGCACCTGCGCGCGCAACGCCATGTAGTTTTTGTCGAGCCGCCACATCAGGTGCGGCAGCCAGGCGACGCCGCCTTCGACGAGCACGAAGCGGAGCGTCGGGAACTTCTCGAACACGCCCTCGCAGACGAGGCTGACGAGCTGGGCCATGAACGTCTGCGAGAGACAGGTGTGCCACTCGATGTACCAGGACGGGTAGCCGACTGCGGTCGGCGGGTTCGCCTGCCCCGCGCCTTCCGCCCCCGGATGGAGGGCGACCGGCAGGTTGTGGCGTGCGGCCGCCTCGTAGATCGGGTGGTAAAACCGCTGCCCGAGCGGCATCCGCGTCGCGCTGCTCATGATGACCTGCACCATTCCGGGATGCGGGCCGACCCGATCGATCTCGCGCGCCGCCAGCAGCGGATCTTGAGTAGCGACGAGAATCGAGCCGCGGAAGCGGGAGTCTCGGCGCAGCCACGTATCGATTAGGTAATCGTTGTACGCCGAGCAGGCTGCCGCCGCGAAATCCGGCTCATGACCGACCGACAGCTGGAACAGGTTGCTCGTCAGGATGGCGTACTCCATTTTATACGGATCAATCAACTGTTGGATGACGAAGTCCGGATCGGTCCCGGGCGCGCCTCCTCCAGGAGGCGAAGCATCCTTGCGGCCCACTCCGATCGGCGAGTAATAGCCGGAGTACAGGAGTCCGAGCCCGGAGCCGGCAACCCTAGAGCGCCAAGGCTCCTCCAAGTAGGGCAGCAGGTCCATGTGGCTGGACAAAGCATTGTGGACATCGCAATCGATCACTTTCGAATTCCGTTTCATCGTGGCGGCGCTCCTTTTGGACGAATAGGTTGGTGTCGGCAAGCCGTACGGAAAAGCGGGCATACGGACGTGTTTAGAACTATAAGGCGATTGTAATCTTTCCTTCCCCGGTGTACCATGAAAGAAACGATTCCGTTTGAACTATTCAATCATAATGAAGAGAAATTTTCCCGCAAGGAGGGAGGCCGCTTCATGTTCGGGTTGAAATCGGTCCTCTACGACGATCGGAAGGAGCTTGCCTATGTCGCGGAGAGCCCCACGCCTCACCATATCCTGATCTATGTCGTCGGAGGCAGCGTAACGTACTGGGTAAACGGAGATCGGCTATTGCTGCGTCAAGGAGATTGGCTGTTTATTCGGGAGGGGACGCGCCGGGCCTACGACAATGCCATCCATCAGAAATACTCCGCGCATTTCCGCATGGCCGAGCATACCCGGCTGCAGCCGCTGCTGGAACAGCCTTACACATACCGGCACATTCGCAACCGGGACTACTACAAGCAGCGGTTTTCCCGGCTTCTGCTGGAATGGTTCGACCGCGACCACGATCGCGACCACGTGAATGGGGAACGCGCAGGGCAAGAGCTGCTCTGCGAAGGCATCCTGCTGGAGCTGTTCGGCTTGGCGCTGAAGGACACGCGGCCACACGAAGCGACCGTGCCAACCCAGGAGCTCATCCATACGCTGCAAACGTTTATCCTTCACAATCATACAAAGCAGCTGCGGCTCACCGATCTGGCCGACCATGTCGATCGATCGCCGAACCATGTGACGAAGCTGTTCAAGCAGGTGCTGCGCCAGACGCCGATCGATTATATTCACCAGATGAAGGTTTTGATGGCTCAGGAGATGCTGCGGAGCGGCGGCATGACCGTAGCGGAAGTGTCCGACTACCTGGGCTATTGCGAGCAGTCGTACTTCCACCGGGTGTTCAAGAGGTTCACCGGGCTGCCGCCTTCCGCCGTGGCGAGGGGAACCAGGCCGTAGCAAGCAAACAAGCAGGGATCTCCCGGCCGGTCTGTAAAAGAACACACCTTTTCGGAGATCAAATCACACAAAGCGCCGAATGCAAAGCGTTACACTGAGAGCAGTGTAACGCTTTTGTCTGTTCAACTGCTCTAAGAAAGATTCCGGAAAAGGTGGGGACCAAGATGATCGCGATAGGACAATCCCAGCACACGATTACGCTGGAGAACAACCATCTGCAAGCTGTATTCAGCAAGGAGACCGGGGCGTTGCTCTCCCTGAGCGATACACGGACCGACTGGGCCATTCAGCGGCGGCCGGAGCTCGGCCGTTCGTTCTGCCTGCTGGTCCCGCTGGAGCACCGACGCGACAATCACGTCTACGGCATCGATCAGGCACCGCCTGTGATCGAGACGGTCTCCGACGACACCGTCACATTCACATGGGACCCAGTGACGAGCGACTATGGCGGAGAGCTTCCGATTCGCTTCACGGGCATCGTGCGGATTACGGAGAACGACCTGGAGTTCACCGCGGCGATCGATAACGACTCGGCTTACATCGTCGAAGCGGCTTATTGGCCGATTCTAGGCGACCTCTCGATGGCGGCGGAAACCCGGGAAGCGAATTGGCTGTATCTTACGCACGGACAGCATCAGATTCCGCTCTACCCGAAATTCGCCGGCCAAGCGTACTACAGGTCT
>NZ_BIMA01000026.1 GCF_004000845.1 Paenibacillus koleovorans NBRC 103111
CGCGCAGGCGGCGGCGCTGGCCGCGCACGCGCAGCTGCAGCGGCTCGCCCGCGAGCGCGAGACGGCGCGCCTCTCGGCGCGTCTAGCCGCGTCGCTCGTGGCCGGCGAGCCGTGCCCGGTGTGCGGCTCGCTCGACCACCCGGCGAGCCACCGCACGCACGACCCTGTGGCCGCCACAGCCACCGTACCAGCCGCCGAAGGCGTCATCCCCTACAGCAGCGCGGCCGGCGACGAGCACGATCGGCTCACCGAGGCCCTCTCGCGGCAGCAAGAGTCGCTGCAGCAGCTTAAGTTCCGGATGTACCAGCAAACAACCAAGCTGGACGAGTTGACGGCGCTGCTAAGCGAAGCAACAACAGCGACTCCGGACCATACTCACCCAGAATCGTCATACATAGCCGAAGCGGCGGCAACCGTCGCAGAAGACACCCTAACGCCCGACGATCTCGCCCACACCGTGCAGCAGCTGGATACCGCCGCTGCCGAGTCTGCCGCCCGCCTCCCGGTTTTGGCCGAGACTGTGAAGCGGCTGCTGCAGCAGCGGCGTCAGCTCGAGCTGCAGCAGAACGAGCTGGCCGCTCGCCTGGAAGCGGCGAGCCAATCCGCCCAAGCGGCTTCCGACAAACACGCCGCCGCTCAAGCCGAAGCCGACCGAGCCGCCGCCGACTGGGCGGAGCGTTATCCCAACATGTCGCCGGAGGAAGCGGCGCACGAGACGGCGCAGTTGGCCGAGCGCGACCGCCAGGCGGAAGAGCTGCGCGAGCGGCTGGCCAAGAGCGTGCCGTTCCTCGAGAGCACGAACGCCCAGATCGAGCAGCTGCAGAGCAGGACGATCCAGCTCGACAAGGAGCTGGCGCAGTTGGAAGCTCAGCACGAATCCGCCTCCCGCGCAAACCGCGAGAAGCAGGAGCAACTGCTGCAATGGGCCGAGCCAGGTGCGGACATTCCCGCCTTGGCTCGGCAGACCCAATCCGAGCTCGACCGAATTCGCCTCGAGGAGCAGGACGCTCGAACCGCTCTCGCTCATCGGCTCGCCGAGCTGCAGACAAGTGCGGAGCGTCACAGCGGCTCTCTCGAAGCGAGCCGCTCAGCCGAGCAGTCGGCGTCGAGAGCGGAAGCAACGTGGGCAGAGGCGCTCTCCGCCACAGCATTCCATAATCAAGATGAGGTGCTCGAGGCCCGTCTAACCCCGGAAATGCGCCAATCGCGTACCTCAGGTGTATCCGAGCATCGGGAGCGCGAGACGAAGCTGAAGCTGCTGCGCCAATCGCTGGAGGAGCAGCTTGCCCATGGAACCGTGACCGAAGAAGAATGGCTTGCTTGCGAAACCGAATGGATAGCGGCCAGGGAGCGGGACGAAGCTGCGCTTCAAGAGGCGGCTAGAGCGGGACGTGATCTCGAAGACGTAGAGGCCAAACATACGAAGTGGAGCGGGCTGGAGCGAAGCCGCATCGAGCTCGAGACGAAGCTGGCGCGAATGGCCAAGCTCCAGAGCGTGCTTAGAGGCAACGCATTCGTCGAGTACGTGGCGGAAGAGCAGCTGACGGTGGTCAGCCGGGACGCCTCGCAGCGGTTAGGGGCGCTGACGGGTCAGCGGTTCGCGATCGAAGTCGACTCAACAGGCGGCTTCCTTATCCGGGACGATTGGAACGGCGGTGTGAAACGTCCCGTCTCGACCCTCTCCGGCGGGGAGACGTTCTTGGCCTCGCTGGCGCTAGCGCTAGCCTTGTCCGCCCAGATCCAACTGAAGGGGAAGTATCCGCTGGAGTTTTTTTTCCTGGACGAAGGCTTCGGGACATTAGATCAGGAGCTGCTCGAGTCGGTAATCGGAGCGCTGGAGAAGCTTCATCTGGAGCGTCTGACGGTCGGTGTGATCAGCCATGTGCCTGAGTTGCGCGCCCGGCTGCCGAGACGGCTCATCGTATCGCCTGCCGGCACCGCCGGCGGAGGCAGCCGCGTCACGCTGGAATCCGGCTAGATCAATAAGAACTACAGAAGGAGGCCGGACACAGCGTGTCGAGCCTCCTTCTTTACACTCTTCAACGTCTTTACACTTCTAAACGGTTAAATCGAGGAAAGCACCAGCTTCTCATCCGACATTTGCAGCTGCAGCCAGTCCTCCAGCGTCTTCGCCGGCATCGGCTTGCCGAACAAATAGCCTTGAATCTCATCGCAGCCGAGCTGCTGCAAGAACATGTACTGCTCCTCCGTCTCCACGCCCTCTGCGGTCACTTTGAGCTTCAGCGTGCGAGCCAGAACGATAATGGCGGTGACGATGGCTGCATCGTCCGGATCTTCGGAAATCCCGTTGATGAACGAACGGTCGATTTTCAAGCCGTCGATCGGGAACCGCTTCAAGTAGCTGAGGGAGGAATAACCGGTTCCGAAATCGTCGATCGAGATGTTGACGCCCATTTCCTTCAAATCGCGCAGCATCAATATGTTTTTCGTTACGTTCTGCATCGCGGCGGATTCTGTAATCTCGAGCTCCAAATATTCAGGCGACAGCTTCGTCTCGCGCAGCAGCCGATGGATCAGCACAGGCAAGTTTTGCTGGCGGAACTGCAGCGTCGACAAGTTGACGCTCACCCGCAGCTCGGAGCAGCCCTCCATCATTTGCCACTTGCGCACTTGATAGCACGCCTTGCGAAGCACGAGCTCGCCAAGCGGGACGATGAGCCCGGTTTCCTCGGCGATCGGGATGAAATCGGCCGGTGAGATTAAGCCCAGCTCCGGGTGAATCCAGCGGACCAGCGCTTCGACGCACACGAGCTGCTCCGTCCGGGCGCTTACTCTCGGCTGATAGTAGACGACGAGCTCGTCTTTCTCCAGTGCCTTGCGCAGCATCGCCTCCATAGCGAACCGCTCGTAAGGCAGCTGCACACCTTCCGGCGGCGAATAGAACTGGTAATGATTGCGGCCTTGTTCCTTGGCTCTGTACATGGCCACATCGGCGTTTTTCATCAACTGTTCGGCGGTCCGACCATGCTCGGGAAAGATGGCAACCCCTATGCTGGTGGAAATGTAGACTTCCTGATCATTCAGCACGATCGATTCTTGCAGCGAGTTGAAAATGTCTTTGCAAAGCGCCACTACTTCTTCCATCCGATGGAATCGGGTGAGCAGGGCGAACTCGTCCCCGCCCATACGGGCGAACGTGGCGCCTCTAGGCAGCTTCCCGCCTATCCGTTCGGAAACGGCTCGCAGCAGCTGATCGCCGATCTCATGGCCCATCGTGTCGTTCACATTCTTGAACTTGTCCAGATCCAGGAAAAACACCGCCATCGGCACCGGCTTCGTCCTCATTCGATGGAGCAGCGTGTTCAGTCGTTGTTTGAACAGCTCCCGGTTCGGCAGCATCGTAAGCGTATCGAAGAATGCCATCCGGTTCAGATTGTAGGATACCCGTCCTATGAAGACGTTGAGCAGCACCATGCCGAACGCAAGCAGCAGTGTATCGAGTGTGAGAAAGGGTGTTCCTGCCGCCCAATGGTACAGAAAGACGCTGAACATCCCCAGCACCCCGAACACGAGCGTGGCGAGGAAGCCGGCTTCGGAAGCATAGAGCGGAATGACGAACAAGAGCAGCCACGTAGGCTGCAGACCGTTCTGCCACTCGGGCCAAGTGAGCGAAGCCGTGACAAGCAGCCAATCGACGGCCATCAGTCCGGCCAATCCCGGCAGCTTCAGCAGTTGGCCCAAATCTTTGACATGAAATGCCCGCCATAAGAGCAAGACGGTATATGCCAAACCTAGAGCCGCAATCGGAAGCAGCTCGATCTGGGGATTATGGCCGTATAGAAGCAGAAGAACGATCGGGAGCAAACAATGCCCCAGGGCGAACGCTTCCGCATTTTTGTGGACGATCATTTGGCACCTCTGGTTGGTTGAATGTAGAGCGGGACCGCTAGTCTTTCGAACTATCGATTGACATGTGTCGAAAAAAGTAGAAATATTTACTAGGCGCTCAATAGGAAATTATAACTGATTTTATTATCCAATTCTATTATTAGCAGGCAATTTTTTATGTTGACAATTGGAATTAGGTCTAAAAGCATCGGTGACATGTTTCCCGAGGATTCGACGAAAATCCACATTATGTAAAAAAAGATTGTATAATGGAATCATCCGTTATACAATCTTTTTTGTGTTTGGTAAAATTAAGGCTGGCTATGGCTATGACCAGAACGATTCTTTCGCTTCTTCACTGTTCTTCGCTTGGCTGAACACTTCATCCAGAGCACCGCGCTCTTCCACAGACAATCTCAGTTGAGCCTCGTTCCACATGATGCCTTCCAGTTGTCCATTCATCCTCTTAGCGCTGCGTACGGCAAGTTGTAAGCCGGTAGACCATCCGACTGCTTGCATCCATAGACCCCCCATTTTGGATGTTAAAAACAACATATGTGTTAGTACGAGCTTGTTCGCTTCATTATACTAAAAAATGCTGTCGAAAAGGTGGAGATTATGAAAAAAAAGTCCATATGGATTTTGATAGTCCTAGTACTGATCACCGTCCAATCCTGGTTCTTCTATCTCACGTTCCGCTACCCGCATACCGGTATCGTGGTCGAACAGAACGAGAAGTCGGAATGGGTGATTGAAGACTTCGAGATGAGCAAGATCGGAGAAGATCTTGATCTCAGGGTAGGCGACATTGTATTGGAAATCGACCGCAAGCCGACCGACGAGCATCCGTCGATTCGTAAATTCCGTACGGTAGACCAAGCCGACACGCTGCTTATTTCCAGGAACGGAGAGACGTTCGAAGCCAATATCCTGCAAATCCGCAGCTCCGTCGACTATTTGTCGATCATCGGTGAAACGACATGTTTGGCTATTGCCGGCATTTTGCTGACCACGCTGCGCGGGTCTCCTTCCGCCACTTTCCTGGCCGGAGTGTTCATCAATATCGGACTCATCTTCATGAGCCTGCTGGCTTCTATCCGTGGCGACTCGACCGGTAAAGTGCTGATCAACAGCTTGATGATGCTGCTCCCCGTCATGTTCTATCATTTTTTGCTGGAATTTTTCAAAGAGAAGGGAGGGATCGCGACCTCCAAAAAGCTGCTTGTTCCCCTTTATGCGATCGTCATCGCGAGCTTCCTGCTGCGGTTCAGCTTTTATTTTCCGGATATCGCGTTTGATTTTTATTTTCATAATAACACGGTTACCATCAGCTTCTTCTTGATCGGGATCTTGCTTAACTTCTACATGATGACCAAGCTGTTGATTAAACATTGGAGTACCGGCGATACGATCAGCATGCTGATCAAAACGGTCTGGATCTCGTTCCTGCTTTCTTTTATGCCGTTTGCCTTCTTATCTTTCCTACCCCTGCTTATTTTCGGGCATCCGTTCATTTCCACATATTTTTCCGGCTGGATGTTTATGATATTTCCGCTGTCGTTTGCATATTTGATCGGGACGCGGCAGCTCTACGATATTCATATCGTCCTTCGGCGTTTGATGATGACCGGTGCGATTTCGGTGTTTCCGAGCACGATCCTGGTCGCCTTCATCTGGCTCATTTTTCAGCAGCATGCGACCGCCCGGCATCTGTCCTTCGTGTTTTGCTTCACCCTGGTACTGCTGACTGTGCTGCTCTACGCACTGGAACATTTTTCCACAAAATTGGAATGGATCATGTTCCCCCGCAAATATGTGTTGCAAACAGCGCTCAAAAAGATTGCCCGAAACTTAGGCAACATTACCAGCTTCCGCGAGATTAAGGATATTATCCTCGTGGACATCGTCTCCACGCTGCGAGTGTACGGGGGAGCTCTCGTATTCCGCTATCGCGAAGATATGGAGCTGATCGAGGTCGGGGAAATCAATTTGGGCGAGGTGGAGCAGCTTGTCAGGTTCGGCGTTATGGAGCATCCGTTTTATTTGATACATGAGGTGAACCGGCACGAGGAGTATACGAGCTATTTGATCACGACCCGTAAAATGACGAATACGCTGCTTGGGCAAGAAGAGGTGCAGTGGCTAAATTTGATCATTTCCTATTTGTCCGTGTCGCTTGAAAATATTTTCCTGATCCGCAAGCTGACGCTTAAGCTGGAGCAACTGGCGGCCCAAATGCCAAGCGAGCAGCTGGCCAAGGATCTCGACTGGTTCCGGAAGCTCATGTTCGAGCTGCAGGAGAAGGAACGATCTCGCATTGCCACAGATATCCACGATACGACGATGCAAGACTTGTTTTTTTTGAAACGCCGCTTGAACGCCCTGACCACCCGGTACATCAGCAACGATGAGGATCGCGAGCAAATGATCGCGCTCAGTGAATATGTGGACATCATTAACGCGAACCTGCGGCAAAGCTGCTTCGAGCTGCATCCTCATTTGCTTCAGGAGATCGGTCTGCTGCAGACGGTGCACAAGCTGGTGGAGCAGGAGCGGGCTTCGTGCCCGTTCGCGGTCGAGTTGAAAATGGTAAGAGCAGGGGCGATCGAGCATAAGGATTTGGAGACGAAGCGTCACATTTTCCGGGTCGTCCAGGAGCTGCTCAATAATGCCAAAAAACACTCGCTCGCGGAGAAAGTGTCGCTCCATCTGTCCGTCGTGCATGAAACGTTCTATTTGCTATATGAGGATAACGGCATAGGCTTCGAGCCGGCTCCAGCCCCCAAGGAAACAGGCACGGCCGGGATCGGGTTGGAACAGATGCGGACGCGGATTCTTCATCTGAACGGCAATATGGAGCTGGAGAGCTCAAGAGGGAATGGCGTAAAAATATGGATTACGATGCCGCTCAAAGAAGGAATAACCGCGTAACGCCTTATTAATGGCGATACAGCCTTGCGGACGCCAAAAAACCTTTGAAGCCTGGATGGCTCCAAAGGTTTTTTCATTGCATCTAGATTCCGGCACCGACAAGCTGCTTCGTATCCTTCAAAATCCCTTGGGCTACTTGCCGTGCGCTGGAGAAGGCGCGTTCCGCAAGCTCGCCTTTGCCCGTGCAGCCGTCTCCGCAAAAATAAAACGGCATGTTCTCGACACGAGTGGGCAGAAGCTTGTTCGTATGGACGTTTTTGACGCTGGCTACCATCGCTTTTTTCGAGACGCGTTTCACGGCGACCTCGTCGCGCCAGCCCGCGTAATGTTTGTCGAACAGCTGCTCGATTTGCTCGGTTTTGCGTTCCAAGTAAGCTTTGCGCTCCGCGTCGTCGGCGAATTGGTCGGACAAGTAGGCGATGCCTTGCAGCAGCTGGCCTTGCTCGGGCACTAGCGTATGGTCAGTCGCCGATACGTCGCTGATGAACATTTTGTTGTCCATGTCGCTGATGTACGAGAAGGGGCGAGCTACGACCCGTTTCAGACCGACGTCATATACCATGACTTCCGTGGACGTGTTGTGCTCGTAAGGGGCCAGGAACGGCTCCCAGGCGGTCCCCTTTAGCAGCTTCGTCACTTGCTGAACCGGCATGGCGAAGACGATCCGATCGAAGCTTTCTTCGCGCGTCTTCGTCTGCAGGACGAAACGCCCGCCTTCATAGCGGATGCCGTCCACGCCCTCTTGCAGCGAGATCGCCCATCGGCCGGATAGCTCGATCTTGCTCTTCAGCTGATTCGTGATGACCGCCCAGCTGCCCAGCACATAGTTCACCGGACGGGTCGACAGGAACAGGTTGTGGTAGTACTCGCTGATCACAGCGCCTGAGACGAGGCGGGCATCCTCCGGCGTAATGAAGAAGTTGGAGCAGACGAGATGCTCCCACAGCTCCTTCAAGTCTTCGTCGGCGTTGGAGTAGGCGAGGTAGTCGCCGAGTGTTTTGTAGTGCTTGAGCTGATGAATATTGGCGATGATGGCCGTAATTTCTCCCGCGAATCTTACTTTTTGGACGGGGCTGAGCAGGTCGGTTTTCATCAGATTGACAAAATCGAGCGGGGCTTGCGTCAACTGATTGTTTTTCTCGTATACGACTTTGCGCCTGTCGACTTGTTTGCTGCTGAAAGACAAACCCAGCTCTTTCTCCATGACGGTAAGGGTATGCCGGTCGATGCCATAAATCGCATGGGCGCCATAGTTGAGGGTGAAGCCTGCTTTTTCGTATGTGAATGCTCTTCCGCCAAGCTGCGGGCTACGCTCGAACAAGATGCCTTCGATCGAAGATTCCTCGGACAAATAGGCGGCGGCCGTCAATCCGGCCAATCCGCCGCCGATGACGGCGACTTTCATTTTTGGTTCCTCCTTCAATTTCGGGGCGACTTCTAAGGGAGAGGGAGGATCGGACGAGCGAAGCCCGGTCCAGAGCAAGGCGAATTGCGTGCGCACGCGCGACTCCAGGTCGGTATCCTCCGACATGCACCATCGATTCACGATGCCGCTGTAGGCGGAAATGAGCAAGTCGACCTTATGGCGCTCCGGCAGCCAGTGCAGCAGGCTCTCGGTCAAATGGCGGAGCTGCTCCCGGCTCTTGGCGGCCGCCGTTTCATTGTGCATGGCAAGCCCTTGGATGCTCCGGATGAGACGAGGCATCGACTGGATGTTAGACGCCAAGTCTAAGAACAGTCGGTTCACATGGCTCTCGAGCGATTGCACCTTGGCTGGCGTCTCCTTGACCCATTGCTCCACCACTTCGATTTGACGCTCGCTGACGATCGACAGCAAATCTTCCTTGCCGTCGAAATAGTGGTAGAAAGTACCTTTGGACGTGTTCGTGGCGGCGATGATATCGTCGACAGAGACGTGCTCATAGCCTCGCTCCGCGAACATACGGAATGCCACCTCGAGCACATAGTCGCGTTTTTTGCGGGTAGAGGCGCGCATGATATTCATCTCGGCATCAACTCCTGCTTCCCATTTATGGTCTCATTGTACTTTAAATTAGACTGACGGTCTATATTTTTGTGAGCCAGTGGCGAATCCGCTCCAGGGAAGCGGTTGCGCAACAAAGTATGCAAGTCCGATTTATTTCTGGTATGATGATTGGAGACTTTTTAATTCTTTTTCGGAGGGAGACACCTCACATCCATGACGACTGAAATTCGCTACAATTCCATTCAAGATATTAATGATGTTGTTGATTTTTTTCTGGCTAACGACGAGCAAATGGTCGGCAATCCGTTGTTCGCGGACGCTTCGAATGTAGGTATTTTGAAGCAAAGTTTGTTTGGCGTGCTGTCCAAGGTGGAGAGCGAAGCGGAATACGAGGAGATGCTGAACTACAAGCAGCTTCTGTTCCGCCAAATCGTTCATTACTCCGAAACGCTCGAGCAGATCGAAGAGCTCAAGGAAGATTTGCATGAGCTGATTATCCATAACATTTATTTGGGAACGGAGCATCGGCTGCTCGTTTGGATTTTCATGCAGCTGTACAAGCGGGAACCTGATCTGAGCAACAAGGACGGCCGGACGCCGCAAGGCTTCCTTCGCTACATGAAAATGAACTGCAAACCCGAAGTGACGGCTCACTTCATCGGCATGGCGCTGCAGCAGTACTTGCGCACGAACTATTCCGAGGAGCCTTATTACGCGGGGGAAGAGTTTTTCACTGCAAGCTACAATTATATGGTAGAGCTGATTATGGAATCCGAGGAGATCGAGAAGCTGCTGAAGACGATCCAGGAGCAGCAGGAAGAGCTCATGTGGCTGCGCGATATGCTCATCTCCACGGAGCAGCAGCTGCAGACCGACGCGGGGAACGAGACGCTGATCGAGAAGCAGACGAAGATGGCGGCGGATTTCATGACCGAGAAGTTCGAGATGGAGTTTTTGTCGACCGTGCTGCTTCGCTTGTTCTAAACCCTATTGTGCCCGTAGGAGGCTGACCGATGGATTGCATTTTTTGTAAAATCGTCGAAGGCACGATCCCTTCCAAGAAAGTATTCGAGAGCGAGCATGTCGTGGCGTTTCATGATATTCAGCCTGCCGCTCCCGTACATGTGTTGATCATCCCGAAGAAGCATATCGCTTCTATCAATGAAGTCGAGGCTGCGGACCGCGAAGTGCTGGGCGAGGTGCTGCTGGCGGCCCCTCAGATCGCTCGTCAGCTTGGCGTAGCGGAATCCGGTTATCGTCTGATCAACAATTGCGGTTCGGACGGCGGCCAAGTGGTGTACCACATTCACATGCATCTGCTCGGCGGAGAGAAGCTTGGCGGATTGAACGTCAAACCTGTCTGATTTTTGGCTGCGGACGTTGGCTGTAAATAGCAAGCGGTGTTAGGTTGACACCCACTTTTGCTTTCACGTATAATGTAGTTTGATAACCGTGTTCCTGGGTATTTGGGACGGTCTGTTCGGAGGGAGGGAAAAACTAGTGTCTGAAACTCGAGTTCGTAAAAATGAAACCATCGATGCTGCACTCCGTCGCTTTAAGCGCTCCATCGCGAAGGACGGCGTCCTGGCTGAGGTTAAGAAACGCAAGCACTATGAGAAGCCTAGCGTAAAACGTAAGAAGAAGTCCGAGGCTGCTCGCAAGAGAAAGTTCTAGGAGGATTTTGGCAGCAATGAGCTTAAGCGAACGATTGAATGACGATATGAAGCAATCGATGAAGAATCAGGACAAGTTCAAACTCTCCGTCATCCGCATGATTCGATCGGCGATTAAGAATGTTGAGATAGATCTGAAGAGAACGCTTGATGACAATGAAGTGCTTGATATTCTCAGTCGTGAAGTGAAACAGCGCAAAGACTCCCTCCAAGAATTTGAGAAAGCGGGCCGCTCCGACTTGGCCGAGGCCACTCAGGAAGAGCTTGTGATTCTTTCCGAATATTTGCCGCAGCAGTTGACAGAGGAAGAAATCAAAGTCATTGTACAACAGACCATTCAGGAGACGGGTGCTTCTTCTAAAGCGGATATGGGAAAAGTCATGGCTGCATTGATGCCGAAAGTGAAAGGGCGTGCCGATGGCAAGCTCGTCAATCAGGCGGTGCTGCGGCTTCTGGGGTAACGCCGGCTGATCGGTCGGAATGATTCGAACGTTTATAATGGGAAGAGAGAAAGGCTGTCGCATCTGCGGCAGTCTTTTTGTGCGTAAATGCTGTGAAATTCCCCTGTTGACATTCACGTTGCGTCAAGGTGTACGATCATTTTGTCAGGAGGTGCAAACATGGAATATACCGTGCAGAAGCTAGGGCTCCTGGCAGGGGTCAGCACACGGACGCTGCGTTATTACGATGAAATCGGACTTCTCAAGCCGGCGAGAATCAGTTCATCTGGGTACCGCATCTACGGCCAGCAAGAGGTGGACCGGCTGCAGCAAATTTTGTTCTACCGAGAGCTCGGCGTGAGCTTGGAGGAGATCAAGGATTTGGTGACGTCGCCTGCCTTCGATGCGGACCGGGCGCTTCACGAGCATCGCGCGCAGCTCTTGGAGAAACGGGCGCAGCTGGATCTGCTGATCGCGAATGTAGAGCTGACATTGGCTCAAAGAGAGGGGACGAAAACGATGTCCGATAAGCAGAAATTCGAAGGTTTCAAGCAAAAGCTGATCGATGATAACGAGAACAAATACGGGACGGAAGTCCGCGCCAAGTACGGCGACGAGAAAGTGAGCAAGTCCAACGCCAAGGTGAAAAACATGACGGAGCAGCAATATGCCGAAGTCGAGAAGCTCGCGGCCCAGGTGCATGAGGCTTTGGCCGCCGCGTTCGCGACCGGCGATCCGGCAGGCGAGCTGGCCCAGAAAGCCGCCGACCTGCACCGGCAATGGCTCATCTACTGGTGGGACCAGTACTCGAAGGAAGCGCATGCAGGCATAGCCCGAATGTATGTGGACGACGAGCGATTCACCGCCTACTACGACAAGGACCAACCGGGCGTTGCCGCTTTCCTGCGCGACGCGGTGCTGATCTACACTGGAATGGGCGATGCTTAGCAGTAAGATTCGGATTCGGAGAAGACCTGGCTGGTTGCCGGGTCTTTTTTCTGACTTCTGGGATTCGACTGGGGGTTGCACCTACCTCTCCTTCACAGCTCACTCCCCGCTTGCCGGCACTGCACTCCCGGTCCCGGCCAGTAACTATTCATACGGGAAGGAGATACAATCTCCGTTCGCTACTCTACTCTGAAAATTCTCCCCCTTTCAGCAGCCGTGGTGTCGCGCCGCGGCATCGGTGTCTGGAGTCCGAAAAAGTCGGACTGCGTCAGTCGGGTGGGGAAAGTGATAGGGCTGCAAAGCCGGGTTACTGGCTGGACCCAAAGTGTCGTGCGGGAACTAGAAATTTAGGCCGGGAGTTACTGGCTGGACCCGAGAGTGTCGTGCGGGGAAGTGGGGATTCGAAAAACCTGATCGTTGAACTTCCCATCAGGTTTTTCTTAAAAAACGAATTTATTACTGCTACAAGCCATGTTTACGTTTCCGCGCTGCGAATAAATGGTAGAATGAAACATGTAACCACCTGATACGTAATAATCGGTATAACGCTTTCAAAAGGAGGTCTTACATGCAAGCATGGTTTGTTAAACGGGGGGCCGGTCGCGGACTGATCGCCATGATCAAGCTGATCGCGGCACTGCTGCTCCTCACAGTCAGTTTGGCCGGAGCGATTCCGGCATTGGCGGCGGACAAAACGCCGGGCACGTCCGGCGGAAGGCTCGTTTACATCGTGCCGGTTCAGCAGACGATCGAGAGCGGGCTCGAGAGCTTCCTCAAGCGGGCTTTCGCCGATGCGGAAGAGGCCAATGCGAGGCTGATCGTGCTCGACATCGACACGCTCGGCGGCCGGCTGGACGCGGCGGAGAACATCGGCAAGCTCATTCGGCAGAGCAAGGTGGAGACGATCGCGTTCGTCCAAGGCCGTGCCGTCTCGGCAGGCTCCTACATTGCGCTGAACGCAACCAAGATCGTCATGCAGCCCGGCAGCTCGATCGGGTCGGCCGCCGTCGTCGACGGCAACGGCGATCATGTGAAGGACTCGAAGATCGTCTCGCATTGGTCGAGCGAGATGCGCGCCGCCGCCGAGCTGCGGGGACGCAATCCGGCGATCGCCGAAGGGATGGTCGACGAGAACCTCGAGGTCGTCATGACGAAGATCAAAAGGACGGTAGGCAAGGGAGAGCTTGTCTCGCTGACGGCGGAGGAGGCGCTGGCGGTCGGTTATGCCGATAAGGTGGCGTCTACGGTTGATGAAGTGATTGCATTCGCCGGCGTGAAGGATCCGATCCTCCTCCAGTTCGAGCCTACGTTCTATGAGAAGCTGGCGCGGTTCCTCGTACATCCGGTAGTCATGACGCTCCTGCTGTTGATCGGCATCGCCGGCGTCGCGATCGAGCTGTTCGTGCCGGGCTTCGGCGTACCGGGGATACTGGGTATCGCAGGCTTCGGGCTTTACTTCTTCGGCCATTATATAGCCGGTTTTGCGGGGGGTGAAGATGTGACGTTATTCGTTATCGGGATTGTGCTGCTTATTATTGAGATTTTTTTACCGACATTCGGCATTTTGGGCATCCTGGGTATTATCTCTATTATTACCGGGGTCGTCATGGCGGCGTTCGATTCGGGGAATGCGCTGCTATCCCTTGGGATCGCGGTTGTGCTGTCGATCATCGTAATCGCGGTGTTCATCCGGGTGTTCAAACATCGAGGCATTTGGAACAAGTTTATTCTGAAAGAGCAGCTGACCTCGGAGGAAGGATTCATCTCCCAGGCATCCAAGGAGCATTTGGTTGGCCATGAAGGAGTTACCGTGACGCCGCTGCGTCCGGCCGGAACGGCCGAGATCAATGGCGAACGGATCGATGTCGTGACGGATGGGGAGTTTATCCCGGTCCAGACTCGAGTACGAGTAGAGAAAGTGGAAGGAACGAGAGTCGTAGTCAGAACTTTGGAATAGGCCTTAACGGCCCCCAAATAAAAGGAGGATTAACTCATTAATGGATCAAGCATGGATTAGCATTCTACTTATCATCGCTTTAGCGATCATCGTATTGTCCGTTTTCCTGAGCTTCGTACCGGTGATGCTCTGGGTTTCCGCCCTCGCATCGGGTGTGCGCGTCGGCATCTTCACCCTTGTCGCTATGCGGCTTCGCCGCGTTCTCCCGAGCCGGATTGTCAATCCGCTGATTAAGGCGACCAAAGCCGGTCTCGGCCTCAACATCAACCAGTTGGAGAGCCATTACTTGGCAGGCGGCAACGTCGATCGGGTCATTAACGCCCTGATTGCGGCCCAACGTGCAAACATTCCACTCGGCTTTGAACGTGCCGCTGCGATCGACTTGGCCGGACGGGATGTCCTGATGGCTGTTCAAATGAGCGTCAACCCTAAAGTCATTGAAACACCGATCGTCGCTGCCGTAGCGAAGGACGGAATCGAAGTGAAAGTCCGCGCACGCGTCACTGTTCGCGCCAACATCGACCGACTCGTCGGCGGTGCAGGCGAAGAAACTATTATCGCTCGTGTCGGCGAAGGGATCGTAACCACTGTAGGTTCGTCCAATTCGCACAAGAATGTACTTGAGAATCCCGATATGATATCCAAAACCGTGTTGGGTAAAGGGTTGGATGCCGGTACTGCCTTTGAAATTTTATCGATCGATATCGCGGACGTCGACGTAGGCAAGAACATCGGCGCCCACCTGCAAACCGAGCAAGCCGAAGCCGACAAGCGGATTGCACAGGCGAAGGCCGAGGAACGCCGTGCTATGGCCGTTGCCCAAGAGCAAGAGATGAAGGCGAAGGTCGTAGAGATGCGTGCGCGCGTTGTGGAATCCGAATCGCAAGTGCCGCTCGCTATGGCGGAAGCGCTGCGCGAAGGCAAGATGGGTGTCATGGACTACATGAACTTGCGCAACATCGAAGCCGACACTAATATGCGTTCATCGATCGGCAAGACGAACCCGAATGAGAAGCACGAATAGGAAAAAGTTCATGCTCGTAAGCACGGGAGTCGAGTGCTTCCGGAAGGAGGTTCAGGATGAGCATAGAACGTTTGATTGAATTTCTGTTCCGCAATATCTACTTCGTCGTCATTATTGGAGGCGTTCTCTACACGCTGCTGACTCGAGTAAGAGCGAAGATGGGGCAGCCGGACAAATCGCCGCGCATGCCGACATTCGGCGGTGGCCCCGGCGACCGCGAGCCTGGCTCGTGGATGCCCGGCCAAAAGCCTTCCGTCTCGACAGGTGAGGCGCCTCGGACGTCGACAATTTCGCAGGCGAAAGCTCCCCAGGGTCCATCGGCTTCTGAGCAGCGAGCACTGCTTTATGGAGAGAGTGTACCGGATCGGACTTCCTTGTCGTCGAGTTCAACACCGACTTCCGAGACAGAGGCTGCGTCGATGGCTTCCCGACAGCGCCATGAATCAAGCGACGGCAATTGGGCTGGGATGGGCGATGCCGATGATCTGCGCCGAGGCGTGGTCTGGGCGGAAATTCTGGGCCCGCCCCGCGCCAAGAAACCTTATAGCTATAGGAAGTGACCGTGGATGAAAACATGGGTGCTTGCAATGACGGCGGTTCTGTTGACGACGACGTTCGCTTGCTCGGCGCGGGAGGAGACCGCCCCGCAGCCGTCGCAAGCGGCCGGCTCGCCGCAGGCGACCGCTCCGCAAGGGTCAGCAAGCGGCAATAGCGGCGGCTACAAGGTCGAAGTATTTGCCGAGCAGCTTGATGTGCCTTGGGATATCGCTTTCGTGCCGGATGGACGTATCTTCATCACGGAGCGTCCCGGTACGATCCGCGTCATCGATAAGGGCAAGCTGGTCGGCGAGCCGGTGCTGTCGTTCAAGACGGGCGGCATCCCGTTCCAGAGCCGCGGCGAGAGCGGGCTGCTCGGCATTGTCCCGGATCCTGAATTCGCGAACAACGGCTATATGTATGTGTACCACACCTACGAAGAGCGCGGCAGCTTGCGGAACCGCGTCCTGCGGCTAGTGGAGAAGAACAACAAAGCGACGATCGACAAGGTGTTGATCGACGGGCTGCCAGGTCAGTCTACGCATGACGGCGGACGCATCCGGTTCGGACCCGACGGTTACTTGTACTTCACTGTAGGCGATGCCCAGGACCCGCAGCAATCGCAGGATCCGACCAGCCGGGCCGGCAAAATCATGCGCATCGCGAAGGACGGCACGATCCCGAAGACGAATCCGTTCCCGGATTCGCCGGTGTACAGCTACGGCCACCGCAATCCGCAAGGTCTCGCATGGCACCCGATGAGCGGGCGGCTGTACGCGTCCGAACACGGCCAGTCGACGATGGACGAGATCAACCTGATCGAGCCGGGAGCAAATTACGGCTGGCCTCTGATCGAAGGCGACGCTATGTCGCCGAAGCAAGGGAACTCCGTCCCGCCGAATGTGAAGCTGCGAACGCCGATTCTGCACAGCGGCTCGGACACATGGGCCCCCTCCGGGATGACCTTCGTCACCAAGGGGCCGTGGAAGAACGACCTTGTCGTGGCCAGTCTGCGAGGCGCCCAACTGCTGAAGGTGACGCTGCAAGAAGGCGACCCGGCCAAGGTCGTCAAATCCGAGAAGCTGTACAAAAACGAGTGGGGCCGGCTGCGCAACGTCTCTGAAGGGCCTGATGGCGCGCTCTACGTCATGACGAACAATCGGGACGGACGAGGCTCTCCGAAGCCCGGAGACGACAAAATCATCCGTCTGACGCCTCAGTAATGGCTGACTCCCCATTCCTTATAGTTCCGAACCCAAAGGCTGTCGAGCGGCGAGCAAATTCGCCCTGGACGGCCTCTTTTCGTTATAAACGGCCCTTTCGCCGCATATGTATAATAATCTGTTACCTAGTAGAGGTTGCTGAATGATTCTGCTTTCAGCAAGTCCTAAGCGAAGGGGGAAAGGCCGCCGATGCAGCGCAAGAACCGCAGATGGAGCAGATGGACCGCCAAGCTGCTCGATCTTCCCCAGGACGTAGTGTTCGACCTGCCCCGGTTTACGATGATCGGGAACCGGCAGCTGTACATAGAGAATCATCGCGGCGTCATCCACTTTTCGAGCGACCTGCTTAAGCTGCATCTCAGCCAAGGGGTACTGGAGGTGCGCGGCAAGGAGCTGACGATCCGCGCGATTTTACCGGAGGAAGTGTTCATCGAAGGAATCATAACGGATGTGAAATATTTGGATTCGTAACGGTGCTGCTAGTCGAGTTGAACGGGAATGGGGAGGACGAGGCAATGAATGTGACACTTTTCAATCGAATCCGCGGTTATGTAGCGATTGATGTGCGCGGCAACCGGCAAGAGCAGCTGCTGAATGCGCTTGTGAGCAAGCGGTTCCGGATTTGGGACGTCCGCCGCAAGGACGAGCAATCGGTGCGGCTCTATATGCTGCTCCGCGATTTTTTCCGCCTGAAGCCGATTTTGAAGGAGACAGGCTGCCGAATGCATGTGGTGGGCCGGTTCGGGCTTCCTTTTTGGCTGGACAAGCTGGGCCATCGCAAGACGTTCGCCATCGGGCTGGCTGCTTTTATCGTGGGTTTGTATCTTCTGTCTTCTATCGTCTGGCGCATCGATGTGGAAGGCAACGAGTCGATTGCGCGGTCCGATATTTTGCAAGCAGCCAAGCAGCAGGGGCTGTACCGGCTCCAGTGGAAATTCCGCATGGCCGCTCCGGATGAGCTGTCGGATGCCATACATCGGCAGTTGTCGGGGGTGTCTTGGGTGGGCGTGGAAGTGCATGGGACGAAGGTGCAGATCAAGATTGTGGAAGCGACGCGCCCCGACCAAAGTCCGCTCATGAATCCGAGGCATTTGGTTGCCTCCCAGAATGCGCTGGTGACCGAGATTTTGGCCGAGACGGGAAAACCGATCGCCAAACCGAACATGAATGTCAAAAAAGGCGATATTCTCATTTCCGGCATCATTGGAGAAGGGGCTTATTTGCAGACGGTCGTTGCGAAAGGAAAAGTGCGTGGCGTAGTTTGGCAGGAAGCCGTTGTGGAGATGCCTCTGGCGCAGAAGCAAAAAGTATATACGGGGGAGTCCAAAACCCGCAATTATTTGGTGCTGGGCAGTCGTGGGCTGCAAGTAACCGGTTATGGCAAGGTAAGCTATGAGAGGTTTGAGACCCATTCCGACCGGAAAGCGCTGGGGTGGAGAAAATACGTGCTGCCGATCGGCTGGTTGAAGGAAACCGTGATGGAGTCGCGGATCGAAGAGGTGCAGCTCGCTCCCGAGGAGGGGGCCGCCATCGCGCTGGAGCAGGCCAGATCGGAAGTGATCGCGGGTGCGGGTAAGGATGCAAAGCTGCGCGGAGAAAAGATTCTTTTGCATGAAAAGTCGGACAATGGTAAAGTTTATATGAAAGTGCTTTTCGAAGTAGAGAAAGATATAGCCGTGGAACAGGCGATCGTGAACTGAAGGAGAATGGGATAGTTGCCGGATCAAGTTAATGTCAATGAACATGCTAACGGAATTAGAATACCTCTGAAGAGTACCGCAGAAGGTCTTGCTCTGTTCGGGCCACAGGATAAATTCATGCGGTTGATAGAGAGCAAGACGAGCGCGCATTTGTTCAGCCGCGAAGCCGAGCTCGTCATCCACGGCGAGCCTGCGGAAGTGGAATGGCTGGAACAATTGTTCGACGTGCTGCTGCAGCTCATACGCAGCGGTCTGATGCTGACCGAACGCGATGTGTCGTATGCCGTCGAACTGGCAAAGGAGCAGAAGGCCGACCAACTGCTCGATCTGCTGCGCGGAGAGATTGCTACGACGCAGAAGGGCAAGCCGATTCGAGTAAAGACGATCGGACAGCGCCACTACGTGTCTACGATCCGCAAGAAAGATATCGTATTCGGCATCGGACCGGCCGGAACAGGCAAGACGTATTTGGCCGTTGTACTTGCTGTCGTCGCATTGAAGGAAGGTCAAGTCAAGCGTATCGTGCTGACCCGTCCGGCCGTGGAAGCCGGGGAAAGCCTCGGGTTTCTTCCCGGCGATCTGCAGGAGAAGGTGGATCCGTATTTGCGGCCGCTGTACGACGCCTTGAATGATGTGCTGGGGCCGGAGCAGGTAGTCAAGTCGCTGGAGCGCGGGCTGATCGAGATTGCACCGCTCGCTTACATGCGCGGCCGTACGCTGGACGATTCGTTCATTATTCTCGATGAAGCGCAGAATACGACGCCGGAGCAGATGAAGATGTTCCTGACCCGTCTCGGCTTCGGGTCGAAGATGGTCATCACGGGCGATGTGACGCAGATCGATTTGCCGCGTGGCAAAAACTCGGGGTTGGTGGAAGCCGAGCGCATATTGAAGTCGATCGAGGAGATCGGTATTGTTCATTTTACGGAACAGGACGTCGTGCGGCATTCATTGGTGCAGAAAATCATCATGGCCTACTCCGAGCAGGCTTGAGCCTTCGCAGGACCCGGTGCAACCGAGCCCCGTTCCTGGGAAATGAACAAAGGGGATAGAACGCAGTGATTCCAAATCAGCGATTATCGATCAAGGGCAAATCGTTTTCTTACCGGACGGGCGGTTGGAAGTACAGTATCGGCGTTCGGGTATTGCTGCTGCTGCTGCTCGCCGTCATATTCTACATGTCGTTGTCCGGCAAGTGGATTCCGGAACGGTACGATATCCGGCTTGGCGTCGTCAGCGATCGAACGATCTTTGCGCCTACGCAGATCGAGAATGCGATCGAGACTCAGAAGGCGAAGGAAGAAGCCGGCAAGAAGGTGCAGCCGGTCTTTACGATCGTCCCGATGAAAAACGAGCAGATGGTCGCGGTGATTTACGAGAAGCTGCGGCAGATCAACGCCGACGAGCAATTGGCGCTGAACGACAAGGTGAATGTGTTCCGCAATGTGTTTCCCGTTATTTATAAGGATCATACCGATATGATTTATCGTTCCATCTCGCCTGGTCCGGGCAGCGATCTGTTCGTGGCGGAGATGAAGGCGCGGATGGAAGAGCAGCCTTACCGCATCCCGGAAGAGATGTATTTCAAGTTCCCGCGGCTCTTGAAGGAAGACTTGGCCGTCATGGAGCCGGTGACTGTCGAGATCGTCACGCGGCTGATGGCCGACCAGATCCAGAACGCCCAGACGGCACGAGCGAAGGTAGCGGAGCTGGTCAACGCGTCTTCGCTTGCGAAGGCGACGAACCGCGAGCTCGTACAAGAGATCGCCCGTTTCGCCTTGACACCGAATCGGTTCCTGAACCAACAGGCGACGGACGAGGAGAAAGCACAGGCGCGCGATAACACAAAGCCTGTCTACATCAACAAGGACGACATTCTTGTGCAGAAGGGCGAGCTCGTGACCGAAGAGCTGTACCAGCGGGTGAAATCCGCCGGGCTGCTCAAGGAGAAGGTCAATTATTGGCCGCAGCTCGGCCTCGCGATAACATCCTTGCTGATGACCGTTGGGCTCTACATGTTCATTCGCCACAGCGAGTTGCCGATCCGTACTAACAATGTCCAGCTCGTCATGCTGATTGTCATTGTGCTGCTCAACGTGGTCGGAATGAAGATCATCGCTTTGGGGCAAAATTTGGAATATCCGTATATCGGGTATTTGGTGCCGGCGGCGATGGGCAGCATGCTGATAGCCCTGATGCTCGATATACCTCTAGCCGTCATCTCGGCTTTGCTATTCAGTATCATTTCCAGCGTGCTGTTCAACATCAACGACGAGCTGTTCGACTTCCGCTACGGCTTTGTGTCGCTTGTGACGGGGCTTACGTCGGTGTTCGCCGCCCAGCGTGCCAACCAGCGGGCTTCCATCTTGAAGGTCGGCACGATGACTTCAATTACAGGAGCCGCTGCCGTTATTGCGCTTACACTGCTGGAGAACGACTATACGCGCAATCAGATTTTGTTCTCAACTTGCTTCGCGGTTGCGGCCGGGTTGCTGACCGCGGTGCTCGTCATCGGTTTGATGCCTTTTTTCGAGGCGGCGTTCGGCATCTTGTCGCCGCTCAAGCTCGTCGAGCTGTCCAACCCGAACCATCCGCTGCTGCGCAAGCTGCTGACGGAGACACCTGGCACGTACCACCACAGCGTAATGGTAGGCAACCTGTCGGAGGCGGCGGCCGAGTCGGTCGGCGCAGATGGGCTGCTGTGCCGGGTCGGATCGTTCTATCATGACATCGGCAAGACGCGGCGCCCGAGCTATTTTATCGAGAATCAGATGAATATCGAGAATCCGCATGACCGGATTGATCCGGAGCTTAGCAAATCGATTATCGTCGCCCATGCCCGGGACGGCGTGGAGATGCTCAAGGAGCAACGCATCCCGAAGCCGATCCGCGATATCGCAGAGCAGCATCACGGCACGACGCTGTTGAAGTTTTTTTACCACAAGGCGCTTAAGAGGCAGGCTGATGAGCCTGGGGAAGAGCCGGTCATCGAAGAGGATTTCCGCTACCCCGGCCCGAAGGCGCAGTCGAAGGAAGCTGCGATTGTCGGCATCGCCGACGGCGTAGAAGCGGCGGTGCGTTCGCTGCGCAACCCTACGATTGAGCAGATCGATTCCACCGTGCGCAAAATTATAAAGGAACGGCTCGACGACGGACAGTTCAACGATTGCGATTTGACGCTGAAGGAGCTGGAGACGATCGCGAAGACGCTTAACGAGACGCTGCTCGGCATTTTCCATTCGCGCATCGAGTATCCGAGCGAGCTGCCGTCGAAGAGCGACACCAAGGGAGTGAGCAAGGCATGACATTGAAGCTGGAATGGACGAACGAGCAAGAAGCGCTGCCGATTTCGGATGGCTTGATCGAGAAGCTGGAGCAATTGCTGAAGCTGGCCGGCGAGCAGGAAGACATCAACTATGGAGAGGTAGCGCTCAGCTTCGTCGACGACGAGGCCATCCTTGCGCTGAATAAAGAGTACCGGGGAATCGACCGTCCGACGGATGTGCTGTCATTTTCGATGCTCGAGACGACGCCTGATGAGATCGAGATCGTGTTCGGCGACGAAGATGAGGAAGACGACGAGGATGGGGAAGCCGCCGACGATGACGATCAAGAGGATGCCGACGGCGACGAGGAAGACGAAGACGACGATTATCCGGAGCCGCTCGGCGACATCGTCATCTCGATCCCGCGGGCGATCGCTCAGGCTGAAGAATACGGTCATTCCGTCGAACGAGAGATCGGCTTCCTGTTCGTTCACGGGTTCCTTCACTTGCTCGGCTATGATCACGAGGACGAAGCGACCGAACGCCATATGTTTGCCCAGCAGGAGAAGGTGCTGCTAAAGGCGGGTTTAACCCGTTGAGAGACGTCAAACGATTCCGCCGCAGCTTCCGATATGCTTATGAAGGGCTGCATTACGCGCTATCGACGCAACAAAATATGCAATTCCATTTCTCCGTCGGGCTGATCGCGCTCATCCTGGCGCTGGTGTTCAAGCTACCGAAGGTGGAGGTCCTGTTCCTCCTGCTCGCGATCACGCTTGTCATCGTCACCGAGCTGATCAACACCGCCGTGGAGAAAGCGGTCGATCTGGCGATGCCGGACTTGCATCCGCTAGCCAAAATCGCCAAAGACGTTGCCGCAGCCTCGGTGTTAGTGTCTGCGGTTTTTGCCGCTGTTACGGGGATGATCGTGTTCTACGAGCCGATCGACCGGCTGCTCCGCAAGGGCGAGCTGCTTGGAGGCGGTGCGGTGACGCCGGGTCTTGTCTGGACGTTGATCGCTTTGATCGCGATGCTCGCGATCGTGCTCCAGTCCCGATTCTCGCACAAACATGCCGCTCGGCCGATCAAGCCTAGCTTGTTAGCCGCCGTAGCCTGTTCATTGTCCACTTGGGTGACGCTGCTCACATCGCAATCGTTGATCGCTTTGCTGGGATTCGCCTTGACGATACTGATGCTGTATATTTTATATGACGGCAAGCGGACAGGATTGCTGTCGCTGCTCGCCGGCGCCTTGCTGGGAAGCGGACTGACGGCGGCAGTGTTTACTTGGATTCATACTTTTTCATAACCGACCGCCCACCCACCTACTTCTGAAGAAGCGAGCGTGAATGCCAATGCCGGATTCCAATCCAGTCGCACCTGCAGAAACGATTCAGCCGGAAGTATTGATCAGCCACGCAATCGAAGCGGCGCGCCGGGCATATGCGCCTTATTCCAACTTCCGTGTGGGCGCCGCCTTGTTGGACGATCAAGGTCATATTCATTACGGCTGCAACGTAGAGAATGCCGCTTACGGACCGACGAACTGTGCGGAGCGGACGGCATTGTTCCGAGCGATCGCAGACGGCAACGCCCCCAAGAGCTTCAAGGCGATGGCGGTCGTAGGCGATACCCCGGGACCCATTAGCCCCTGCGGCATTTGCCGTCAAGTCATCTCGGAGCTGTGCGCTCCCGACATGCCCGTCATTCTTGCCAACACGGCAGGCACTTACGCGGTGACGAACATCGCGGAGCTGCTGCCCGGCGCTTTTCAACTGGAACCTTAGAGGAGACTCGCTATGACCAAAGGCTTCAAATCCGGCTTCGCGTCCATTATCGGCCGTCCGAACGTCGGCAAATCGACCTTGCTGAACCAAGTCGTCGGGCAAAAAATTGCCATCATGTCGGATAAACCCCAGACGACCCGCAATAAAATTCAAGGCGTTTATACGACCGAAACCATGCAAATCGTATTCCTGGACACGCCGGGCATTCACAAGCCGAAGTCCAAGCTCGGAAGCTTCATGATGAAGGTAGCGGAAAGCACGTTCCACGAGGTGGATGTCATCCTCTTCGTAATTGACGTCGTCGAGGGACTCGGCGGAGGCGATCGTTTCATTCTGGAGCAGCTGAAAGACGTCAAGACACCGGTTATTCTCGTGATGAACAAGATCGATCAAGTGCAGCCGGAAGCGCTGCTGCCGATCATCGCCACGTACAAGGATTTGTACGCCTTCGCCGAGATCATCCCCGTTTCCGCCATGAGCGGCAACAACGTCAACACGCTCCTGCAGCAGCTCGGCCGTTATTTGCCGGAAGGACCTCACTACTATCCGGGAGATCAGGTGACCGACTACCCGGAGCAGTTCATCTGTGCGGAGCTCATCCGCGAGAAAATTTTGCACCAGACGCGAGAAGAAATTCCGCATTCGATCGCCGTCGCGATTGAGGATATGAAGGTGCAGGAGAACGGGCTGGTCGATATCTCCGCCGTCATCTACGTGGAGCGGGATTCTCAGAAGGGCATCATCATCGGCAAACAAGGCGCGCTGCTGAAGGAAATCGGCCGCCAAGCCCGCAAGGATATCGAAGCGCTGCTGGGCTCGAAAATTTTTCTCCAGCTCTGGGTGAAGGTCAAAAAAGATTGGCGCAACCAAGAGCATGTGCTGAAGGATCTCGGCTTCCGGCTCGACTGAGCGATCTGGTTGGCCATTCCAATTATTGCTTTGGATAGGGAAACCGCGCCGCGTGTATGCTACCTAATGAGCAGCAGACCGTCTCATTGGGAGGATACAAATGCGCGATTTCTCGTGGAAGTATTTTACGTTGACTGGTGATGTGGAGTCTTACCTGCTATACAAAGAATGGAATCGGAATGGTGGAGAATCGGAGCAGGAGGAGGCGGAGCCGCTTCCGGACGAATTGGACGGTTAACGGATCGCCGGGCTCCGGAACGGACCGAGACGATCGGTTCGGGGAGGAGACCAAACATGCTGTATCGGGTCAATGGGATCGTCATCCGCAGCTTCGATTATGGGGAAGGCAACAAGATTATAACGATCTTGACGAATGAATATGGCAAGATGAGCGTGATGGTGCGGGGAGCGAAGAAGGTGAAGAGCCGCTATTCGGCCATCACGCAGCTGTTTACATATGGGGAATTCGTGTTTTTCAAATCCGGCTCGATGGGCAATTTGAGCGCAGGAGAGATTATTAAGCCGTACAACAAGCTGAGAGAAGACATTCACAAGGCGGCCTACGGCTCCTATTTGGCCGAGTTGACTGAGAAGCTGCTTGGCGAGCAGGACCGTGCGGGCTGGGTGTTCGATCAACTGCTTGCCGCGTTCGATGCGATGGAGGCGGACAAAGATTTGCAGATCGTGACGCACATCTATGAAATGCGTTTATTGGCGTTGGCGGGGTACGAGCCGGACATGAGCCAATGTGTGTCCTGCGGAGCGGAGAGCAAGGAAATGTCACTGAGCGCCGCCATGGGCGGCGCGCTTTGCCCTCGATGTCGGCATCTCGATCCCCAAGCTATCCCGCTGGCCGAAAGTGTTGTCAGGCTAATCCGATTGTTCCAGCGAATGGACATTGCGCGACTCGGGCAAATCGACCTTGCGGATTCAACCCGCTCGCTGCTCAAAACAGCCATCCGTCGCTTATACGACACTCATATCGATGTGAAATGGAAATCCAGGCAGTTTCTCGATCAGATGGAGAAATACGGCATATGACCGGCTGCCGTTCATTTGACAAGGCCGACTCGGTCTGCTAGTATAGTCCGAAAGCAGAATATAATTCTCCCGTCGTGCCACGCTTTTACCAGGACGGGAGTTTTTGCGTTCTCGGCAAATCGGACGGGGGGATGAGGAGCATGAGTAACAAGAAGCCGATTGTGTACGTCGTATCGGATTCGGCCGGCGATACCGGGGAAGCGGTGCTGCGGGCGGCCGCGATTCAATTTCACCCGCTGACGGTGGAAATCCGGCGGGCTTCCTATATTATGGACCGCGCCGGCGTCGATCGGGTGCTGGAGGAAGCTAACCGGGAGAAGGCGGTCATTTTGTTCACGCTCGTGATCCCGGAGCTCAGGGATCATTTGACCGGGCGAGCGGGCAAGCTGGGGGTAGCGACCATCGATCTCCTCGGCCCGATCATCTCCCGGCTGGAGAGCGTACTCAACAAGGAAGCGCTTCATCAGCCCGGTTTGATCCATCAGCTGGATGAAGATTATTTCAAGAAGGTGGAGGCGGTCGAGTTCGCGGTCAAATACGACGACGGACGCGACTTCTCCGGCGTGCTTCAAGCGGATATCGTGCTCGTAGGCGTCTCGCGGACTTCGAAGACGCCGCTCTCCATGTATTTGGCCCACCGGATGTTCAAGGTGGCCAACGTCCCGCTCGTGCCGGAGCTGAAGCCGCCGGAGCAGCTATTCTCGATTCCGAGCCGGAAAATTGTCGGCCTCGTGATTGATCCCGAGAAGCTGAATATGATTCGCAAGGAACGGCTCAAAAGCTTGGGTTTGTCGGGGAATGCGATGTATGCGCAGGTGGAACGAATCAAGCAGGAGCTGGAGCACGCGCAAAAAATCATGTCTCGATTAGGCTGCTTCGTGATCGACGTGTCGAATAAGGCCGTAGAAGAAACGGCTAGCGTAATTGTCGGCATGTTCCGCGGACGTTAGCATTTCGGCCTCAAAGCAAAGAAGGAATTTGGACGTTAGAAGCGTATATTAATACTAGTCCCACATTTCGCATGTCCGTGCATATGCGAAATGTGGGCTGCGTCACGAATCCCGCAGAAATTTGGTGGAAGGATGAACATGGTGCAGGCCCGAATCGTTGTTGATGCCGACGCATGTCCGGTGAAACGAGAAATTGTCGAAGCGGCTCGAATTGCGGAAGCTGAAGTCGTGATGGTTGCCTCCTATGACCACCGACTGGAGGCGCTGGATCGGGTGAGCATCGTCCAGGTTGACCGTTCGGATCAATCGGTCGATCTATACATCGCCAACCATCTTCGAGCCGGCGACATCCTCGTCACGCAGGACTTTGGGCTTGCGACGATCGGTCTGGCGAAACGTTCGATCGTGTTGTCGAATCGGGGACAGCGCTACACGGATCAGACGATCGGATTTTTGTTGGAGAGCCGCCATGAGAGCGCCAAACGGCGCCGAAACGGCAAACATTCGAAAGGCCCGAAGCCTTTTACCGACGATGACCGAAGGTCATTTCTACAATCTTTGACAAAAGTTTTACATGATTTGCAGGAGAATACCTCCATATAGCGAATACGTATAGGGGCACTTTGCTTTCTGACAATCGAAGAAGGTGGTTAGGATGAGTAACGGACAAATTCCGGAGGAAGTCATTGAGGCTGTCCTAAAACACCACGACATCGTAGACGTAATCGGCAAGTATGTGCATCTGACCAAGCAAGGACGCAACATGAAGGGGCTCTGTCCCTTTCACTCGGAGAAATCGCCGTCGTTCAACGTTCATCCGGAGAAGCAAATCTTCAAATGCTTCGGCTGCGGGGCAGGCGGGAACGCGATTACATTCCTCCGGGATATCGAAGGCTTCAGCTTCGGAGAAGCGGTGCGCCATCTAGCCGCCGAAGCCGGTATGACGATCGGCTGGCAAGAGCTGACGCAGGAACAGACCGAGAAGCAGCAGGAGCGGGATCATCTGCTCAAGGCGCATGAATTCGCCGCTATGCTGTATCATCACATCCTGATAAACTTCGAGGAAGGCAAGCCGGCCATCCAGTATTTGAAGCAGAGGGGTTTCACGGACTCGCTGATCGAGACGTTCCAGATCGGCTATGCGCCCGCCAGATGGGATACGCTGGCCACCTTGCTGCAGAAACGCGAGTACAAAATGCCGCTCATGGAATCGGGCGGATTGCTGTCCGCCCGATCCTCAGGCGATGGCTATGTGGATAAGTTTCGGGACCGGATCATTTTCCCGATCCGGGACGCCAAAGGGAAGGTAATCGCCTTCGCAGGCCGGACGATGGGCAACGAACAGCCCAAATATTTGAACAGTCCCGAAACGATACTGTTCCGCAAAAGCCGGGTCCTCTATAACTTGCACCAAGCCCGCACCGCCATTAAGAAGGAAGGCGCGGTCGTCATCTTCGAGGGATACGCCGACGTCATCCGCGCCTGGTCGGCCGGCGTGCATCACGGAGTCGGCACGATGGGCACCTCGCTTACCGAAGAGCATGCCCGCGCGCTGCGCCTCGCCGCCGAAGAAGTCGTGCTCTGCTACGATGGAGACGATGCCGGCCAGTCGGCCGCGTACAAGAGCTTGAGCCTGCTCGAGAAAGCGGGCTTGACCGTCAAGGTCGCGGTCGTGCCGGACAAGCTCGATCCGGACGAGTATATCGCCGGACACGGAGCGGACGCCTTCCGCCTCGAGATCGTCGGAGCGGCGCTGCCGGCCGTGAAGTTCCGGCTGCACCACCTACGGCGCAACTTCAACTTCCTCGAACCGGATGCGAAGCTGCGTTATGTCCGTACCGCCATCCGCGAAGTGATCGCCGATTTGTCGTCGCCGACCGAGCGGGAACATTACTTGAAGGAGTTGTCCGCCGAGTATCAAGTAAGCCTGGATGCCATCAAGCAAGAAACGAATCAGATCCGCCAGGAATTGCAAAAAAAGCGCCAAAATGGGGATAATAACGACAATTCGTGGAATAATGTTAGGAATGACGGGGGAGAAGGGGTTCCTCTTCCGAAACCGATTGACAAAAGCGAAAAAGCGGAAACCGATCTGCTCACAGCCATGATGCATGACAAGGAAGTCGCGGATTATGTGCAGCAGCACTTGGGAGACGCCTTCAATAGGGAAGCTCACGCAGCGCTAGCTGCTTATTTATATGCCTACTACGCACAAGGATTCGCTCCCGATGCGAGCCGCTTCATGAGCTCGCTCCAGGACGAACGGCTGGAGCGGGTTGCGAGCTCGATGCTGATGCCTGATCTGATCAAGGGGATCAACGCACAAGTGATCGACGATTGCATCCGGGTTATCCAGACCGTACCGAAGCTGAGGGCAATTGAGCAGATGGAGCAGGAACGCATCCGTGTGGAACGCGCGGGCGATCCGTTGCGTGCCGCACGAATGGAACAAGAGATTATTACCCTGAAAAATCAGCTGAAAGGCGTATAATCCGCAGCGGGGGTTGCGGCAGTTGGAATTTCGGGGAGGAGGGAGCTTTCGAATGGCGAACGATCAACACACCGAGCTAGAGACAGAGCTGACGCTCGAGCAAGTCAAAGAACAGCTAGTTGAGCAGGGAAAGAAACGCTCTTCGTTAACTTATAAGGATATTATGGAAAAGCTGGCTCCATTCGATCAAGATCCCGAGCAGATGGACGAGTTTTTCGAGCAACTGTCCGAGATGGGCATCGACGTAGGCAATGAGACAGAGGATGATATGCCGCTCAATCAAGAGGACGAACATGACGACTTCCACTTGGATGACGATCTCTCGCTCCCGCCGGGCATCAAGATCAACGATCCGGTCCGCATGTATCTGAAAGAAATCGGGCGGGTTCCGCTGTTGTCGGCGAACGACGAAGTGGATCTGGCGAAGCGGATCGAGAAGGGCGACGAGGAAGCGAAGCGCCGGCTGGCCGAAGCGAATCTTCGTCTGGTCGTCAGCATCGCGAAGCGGTATGTCGGGCGTGGCATGCTGTTCCTCGATTTGATCCAGGAAGGCAACATGGGCTTGATCAAGGCGGTTGAGAAGTTCGACCAGACGAAAGGCTTCAAATTCAGTACGTACGCCACTTGGTGGATTCGCCAGGCGATCACGCGCGCGATTGCGGACCAAGCCAGAACGATCCGGATTCCGGTGCATATGGTGGAGACGATCAACAAATTGATCCGCGTGTCCCGCCAGCTGCTGCAAGAGCTGGGGCGCGAGCCGAGCCCGGAAGAAATTGCTAAGGAAATGGATCTGAGCACCGAAAAAGTGCGAGAGATCATGAAGATCGCGCAAGAGCCGGTGTCGCTGGAAACTCCTATCGGAGAAGAAGACGATTCGCACTTGGGGGACTTCATCGAGGATCAGGAAGCGCTGGCACCAGCCGACGCCGCTGCGTACGAATTGCTGAAGGAGCAATTGGAGGATGTGCTCGACACGCTGACCGAGCGGGAAGAGAACGTGCTGCGCCTGCGGTTCGGTCTCGACGACGGTCGGACCCGGACGCTGGAGGAAGTGGGGAAGGTGTTCGGCGTGACGCGGGAGCGGATTCGTCAGATCGAGGCGAAGGCGCTTCGGAAGCTGAGACATCCGAGCCGCAGCAAGCGGTTGAAGGATTTCCTCGAATAATAAGCTGGCTTAGCGAAGACCTTCCTGCTTGCAGTGAGGTCTTCCTTTTTGGCCGAAATCAGGAGAGTGTCGGGCAATGGAGACGGAGAAACGAAGACTCATCGTTCGCGAAATTGAGCATTGGCGGCGAAGCAGGCTGCTGCCGGAGCAATATTGCGACTTCCTGCTGAACTTGTATGCGGACGATTCGGTCGAGCGGGAACGTAGAATAGGCGGCGTCTCGGTGAAGACGATTCAGAACAGCCGCTGGTACATATGGTTCCTAATCTTTGGCTCGATTTCCGTTATTTCCTTGCTTGCCCTTCATTTTAACTCTTTTCCCCTGCCATTGCAAATGGGGCTGCTTGCTTGCGCCGTTCTCGGCTGTTACGCCTACGGTTTGAAAGTCAAGCACAAGAACCCGATCCTGACGTTCGCGCTCATCGGCATCGGTTCGGCGGCACTGCTCGCGGGAGGCGTAATGCTACTGAGGATGTACGGGAAAGAAGAAGCGGTCTATTTGGTCGGATACGTGGCCTTCTGCAGCTTGATGTGGATTGCGATCGGAGCCGGCGCGGGGTTGCGGTTGTTTCAATTTTGCGGCTGGTTAGGCCTCGCTCTTGTATATGCATGGCTATTGTATCCGAAGGAGCTGAGTCATACGAAGCTAGGCACGGAGCTTAGCTGGCTGCCGCTGTGCGTCTTGTTCGGCTGGTTCGGGTTTTTGCTCCAGCGGAGAGGGCGGCCATCCGGAATCGTGTTGCTGCTGCTGGCGTTTGTGTTCTGGATTGCGCCGGAGCTATATGGATTTTATGTGCTGAAATCGATTGATTCCTGGTACCAGGCTTTGCTGTTCCTGAAGCTGGTCGGGTTGGGACTCGTCTTGTTCGGTACGCGAAAAAAATGGATTGAGTGGGTTGCTTAAATGGTGAAATTGTCCAAGCGGTTGGAAACGATCGCGCTGCAAGTGCCGCCCGGCAGCCGACTGGCCGACATCGGGTCGGATCATGCCCTGCTGCCGGTTTATTTGGTCCAGAAAGGGCGGGTGCCGTACGCCGTGGCGGGGGAACTGAACCCCGGACCGTATGATGCTGCGCGCAAGCAAGTGAAGGAAGCGTCGCTCGGGGAGCGCATTGTCGTTCGCCAAGCCGACGGGCTACGAGCCGTATTGGAAGGCGAAGTCGACGCCGTCTCGATCGCCGGGATGGGCGGCGCCTTGATCGTGCATATACTCGAGGAAGGCCGGAGCAAGCTGGATGGCGTGCATACGCTCGTGCTGCAGCCGAACATCGGGGAGGATCAGGTGCGGCGGTGGCTCGTGCAGAACGGCTGGCAGCTTGCCGCCGAACAGCTGCTGGAGGAAGACGGCAAGTTCTACGAGGTGCTGACCGCGGTTCGAAATGACGACCAGGCTGGCGGAGCGGACTTATATGCGGCACGAGAGTTAGGGTGCGGCATTGAGATTTCGGAAGCGCTGCTGTACCGGCTGGGGCCCTATTTGGTCGAGCAGCCGAATGAGGCGTTTTTCGCCAAATGGCGCTCCGAGCTGGCCAAGCTGGAGGGCATCGCGGCGGATATGACTCGCTCGGACGCGGAATCGGCGCGGTTGCGGAGGGAGATGCTGCTGCAGGACATAGCGGCGACGAAGGAGGTGCTCGTTTGTTTGCAAAAGGAGCGGCAGTAGTTCAATTGTTCGAGCGGATGGTGCCGAAGCACTTGGCTATGCCGGACGACAAAATCGGCTTGCAGCTCGGTTCCTTGAGCCGGGAAGTGCGCAAGGCGCTGATCGCGCTCGACGTAACCGACGAAGTCGTGGACGAAGCGATTCGGCTGCAGGCGGATCTTATTATCGCGCATCACGCGATTATTTTCCGCCCGCTCGCGCATCTGCAGACGGATACCCCGTCAGGCAAGCTGTACGAGAGGCTGATCAAAAACGACATCGCCGTCTATATCGCCCATACAAACTACGACATCGTCGAAGGCGGCATGAACGATTTGATGGCGGACGCGCTCGGTTTGCAGAACGCGACGCACTTGGAGAGCATTCATACGGAGCAGCTCAAGAAGCTGGTCGTCTTCGTGCCCAAGAGCCATCATGAGGCGGTGCTTCAAGCGATGTTCGCCGCAGGGGCGGGCGGCATCGGCAAGTACAGCCACTGCAGCTTCAACATCGAGGGGACGGGCACGTTCCTCCCGGGCGACGAGGCGCAGCCGTTTATCGGACAGAGAGGGAAGCTGGAGCGGGTCGAGGAGATGCGGATCGAGACGATCGTACCGGACTCGATCGAGCGCAAGGTCGTGCAGGCGATGCTGAAGGCCCATCCGTACGAGGAGGTCGCATACGACCTGTATCCGATGGACTTGAAAGGGCGTACGTTCGGGTTAGGGCGCGTAGGCAAGCTGGCCGCTTCCGAGACGCTCGGCGCGTTTGCGCAGCGGGTGAAGGAGGCGTTCGACGTGCCTTTCGTGCGCGTCGTCGGACCGGCCGACCGCGACATCCGCAAGGTCGCGGTGCTGGGCGGTTCCGGCAGCCGCTACATCCGGCATGCGCAGTTCGCGGGCGCCGACGTGCTCGTGACCGGCGACATCGACTATCATACCGCGCATGATGCGCTCGCGGCCGGACTCACGCTTGTCGATCCGGGGCATAACGCCGAGAAGATCATGAAGAAAAGCGTCGCGGATCGGTTGTCGGCTATGCTCGCCGAAAGCCGTTATGCAACAACCGTCGTTGCGTCACAAGTGGACACGGAGCCGTTTCGTTTGCAATAATTTGTTTGCGCCGAGGGATTGGCAATAATGGAAGCAGTCTTGGGTTGCATGCGCCGGGATGCTCCGTTATACTAGCATGTAGATGAAATGCGGAAAGCTTGACAGACAATCGCCGGTGCGTCAGCACGGGAGGAAAGTCCGGGCTCCATAGGGCAGGATGCTGGATAACGTCCAGTCAGCGCGAGCTGAAGGATAGTGCCACAGAAATGGACCGCCGATGGCTCGTCCCCTCGGGGGCGAGATCAGGCAAGGATGGAACCGTGGTGTAAGAGACCACGAGGGGCTATGGCGACATACTCCCTGGTAAACCCCATCTGGAGCAAGACCTAAGAGAACGCCGCAGGCTTCGCGCCTGCAGCCTTTGCCCGAGGCGCGTTCGGGTTGGTCGCTTGAGCCTGCCAGTAATGGCTGGCCTAGATAGATGATTGTCGCTTCAATGGTGGGAGGGGTCTGTGGTCCCCGCTACGACCACTGGAAGCACAGAACCCGGCTTACGGCAAGCTTTCCGTCGTACCACAACCGAATCTTCTACAATGCAGCAAGCCTCCGGTCGGAAGACCGGAGGCTTTTGAATGTTGCAGCTGCTGTCTGACCCGACGCATTCGCAGGCAGGGCAGGGCAGGGCGGGGCGGTTTCGACTGACTGGCGGCTATTGCACGCTCCTATACTTCTCCGCAATTCGCGAAAGCTTGCGGTCCAGCAAGTTCGGCATCGAGGAGAGCGACTCGGCATTTGCGCTCGCCATCTCCAATGCCCGCGCCACATCGATTTGACCGTAGCCGAAGTAGTTGTCTTTCCCTTGCGTGCCCAGATCGGAGGCTGACCGGCGCATGATGTCCATCACTTCCGTGTTTTTCAGGAGCGGATTAACGGATCGAATCAGAGCGGCCAACGCGGTCACATGCGGACTTGCCATCGAAGTGCCCGACAGAGCCGCGTATTGATTGTGCGGATACGTGCTCGCGATGTTGACCCCGGGCGCCGCCACATCGATATAGTCTCCATAATTGGAGAACGAGGCTTTCTGCTTGTTGCTGTCGGTGGCGGCTACGGCGAACACTTCCGGGTATGCGGCCGGGTAGCCCGGACGATCGGTGTTGTCGTTGCCGCTCGCAGCGATGAGCACGACGTCGCGATCGTACGCATATTTGACCGCGTCATGCAGGAATTTCGCTTCCGCATAGTTGCCCAAGCTCATGTTGATCACTTTGGCACCGTGATCGGTCGCCCAGATGATGCCTTGCGCTACGGCATACGTGCTGCCTGCGCCTGTGGAGTCGAGCACTTTGACCGGCAATATTTTATTGAACCAAGTCATGCCCGCCACGCCTTCGCTGTTGTTCACTAGCGCGGAGATGACCCCCGCCACATGCGACCCATGACCGACATCGTCTTGAGGAGGCGTTCCCACTGTCACAACATTGTACCCTTCCAGCAGCTGCGACTTCAGATCGGAATGGGTCAGATCGACGCCGGTATCGATGACCGCCACGATCACATCCGTGTTGCCTTTGTTAATCGTCCAGCCCGGAAGCGTATTGATCGCCGGCAAGTTCCATTGGTACTTTTTATACAGCACATCGTTCGGCTCCGCTGCAGATACCGTGTCGTTCGTCATATATAGAAAATGCGGCTCCACATAGAGGACATCCCATTTTTTGAAATAAGCCATCAGCTGCTTCGCTTCCATTGAGGACGATTGGAAAATATACGTATATCCCAGCTTGCGCACGTCTACGGCCCCGATTTCAGTCCTGATTGTATTCAAATCCGCTTCGCTCGGATCGGTGTTAAATTTGACGACCACTTGGTTGACGTGATAATGGCTTGTGCCTTCATTGTCTTCGGGATGATCGACTTTGACGTCGCGCAGTGTATTGGAATCGACCGATTCAATCTTGAATCGTTTGTCGCTTGGGTATGGAACCATCCGCAAATTTTTGCGCTGTTCGATCGCGACCTGATGCAGCAAGTCTTGATGAATGACGCCGACCAGCGAGTCCGTTCCCCCTTCCCCCGGCATCCCTATTACAAAATACGTCTCGTCACCCGATCCAATGGCTTGCGACTGGTAGGTAGTACCGTTTGCTGCGTTTTGTTTGGCCTGCTCCAGCAAGCCTTGGACCTCCGTCTCTACCGCTGCCGGTATTGTCCCTTCCCTGGCTGTCTGCATTCGCTCGCCACGCTTCCCGATCCACTCCAAGTAATGCATATGCTCATGCTCCTGCTGAAGCGCGGTCAGGCTGCTCTTGACATCGGCGGGCGACACCGTTTTTAATTGACGAAGCGCCGCCTGAAAATCAAGCGTGCATTGCGAACGGCATAATTCATCGGTTAGCTGCACATCCTGCTTCAGCATGGACTGTTTGATTTGCAATTCTTGATCGGGCGGAGGATTCGAATGATCGTCCCCATGGTTCCCCGGCTGGTGGTTCATCGCGGCAAACAGTAATACGGCGCATACGCCTGCTCCTGCTGCCCAAGCTGTCCATTTTCGCATAAGGTCCTCCCATCGGCTTTCGCCGCTTGTCTTTACTGTTAAGGTGGGGCAGCGGCAAGACGATTTATGCATGACGGTCGGACAGTTAGGAATGGATTCATGAATTTGCAAGCAGGATAAGCTTACTTTTCGATTGAAATTATGGTACGATGGAAGTAATGCACCAAAGACAAACGGAAGTTGGTTCATGGCGACACGGAGGAGGGTCAACGATATGGTCATGCATCAAGTGAAAAATTTATGTGAAACATCTCGGACGAAATTAAAAGAAGCCATCGCGAAGATGGAACTTTTCTTGAATCATTACAGCTTGACCCAGTTGAGCATGGAGAACGATCCGGCGATGGAAGAATTTTACCGGGGGTATTTGTCGGATACGCGGCATTTGCTCGTCTTCTGTGAAGTGGCTTACGAGAAGCTGGGCATGAACTTGCGCCGTCCGCATTTCAATGAGGATTACGCGGAGAAGGTGTTGTACGACGTTTACCATAATTGCGTCAACGGGTTTTATTATCCGAAGAACGAATGTTATTCCGAGGACGGCCGTTATGCTTATACCGGTCAGGATGCGATCCGTTTCCGGAAAAAGCCTTCCCGCGAGGCGCGCAATTTGACGATCGAGCTTTCCAAAATTTTCGAGGAGCTTCGCGAGGACCTGTCCTACTATGAGACGGATTACATGACGCAGCGCCGCATGCAAGGCGATCGGATGTAGCGGTATGTAAGGTGGCCCCGGACCTAATGGTTCGGGGTTTTTCAACATTATTGGTGGTTTTAGTGCTTTACAGCAATAAATGGTAAGAGGGACGCTTGCGAAGCGTGGCTGGGGGGATTCAGCATCCATGGTGCCATCTCGCGGCATCGGTGTCGCTAGTCCGACTTTTTCGGACTGCGTGGCGGGGGCGAAGATTGAGGCGGTCTCTAGTCCGAGTTTTCCCATTTGCAGAGCCGTTTCCGCATGCTCCCACTGGAAAACGCCGCTCTAATTCGGCCGATTCGGACTACAGAGCTTTTCCGGTCGGTGAGGCGCGCGGTAGTCCGAGTTTTTCGGACTGGGGAGCAAGGGTACAGCAGCCAAATTGCTCGAGAATACTAGCAGGTATAGCTGATTGCGGGAAATTGGTGGACAGGGACGAGCATGGATCATTCTGGGGACGGTTTTTTTCAAAAAAACGTAACGCCAAGAACCCAAGTAGAACCGAAGAGGGCAGGAAGAGGGTGTGGAGAAGCGAAGGTCCGTCTTTGAATGGTGGCCCAACAACGACTAAACTTCACAATCCAAGGGCCATGCTTTCAAACAAAGGTCGGAACCCCTCTTCCTGTCCCAATGCTGTCAGGTTAGCGACTCCAACAGCGGCGAGTATGCGGACCATACGGCCCTTATTTGTGAACAAAATGGCTAGTTTACGGGATAAGCGGACATACGATGCGTTATTAGGGCCAAAAGTGAGGTTTTGAGGGGGCGAAAGGGCAAATAAGCGCATCTGTGTCCGCCAATCCAACCCTCAAGCTACTTTAGAATGAAATATCAAGGGCTTCCGTGTCCGCTCCGAGCTCGGCCTGAAGCAACTCCCCACCCCCTTCCCATCAAATAGCTCCATCCACTAAGCAGAGCGAGCGTGCTTATTGTCCTTAACCTGACAACATTGCTTCCTGTCCTCCCTAAGCACCAAATTAACAACTTCGCCAGAGGACCGTCCGTATTTCTTATTTTCTGCGCTGCCAATCGTTCCTTCGGATACCCGGCTCCCCGGGAGGGCAACTTGTAACTGGGGGTGATCGACGAATGGCAAAGCCAATCGTAAAATGCAGCGTATCGAACTGCTCCTTCTGGGGCGAGAGCAATCAATGCAGAGCCGACGCCATCATGATCGAAATTGACCAACATGCGAACGCCAACTACAACGCGGAGTTCGCTGGGGAAGGGTTCGATTCGGAGCATCAGGATGTAGCGGACAAATCGTCCAGCACTTGCTGCCATACGTTCAAGCCCAAAAAGCACTAAAGAAGGAGGGATCGACGTGGCAGATTTCGAAAATCGCGAAGGCTACGAAGCGCAGGACTTCTCCGATCAGGAGCGGGCTCGCAACTGGGAGCGGCAGCGCATCTGGGATGTAGAGCAGCGGCATAACGAGGAGTTCGCGACCGATTTCGCCCCGGAGCCGGTGTGGATGGCGCGACGCCATGCGGAGACGGCCGATGAGGACGGATATTCAACTTCTTCGTCGTCGCAATCCGGCAGCCGGACATGGGGCTGGGTCGCCTTGGCTTGCTCGTTGCTGGCGCTGTTCGTCTGGCCGGTTTGGCTGGGCGGGGCGGCGGTCGTGCTCGGTCTTATCGCTTTTATGCGCGGCGCGCGTGCGCTTGGCGGTTGGTCGATTCTCATCGGAGGCATCGCCATCCTCGCGTTTGTGGTTCTAATTCCTTATTATGCCTAGATTAGTTTCGAGGCCGCTCCTGATGGGGCGGTTTTTTTCCTATTCAAAAATCCCTGTTCAAATCCGATAAAGGAAGTGTACAATAGGGAGTGGAAAAGCATGGAGAACGGAGCGAACGCAAATGAACGGGATCGACCCCAGATATTTGAAGCAGCTGCTGCAGGCGCAGTTGAAGCCGGACCTCGACGGGATGCTGGCGAACAAGCCTGCATCGGAAGGCGGATTTGACTTCGCCGGGATGCTGAGCACTCTCTTGGAGACAATGGACGAGAGCAATGCCGCGAAGTCCACAGCAACGACAGCCGCCGAGCAGCCGCTTGGTTTGCAGCGCCTGGCGTACATGCTGCCGCAGCTCAGCAAGACGACGGCAACCAATGACTTCGACGCAATCGTTGAGCAAGCGTCACTCAAATACGGAGTCGATGCGGCATTGATCCATTCCGTCATCCAAGCGGAATCCGGCTACCGCCCGAATGTCGTTTCGTCCGCAGGCGCCAAAGGGCTCATGCAGCTGATGGATGGCACGGCGAAGTCATTAGGGGTGTCGGATTCGTTCGATCCGATTCAGAACGTCGAGGGCGGCACCAAATATTTGGCCTCGCTCTTGCAGCGATATAACGGCAACGCAGCGATGGCGCTCGCCGCCTACAATGCCGGACCGGGCCGCGTAGATGCGCTTGGCGTCCGCAACGACGAACAGTTGAAGGCCAAATTGACCCAGCTGCCGCTGGAAACGCAGAAGTATGTAGCTAAAATTTTAGGCGCCCTCCAGCCGTAGGACCGAAGATGGGGGTTGCATTTAGAACGAATCATGAGGTACGATCAGGGATGGCTTGTTTTCCGCTGACACGCGGAGCAATCAAGACTCTCCTGATCGTACTTTTTGCTTATTCCCTATAGAGCCAGGTCATACTAGAGGAGGCAACAGGCATGACCTTATATTTCGACCATTGTGCGACAACTCCCCCGTTCGAAGAAGTAGTGGAAGCGATGACCGAAGTGATGCAACGCTATTATGGCAATCCTTCATCGATTCATCACATCGGGATGGAAGCGGAGCGTATGGTAGTGCGCGCGCGCGCGCTAATCGCCCAATTGCTCGGTGTGAAGTCCTCGGAAATCGTGTTCACCTCCGGTGGAACCGAGAGCAATAACTTGGCGGTGAAAGGCGCCGCCTTCCAATACGCGTCCAGAGGGCGGCATCTGATTACGACGGAGCTCGAGCATGCATCGGTTTATGAAGCGTGCAAGCAGCTGGAAACGTTCGGGTACGAAGTGACCTACCTGCGTCCCGATGCGGAAGGCCGAATCCGTCCGGAGGACGTGGAGGCCGCCTTGCGCGAAGATACGACTCTAGTCAGCATCATGCACGTCAACAACGAAGTAGGGGCGATCCAGCCGATCCGAGAAATCGGACAGCTGCTGAAGGGTCGTCCTCGTACTTTATTCCACGTGGATGCGGTGCAAGGATTCGCCAAGCTGCCGCTTGAGCCGGCGCAATGGGGCATCGATCTCCTGTCCGTCTCGGCGCACAAGCTGAGAGGGCCCAAAGGCATCGGCTTCCTGTACCGTCGTCACGGCGTCCAGCTCCAACCGCTGCTGGCGGGAGGGGGACAAGAGCATGGCATACGCTCCGGCACGGAAAATGTCCCCGCCATCGTAGGAATGGCGAAAGCGGTGCGGATGAGCATGGAGCGCCGCGAGCAAGCCGAGGCCAAGCTGCGCGCGCTGCGCGCGCGCTTCCTGAACCGGCTTGCCAGCCCTCCTAGCATCCGCGTGAACGGATCGCCTGAGCCGGAGCGAATGGCGCCGCATATCGTGCACATATCCGTCCCGGGCATTCGTTCGGAGATCATCGTGCATGCGCTCGAGAAGCAGGAGCTGTTTATCTCCACCAAATCCGCCTGCTCGTCCGGCGAGATGGAGCCAAGCCGCGTGCTCTTGGCGATGGGGCTCGACCGGGCGGCCGCGTCTAGCGGGCTGCGCGTCAGCTTCTCGTCCGATCATACGGTCCAGGAGGCGGACCGGCTCGCGGACGCGCTCATTCAGGCTATAGAGGAGTTGGCCCGACTGTCATGAACAAGCAGCTTATTCTTCTCCGACTAGGAGAATTAACATTGAAGGGGCGCAATCGCCATCGCTTCGAGGCGCAAGTGCTCCAGCAGCTGAAGCGGGTGCTGCAGCCGTATCCGGCCGTAACGATCCGCCAGGAGTTCGGCCGTGTCTACTTGGAGCTCGGAGGCGAGCCGCTGAACGCGATTCGGGCCGAGCTGCTCAAGGTGTTCGGACTGCACTCGTTCAGCCCGGCGATTCGCTGCGGGCTGGAGCTGCCGGAGATGGAGGCGGCGGTGCTGCTGGCGATGGCGGATCTGCCTCAACCGCCGAAATCGTTCAAGATCAGCACCCGCCGCGTGAACAAGAGCATTCCGCTCGACACGTATGAGCTGAACCGCTTCTTCGGCGGCGCGGTACTGCGTGAATATGAAGGGCTCACAGTCGATGTGCACAATCCGGAGCTAGAGATCCGCGTGGAGATTCGAGAGAAGGAAACGCTGGTCTTCTCGGAGGTGCAGCCGGGTCCCGGCGGTTTCCCGCTCGGCAGCAACGGCCGTGCGATGCTGATGCTCTCCGGCGGCATCGACAGTCCGGTTGCCGGCTGGCTCGCCATGCGCAAAGGGCTGCGGATCGAAGCCGTTCATTTCCACAGCTATCCGTTCACGAGCGAACGAGCGAAGGAGAAGGTCATCGAGCTGACGCGAATATTGGCGGGGTATGCCGGCAAAATTACGATTCATCTCGTCCCCTTCACCGATATTCAGACGAGACTCAAGCAGGAGTGCAGGGAAAATCTGATCATCACATTGATGAGACGGGCGATGTTCCGGATTACGGAGCAGCTGGCCGGTCAGAGAGCGGCGCATGCGATCGTAACGGGCGAGAGTCTCGGTCAAGTGGCCAGCCAGACGCTGCCTAGCCTTCATGTGATCGGACAAGCCGCGACGTTGCCTTTGCTGCGTCCGCTCATCACGATGGACAAGGAAGAGATCATTACCATTGCAGCTCGAATCGGAACATTGCCGGTATCGAACTTGCCCTACGAGGATTGCTGCACCTTGTTCGTACCGAAAAACCCGTCGACGAATCCGAATTTGAACGTAGTCGTACGGCAGGAGCAGTGGATGCCTTGGCTGGAGGAAGCGATCCGGACGGCAGTGGAGAACACGGAAAAGCTGTTTATTTATCCCAATCAGGCCGAAGAAACCGATTATTTATTTTGATTTTGATTTTTGATTTTGATGAAACCGATGTGAAATTGGCTCGTAAGTAATAAGTTGTACAAATGAAATAGGTTTCCGGGAGGTCTTTTTCGTGGAATGGTTTTTACTGTTCTTGCAAATTATGCTCATTAATATCGTACTAAGCGGAGATAACGCGGTCGTCATCGCGCTTGCCAGTAAAAATTTGCCAATCAATCAGCGCAAACAAGCGATCTGGTGGGGAGCGTTCGGGGCAATCGCGCTGCGGCTCATTCTGACGGTCGTTGCCGTGACGCTGCTGAAGGTTCCTTACATTCAAGCAATAGGTTCGCTGCTCCTGCTCTACATAGCTATCAAGCTGTTGATCGACGATGATGGGCATGCCAATGTGAAGGAAGCTTCCTCGCTCGGCAAGGCAATCTGGACGATCATCATCGCCGACTTCGTCATGAGCCTAGATAACGTGCTGGCAATTGCAGCCAAGGCGGAAGGCGACATCACGGTTATCATCCTCGGGATCGCGCTCAGCGTGCCGATTATCGTATGGGGCAGTACGCTCGTTATGAAGATGCTTCATAAATTCCCGATTCTCGTTTATTTGGGCGCTGGTATTCTCGGCTACACTGCAGGTGAAATGTTCGTCAGCGACGCCAAGATGGATGAGTTTTTGCTTCACGGCAATCACACTACCCACTGGTTGATTCCTGTCCTTACTACGTTGGTCGTCATCGGTACCGGTGTCATCAAAAAAATGGGACCTGGCGGCGGCAGACCCGCCCACTAATTGGCGGCAAGCGATACTCTAGCAATTTTTGTCTCTTTTCGATAGAATAGTACTAGTTATGTCGGTTTATGGACAAGCGCTATTCATTCGGGAGGGACGCAAATGGCTAACAACCGTTATTCCATCGGACTCATCATCGTTGCTTTAGGGATCGTCCTGTTGCTCGGCAAGCTGGGCATCATCGGATTTTTCTGGGGCCTGCTCTGGCCCGTATTCATTCTCGCACCAGGCGTTATTCTCCATATGCTGTTTTTCGGAAGAATGCTTCCGTCGGCGGTACTTATTCCGGGCGGCATCCTGGTGACCATCTCGATATTATTTTTATTTTGCAATGTTTTCGGATGGTCCTCCATGCAATATTTGTGGCCGGTCTTTCCTTTCTCGGTAGCTGTGGGGCTTTACGAATACTACTTGTTCGACAAACACAGACCGCGGGAAGCGTTCACGGCCGCCCTTATCTTGGCGATCATTTCCGCTTTCTTCTTCGGATTGACGTTGCTGTTCACGGTCGGCATCTACTTGATTGCCGTCGTACTGATCATCGGCGGAGTCGTACTTCTCCGTAGATCGCGCAAGCTCTGGTAATCGCCGCGCTGAAGCGTCAGGCCGGTAACTTGCGAAGTGTCGAATTTCGCGGTAAAATAACAGAAGTGTGTCTAGCGTCGGCGCGTCGGCCGGCGCTTCTTTGTTGATCGAGAATGAAAGCAGTATGAAAATAGAGAGAAAACTACCATTATGAGGGGATTGAAACCATGCACGCCAGACAAAACATTCGCAACATCGCCATTATCGCGCACGTCGACCATGGCAAAACAACGTTAGTGGACAAACTGCTTCAACAATCCGGTACATTCCGGGAAAATGAGCAAATCGTAGAACGCGCGATGGACTCGAACGATTTGGAGCGCGAGCGCGGCATTACGATTCTCGCCAAGAACACGGCCGTCCATTATATGGACTACTTGATCAACATTGTGGATACGCCGGGACATGCCGACTTCGGCGGCGAAGTGGAGCGTATTATGAAGATGGTGGACGGCGTTCTGCTCGTCGTCGACGCCTTCGAAGGCTGTATGCCGCAGACGAAATTCGTGCTGCGCAAGGCGCTTGAGCAAAACTTGACGCCCATCGTCGTTGTGAACAAAATCGACCGTCCGCATGCACGCCCGGCTGAAGTCGTTGATGAAGTGCTCGATCTATTCATCGAGCTCGGCGCGAATGACAACCAGCTGGACTTCCCTGTCGTATATGCTTCGGCTCTGAATGGGACGTCGAGTACGGACCCGGAGAAGCAGGACGACAACATGCAGGCGTTGTACGAAATGATCGTGAACCATATTCCGCATCCGACCGAAGACACGGAGCAGCCGCTCCAATTCCTCGTGACGCTGATGGACTACAACGAGTACTTGGGCCGGATCGGCATCGGCCGGGTGAACCGCGGACAAATCCGTCAAGGCCAAGTGGTTGCCGTCATGACTCGCGAAGGCGGGATCAAACAAGGCCGCATCGAGAAGCTGTTCGGATTCCAGGGGCTGAAGCGGATCGAGATCGAAGAGGCCGGCGCAGGCGATATTATCGCGATTGCCGGCATCAAGGAAATCAACATCGGAGAAACATTGGCCGATCCGGCCAATCCGGAAGCATTGCCGGTGCTCAAGATCGATGAGCCGACGCTCCAGATGACGTTCCTCGTGAACAACAGCCCGTTCGCCGGCAAGGAAGGCAAGTGGGTCACATCCCGCAAGCTGCGCGAGCGGCTGTTCAAGGAGATCGAGACGGATGTCAGCTTGCGCGTCGACGAGACCGACAGCCCGGACGCCTTCATCGTCTCCGGTCGCGGCGAGCTGCATTTGGGCATTCTGATCGAGAATATGCGTCGGGAAGGCTTCGAGCTGCAAGTGTCCAAACCGGAGGTCATCATCAAGGATATCGACGGCGTCAAGATGGAGCCGCTCGAGCGGCTGCTGATCGACGTGCCGGAGGACAGCATGGGCGCGGTTATGGAGAGCTTGGGCACGCGTAAAGCGGAGATGCTCAACATGACGAACAACGGTACCGGGCAAGTGCGTCTTGAATTCCTTATACCGGCACGCGGGTTGATCGGCTACAACACGTTCTTCCTGACATTGACCCGCGGCTACGGCGTGATGAACCACGCGTTCGACAGCTACGGCCCTTACGCAGGTGCAGGCGTTGGCGGCCGCCATCAAGGCGTGCTCGTCTCGATGGAGTCGGGGTCGGCAACGGCTTACGGTATTCTCTCGATCGAGGACCGCGGCATCCTGTTCGTCCACCCAGGCACTGAAGTGTACGAGGGGATGATCGTCGGCGAGCATACGCGCGACAACGACATCGTCGTGAACATTTGCAAGGAGAAGCAATTGACCAACATGCGCGCCTCCAGCAAGGACGAAACCGTGAAGATCAAGACGCCGCGCTCCTACTCGCTGGAGCAGGCGCTGGAATATTTGAACGACGACGAATATTGCGAAGTGACGCCGAAATCGATTCGTCTGCGCAAAAAAATATTGAACAAAAGCGACCGCGAGCGCGCCGAGAAGCATCGCAAGATGGCGGAAGCGAGCGTATAAGGCATCACCCGGCTGCACAGCTCCGGGACGGATCGCACGATTCGTCCCGGGCCCTTGCGGCCGTTCCATTATCGGAGGGATGAGACAATGCAAAGCTGGTTGGCCGAACATTTGTGGATTACCTATATTCTGATTTTCGTGTTCCTCGTTTATATTTATAACAAGGTATTTCGCACCCGAAGACTGCCGGTTCTCAAGGCGGTGCTGTTCTACATACTGATGGCGGTCGGCGCATTTATTTTGCTGCTGTTCCAGGTTGATCTCGAGCTTCCGATCGTCCTGTGCCTGGGCGTCGCCGTCGGGCTCATGCTGATGCTGCGCATCCGGTATTGGGTGGAAGAGCGGCAAAAACGCCAATCCGACAAACCAAGCAACTGATGCCGATTCGAGGAGGAAGCGGGATGACCGTTTACTGGCTCACGCCGGTCGATCGACTACAACCGTTCGTGTTGGGCGCGGATCGAATAAGCTGTGCGCATGGTGACCGACTTGACGAGTTCTGCGGGCGGCTCAAGCGTATCCATCCGCGACTTCTCATGCCGTACAAGGCGGAATTGCTGCCGGGGGATCCGGGTTCATCCGAGCAGGACTCCGCCGAAGCGGACCGTTGCGGGATGGACCGGGTCCCTTTTGCGTTATCGGACACAGGTCCGATCCGTTTCGACGGCCCCGCCTATGGGCTGTCCGAATGCGCGCAAGCGATGGTGGAACGGTTAGTGGATTCATCAACAGCATACAAGCTATTGCAGGACCATAACCCGATTTTTCACGATCCGGTCCAAAACGTATGGTTAGCCAAGATCCGACAGTGGTTACTAGAGGGCAAGCCGGTACTGTTGATCAGAGAGGAGGGGCGCCGATGAATATGCGAGATGCGTTGTACAATTGGCTGCAGATGAGAATCGTGCTGCAGGAGCGGCCGGATGACTCGGCGGCGGCAGAAACGCTCCGTTTTTTCGAGGAAATCATTAAGGAAGACCACCAGGTAGTAAAGTACGAAATCGACAACACCGGCCCGGGCGATCGGCATTACGTGGTTCGCTATGAGAAGGACGGCGACATCCATGCGGAGAAATACGACAAAGAAACGGCCGAGCAGCTGCTGCAAGAAATTATGGACAATCCCAAATACAATTAATGGATGAAGGGGGGAGTACCTCATGACCCCAGTTCCGACAACCGGAACGACACCGATGTCCCCGCTTCCGCCGAGACGCCCTTCGAAGAAACCGAAGAAGAAGAAACGCCGTACCCATTGGCTATTGAAATCCTTTTTTACCGTATTTATGATCGTTGTACTGGGCGCACTAGGCTATGCGGGTTATTTGTATATGCAAATCGATAAAGCGATCCATAATGTAGGCACCGATGCGACGGTAGCACCTCCGCAATCGGCGAAAAAGAAGCCGCTCACGATCCTGCTCCTCGGAACGGACACGCGCGCCGAAACCGGCAGCTTGAACACCGATGTGATTATGGTCGCTTCGCTGAATCCGGAGAGCCGGTCGGCCTCGCTCGTTTCCATTCCTCGGGATACGAGAATCGCGATGAACGGCGTCAAGACGAACAAGGCTAATGCGTTCTATGCCAACTATATGGCGGCGGATAAGAAGACGGCGGATGCGAAGACGAAGGACTTATTCGGCAAATTTCTCGGCGTGAAGATCGACTATGTGGCCAAGCTGGATTTTCAAGGCTTCGAGGAAGTTGTGGACAAGTTCGGCGGCTTGACGATCAACGTCGATATGGATATGTGCTACAGGGACAATTTCGACGGCACGAACATCCGTTTGAAAAAAGGCGAGCAGCACCTGAATGGTCAAAAGACGCTTGATTTCGTCCGCTACCGAAAGTCGAACTGCGGGACGGCGGAATCGAACGATCTGGAGCGCAACGAACGGCAGCAGCAGGTCATCGACAAGCTGGCGGACAAGATGAAGTCCATAGAAGGCGTGCTGAAGCTGGGCCAAGTCATCGAGACGCTGGGTAATCATATGAAGACGGACATCCCGTCGGCACAAATCAAAACGTTCCTTGGGACATATATCGGGATAGATCGAGATAAAATAAATTATGTTCATCTGGAAGGCGACTGGCAAAGCCCTTACGTCATCCTGACGAACGATTCGATTCAAGCTGCGCAGGCGGCACTGCGGACAACGCTAGCCACGGGTTCCTGATTCCGGCGGCCGGTCCGGGTCCTCAGCCCTATGCCTGTCTGCAGTCTATGGTTGTTTGGCTCTTCTTTGTGGTATAATGGAGTCAAGCTTCCGACAATTGTTACTTCCGTCAGACTATCAGGAGGATGACAGTATGGCAGAAACAGTTACCGCTTTATCGGAGCCATTGATGAACCATTTTCAGAAGCAAAAGCTGGCGTTGCTCGGCACGATCGACGCGGATACCGGTGCGCCCAGTCAAAATGCGATTTCCTGGACGTATGCCGTCGCGCCGGACTGTGTTCGTTTCGCGGTGGACCAGAGGTCCCGAATCGTGGCGAATTTGCGCGGCAATCCGAGCGCTACGTTGACGGTGTTCGCCGAAGGGTCCGTCTTCGCGGTTTCGGGACGGGCGGCTGTGGCGGAAGAGCCGCTTGAGGGCGTACCCTTCAAGCTGGCCTGCGTCGATCTGACCGTCGAAGCGGTGCGAGATGTGATGTACTATGGCTCCCGTATTGCGGCAGAGCCTGAGGTTGAGAAATCGTATGACAAACGCGCGGCAGCCAAGCTGGACAATCAGGTGCTCGACGCCATGAAAAAAGCCTAGTTCCTTTGAACTGGGCTTTTCACGTCTTCGGAGGGGTTGTCCCTACATGTCCTTGTTGTTCAACTGCTTCCGGTCTTCCGACTCGGCCGGCGGGTTGTTCTGCGGCGTAATCGCCTTCGGCAGCTGCGGCACGATGCGCCCGATAATGTCGGCGACTTCTTCGGCGAAGCCGGCGATCGGACGTCCGCGGTCCATCTCTTCCCGCATTTCGCGGATGCGGCCGTTTAAGCCGAGATCGGCGGTGACGAAGGCGTGCACGCCGTACGGATCCTTAGCCAGCGCTTCCGCTACCGAATATTTGATGACGTCTACACGGGAACGCTCCAGGTTCGGATCCACGTCGATGCCGACGATGGCTGTATTGCCGAGAACTACGCATTTCGCGCCATGCACTTGAGGAATACTGGCCGCAAGCGCTTCGAGACGTGCTCTGACTTGCTTTTTGTCCTTGATTTCGGGTTTGTCGGGAACCGTCTGCTGCACTTTCACTTGGCCGACTCCGTCGTTCGGGCCATTGCTGCCCCAATCCTCCGAAGGAGCCGGTTGCGTACTCCCTTTTCCGCAGCCCGACAGTACCGCCGCCAACAGCACCATGATTATCCAATACCGCATCTGATCGCACTCCTGTCTCTCCTAGTTTGTACCGTTAGTTTGTCCGCCACGTTTGCAAATATGTAAGGTTGCCGACACCAAGCCGGGGAGGAACTCAAATGAAAAAAATTTACGTATTGGACACCAACGTGCTGCTCCAAGATCCAAATGCTATTTTTGCCTTTGAGGACAATGAGGTTATCATCCCTGCGATTGTGTTGGAAGAAATCGATTCGAAGAAGCGCAACGCCGACGAGATCGGGCGTAATGCGAGATACGCCTCGCGTCTGCTCGACGGACTGCGTACGAAAGGGCGGCTGCATGACGGGATTCAGCTGGAGCAAGGAGGCACGGTGAAGGTGGAGCTGAACCACCGCAGCTTCATCAAGATGCAGGAAGTGTTCTCCGAAATCACGAACGACAACCGCATTCTGGCGGTGGCGCTGAATTATCATACCGAGGAGCAGAACAAGTCGGAGCCTCGTCCGGTGACGCTGGTTACCAAGGACACGCTCGTACGGATTAAAGCCGATGTGCTCGGATTGAACGCCGAAGATTATTTGACCGACCGCATCGTATCGCTGAATGAAATGTACCCGGGGTACTTGACGCTTCATGTGCATCCCGGGATTATCGATAATTTCTACAACGCTCGTTTCTTGCCGGTATCGAGTCTCAATTTGTCATATGCGCTTCACCCTCACGAGTTTATTATTCTGAAGGATGAAATGGGAACGTCGAAGTCCGCCCTGCTCAAGGTGAGCGCCGACGTCAAGAAGCTGGAGCCGCTCTACCTGAGCAACGAGCCGATCTGGGGCATCGGTGCCCGCAACGTGCAGCAACGGATGGCGCTGGAGCTGCTGCTGAACGACGACATCCCGCTCGTCACCTTGACCGGCAAAGCCGGAACGGGCAAAACTTTGTTGACGCTCGCGGCAGGACTTATGAAGATCGAGGACGAACGTAAATACAAGAAGCTGCTGATTGCGAGACCCGTCGTTCCGATGGGCAAGGATATCGGCTATTTACCGGGGGAGAAGGATGAGAAGCTGCGTCCGTGGATGCAGCCGATCTATGACAACCTGGAGTTTCTGTTCGATACGAAAAAGCCGGGCGATATTGAGAAAATATTGGCGGGTATGGGCAGCATCCAAGTCGAAGCGCTCACCTATATTCGCGGGCGCTCGATACCAGGCCAATTCATCATTATCGACGAGGCGCAAAATTTATCGAAGCACGAAGTGAAGACGATCGTCTCTCGCGTAGGCGAAGGCAGCAAGATCGTACTCGTCGGCGATCCGGAGCAAATCGACCATCCCTATCTGGACTCTTCCAGCAACGGCCTCACTTATGTCGTGGAACGGTTCAAAAATCAGTCGCTGAGCGGCCATATCAATCTGGAGCGCGGCGAACGATCTCATCTGGCCCAGCTGGCTGCGGATTTGCTGTAGGCGGAAGGGATCGACGGAATGGGGTTTGCTTCGCTCGGACGATCGTCCGCTTCGTAGCTTCGTCATTCGTGGAGGGGTTCGAGAGCAGATGCAAGCCACATTTGATCGAAAAAAAGAACTGCTGTTCTATAAGGAGCATGTGGAGAAGCAATTGCTGCCGTTCTGGCACAAAGCGGTGGACGAACGTTATGGCGGGATGTTCACCTGCTTCTCCAACGATGGCACCGTCCAAGTAAGCCGGGACAAGTACACCTGGTCGCAAGGCCGCTACGTCTGGTTGTGGAGCCGCCTTGCGGACTGCTGCCGCCGCGGATTGTTCGAAGGCGATGCGGAGCGTTATTTGCGCCAGGCGGGGGAGGCGGTTCGTTTCCTGCAGGCGCATGGCGTGCTGGAGAGCGGCAATTGCGCCTTCCTGCTCGCGGAGGACGGCACCCCGAAGGAGCCGATTGCGGGCAAAGGGTACGACACGAGCTTCTTCGCCGACTGCTTCGTCGTGATGGGGGCGAGCGAATACGCTCGCGTGAGCGGCGAGGCGGAGGCGCTGGCGTGGGCGCTCGAGCGGTACGACTCGATCAGGAGGCGGCTGGAGGCGGGCACGCAGCGCAGTGAACCGTATCCGACGCCGGCAGGGCTCGAGGCGCATAGCGTGCCGATGATCATGCTGAACGTCGCGCAGGAGCTCGCCGCCGCTCTGGAGGCAGCCGGCCACTCGCGGGCAGGTGAGGTACGCGGTGACGCCGCTGCGTACATGGACCGGATTTTGACCGTGTTCGTGCAGCCGGACTATACGGTCGCGGAGCTTGTCGCCGTCGACGAGCGGCTGGACGATACGGTGCTGGCCCGCCATCTTAATCCGGGGCATGCGATCGAGTGCATGTGGTTCGTCCTTGCGGAGGCCAAGCGTCTCGGGCGGACGGATGCGGTTAAGGCCGCGGTAAATGTGACCAAGAAGGCGTTCGCTATGGGATGGGACGAGCAGTATGGCGGCCTGCTGCACTACGTGGATCGCGAAGGCGGAGCGCCGCAGGGCCGCGAGATCGGCGACGGCTTCGAGCGCAATGTCGTAGAGACTTGGGAGACGAAGCTGTGGTGGCCGCACTCGGAAGCGTTGTACACGCTGCTGCTGGCGGATGCGATGACCGGCTGCGATGACGCGGAGCTGCATCGGCTGTACGAGCTGACGCAGGCGTACACGTTCGCCACGTTCCCGCAGCCGGATCCGGCGATCGGCGAATGGATCCAAATCCGCGACCGCGCCGGCGAGCCGCTTACCAAAGTGGTCGCGCTGCCGGTCAAAGACCCGTACCACATCCTGCGCAACCTGATCCTCATCGTCGAGCTGCTGAACGAGCAACCCAAGTAACAACCCAAAAAACCTCTGGAGCCAGTAGTGGCGACCAGAGGTTTTGTTTTTTTATCTCTACCCACCACGACGATCGATAGTGGAACCGAGGAGGGCAGGATGAGGGAGTGGAGAAAGCGAAGCGTCCGCCTTTGTAAGCTTGGCCCAACCTCAGCAAAAATCCAAACTAAGGGCCAAGCTTACAACAGCGGTTCGGAACCCCTCATCCTGCCCTCCCCTGCACTACGAAAACTCCACGCACTAATTTATTATTTGAACTTCGGCAACCAATCCCCATGCGCATCGATCAGATCGTCGCACATCGCCACGATGTCGTCGATTGACAGCTCGGCGGAGGTGTGCGGATCGAGCATCGCCGCGTGGTAAATGTGCTCTTTCTTGAGCGTACGCGCCGCTTCGATTGTGAGCAGCTGCGTGTTGATGTTCGTCCGGTTCAATGCGGCCAGCTGCGGAGGCAGGTCGCCTACGTAGGTCGGCGTCACGCCGTTCGCATCGACGAAACAAGGGACTTCGACGCAAGCTTCCTTCGGCAGGTTGGTGATCAAGCCGGTGTTCATCACGTTGCCGCCGAGCTTGAACGGCTTGTTCGTCTCCATCGCCTCGAAAATATGCGACGCATATTCATGGCTGCGCTCATGCTTCAAGTTCACGTCACCTATGAGCTCCTCGCGCATCGTCTTCCATCTCTCGATCTGGCGGATACAACGGCGCGGATATTCGTCGAGCGGAATGTTGAAGCGCTCGATCAGCTCCGGATAGTTCCGCTTGATGAAGTACGGATGGTACTCGGCGTTATGCTCGGAAGACTCCGTCACATAGTAGCCGAAGCGAAGCATCAGCTCGAAGCGGACCATGTCCCTGTGCTGCTCCTTCTGCTTCTCGATCGCACGGCGTTTGATTTCCGGATACAGGTCGACGCCGTCCTTCGTCACCTCGAGCAGCCATGCCATATGGTTGATGCCCGCGATACGGCTCTTCACGCCGGTCGTATCGATGTCGAGCGCCTTGAACAGATGAGGCACGCACACTTGCACGCTGTGGCACAGACCGACCGTCTTGACGCCGCCGTCCGTGTTCATCACGTTCGTCAGTACGGCCATCGGGTTCGTGTAGTTCAGGAACCAGGCGTCCGGACACACTTCCTGGATGTCGCGGGCGAAGTCCAGCATGACGGGAATCGTCCGCAGGTTGCGGAAAATGCCGCCGATCCCAAGCGTATCGGCAATCGTCTGACGGAGGCCGTATTTCTTCGGAACTTCGAAGTCCGTAATCGTACATGGATCGTAGCCGCCCACTTGAATGGCGTTGACCACATACTTCGCCCCGCGAAGCGCTTCCTTGCGGTCCGAATACGCCTTGATGCGGCAGCCGCTGCCGCTAGTCGCTTGCAGATTGAGCAGCATTTGCTCGGAATCGCGCAGTCGCTCCGCGTTTATGTCGAACAAGGCGATCTCGAAATTTTGCAGCGCCGGTGTCAGCATGCAGTCGCCCAGCACGTTTTTCGCGAAAACCGTACTGCCAGCACCTAGAAATGTAATTTTGTCCATTGTCTGTACCCACTCCCTATCGAATGATTTCGTCTTAACTATACTACCGCCGACAGCGGCTGGACTATGGATGTTTGCGACGGCCATATGGACAAATGTAGTTTTTTTGATACGATAGGGAAAGGACGATAGAGAAGGGGAGAGGCGTTATGTCGCAGATGGGGAACTACGAGGTAGCGATTCAGCCAAGTCCTGGCAAAGGGGAGCTGGTCGTGCTGTTCGCCGGACAGGAGCAAAAGAAGCCTGCCATCCAAGTAGGACCGCAAGTGCGGGACTATTATTTGATCCACCATGTGCTGCGCGGAAAAGGGTCGTTTCAGTGCATGGGCAGCCGGTACGAGGTGGAAGCGGGGCAAAGCTTCGTCATTTTCCCTGGAGAGCTGATTCGCTATGATTCGGATGCCGAGGAGCCGTGGGCGTACCGGTGGGTGGCGTTCCGCGGATCGATGGCCGATCAGCTGCTGACGGCGGTCGGCCTCACGACGAGCCGTCCGGTAGCGACACCGGCCAACAGCCGCCGAACGGCCGCTCTGATCCTGCGGATGCTCACAGTCCTGTCGAACGCCGATCCGGGCTGTGAGCTGGAAAGCGGCGGCCTGCTGAGGCTAATGCTTGCCGAATTCGCCAAGGCTCACACGTCCTCGCAGCCGGCCGGCAAAGTGAACGCGAGTCCGATTGCCGAGCAAGTAGAACGGACCATTCAATGGCTTCGGCTTCAGTATGCCCAGCCGATCTCTATCCAGCAAATCTCGCAGGCACTTGGCTACCATCGAACGCATTTGTCCAAGATGTTCAAGCAGTACACCGGCATGGCGCCGATGCAATATTTGCTCAAAATCCGCATGGATCGGGCGAAATTGCTGCTTCAGGAGGAGCTTACGATCGAGCAGGTTGCGTCTTCCGTCGGATTCGCGGATGCGCTCTATTTCTCCAAACAATTCAAAAAATGGTTTGGCGTGACGCCAACGGACTTCCGCAACGGCGTAGAAGCGGAGGCAATGGAGTATAACGACTGTCCTTAATGTATAATTATTAATCCTTATTCCTCCGGGACCGAAATCCGCACCGTGCAGCCATATGCCCGAGCGATGCCGTGCATCAGCTCGCCCAAGCTCGAATCAGCAGCATAACAGGCCTCGCCATCCGTGCTCCAAGAGGCGATCAGATGCTCCTCCATTTGCGCAAGCGCTTGAGCGTTCCCATCGGGACCAATCGAGTCGAATACGAACCGGGCGGTGACAGCTTGCATAAGATAGCGGTTGCCGGACCGGCTTTCGAAGCCGTAATCCGTAAAACTCGGACGAACGTCCGCTCCATCCGGCAGCAGCAGCAAGCCGAACTCTTCGTACTCGAATTTGTAGTCTTGCATAAGCGCGCGGACCGCCTCAGCTTCCGGCTCGCCGGACACGATCAGCGTCTCTTTGTCGCGGTCGAACAGCGGAATATCCGCCAGCGCCTTGACGACTTGCGCATAATAGCCCGGCCGCTTGCCGTCCGGCAAATGCATTTCGATGCCGATCATAAGAGCTGTTTCCTCCGTCGTTTGGATATGAATGCTAGTTTATGCAAGCATAACACAAATATTTGTTCACGAATTCGACAATTTCATATACTATAGAGAATAGAATAAGACTTTGGAACTAGTCAATCGATAAGAGGAGTGAATCCGAGGCGTGAACGGCAAACGTTGGCTGTTGCTTGGTTCCCTGATTGGAGTTTCGGTGCTTTTGCTGTTTGGTGCTGGAAACGTTTTCAGATCCGGTGTGATCGATTCCGGCCCCGCGCAAGGTCGGCATCTCGCTGAACCGTCTCCCGAGCCGATGCAGGGCACACAGGAGCTCTCGATCCAGGTTTCGATGGAAGCGAGAGAGTTCGCGGCGTTACAGCAGCTTAAGCAGCAATTCCAGATGGGACATGCCAATTTATCGATTCAGCTCGAGAACGTCCCCCCGAGGCTTGCCTATAGCAAATGGAAAAAAGCGTCACAGCTCGGAGACGCACCGGACGTCCTGCTGCTCGACAACGTATGGACGACCGAATTCGCAGCGCTCGGCTATTTATTGCCCGTCGATTCGATGCTGACCGGCGAAGCGCTGGCGCAGCAGATGGAGCAGGCGGTCAATCAGGTGAAATGGAACGGTTACACGTGGGGCGTACCGAAGGATTTCGACATCTACGTCATTGTGTATAATACGAAGCGGCTCACGGAGCTCGGGCATGACAAACCTCCTGTCTCGGCCGACGAGCTGATCGCCTTACATACCGCCGCGTCCAAGCCGGACGAAGGCAAATACGGGCTTTACTGGGATTTCGAAGACACCTACGCTTTCGCTTCGCTGGTTCGGGCGATCGGAGGGAGCAAGCTGCACCCGAAGGCCGGACCGCTCGGCTTGACCGATCCGGCGGTGTCCAAAGCGGTCGAGACCTTAGTCGCTGCTTCGGCCGGTGCAGGGGAACTGAAAGGGCTTGCGAAGGCGTTCCCGTCCATGGCCGTTCAGCAGACGTGGAAGCCTTGGGAGCAGCTCGAGCAAGGCAAGATGGCGGCGATGCTGACGACGCTCTCCGATTACCGGCTGCACGCCAAGGACGGGCTTGCCATGACCGGGCTGCCGCTACCGAAGGGCGACGCCGTCTGGAAAAGCGGCTGGCTCACCGGTCGGAGCTTCGCCATCACGTCTAGGACGGATATGCCGAAGGAAGCGTACGAGTGGATTCGTGAAATGACGACGACGACCGCGAATATCCGGTTCTGGAGCGAAGGGTCGAAGCTGCCGACCGTCGTGAACAGCTATGCGGCGGGCGGCGTCAGCAGCGATGCGGCGGTGAAGGCGATCGCACCCTATCTCGAGAAGGACGATGCGCTTGCCAAGCCGCCTCAGCTGAGCCGTCAAGTACAGCAGCTGGCGACCGGCTTGAGCCGGGTGTGGAAGGGCGAGCTGACGTGGAAGGCCGCAGCCGAGCAGACGGAGGAACTGTGGGCCGGCGGTGCCCGATAGCAGGCGCAGCAGAACTAAAAGCCCATTTTCAGCGTGACGGACAAGGCTCGATCTTTCACCTTCAACTCGGTCGCTTGGAGGAACGGCGCCAATTTGGTTGGATAAAAATTCAAGTCGTATTCTTTTTGCAGCGCCTGCGTGGTTGAGGACGGGAGCTTAAGCTCGTTATAGGTGATGTCTTGGATTCGGAAGCGAATCACATTATTCGGCTTCGTCTCCAGCACATACTGACCGGTTAGCGAAACCGTGATGCCGTCCTGCTGGCCGGTAGCGGAGATGGCCGTGTCCCCGAACGTAAAGTTTAGCGGCTTCAAGGCGGCGTTGCGGGCATGGATAAAGTCGTTCAGCTCACTGTCGCGAATGCGGAACGTGTAGGTGAATCCTTTGATTGTGAGTGTATTCGGGTTCTGGGCGATCAGCTCAGGCAGCTTCTGCATCGTCTGTGCGAGCCCGGAGAAATATTGGCGGAACAGCGGCAGCCCCTTCGATTCCCAGCTGCGGTTCAGCTCGCTCATCTGACGGGCGATCTCGTCCTTGTGCGGCAGCGCTTCCAGCTTGCGAGCGACTTCCTGCTGCAGCTCCGTCATCTGGCGACGCCTCTCCTCGTAGCGGGACCGCGAATCGGCGAGCTTCGCCTGAGCGGCTTCCAGCTCCGCATTCAGCTTCGCCTTCGCTTCGCGCATCTCCGCGAAGCGATCCAGCGTGCGCCGATCGCGCTCGGCCACGAGCTGCATCTGTTCGAAGACGTAAAGTGCATCCTTCCAAGTACGCGAAGATAAGATCAGCGCCCATGTCGGCAGCCGGTCGCCGGTATAGGAAGCTTGCAGCAGCTGCTTGACTCGCCCTTGCTGCTCCTCGATTTGTCCGTCTAGCTCGCCGATGCTGCGGCGGACGCCCTCGATTTGTCCCGCCATCTCTTTCTCCATCCCGGATAGCCTCGCAATTTCTTTGTCCAGCTCGTAGAGGGTTAGCCCCTTCTCCAGCAGCGCCTGCGTCTCTTCCTGCGAGGGAGTGCCGGTTTCCAACGCAAGAGCGGCATTCGAACCGCCGAGCGCAGCGATACAGACGGCCAACAAGACGGTGCCTAGCAGACGAACCCATGCGCTCATCGTTTGTCCCACGTCCTTTCCGTACTAAATGTATCGAGAACGGAGGGGAAACATGCCTGCAACTTCCGAGCCTCGAGCACCCTTATTTGCTCACCGGCTTCAACAGCTCTTCGAGCGGCTTCGCTGTCGCCGGAATATCTTGATTGAACGCCGGAGTCTCGTTGATGCGGCTCCATTGGTTCGAAAGCGCCAGTCGTTGAAGCGGTGTTGTTGTACCGTTCGCTTCGAGTGTGTAGCTGATGTCTGTCTGTAGCTCCGAGACGTATCCGTCAGCTCCGGCAACGAGCCGTATAAGTCTGGGCGGCTGAATCTTCAGCGTCTGATCGGCGATTGATGCTTTCAGGGCCTTGGCTTGCGGTTGGCCGACCAGACCGGCGGACGCCAATCGATCGATCCACTCGGGGAGCTGCAACTTTAACTGCGCGGAAATCGGGCCGGCATTGTCCGCTTTGATGTCAATTGTATAAATAGCGGGCCTGTCGCCCGACGAAGTTGTAGAAGCGAACCATTTCGAATCGATCGCCTCCAGCAGAGCCGCTGTCTGGTCGGCCAGCAGCCTGGAGCTCTGGCTCAGGTTGGCCGACTTGCCGCCCAAGTCCATGGAGACATACTCGTTCTTCGGGTTCAGCAGTGGAATCTGCATATACATTTTGGTATCCTTGATAAGAATCGGCACGTCCAGCTGGCCGATGCCGCTTGCCGGCGCGACCGACAGCTTGCTCTCGAGACGCAACGGTTCGACTTGCGCCGTGCCGCTCCAGCGCAGCTGACTGGCTGTCAACGATTGCACGAGCAAACCCGTGAGCGGATCGCCGGTCATCTCGCTCGCTCTCAGCGTCTCGCTCAGTTGCAATTCCGCCCGGCCTTCGAACGAATAGCTGCGGATCTCCGCTTGCTTGCGCAGCGCCTGCAGCATATGCTCCTTCGCCTGTTTCCCTTCGGAGCAGCCGGCTGCCGAGACGACGGCAAGCGAGGCCATGGCGAGCACGGCGAGCTTTTTCCATGTTAGTCGCATAGAACGGACTCCTCTCGAAAATGAAGTCTCATCATTATAAAGGGAATGAATCTGACATGCAAAACAGCAAGCACGAATGGCCGGCCTCCTTGATCGCTCGGGTACAAGCCGGCGCAGACGGGGCCATTTCGTTTCGCGACTTTATGGACGCGTGTCTATATGACGAGCAGTTCGGCTACTACAACCGGGATACGGTCAAAATCGGCAAAGAAGGCGATTTTTATACAAGCGCTTCCATCGGCCCCTTTATGGGCATGATGCTGGCGGAATGCTGTCTCCGGCTGCGTCAGGAAGAAGGCTGGGGCGGGGAGCGATGGCAAATCGTCGAATGGGGAGGCGGGACCGGGAGGCTGGCGGTGCAAGTGCTCGATCATCTGCAAGCGGCAGCCCCGGAAGCGTACGAAACCATAAACTACGTGCTTGTCGACGGCAGCGCCTACCATCGGGTATCGCAACAAAAGCAGCTGGAGCGACATGCTTCAATCATCCGTACGTGCTCACCGGAAGAATGGCTGCGTCAGCCTTCATCAATCGCTATTCCCACTATCGTATGCTCCAACGAGCTGCTGGATGCGTTCCCGGTCCATCGGCTCCGCTATAAAAACGGCCGGTTTGAGGAGCTGCATGTGGCATGGGACGAAACGAAGGGAGCTTTCCAAGACCGTTACATCCCCTTGACCGAAGAGCCGTCACATACGGAGCTGCAGCGGTACATCGAAGAAGAGCGGCTCCCGAGAAGAGAAGATCAGCTGTTCGAGGTGAATTTGGCCATTGGTCCCTGGTTGAGCCAGATCCGGGCTCGCATGAACCGGGGAGCGATCATCACGATCGATTACGGGGATGTCCGGGAAGAGCTGTACGCCTCTCATCGGATGCAGGGTACGCTGCTGTGCTATTACCGTCATCGAGCCTATGACAATCCTTACGTGCATGTAGGCGAGCAGGACATGACCGCTCACGTCAACTTCTCGGCGGTCATCCGCTATGGGGAGCAGCTTGGGATCAGCCGATGGAAGCTGCAGACGCAGCGCGAGTTTCTGATCGAGCACGGCATCCTGGAGCGGCTGCAGGAGCATGACGGCGCCGACCCGTTCGGCGCAGCGGCACGCAACAACCGGGCGATCCGCCAACTGCTGTGGAGCGACCAGATGAGCGAGCTGTTCAAGGTGCTTGTGCAGCTTATCTAATCCAAAAAGCAAAAAGGTGAACGAGCCTGCCCGAATCGTCGGGCAGAACCGTTCACCTTATTTCGAATGTCAGAAAGAAACTCCCTGATGATTGTTCCATTCCTGCGGTAAACGAGGTCCGCCGTGAAGACGGCGAAGCCGTTTATCCTTCGTTATGGCGCTACATTACACGGACATCTGGAAGAACGACCAGTACGTGAATCCGGTGAAGGAGAGGATCAAGTACCCCCAGAAAATCAATATGTAGGCGCGTTCGGACAAGTTCATATAACCCAAGACGACGAATGCGGCGGTCTGGAAGAAAAACAGCAGCGCCATCTCCTTCATGCCTCCGGCAAGGGCCATCAAACCGATTGCGAGCGTCCAAAACCCCAATACTCTGAACATGCGTGCCACGAAGAAATCCCCCTCTCTGTCCAAGCGGTCCAAATTTCTATTGTCATTATACCCGTTTGTTCGCGCAGGTGTAAACTGCGAAGCGTGACGAATTAGCAAACTTTTTTGTCCGAGCCTACAGATCATTGTCTCCAATTCGTTCGAAATGATGTAGTTGGCTCAAAAATAGACGCATTCCGGGTACAGCCACGTATGAGCGCCAAAAAAAATGGTAATACCAAGTAGTATCAAATAGATTCTATGAACTCTACCATGAGCATAGAGATTAAACAGTGGCTACTTTAAATGTTTGTTGGGAGGTTGAAGGCATGACTGCCATAAGACAAGATGCCTGGAGTGAAGAAGACGATCTGATACTAGCGGAGGTAACGCTGCGCCATATCCGCGAAGGCAGCACCCAGCTTGCCGCCTTCGAAGAAGTGGGAGACAAGATAGGGAGAACGTCGGCCGCATGCGGATTCCGTTGGAACAGCTGTGTACGCAAGAAGTACGAAGCGGCGATTTCGATAGCGAAGGCTCAGCGCCAGAAGCGGAGCCAATACAAGAAGCATTCCGCGGGCAGCGCGAACGTGGCGGCGATCGCCACGCTCGAACAGGTAGAATCCATCGGTGCGTATAAGAGCGAAACGATAAGCGAGGAGTCGATCTCGATCGATGCGGTTATCCGTTTCCTCCGCCAATGGAAGGGAACTTATCAAGACATGAACCGCCAAATCAAGTCTCTGGAGAAGGAGCTTCGTGAGAAAGAGGATGAGCTGAGCGGCCTGCGGCGGGAGAAGGATAAGCTGAACCGCGAAATGAGCGAGGTCCAGACGGATTATCGCGTAGTGAATGACGATTACAAAGCGTTGATCCAAATTATGGACCGGGCGAGAAAGCTGGCTTTTCTGGTAGAGGAAGAAGACGAGCAGAAGCCGCGGTTCAAGATGGACGCGAATGGCAATTTGGAACGAATCGATTAAGGACCGATCGAAGATCCCCGGCTTAGATGGCAGCCGCGCGGATCTTTTTTTTGCAAAACATGATATGATCGAGTAGGAAGAAACACAGGAGGAGCGGGGGCATAGAGAATATGCAGGTGTGGTGTGTGGGAGCGGGTTCGGTCGGACTGCTGCTTGCGTCGAAGCTGGCATTGGCGGGAGCGGATGTAACGGTAATCGCGCGCTCCGAGGAGCAGGCGGAGCAGATCCGGACGAATGGGATCTTGCTGAGGCAGCAGGAAGGGGCCGTTCTTGACATTCGCGTTCAAACGTCCGTAATCCGGGAAATGAATCCCGATCAGACTCCGAACTGGATTTTGCTGACCGTCAAGCAGCAGCATATTACGGAAGGGTTGGTCGCGGAGATGGGCCGGCGTTGCCGGGCGGGCGCCAGGCTGCTCTGCTTCCAGAACGGCATCGGGCATATCGAGCGGCTGCATCCAGATGTCCCGGCGTCCCGGCTCGATTGGGCGGTGACGACCGAAGGCGCGCGCAAGGAAGGACCCGCGACCATCAGCCATACCGGCCGCGGATTGACGAGAATCGGCAGCGCTTTGCCCGAAATCCCGGCGAATGAGGCGGAAATCGCGGAAAAAGAGCAAAAAAAGCTCGCCGAGCTGCTGAATGCAGCAGGATTCGTCACTTTCGTGTCGAACAACATGAGGGAGATCGCGTGGAACAAATTGCTAATGAATGCCGTCATCAACCCGTTAACCGCCATCCTGGAGTGCCGCAACGGCGAATTGCTGAATTCGGAAGCGCTTGCTCCGCTCATGCGGACCCTCTACGAGGAAGGCGCGGACGCAGCTGCCGCCGCAGGCATCCGGCTTCACGAAGACTTGTGGAATCAGCTGCTGGACGTATGCAGGAAGACGGCGAACAACCACTCCTCCATGCTGCAGGATTTACTTGCCGGACGGACGACTGAGATCGATTGGCTGAACGGAGCCCTGCTAGCAGAGGCGCGCGCCCGTCAATTGGCGTTGCCGACTCATGAAGCGGTATACAGGCTTGTGAAAGCCAAGGAGAAGCGATAACGGACCCGGCATGAATCCACCCTTAACGGAGCGGTGATGCTATGGCCTTTGTGAACTTTTGGATTCATTTATATGCGTTTACCGCGTTCGTGCCTTATTTGTGGTTTTTTGTGCTATGGTTCGTCGTTTACCTCTGGCAGAGAGATGGCAAAAGGGCTACCAAGCTCGCCATGGATGTCACGACCTTTTTGCTGATCGGCTCCGTATCGTCCATGTATGCGAATGTGTTCCACAACTCGTTCGGCTTTTACTTCATCTTATTGTTTTTCTTGATCGGCTACGGGCTGATCGGCAACTATCAATACCGCTTGCGCGGTAAACTCAATCATCGCAAGATAATACGGATCTTGTGGAGACTCGGCTTTATTCTGCTCAGTCTCGCTTACTTCCTGCTGTTGATCATTGGGATCATTCAACGGTTGTTGGAAGTATAATCTCCGTTTTTTAATGCCGAGAGGAGACAGTGTGAATGCCGGTCCATAACATGATGGAAGAAATCGTTAGGAACTGCTTGAAGGATCTCATTCAACATAAAGCCGAGCTGGCGGCCCTGACAGATAAGCAGCAAGACGACATTATGGCGATTACGCTGAACAAGCTGCCGCCCAAGTATGTGTCTACTCAACGAGGCGAATTATTCGTCAAGATGCAGCAGAGCGCACAAGTGTCGACCGATATTTACAGGGAATTGACGCATGCGATTGAGCGGGTAAGGACAACGGATTAGACAAGTAAATGATGGAAATGAGCGAGAAGTCTTCCGAATTCGGAAGACTTTTTTGTGTTTTCGTGCATGTTTTCTAGAAAATAAAGACATATTAAGGACCGAGATCAATATTTTCCTCCTATTTGATCAATATAGTCCGTGTATCTTTCGAAATGGAGGAAGTATAGTAAGTTTCGTGTGACAGAAGCACATAGAGAGAAACAAAATTTCAACGAAGGAGGATTTGCCATGTTTAAGGGGTTCAACAAAAGTGTAATCGTTTTCATGAGCGTTGTTCTGCTGATGGGAATGGTTCTCGCAGGCTGCGGCAACAAGTCGGGAAGCGGCGGCAATGATCAAGTGTTTCGTATGATTCTGGGGTCCGAGCCTCCATCCCTGGATCCGGGTCTGGCGCAAGACAACAACTCCTCCACGGTACTTCGTCCAATCTATGACGGATTGACGACGAAAGACGCGAACGGAGACGTTAAGGGTGCAGCCGCTGAGAAGTGGGAAGTATCCAAGGACGGTCTGAAGTACACCTTCAACCTGCGCAAAGACGCTAAATGGTCCAATGGCGATCCGGTAAAAGCCAGCGACTTCGTATTCGCCTGGAAGCGGGCTTTGGATCCGGCGTTTGCCGCTCCATATGCTTACCAGCTCTACTACATCAAGAATGCAGAAGAGTACAACACGAAGAAGATTACCGATGCAAACCAAATCGGGGTGAAAGCGGTCGACGAATTCACGCTGGAAGTGGAACTGAATTCCCCCACTCCATACTTCGATAGCCTGGTTTCGTTCTACACTTACTTCCCTCTGAATGAGAAGCATGTCAAAGCGACCCCTAAATTTGCTGCTGAAGCAAACTCCATGGTTACGAACGGCGCCTTCAAAATCACCGAGTGGAAGCATAACGATTCCGTTACGCTTGCTAAAAACGAAAACTACTGGGCTGCAAAAGATATCAAGTTGAGCACCGTTAACATGAAAATCCTCAACGACGCCAATACACAGCTGCAAATGTACAACTCCGGCGAAATTGACTGGGTTGGCCGCCCTGTAGGCGATATTCCGGTTGACAAAATCCCGTCCTTGAAAGCCGACAAAAACTTCGGTCTGCAAGTGAAGGGTATCGCGTCCACGTACTATTATGAGTTCAATACGAAGGCTGTACCGTTTGACAATGTGAAAATCCGCAAGGCTTTCGCAATGGCGATCGACCGCAAGCAAATCGTAGAGAAAATTACGCTCGGCGACCAAATTCCGGCATTCGGCTTCGTTCCTCCGGGCATCAAGGGCGAGAAGAAGACGTTCCGCGAAGAGGTCAAGGACGATTACTTCAAGCAAGACAACGAAGAAGCGAAGAAGCTGCTTGCAGAAGGCTTGAAAGAAAAAGGTCTCGACAAGCTGCCGCAAATCACTTTGATCTATAACACGTCCGAAGCTCACAAAAAAATTGCAGAAGCTGTAGTTGACATGTGGAAGAAAACACTAGGCGCTGATGTAAAGCTGGAGAACCAAGAGTTCGGCGTTTACATCAAAAACCGTCAACAAGGCAATTTCCAAGTGGCACGCGCCGGTTGGGGAGCCGACTATAACGATCCGATGACTTATGTGGACCTGCTCATGACGGGCGGCGGCAACAACAACTCCAAGTACTCGAACGCTGAGTATGACAAGCTCGTAAAAGAAGCTCTGTCCACTCAAGACGACAAGAAGCGTATGGAAGCCATGGCGAAAGCTGAGAAGCTGATGATCAGCGAAATGCCAATCGCTCCAATCTACTACTACACCGGTATTTGGGCGCAAAAATCTTATGTTAAGAACGTCTTTATCGACTACAAAGGCGATATCGACTTCACAAGAGGCTACATCGAGAAAAAATAAGCCTGCTGTTCACGCTTGAGAAAGTCCGGGGTATATAAGCCATTTATCCCCGGACTTTTTTTCTTTCCTGCATCGGTTGACGAAACGGGTTCAGGGGTAATCTAGGTTGGGAAATGATACAATTGGACACGTTGTGGACTAATTGTTTACAATATTAAATGTTATGTCAACTTTAGCAAGTTGAACTTTTTGATGGAGGTGCCGCGGTGGCTCGCTTTTTGTTGCGCAAGCTGCTCTTCGTATTTGTTTCTCTGTTCGTCCTGGCAACGGCCACTTTTTTTCTGATGAAGGCTATACCGGGCGACCCGTTCATGTCGGAAAAAGCTCCCCCTCCGGAGATCCGGGCGAATCTGCTGAAGTATTACGGCTTGGACAAGCCGCTCCATACGCAATATTTGAATTACATCAAACAAGTGGCTACCTTCGACTTGGGCGTCTCTATGAGATGGCAGGGCCGTACGGTGAACGGCATTATTTCCGGCTCGTTCGGCAACTCGCTGAAGCTCGGTCTGTGTGCGATCGTCGTCGCCGTTACCGTAGGCGTAGCTTTGGGCACCGTAGCTGCGCTTCGCCATCGCAAGCTGATGGACAATATCGCTATGCTAGTTGCTGTACTAGGCGTATCCGTACCTAGCTTTGTTATGGCCACCTTGCTTCAGTTCGTTTTCGCGGGGAAATTAAGGCTCTTCGATGTCGCCGGCTTGAACGATCCGATGGACTACGTGCTGCCGTCCCTCGCGCTCGCATTCGCTCCGATTGCATTCATCGCCCGTCTGACTCGTTCTACGATGCTTGAGGTGATGAGCTCCGACTTTATCAAAACCGCCAAATCCAAAGGGCTCAGCGGTGCCGTCATTACGATTCGCCATGCATTGCGCAATGCGATTTTGCCGGTCGTTACTTACCTGGGGCCGCTGACAACGGGCGTTATTACGGGCTCGCTCGTCATTGAGCGCATTTTCGGCATACCCGGACTCGGGAAACATTTCGTAGAAAGTGTAGCTAACCGCGATTACACCCTTATCATGGGATTGACATTATTTTATGGCCTCATTCTGATGGTCGCGCGTTTCCTGACGGATGTCGCTTACGTGTTCGTCGACCCTAGAATCAAGCTGAACGGCGGAAAGGAGAAGGCATAATGTCCGAGCAAGCAGAGAACATGAAGCCGGAGCAATTCCGGAAGCTGACCCGGGGCGAAGCGGCCGGCGAGAAAATCGTTCGTCCCAGCTTGTCCGCGATGAAGGACGCCTGGCTTCGCCTGAAGGCGAACCGGCTGGCGATGATCGGACTCGGCATCTTGATCGTACTGGCGTTTATGGCAATTTTCGGTCAGATGATGACCCCTTACGATTACTATACGAACAATTTGGATATGACGAATCAGCCGCCTTCCGCCGAGCATTGGTTCGGGACCGACGACTTGGGCCGCGATATGTTCGCGCGTACTTGGATGGGCGCTTCGATCTCCCTGCAGGTCGGATTGTATGCCGCACTGATCGACTTGATAATCGGCGTTATTTATGGCGGTATTATGGGGTACTTTGGCGGACGTACGGATGAGATCATGAGCCGGATTTCCGAAGTCATGTATGCGATTCCTTACTTGCTCATCGTCATTATGATGGTTGTCGTGTTCGAACCGAGCATGAGCACGATTATTATAGCCTTGACTATTACGGGCTGGATTAATATGTCGTGGATTGTGCGAGGCCAGATTTTGCAGCTGAAAAATCAGGAATATGTGCTTGCTTCCCGTTCGCTCGGCGCCAGCATGCCGCGTATCCTGTTCCGCCATTTGATTCCGAACGCCTCCGGTCCGATCATCGTTACGTTGACGTTGACCGTACCGTCCGCGATTTTCGCGGAAGCGTTCCTGAGCTTCCTGGGTCTCGGCGTCAGCTCGCCTGCCGCTTCTTGGGGAACGATGATTTCCGACGCCTTGTCCGCGTGGGACGTGTATCCTTGGCGGATGCTGTTCCCTGCCGGTCTGATCAGCTTGACGATGTTTGCCTTTAACGTATTCGGAGACGGTCTGCGCGATGCATTCGATCCGAAGATGAAGAAATAGTGTAGCCCGATTGGGAAGGAGGATGCGGAATGGAGAAAATATTGGATGTACAGGACCTGCAAGTATCGTTTCGCGTGTACGGCGGCGAAGTCAAAGCCGTGCGCGGCGTCAGCTTCCATGTCAATAAGGGCGAGGCGGTTGCGATCGTAGGGGAGTCCGGCTGCGGCAAAAGCGTGACGGCCCAGACGATCATGCGCCTCATTCCGAGCCCGCCCAGTATGATCAAGGGCGGTGTGGTCAACTTCAAAGGGCAGGACTTGCTGAAGAAGAATGAAAAAGAAATGCAGCAAGTGCGCGGCAAAGACATCGGCATGATTTTCCAGGATCCGATGACGTCGCTCAACCCGACGATGACGGTCGGCAAGCAAATTTCCGAAGGCCTGATCAAACACCAGAACATGACGGCGGAAAAGGCGCGTAAACGTGCCGTTGAAATGCTCAGCTTGGTTGGCATTCCGAACCCGGACCAGCGCGTGAAGCAATACCCGCACGAGTTTTCCGGCGGGATGCGCCAGCGCGTCATGATCGCAATTGCGCTCGCGTGCAATCCGGACCTGTTGATCGCGGACGAGCCGACTACAGCGCTCGACGTGACGATTCAAGCGCAAATATTGCGCCTGATGAAAGATTTGCAGCGCGATCTGGGCACCTCGATCATTCTGATTACGCATGATCTCGGCGTCGTCGCCGACATGTGCGACCGCGTCATCGTCATGTATGCCGGCAAAGTGGTGGAGACCGGGACGAAGCATGAGATTTTCAAAAATCCGAAGCATCCTTATACGAGAGGATTGCTGCGTTCCGTCCCTCGCCTCGACCAGAAAAAGGATGAGCCGTTGATCCCGATTCTCGGTACGCCTCCGGATTTGATCAAGCCTCCGGCAGGCTGCGGCTTCTGCGCGCGCTGCGACGAAGCGATGGAAGTGTGCCTGACGCAGGATCCGGCCGCCACGCAGTTCAGCGATACGCATATGGCCCGCTGCTGGATGGCGCATCCGCTTGCCCAGGAGGTGGCGCAATGAGCGACAATCTGATTGAGATTCGCCATTTGAAGAAGTTTTTCAATATCGGCAAAAACCAGACGCTGAAAGCAGTCAACGACGTCAGCTTCAACATCCGCAAAGGCGAGACGCTTGGGGTCGTGGGGGAATCCGGCTGCGGTAAATCGACGGCTGGACGTACCATTCTCCGACTGTACGAGCCTACGGATGGAGAAGTGAAATTTGGCGGCACGAATATCTACAAGCTGTCCGGGTCGAAGATGAAGGCGCTGCGCCGCGAAATGCAGATGATTTTCCAGGATCCTTACGCTTCGCTTAATCCGAGAATGACGATTCAAGATATTATTGGGGAAGCATTGGATATTCACAATCTGGCGGGGAGCAAGGTGGAGCGCAAACGCCGTGTCGAGGAGCTGCTCGATCTGGTCGGGCTGAACCCGGATCATGCGACGCGTTACCCGCATGAATTTTCCGGCGGTCAGCGCCAGCGGATCGGGATCGCCCGCGCCCTTGCCGTCGATCCGAAATTCATCATTTGCGATGAGCCCATCTCCGCGCTCGACGTGTCGATTCAGGCCCAGGTGGTCAACCTGCTGCAAGAGCTGCAGCGCAAGTTGGGGCTGACCTACCTGTTCATCGCTCATGACCTGTCGATGGTCAAGCATATCAGCGATCGCGTGGCCGTCATGTACTTGGGCAAGGTAGTCGAGATCGCCGAGAGCAGCGAGCTCTACGCGAACCCGACTCACCCGTACACGAAGGCGCTTCTGTCGGCGATTCCGATTCCGGATCCGGACATCGAGGCTACGCGCGAGCGGATTGTGCTGTCCGGCGATTTGCCGAGTCCGGTCAACCCGCCGAGCGGCTGCCATTTCCGGACTCGCTGCCCGCTCGCCTCGGAGAAGTGCGCGACGATGGAGCCGCCGCTTCGCGAGACGAAGTCGGGGCACTGGACGGCTTGCCACTTTGCTTAATGCTGGTTTGGAGCCGGCTCCCGCGCGGAGCCGGTTTTTTTGACGAATCGGCGCAAGAGAGGTAAAATCTTGAGGGATACTACTTTGTGAGAGAATCCGTCCGGTTCAAGGGCGGTAGGACATCTGGGGAGAGGAGTGCGCGGAAATGAGAATCGAAGAGTATCGGTGGTTGTCGAACCAGCCGCTTACCCGTACATATATGGAACATTATTCGGCTGTCGGAGATTTGTACGCGTACGATCCGATGGCGGAAACAAGCTTGATCGAGAGAGCGGCTTGGCTGGACGCTTCGAGCGGAAGCCGGCCTGCTGCGGATCGTGGGGCGCTGTGCGATGTATTGGCAGCCTATAACCGCGAGATCGGCAACTCCGCTGAGGCGATGGCCGCGATCGAAGTGCTGCGTGATCCGCGGACGCTTGTTGTTGTCGGCGGGCAGCAAGCCGGCTTGTTCGGAGGGCCGCTGCTCGTGCTATACAAGGCGGTGACGGCTATACTGTCGGCGAGGTCGGCAGAGGCGGCGCTCGGAAGGCCGGTCGTGCCGGTATTCTGGATCGCGGGCGAGGACCATGACTGGGATGAAGTCAATCATATCCAGGTATTGACGGATTCGTTCGCGGTCCATAAAATCAAACTTGGCACCGCACCCGAGAAGAAAGGCCCGGTCAGTGGAGTTTCGGTATCCGCCGAGGAATGGGAGGCGGCGCTGCAGCAGCTGGACGAGTCCTTGATGAATACGGAATTCAAGGGGCCGCTGATGGAGCAAGTGCGCGAGCTTTGTCTAAGCTCGGGGAGTTTGTCGGATGGCTTCGCCAAGCTGATGGCTCGTTTGTTCGGCAATTATGGGCTTATCTTGATCGACTCGGCCGATCCGGCGGTTCGCCGGTTGGAAGGGCCGATGTTCTCGCTGCTGGCTGAGCGGGAGCGCGAGCTGAGCGGCGTGCTGCTCGGGGGGCAGGAACGGCTGCGTGGGCTGGGCTACGAGCCTCAGGCGGAAGTGCGTGCCGAGCAGGCGAATTTGTTCATCGTGCACGAAGGCGAACGACTACTGCTGTCGGTGTCTGCCGATGGAGGCTACACGGACAAACGCGGCGCCTTGAGGTTGACGGGCGAGGAGCTGGCGGCGATTGCCCGTGACAAGCCGGAGCTGCTCAGCAACAATGTGATGACCCGTCCGCTTATGCAGGATTATTTGTTTCCGGTACTGTCCGTCGTATTGGGTGGCTCCGAGATCGCATACTGGGGACTGCTGAAGGATGCGTTCGCGTTTTTTGGCATGCAGATGCCGGTACTGCTGCCGCGTATGGAGTTCACCCTCGTAGAGGGGACGCTGCAGAAGCAGATGAAGAAGTATGAACTGGATTTCGAAGCTGTCATACGCGAGTTTGACCGCCGCAAGCAAGCTTGGCTGGATGCGCAAGGGTCGCTGCAGCTGGCCGGCAAGTTCGCCGATGTGAAAGAGAAGTTCGCCGACTTGTACAAGCCTGTCGTGGACGCCGTCGGGGAGCTTAACCCCGGCATGCGCAAGCTGGCGGAGACGAACATGCAGAAGCTGCTCGAGCAGATCGAGTTTCTCGAGACGCGGGCGGGTGAAGCGTTCGAGTCGCAATTCGAGACCGCGCTGCGCCATTGGGAGCGGCTGCGCGTGTCGCTGCTGCCGCTGGGCAAGCCTCAGGAGCGAGTGTTCAACGCCTTCGCCTACCTAGTCAAATACGGCGATGGCTGGTTAAAGGAGCTGCTGTCGACGCCGATGCAGCCGGACGGCCGGCATCGGATCGTTTATTTTTGATAGCTGGAAGATACGCACGTTATATTATATTTAGGAGGTTTTTCAATGACTACACTAGCCAAGCAAAGAAGCATTATCGCCGATCCTTCGGCCGCCCCGGACGGGCATCTGAAGATCGATTGGGTTCGCGCGCATATGCCGGTATTGAACCGGATTCGTGAGCAATTCGAGCAGGAGCAGCCGTTCAAAGGCTTGAAGGTGTGCATCTCGCTTCACCTGGAAGCAAAGACGGCTTATTTGGCGAAGGTTGTACAAGCCGGCGGCGCGGAAGTAACGATTACGGGCAGCAACCCGCTGTCCACGCAAGACGATGTGTGCGCGGCGCTCGTAGAAGACGGCATCACCGTATTTGCGAAGTACAATCCGTCTCCGGAAGAGTACAAGCAGCTGCTTATTCACGCTTTGGAGACGAAGCCGGACCTCATCATTGATGACGGCGGCGACTTGGTCACCATCCTGCACGGCGAGCGTCAAGATTTGCTGCCGCAAGTACGCGGCGGTGCGGAAGAAACTACGACAGGGATTCTTCGCCTGCGCGCATTGGAGAAGGAAGGCCAGCTGAAATTCCCGATGGTCGCCGTTAACGATGCGTTCTGCAAGTACTTGTTCGACAACCGCTACGGCACAGGCCAGTCCGTATGGGACGGCATCAACCGCACGACGAACCTCGTAGTCGCCGGCAAAACCGTAGTCGTCGTCGGCTATGGCTGGTGCGGCAAGGGCGTGGCAATGCGCGCCAAGGGTCTCGGCGCCAACGTAATCGTCACCGAGATCGACGCCATTAAGGCCGTTGAAGCGTACATGGACGGCTTCGCCGTTATGCCGATGGTGGAAGCGGCCAAACAAGGCGATTTCTTCGTCACCGTAACGGGCAACCGCGACGTCATTCGCGGCGAGCACTACGACGTCATGAAGAATGGAGCGATCTTGTCCAACGCCGGCCACTTCGACGTCGAAGTGAACAAGCCGGAGCTGGAGGCGCGCAGCGAATCCAAGCGGACCGTGCGCCGCAACATCGAGGAGTACGCGCTGAAGGACGGCCGCAAGATCTATGTGCTGGCCGAAGGCCGTCTCGTGAACTTGGCTGCCGGCGACGGGCATCCGGCCGAGATCATGGACATGACGTTCGCGCTGCAAGCGATGTCGCTCAAGCATGTGAACGAGCAATACGAAACGATCGGCAATGCCGTTGTTAATGTGCCTTACGTGCTCGACGAGCAGGTAGCCCGCTACAAGCTGGAGTCGCTCGGCACGAGCATCGACAAGCTGACCGACGCGCAAGTCGCGTACCTGGACAGCTGGGCCGAGCATTAATGTGTAGTTGAATTCATTAGTGACGTAAAGCATACGCCGCTGTGAGCCCTTTGGGCTTGCGCGGCGTTTTTTATTTTGGGAGGTGTGTAACTATTGTTTGAGCAGCAGTGGAATTTGTTTTTGGAACGGCAGCAGCGGGATGCGGCTGGGGCAAGATTAGAACGGCTGCAACGGGATTTGACCGGGGAGAAGAAACTGGTCGCGACGTTGTTCTGGCCGGTTCTGAAATCGCTGGACGAACTTACACTCGAGTATTCGATCTCTAGCCAGACGGGTGTTACGATTTATGGCGACGTATACTTCCGGCGGCTCAACGCAATCGTGGAGACGGAAGGCTTTGTGTCACATGCGGAGCAAGTTACGCGGGATCGCTTTACATTCGAACGAATGCGGGTCCGTTCCTTCGTCATGCAGGGCTATCTGTACTTGCCCTTCAGCTGGGACGAGCTGGACAAAAAGCCGGATGCCTGCCGACGGGTGCTCTATGAGTTGTTGGGGCGCTCCTCTCTTGGGAGAGCTCCTGGTGAAGTGGATCTTAGCGCAGGTGAGAGGGAGCTAGTCTACTGGATGAGGCTGCATGGCAAGGAGCTCAGCCTTGCTGAGGCTTGTATGCGTTTGGGGAGAACTGCTAAGCCAACGCGACACGTATTGCGGAAGCTGCTGGGCAAGCAACTAATATCCCCTGTCAATCAAGGAACTTTGCGCATACACAAGTATGCTTTAACAGAGAAGGGGAAGAAAATGAGTCTGTAAATTCGAACAAATTAGGGTGACAGTAGAAGGAGCAACTCCCTTTGCAGGACTATGGACAGGCCGAACAGCAACAGTAGAGGGAGCAACTCCCCTTGCAGGATTGGTGGACAAGCAAAACAGCACTTTAGAGGGAGCAACTCCCCTTGCAGGACTGTGG
>NZ_BIMA01000027.1 GCF_004000845.1 Paenibacillus koleovorans NBRC 103111
CGCCGAGCGCGCCAGCCGGCGCCGGCCGTCGGGCCAGCCGCGCCGCTGGCGGCTCCGGCGGCCCTGCCGCCAGCGCTTCCGCCTCCGGCGGCCCCACCGCCAAGACGCAGCGGCTGTTCGTCAAGATCGCCGCGGACCGCGAGACGGCCGAGCTCTTGACGCGCCTGCAGGGCGTACTGCAGCAGCACTCCGGCTTCATGCCGGTCGTGCTGTTCTACGAACGCGAGCAGCGATTGCTCGCGCTCGGCGACCAATACCGCGTCAAGCCGTCGCCGCCGCTCATCCAAGCGATCGAGGCGGTCATGGGCGGTGGCACCGCCCGCGTCAAATAGGAGCCAAGCTTGTCGGAACATTTCGCACGCCTCCCGCATACATTTGTTAGACACGGTTTGTCACCCTGTGGCTGGCAAGCCTAAGTAGGAGGAGTGCACATGTCGAATCAGCTGGCCCTGCAAATGCTTGCCAAACGCGGCGTCACATTGAATGATATCGCGGAGATTGTATTAACGCTGCAGTTGCCTTACAACAATGCCCTAACGAAGGAAGAGTGCGCGGAAAGCGTATTGGCCGTCTTGAACAAGCGAGAGGTTCAATTCACTTTATATACCGGCATCGCGCTCGACGAGCTGGCGGAGCGCAGGCTGCTGCCCCAGCCGCTGCAAGAAATTATGGAGCACGACGAGCCGCTGTACGGCGTCGATGAGACGCTGGCGCTGGGCATCGTGCATGTATACGGGATGATCGGGCTCACCAGCTTCGGCTACCTCGACAAGCAGAAGATCGGCATCATCCGCGACCTGAACAACCAGGAGCAAGGCATCCACGTGTTCCTGGACGACTTGGTGTGCGGGCTCGCCGCCGCGGCATCCGCCCGGATCGCGCATCAGAACAAGAACGTCACCGACTACGCGCCAGAGACGGCGCAAGGCAATTGAGCCGATGACGCCGCGCGGCGTCCCGACGACTGGAAGTTGCAGGAAACCCTTGCGTACTCGCCTGAGTTTCTCTCTGCTTTCAGCCGTTTTATACATAGAGCTCATCTGGACTGGCCCTCTGACAATCTATCGCCGCCGTGCCCTCGGACCATAGAAGCCCGACAACCCGCTTTGTTGCGGGAAAAACCGAAGGTATGATATCATTGAAACAATGTACCGGCTTGAGTGGCGTAGTCAGGGAGGTTGTTAGAAGCCATGTGGACCGTAATATATATTGCTCCTACAGCCAAGATCGCAGAGCGTATCAAGCAGAAGCTGACGGAAGAAGGTTTCCTCGTTCAGTTGCGTCCGATCAGCCTGTCGAAGCATCAATACGAGATATTGGTCCCTGAAGGCGAGCTGGAAGAAGTTCAGGAAGTGCTGAATGCAATCCTGCACGGATAAGAGGGATTGCCGCGCAGTCTGACAACGGATTGGTGAGGTGTAAAAGTGTTAAAAGACTTTTTTCAGAAGAAAAGGAAATACGCAACCATTCCCTCGGAGAAAACCAAACGCGAAATCCCCGAAGGCATCATGAGCAAGTGCCCCAAGTGCAACAAGATTCAATACAGCAAAGAGCTGGAGAAGAACCTGAAGGTATGTGCGGAGTGCGGCTATCACCACAATTTGAGCATGATGGAACGGATCGAGTACACGCTCGACGACGGACGTATTTTTGAGTATGACAGCGATATGGTGTCGGAAGACCCGCTAGAATTCGAAGGATACGAGGACAAATTGTCCCGTTCGATGGGAACGACCGGCTTGCGCGACGCCGTTATTACAGGTGAAGGTACGATTGGCGGCTTTCCGGTTGTGGTGGCCGTCATTACATTTGACTTTTTCCAAGGCACGCTAGGTTCGGTTGTCGGCGAGAAGATTACGAGAGCGATAGAAGCTGCGATCCAGAAAAACTATCCGCTTCTCATTTTCTCCACATCCGGCGGTGCGCGTATGCAAGAAAGCATTTTCAGCCTCATGCAGATGGCCAAGACAAGTGCGGCTCTGTCGCGGTTTCATGACAACGGCAACCTGTACATCTCCGTCATTACCGACCCGACCTATGGCGGCGTGACGGCTAGCTTCGCTATGCTGGGCGACATTATTCTGGCGGAGCCCGGAGCGAGATTCGGCTTCGCCGGGCGGAAGGTCGTCGAGGAGACGATCCGTCAGAAGCTGCCCGACAATTTCCAGACGGCCGACTTCAACCTGAAGCACGGCCAGCTCGACAAAGTCGTGCACCGCAAAGATTTGAAGGCGACGATCGGTAAAATACTGGACTTGCACCAGCCGCCGGTCGCAGCGAAGAAGGGAGTCGGGACGCATGTCTGACATGCCTTTTGAACGTCCTCTTGTGGAGCTGCGCAGCAAGATCGACGAATTGAAGAAGTTCGGCAATGACAAGCAAATCGATTTCACCGACGAAATCGCCAAGCTGGAGGAGCGCTACTCCAAGCTGGAGGAAGAGCTCTATGCCGGCCTCTCGGCCAGAGAGAAGCTCCAGATCGCCCGCCATCCGCTGCGGCTCAAGACTTTGGATTACATCAATCGTGTGTTTACCGATTTCATTGAATTCCATGGCGACCGGGCGTTTCGCGACGATCTGGCGATTGTCGGCGGCATCGCCAAGCTGAACGGCATCCCCGTTACTGTTGTTGGGCATCAGAAGGGTGTCGATACGAAGGACAACATCGCCCGCAACTTCGGCAGTCCGCATCCGGAAGGGTTCCGTAAGGCGCTGCGGCTCATGCAGCAGGCGAACAAGTTCGGGCGTCCGATCGTGACGTTCCTCGATACGAAGGGCGCCGCTCCCGATACGGAAGCGGAGGAGCGCGGCGCCGGCGAAGCGATCGCCCGCAACCTGCTGGAGATGGCCGGGTTCCGCGTGCCGGTCATCTGTGTTGTCATCGGCGAAGGCGGCTCCGGCGGAGCGCTCGCGCTCGGCGTCGGCAACCGAGTGCTGATGATGGAGAATGCGGTATACTCCGTTATCAGTCCGGAAGGGGCAGCCACGATTTTGTACAAGGATGCGACCCAATCGCTGAAAGCGGCAGAGCGGATGAAGATTACCGCGACCGACCTGCTCGGCTTCAAGGTCATCGACGAGATTATCCGCGAGCCTCGGGGCGGAGCCCACCGGGATCCGGAGCAGCAGGCCGCATGGATGAAGGACGCGCTCTGGCGCAATATGCAGGAGCTGCGCGCGATGAGCGGGGCGGAGCTGCAGGAAGACCGGTACCGCAAGTTCCGGGCGATGGGCCGTTATTCGTTCCTGCAGGAGCTCGTGGAACAGCGTTAACCAAACTTTTATATATACCGATAGGGGTCCCTATAGAGGAGCCGGTACATTTACCGGCCCCTTTATGTTGGGAAAATACAGGAGGAGAACATAGTAGCTATGCGTAAAACCAAAATCGTTTGTACGATCGGGCCATCCAGCGAATCGCTGCCGATGCTGAAGCAGCTGATCGGCGCCGGAATGAACGTAGCGCGTCTGAATTTCTCTCACGGCGACTTCGAGGAGCACGGCAATCGAATCCGCAACATCCGCCAAGCTTGCCTGGAGCTGAACAAGACTGTTGCGATTCTGCTCGACACGAAGGGACCGGAAATCCGGACGGGCAAGCTGCAGGCGGATTCGTACGAGCTGGTGCAGGACGAGCATCTGATCTTGACGACCGAAGAAATTATCGGCGATAACCAGCGCATTTCCGTGACTTACAAGGATTTGCCTAAAGACGTACATGTAGGATCGACGATTCTGATCGACGACGGCTTGATCGGCTTGTCGGTGCTTGAGATTCGCGGCAGCGAGATCGAATGCCGCATCGTGAACGGCGGTACGATCAAAGGCAAGAAGGGCGTCAACGTCCCGGGCGTCAGCATCTCGCTGCCGGGCATTACGGAGAAAGACGCGAACGACATTATTTTCGGCATCGAGCAGGGGATCGACTTCATCGCCGCTTCCTTCGTCCGTAAGGCGAGCGACGTTATGGAAATCCGCCAGCTGCTAGAACGCTACAATGCGCCTCATATCCAGATCATCTCCAAGATCGAGAACCAGGAAGGCGTCGCCAACTTGGACGAAATTCTGGAAGTGAGCGATGGGCTGATGGTCGCGCGCGGCGACTTGGGTGTGGAGATTCCTGCCGAAGAAGTGCCGCTCGTTCAGAAAAACATGATTCGCAAAGGCAATTTCGTCGGCAAGCCGGTTATCACCGCGACGCAGATGCTTGACTCGATGCAACGCAATCCGCGGCCTACGCGCGCGGAAGCGAGCGACGTAGCGAACGCGATCTTCGACGGCACGGACGCGATCATGCTGTCCGGCGAGACGGCGGCCGGCAAGTACCCGATCGAGTCGGTCATAACGATGTCGCGCATCGCGGAGCGCGCCGAGCAAGCGCTCGAGTACCGCGAGATGTTCATCAAGCAAAGCTCCGCGCAGCAGCGCACGATTACGGAAGCGATCAGCCAATCCGTGGCGAATTCCGCACTCGATCTAGAGGCGAAGGCGATCATCACTCCGACGGAGAGCGGCTATACGGCACGGATGGTGTCCAAGTATCGGCCGAAATCGCCGATCGTAGCCGTTACGCCGAACGAGCAAGTGATGCGCCGCCTGTGCCTGATCTGGGGCGTCGTGCCGATCAAGGGCGAAGAAGCCCTCAACACGGACGAAATGTTCCAGCAGGCGGTGGACAGCACGATGAAGTCCGGGCTGATCCGTCTAGGCGATCTTGTCATCATCACCGCCGGGGTGCCGGTCGGCCGTTCCGGCTCGACGAACCTGATGAAGGTGCACCATGTCGGCGAGATGATCGCGAAGGGCCAAGGCATCGGCAGCCAATCGGCGACCGGCATCGTGGTCGTCGCCAGCACCGCGCAGGAAGCGGTCGAGAAGATGAAGCCCGGTGCGATCCTTGTGACGACGGCGACGGACAAGGAGTGCATGTCGGCGTTCGAGCAAGCGTCCGCCGTCATCACCGAAGTCGGCGGCATCACGTCCCATGCAGCCGTGGTCGGCTTAAGCCTCGGCATTCCGGTCATCGTCGGAGTGAACAATGCGCTTAGCCTCATGCACGATGGCATGGAAGTGACCGTATACGCCGAGATCGGCGTCATCTACACCGGACAAGCCAAAGTCCTGTAAGCGCGAAGTAACCGATCGCCCGCCTGGCGCTAGTGCCTGGCGGGTTTTTTGCACTCACTTGCATTTTTCGAACATAATATGTGTATTTCGAACAATGAAATAGATGCAAAAAATGACATAGTGCAACATAAAAAAACATATTAGAACGTCTTAAGATAGGTTACGATTCGTAGTATAAAAGAGCTGGCTGCCCAGACGGACTTTCCTTTGTATAAGAAAAGGGGAAATCAAAACATGGCAAATCGATTAGTCCTCGCCCTATCGGCGGCAGTCCTGCTGGCTTCAACCCCCGTGCTGGCCGCATGCGGCAAAAACTCGGATGAACCGGGCGCCAGCTCCAAGCCGGAAGACAATTCTCCTTATACATTCACGATCATGCACAACGACGGCGGGAACGCGTATATCAAGTCGATTGCAGGTGCTAAGGAGAACCTCTATGTGAAAGAAATGTCCCGTTTGTTCAGCGAATACAGCAAAAAACCGACAACAATCCAATTCGAATACTTGCCGTCTGCCGACTACTCTCAGCAGTTGACCGTGCGGTTCGTCTCCAGGGACGTTCCGGAAGTGGTCTCCACCACTTCAATATCGGACAAAGGCCATCCGACAGCCATACAGAACGGCGTGTTCCTGCAACTGAACGAGCTGATCGACAAATACGGCCCTAATTTGAAAAAGAAAATCCCGCCATACGTTTGGGACTCCCCTCGGGTCAGTCAGAACGGCAAAATCTATGGTATACCTGCACTCGTGAACCCGATCAGCCCGACTGCTCTCTACGTGCGTCAGGATTATCTCGACAAGCTGGGCATAACGAAGCAACCGGAAACCGCCGAAGAGTTCCTCGCTTTTTTCGAGAAAGTGAAGACGACCGACTTGAACGGCAACGGTAAACACGACGAAGTCGGCTACGCGATGCGCGGCGGTTTCGGGTTCAGCAACGCTTTTTTCGCCATGTATAAGCTGTTCCCGGGCTCCTGGCAGATGGTGGACGGCAAATATACGCCGGATATCGTCAATCCAAAAATGAAAGAAGCGGTTGGCTTCTACAAGCAGCTGTTTGACAAGGGGTACATCGATAAAGACTTCATCAACGCGAAGGACGCCGACTGGACGAGCATGATCAAGAACGGCCGTGCGGCTGTTTGGAGCCACGATTTGCGGAATATCGGCTCGAGCTGGGGGCAGGCGAACTTCGAGAACAAGGACGTGAAGCTCGGTCTGCTCCCGGGCTTCAAACAAGCCGACGGCAACAACTATTTACAGCCTAGAGGTCTGGGTATCTCGAAGGTCGACGTGATCATAAGCACAGCCAAAAATCCGGAGCGCATCGTTCAATTTCTGGATTGGCAGTTCTCGGATGACCCGATCAAGACGAAGTTCCACGAATTCGGCATTAAAGACCGGAACTATACGGAAGTGAACGGCAAAGTAAAGTGGGACCCAGCCGGCGAGTTCAATAAAAACGGCGAGAGCGGGTTTTATCAGGCGTCCCTCAACCAAGCGGGCGATACGCGCATGGACATCCCGGTTGTAGAAGCCGCCGGTGCGGTCGATCTGAACGTGTTGAAGAAAGGGTTGGAGTATATCGAGAAAAACCAATGGGACGACATATCCATCAACATGCCGGCTCCGGAAGCAATCCGCACGAATCCGGAGCTCGACTACGGGGCTGGAAGCTTGTTCCTCGATATGCTGCTCAAAGTCATCACAGGCAAAGTACCGCTTGATTCCGGCTTCAACAGCTACGTTGCCGAATGGAAGAAAAAAGGCGGCGAAAAGGCGATCGATGAAGCGACCCAGTGGTACAACAGCCAAAAAAAATAAAAGAGGAAATGCGCCGGTTGGTCTCGACCGGCGCTTCCTTCATGAAAGGACTTGATTGAGTAGCGCTGACCTGCGCGTGCTTTGAGCTTTGCGCCGGTTCCTTGTACAATAGGAGCAAAGTGCAAGGGAAGAGGGGGGCAGACAGATGACCGAGCAACATCCGAGGTGGTTCACCCACCGGCTGCGAGTACGCTATCAGGAGACGGATCAGATGAGCGTCGTGTATCATGCCAACTACTTGAACTGGTTCGAGCTCGGGCGGACCGAGTTGATCCGCGAGCTTGGTTTGCCATATCGGGAGCTGGAGGCGCGGGGGCTGTTGCTGCCGGTGGTGGAGCTGGAATCGAAGTTCAAAGCGCCGGCGCGTTATGACGATCTCATCGTGATCTGGACCCGTGTAGCTGAATTCAGCTCCCTGATGGTGCGGTTTGAGTCGCAAATCCGGCGCGAGTCGGAGACCGACGCTGAGCCGTCCGGTTTCGCCGACAAGCCGGAAGGCGAGCTTCTGGTGAGCGGCGGCACGAAGCATATTTGGGTCAACCGGGACTGGAAGCCCGTCCGCGTGAGCAAGGAAGCCCCGGATTTATACGCTCTATTGGAACAAGCGGGAAGAGGAGTTCCATCGTAGCTCCCCTCTTCCTGCCTCCCACGCGCTGACGGAACAAATCCTCGCCTATGTTGGCGGGGGTTCTTTTCGTAATGTATCTGATATCAGACGCGAAAATGGGAATACAAACTTTAGGAGGCTGAAGGGATGTCAGACATCGTCAATCTTGATCGAGATCTGATAGAAAATTGTTTCTTTAGGTTGAATGCAAAGCTGCAGGGGGCCGGAGAAGAAGGAGAAGTTGTCCTTTTCGGTGGAGCCGCGATGTGTCTTGTCTTTGGCAGCAGAGGGTACACGAGAGATACGGTATTCGAACCTAAATCGAATATGTATCAAATGGCGAAGGAAGTTGCAAAGGAAATGGCGATTCAAGAGGATTGGTTAAACGACGGCATCACATTATGAATGCTACCGATTCGACATTCGCCGGAGGTTCAAATAGGCGCTGACTCCTATAAGCAATCGTATAGCATCGACGACGTAATCGCATACTAGGGAATACCAGCTTGTTAACTTTTCTGCGTAACGTAAACATCTGTTTTACAAAACATTAATATCGCGAAAACAATCCCCCTCCATACTGGTAGTATGTACACTACTGGTCTGGAGGGACTTTTCATGGAACAGGCATTGCTCGAGGCAAAACCGATCAAAGGGAGGCGAACCGCCGGATTCGACTATATTAATCGCGACTTAAGCTGGATCGAGTTCAACCGACGAGTGCTGGAGGAAGCCCAAGACCCTACAACCCCACTGCTGGAGCGGGCCAAGTTTCTGGCTATCGTGTCTACCAATCTCGACGAGTTCATGAGCGTCCGGGTGGCGGGTCTGCAGGATCAACTGAAGGCGGGCTATACGAAGACTGATTTTACCGGCTACTCGCCGGAAGGATTAATTCTCCGGATCATGAAGCGCACGGGCAAGATGGTGCAGGAGCAGTACAAGACGCTGCGGGAGCTGCACCGGGCGCTTGTGAAGGAAGGGCTCATTTTCACGGAATATGAAGATTTGAATACGACGCAGAAAAAACAGATGGACCAGTATTTCCACGAAATCGTATATCCGGTTCTGACCCCGATGGCCGTGGACCAAAGCCGGCCGTTTCCACTTGTGCACAGCCTCCACTTGTATCTCGCGGTAGTGTTGGAACGGGAAGGCGAGCAACCGGAGGAAGAGCCTTATTTTGCGATTGTACAAGTCCCCTCGAACTTATCCCGTACCGTACAAGTGCTGGGGCGTTCGAACAGCGTGAAGAAAGAATTTCTCATGCTCGAGGAATTGATTCGAGTGCATATCCAATCGCTGTTCCCGGGGTACATCCCGACGGCGGTTCATTCCTTCCGGATGACGCGCAACGCGGATCTGACGCTCAATGAAGAAGGGGCCGAAGATTTGCTGGAGGAGATTGAGAAGAAGCTCCGCCATCGCAGATGGGGGTCGCCGGTTCGGGTGGAGGTGGAGAAAGGGATTCACCCCTATGCCTTGGAGCTGCTGCAAGAGGAGTTCGAGGTGGGGGAACGAATCGTCTACGTCGACGGCCCGCTTGACTTGAGCTGCCTCATGAAGTTCGCAAACTCGCTACAAGGGTTCGAGCAGCTCCGCTATCCGAAGGTCGAGTCGCAATACCCGGTCGAGTTCGAGCAGTGCGACAGTGTGTTCGATGTGCTGCGTGAGCGGGATGTGCTCTTGTACCACCCGTACGAGTCGTTCCTCGCGGTCGACGATTTTATTGAAGAAGCGGCGCTGGATCCGGCGGTGCTTGCGATCAAGATGACGCTGTACCGCGTCAGCGGAAACTCGGCGCTCGTCCAATCGCTGGCGCAGGCAGCGGAAGCCGGGAAGCAGGTAACCGTCGTTGTCGAGCTGAAGGCAAGATTTGACGAAGAGCGGAACATCGCTTGGGCGAGGAAGCTGGAGAAGGCCGGTTGCCATGTCGTATACGGGCTGGTCGGGCTGAAGACACATGCGAAGATTACGCTGGTCGTCCGGCAGGAAGGGGACGAGCTTCGCCGTTACGTGCATGTGGGCACCGGCAATTACAACGGCAGCACGGCGAAATTGTATACCGATGTCGGCTACTTCACCACCGTTCCGTCAATCGGGGAAGACGCCTCCGTCTTGTTCAATGAAATTACCGGCTATGCGGCGCCGCATAATTGGAAGGCGTTCGCCGTGGCGCCGGCCGACATGAAATCGAAGCTGTTCAGCCTGATCGAACGGGAATCGGAGAATGCGGCTGCCGGCAAGCCTGCCCGTATCGTCGCCAAAATGAACTCGCTGTCCAATCAGGAGATGATTGATCGGCTGTATACGGCGTCGCAGGCCGGCGTTCAGATCGATCTGATCGTCCGCGGCGTCTGCTGTCTGAAGCCGGGCGTGCCGGGTCTTAGCGAGCGGATTACAGTGCGCAGCATCGTGGATCGGTTTCTGGAGCACAGCCGTCTGTTCTGCTTCGAGAACGGCGGCGAGCAGGAGGTGTGGCTGTCAAGCGCGGACTGGATGACGCGCAACTTGACGCGCCGCATCGAGCTGATGTGCCCGGTGCTCGATCCGAAGCTGAAGGGCATCTTGATCCGCATCTTGCGGCTCAGCCTCGACGACAACGTCAAGGCGCGCCAGCTGCAGTCGAACGGCCAGTACGTCCGCATTCACAACGAGCTGACGCCGTTCCGCAGCCAGTTCGAGGCGCAGGATATCGTCAGCTGGAAAAGGCTTGAGTCTTGACGTTCAGCCGGAGGCCCAGCACTTTATTAAAATCCTTGGCCGCTTGCTTCAGCTCGCGGAGCTCGATGTCCGGCGCTTGCGTGCAGATGCAGTCGAGCTGCAGCTCCTGGTTCACGACCCGAGCGTTCACCTGGCGGATCGGCTGAGTTTCGCTGCGGTCGAGGGCGATGGCCAGTCGAAGTATCGACCCTAACTTATAGACGAGCATCATGTCGTCCGCCTCCAGTAGCTCGGTGTAGCCGGTTGCGGGCGGACGGCTTTTGCTCTTGAGCTTGTAGGTGGCGATCAGCGCGCATAACACGATTTCCCGATGGGTCAAGCCGTCGATCCTCGCGTGCGCCATCAAGTAAAACGTATGCTTGTGATAGCTGTAATAATGAACCGTCACTCCGATGCGGTATAACAGGGCGGCGGTTTGCAAATACCGTTTCGCCCGCGCGCCGAATTCGCTTCCCATGCCCAACTGGTCGAATAGCTGCGAGGCCAGCCGATGCACATGCTCCACATGCGGGACGGGGACCGACGGATGCAGGGCTAGCAGGTTGCGGACGCTGTAGTCGAGCACGTCGGGGAAAATCGGCGATTCCGGGTACTCCATGACGAAGAACAGCCCGTCCCGAAGCCCCGCGCCGCTGACGACGTAATGCGAGGCGCAGATATGCCTGAAAACCGTGTGCAGAATGAGCAAGCCGGGCACAATAATATCCGTTCGATCGCCGGACAAGCCTTCGACCTTCTTGCGTTTGTCCGGCGGGAGTTCGGCCAGCTTGTCCAGCCACTTCTCGACCGAATCTGCCGTCATTTCATAGTTATGGGCGGTGTCCAATGCATATTTGCGCGCCTTTTGGTCGATTTTACACAGTGAGCGAACGGTGCCTCCCAGACCGACCAGGGGCAGTCCGAGATGTAAGCCGCCTCGCAGCCATGGCTCCTCTGTGAGCGCTTGTTCCACCGCTTCAACCAGCTTCTTCGCCTGTTCCGGACCCATGCTGCCGTCTTCCGGGGTGGCGAACCGCTTCGCCATATTGACGGCTCCGAACGGCAAGGATACACTATGCAGCACTCGGCGTCCGGTGAACAGCGATATCTCCGTGCTGCCGCCGCCGATGTCGATGACGAAGCCGTCTGACACATCGATCGTGTTGATCATGCCGATGAAGCCGAGTTGCGCTTCCTCTTCGCCGCTCAGCACTTGGATCGAGAAGCCGGTTTCTTGCTCCAGCCGAGCGACGATGGCGTCCGAATTGACGGCATTGCGCACCGCCGCCGTAGCGACGGCACGGATCTTCCCGACTCCGTGCGCCTGGCACAGCAGCCGGAAATCGTTCAAGATCCGGACGAGCGGATCAAGCCGGTCCAAGGGGATCGTGCCGTCCGCCGCCACTTTCTCGCTCAGCCTCGCCGAGTGTTTGCTCTCGTCAATGACGCGATGCGCGCTTTGTGCGATTTGTTCATAAATAACGAGTCGAACCGAGTTCGAGCCGATATCGATAATGCCGCTTCTTGTAGAATTCATCCTGTAACTTCCTCCGAACTGCAAATTATACCATTATTCTATCAAAAAAAGATTAATTGCGCTGATAATGAAGTTTTATATCCCCTTTTCTTCACTTCTGGGTCAAAATCATTTATCATAGTAACTGATAAGCTTTTCTTAGCACTCGCCGCTAATCTTATCGGTTCTGTTTATAACCCGTTATAACCTGTTGTTAGAACCTTATTTTACCACAAAGGAGCGATAAACCGTATGACTGCAACTAAAGGTCTCGAAGGCATCGTAGCGACAACGTCCTCGATCAGCTCGATCATCGACGGCGTCCTTACGTACCGCGGCATCGATATCGACGATCTCGCCGAGAACGCCTCGTTCGAAGAGGTCGCGTACTTGCTCTGGTACGGCAGCCTGCCGACCAAATCCGAGCTCGATCAGCTGCGCCGCCAGCTGAGCGACAGCGCCGCGATCCCTGACTCGGTCGTCCAGCAAATCAAGCTGTATCCGAAGAACACGAACACGATGGCTGCCCTGCGCACCGCCATTTCCTCGCTCGCGCTGTATGACGCGGAAGCCGGCGACATGAGCCGTGAAGCCAATCTCCGCAAGGCGATCCGCCTGCAAGCGCAATTGCCGACGGTTGTCGCCGCATTCGCCCGAATTCGTGAAGGCAAGGAGCCGATCGCTCCGAAGGCCGACGTCTCGATCTCCTACAATTTCTTATATATGCTGACTGGCAAGGAGCCTGAAGCGATTGCGGTTGAAGCGCTGGACAAGGCTCTCGTGCTGCATGCCGACCATGAGCTGAACGCTTCCACGTTCGCCGCTCGCGTTACGGTCGCTACTTTGTCCGATATTTACTCCGGCGTCACGTCCGCTATCGGCGCACTTAAGGGCCCTCTTCATGGCGGCGCCAACGAGGCCGTAATGGCGATGCTCGAGGAAGTGGGCGGCGTGAACAACGTCGAAGCCTACATCAGCGAGAAGCTTGCGAACAAAGAGAAGATCATGGGCTTCGGCCATCGCGTCTATAAGAACGGAGATCCTCGCGCCAAGCATCTGCAGAAGATGTCCCACGAGCTCGGCAAAATCACGAACAACATGAGCTGGTACGACATGTCGATCAAGATCGAGGATATGGTTACCGGTCAAAAAGGGCTGAAGCCGAACGTCGATTTCTACTCCGCTTCCGTGTACACCTCGCTCGAGATTCCGCGCGACCTGTTCACGCCGATCTTCGCGATCAGCCGCGTGTCCGGTTGGACGGCTCATATTTTGGAGCAATACGAGAACAACCGCTTGATTCGCCCGCGCGCCGAGTATACCGGTCCGGTGAATCAGAAGTACGTTCCGATCGAGAACCGCTAATCCGGCGATTACGGTTCCGCTCCGCATCCTTATCCGTCAGCTTCTTACCGCTAAGCCCAACGGGTGTTTCGGACGGCTTTTCCGATACCCCCGTTCTTTTGCGGTCATTTTCCAATACAATATATGGAGGAATCATTCATGCCACAATTCGAACAATACTCCCTTCCGACTGAAGGCGAACGCATCACGATTGAGAACGGCAAACTGCAAGTCCCTAACAACCCGGTTATCCCATTCATCGAGGGCGACGGTACAGGTCCTGACATCTGGGCGGCTTCCAAGCGCATACTGGATGCAGCCGTAGAGAAAGCTTATAAAGGCGAGAAAAAAATCGCTTGGTACGAAGTGTTTGCCGGCGAGAAAGCATTCAACCAGTATAACAGCTGGCTGCCAGCCGACACGCTGACCGCCGTTCGCGAATATATCGTGGCGATCAAAGGACCTTTGACAACTCCAGTAGGCGGCGGGATCCGCTCCCTGAACGTCGCTCTTCGCCAAGAGCTCGACCTGTACACTTGCTTGCGTCCGGTTCGCTACTTCAATGGCGTCCCCTCCCCGGTTAAGCGCCCTGAGCTGGTCGACATGGTCATCTTCCGTGAAAACACAGAGGACATCTATGCAGGCGTGGAGTGGCAAGAAGGCTCCGAACAAGTGAAGAAAGTGCTCGAATTCCTGCAGAAGGAAATGGGCGTTAACAAAATCCGTTTCCCTGAAACCTCCGGTATCGGCATCAAGCCGGTGTCCAAGGAAGGCTCCGAGCGCTTGATCCGCGCTGCGATCGAGTATGCGATCGAGCATAAGCGCAAGAGCGTAACCCTCGTGCACAAAGGCAACATCATGAAATACACCGAAGGTGCCTTCAAGAACTGGGGCTATGAGCTGGCTGAGCGCGAGTTCGGCGACAAAGTGTTCACTTGGGAGCAATACGACCGCATCAAAGCGGACCAAGGAACAGACGCTGCCAACGCCGCTCAAAAGGCCGCACTGGCTGAAGGCAAAATCCTCGTGAAGGATGCCATCGCCGACATCGCCCTGCAGCAAGTATTGACTCGTCCGACCGACTTCGACGTCATCGCGACGCTGAACCTGAACGGCGACTACTTGTCCGACGCTCTGGCTGCGCAAGTAGGCGGCATCGGGATCGCTCCTGGAGCGAACATCAACTATGTGACGGGCCACGCGATCTTCGAGGCGACTCATGGCACAGCTCCTAAGTACGCAGGTCTGGACGTCGTGAACCCAGGTTCCGTTACACTGTCCGGCGTTATGATGCTCGAGCACCTGGGCTGGCTGGAAGCGGCCGACCTGATCTACAAGGGCATGGAGAAGTCGATCAACAACAAAACCGTTACCTATGACTTTGCTCGTCTGATGGAAGGCGCGACGGAAGTGAAATGCTCCGAGTTCGCGAACGAAGTCATCAAGAATATGGACTAGGATTAGGATGCATGGACCCGGGGAGCTGCCTTACGCTAACCGGGCCCATTTATCTATATAAACCATTTTTTCAATAGGAGGCCATAACTCCATGGCGATCAAACGCAGAAAAATTTCCGTTGTCGGCGCAGGCTTCACCGGGGCTACGACCGCCCTGATGCTTGCGCAAAAAGAATTGGGCGACGTCGTGCTGTTGGACATCGCTCCATTGGAGAACCCAACAAAGGGCAAGGCGCTCGACATGCTTGAGGCCAGCCCGGTTCAAGGCTTCGACAGCAACATTATCGGTACGGCCAACTATGAAGACACCGTAGGCTCCGACATCGTCATCATCACCGCCGGCATCGCCCGCAAGCCGGGTATGAGCCGCGACGACCTCGTCACTACGAACGCCGGCATCGTGAAATCGGTCTGCGAGAACGTCAAGAAGTATTGCCCTGAGTCAATCGTGATTATCCTCAGCAACCCGGTCGACGCCATGACGTATGCGGCTTTCGAGACGCTCGGCTTCCCGAAGAACCGCGTCATCGGCCAATCCGGCGTGCTCGACACGGCTCGGTACTGCACCTTCATCGCGCAGGAGCTGAACGTCTCCGTCGAGGACGTACGCGGCGTCGTACTCGGCGGCCACGGCGACGACATGGTGCCGCTCGTTCGCTACACGAACGTGGGCGGCGTGCCGATCGAGAAGCTGATCCCGGCCGATCGCATTGAGGCAATCGTAGCGCGCACCCGGACGGGAGGCGGCGAGATCGTCGGGCTGCTCGGCAACGGCAGCGCCTACTATGCGCCGGCGGCTTCGCTCGTGCAGATGACGGAAGCGATTCTGAAGGACAAGAAGCGCATCCTGCCGACGATCGCCTTGCTCGAAGGGGAGTACGGCTACGACCGCTTGTTCATGGGCGTATTGACTATTCTCGGCGGCGACGGGATCGAGAAGATCATCGAGCTCGAGCTGACCGAGGCGGAGAAGGCTGCTATGGACAAATCCGCGCAGTCCGTACGCAATGTGATTCAAGTGGTGCAAGGGTAAGCGGAACGCGAAAAAGCGGTTGCAAGCACGGGAGTTGTCGGACTCCCTGGCCTGCAGCCGCATTTTTTGTTGAGAAGGTTGGGAAGGCTCCCGCATTAGCCACCTGATTTTTGGCTCATGGCGTGGTTATCTGCTCGTCATTGGAATTCGATTAAATATTTATACTCCTCAGGAATGTCTACGTCATGATCGTGAAATTTATCAGAGAAGACAAATGCAATTGGTCGTGCCTCCTCCCCAATAATTCCTACAATCATAGCTTCTAGCTTTAAGTCGTTAAGAATAAATTTGTAGCAAACTTCATTGAATGGCCTAGGCATATATCCAACCCTGACATTATTATTTTTTGGATCCGTCAGTTCTAGTGCATACTGATCCCACGGGTTGTTCAAATCAATTCCAATATTTAATACATCCTCAACCTCTAATAGTCTATTAATGGTTTTCGTGTAAGACCATCCAGCAACTTCGAAACTAAACAGAAGCTGTCCGTTTTTGAATACAATGGGATTTAGAAAACTAACAGAATCAGTTGCGAGTCTGCCTTTGGTTAAACTTAAGTAATCCCAATTATGGTCATTAGATTTGTTTTGTCCATGGTCTTCAATAAACTTTTTGAAAATTGCCCTTGATTGATGCGGCAATCGTCTCTCAAAAACAGAGAATAACTTTTCACTTCTGTAAACTTTATTAACATCACTCAATCCAATAAAAGGTTTAAACCCTTCATCATTTGCTTTTTCAACCTCTGTTAGGTTGTAATAAAAACAATAAATTTCTTCGTGTTTTTCCAGCACTCCGACCAAGTAATTGATTTTTGTATTTGGACCTTTCCAGCTTAAAAGCAACTTATTATATTCCACCTAAATACCTCTTTTCCAGATAATCTCGTCTGGACTTAATTAATTGATAAACGAACCTTCTATGCTGAGGAGACATAACCTCCTCGGGGATTTGCTCCATTATTCGTTTCAGAATATTATCGTCAAGGTTTTTTATTAATTTTAACTGCTCAACTACTTCGGATCTAAAAGAAAAGACTTTATCAAATAGCTCGAAAATATTGAGACGTTTCCGAGTCCACTCTGTTTCCCACCTGATTAGCGTCGATGATCTGGATCCATACAGATAAGAACTAAACATTTGTGGATCACGAAGCATTAATTCGACATTTCGAGTAGGGAGTTCTCTTCCTAGAGAAGATGAATTGTCATAAAGTGGAGAAAACCTCTGAACACCTGTGATCTCATTACGTATTATCCCAAAGTTATCTTGATGTCTATCTGTATTTCCGATTAATGTATCAAACACAATCATGCGAAATAAGTCATCTAACATGTTATGTTCACTGAATAGTCTTTCTAAGAGATCATAGTTGTATATTTTGCTTTGTCCCTTAAGTTCTTTTCTATCATACGTTTCGTCTATCTCCATGATCATGTCGGCGCCTTCAATCAGGCTTTCTTTTCCTTCTTCTAAGAAGGAGTAGCATAATGATCCATAAATCACTTTTGTCGAAGGGATCTTTCTTGGTTCAATTCCATAGTAAGATGTCGATTCGTCAGTTAGTGCGAGTGAACCGATTTCAACTTTCTGAGTAGTAATACCAATTATCTCTCCAATTTCGGATGCAATCTTCTCAGCCCATGTTTCTCCACTGACCTCTGTAAGCAGTGTCCAATTCTCATTGGTGTATGATATCGGCAACTTAAAAAGAACTAGCTCATTTGAGTGGGGATGTCTATACCACCTTTTCTCCTTTGAGCCCGAAACTTCTTTGTTTTCATAACTCCAGCCCGAAATATCTACAACTTCAATCATCAGACAATCACCCGTACCTATAATGGTTTATTATATCATCGCTGTTCAAATAATCATAAAAACTTGCCGTTCCTCGTGAAACGGTGGTCTATGCTGAGGGAAGTTCTTTGCGGGTATTAGGAAAGTGTTTGACAGGTCTTATCCCTGACGAAGGGGGTTTCCGAAGATTCTTGTATTTATCGTGGCTCCTGAAAACGGGCGATCGAGGCGAATACCGCATCAAGATCGATCTCGATGCACGGGATCAAGTCCGACACCAGCTTGTCTCCGTGGCCATAAGTGGTGTGCAGCTGAAGCATCTTGCCGTCGTGCACATATTGATCGATCGTATGATGAATCGGATCGACGATCCAGTACTCTTGGACTCCGAAGCGTTCGTAGAGTGCCTTTTTGCGAACCTTGTCGTGGCTCCCGCTGCTCGGCGATAAGATTTCCACCAACAGGTCGGGTACGCCTTCGATTCTACGATTTGAGATGATAGAGCTGTTTTCATTTCGAATAAAGATAAGATCTGGCTGTACCGTGTTTTGTTCATCCATATGGACGTCCATTGGTGCAACGATGATAATGCCGTTATGGATGCAAGTCGTTCGGAGGGCATAATTCAACTCGGTGACCATGACTTGGTGGTCAACAGTAGGAGAAGGTTTAAACTCGTAATGAATACCGTCAATGGTCTCATATCGATCGTTCGCATCATAAAACTCGGATTGCTCTTTGACTCGATCTATTGGTTGCAGCGGGTTCTTGCTTTTGGTCATCGAAATCGCCCCTGTTCCCTTTTTCTTACAATCAGTATAGCATACTTGTCCATGTCCTGAAACGCTACTCCACTTCGCGGAACCGCTCCTTCCTGACGAAGAAGAAATAGAACAGGATCGAAATCGACGTGTAAACAACGGCAGTGATTGTAAATGCATAAGCATAGCCGTAATAAGCGCCATAGCCCGCTACAAGCCCGGTGCTAATCGGTGAGGCGAGGAACCAGCCGAGATTGAACATCGCTTCGCCGGAGCTGGAGGCGAGGCCGCGCATGGAGCGATCGACGTATTTCATCTTGATCGAGCTGTAGAACGGGTTGGCCGCATTCATGAGCGCTTGACGCAGCAAATAGCCGCCGGTGGCTAATAACAGATTCGTCGTGTACGCCGTCAGCAGCATAAACGGAATCGAGCTCAGCTGCGGCACTACGACCGCTCGGGCGTCGCCCAGCTTGCGAGCGATCGAAGGACCGAGCAGGAAGGCAAGCGCCGTCGCGCCTTGGCCAAGCGAGACGATGAAGCCGATCATCGTTGTCGAGACGTCGAACCGATCCTCGAAGTAGACGTTCAAATAAGGGATGATCATTCCTCCGGCGGTGGACGACAGCAAGCTGAGCAAGGCGAACAGCCCGATCACCTGCAGCGACGACCGCTGCACGGGGCTCAGGCGCTGCCACTGCCAAAGCCGCGCTTGACCTTGATCAGCCTTGCCACCGGCGCCACTACCACCGCCATCCGCCCGCACCACCTTCGCCTCGCCCCGGTCCGGCCCGTACATGAGCACGGGAATAAGCCCCATCGCGGCGGTGCCAACCCCGATAAGCAGCGTGAGCTGCAGGCCGCCGGCGGCGGACATGCCGAGCGCATGTTCGAACAGGTCGCTCAGGAAGCCGCCCAGCATGTTGCCGATGACGTTCGCGAACATGACGAGCGCCATGTTGAAGCTGAACAGATGCACGCGCTGCGCCGGCGTCGAGTTGTTGGCCATAAAAGGCAGCACGGTCGCCGAGACGATCGCCCCCGCGATGCCGCCCAGGAACGATGTGATCAGCAAACCTTCGCCGGTCACCCACAACGCTCTCGCGCTGTAAGCGGCGACCACGCCGAACAGCCCGAACGCTACCATCCGTTTCGAGCCGTACTTGTCGTTCATCATCCCGGCGGGGATAAGGATCAGAGCGGCGGCAATCGCGGTTACGCCAACCAAATGCCCAACCATAGTTTGCTCATAGCCGAGCGCCCGAATATACAGATTATAGACGAGCGAGAACATGCCGAGTCCGAAATTCCAGACAAAGTTGAACAAGAAGAACAGCCGGATGTTCCGGCTGTATTCCGAGAGCTGAGTTTTCCATTCATAGAGAAAAGTAGACATGCTACTAGAGTAACCGAAATGCGGGAGCACACTCTAGAGCTAAAATTAGGAAGGCCTCCCAAAAGGATAGTTGACAAGCGCCTGAATCGTCCCCTACATTTAAACTAGGTTAACACAATCGTATCCTTCACGCGTCATCCGTCAGGCCGAACGTCGGTCTAGGCGGGTTGGCGTGTCCGTGATGCACCCGAACGGGTGTTTTTTTCTAATCTTTTTCAGGGAGGGGGCAGCAGCATGAATCCATCACCGCTGAGAGCAAGACGACTCGGCCTCGCGTTGGCCTTCTTGGGTACAGCCCTCCTGGCGACCGCCTGCGAGCGGGGAGCCGCTCCTCCAGATGGGCCGACCCGCACGGGGGAGTCGCTCGCCAATCTTAACCCTACGGGTTTTCCGATTGTAAAAGAACCGATCAAGCTCACTTTTTTCTCCCATAAATCGAATTCCAATACGGGCAATTGGAACGACGCGCTCATATGGCGCGAATACGCGAAGCTGACGAACATCCAAGTCGATTTCCAGCTGACGAGCGTCGATGTGCTGCCCGAGAAGCGGAATCTCATCTTCGCGAGCGGAGAATTGCCGGACGCCTTCCATACCGCCATCTTGCCGACCAACGATCTCGTCACTTACGGAAGTCAGGGCGTGCTGCTCAAGCTGAACGATTTGATCGACAAATATGCCCCCAATCTCAAAGCGTACATGAATGCGTATCCGGAAATTCGCAAAGGGATGACGATGCCGGACGGCAATATATATGCGTTCCCGAGCCTGATCGACCCCGGCTTCACATCGGCGATGATCGGCTCTCAGCTATGGATCAACGAGAAGTTTCTGGAAACGCTCGGCCTGCAGACACCGCAGACGACGGAAGAGTTGTATCGGTATTTCAAGGCGGTGAAAACGAACGATCCGAACCGCAACGGCGTGAACGATGAGATTCCGCTGGCGCTGAGCGACATCAACTGGCTGATCGATCAGCTCAAGGGAGCGTGGGGACTCGGCAACCGTGGCACCAACCATCCCAAGGTGGACGTCGATCCCGTGTCAGGCAAGCTGCGCTACATTCCCGCCGATCCGGGTTACAAGGAGCTGCTGCAGTACTTGAACCGCTACTACGCGGAAGGCTTTTTCTACAAGGATGTATTCACGATGAAGCCGACGGAGATCAATGCCAAGTTTCCGGACGGGCTGTTCGGAGCTACGATCGGCGTCAATCCGAATGTGTCGATTCAAGGTGTAACCGGTTACAAGGGTGTCGGGGCGCTCAAAGGCCCTCAAGGCGATCGTCTGTACTCACGGGTGAAGTCCTATATGCCTCTGGTGGGCGGTATGTCCATTACGAACAAAAATCCGTATCCGGAAGCTACGGTGCGGTGGGTCGACTATTTTTACGGGGATGAAGGGATCAAGCTGTTCCTGCTCGGCGTGAAGGACAAGAGCTATGTGGAGCGCAACGGGAAAATCGAATGGATCGACGAAATCAAGAAGGACACCGGCACCATCGGCAAATATGTCACATGGGCGGGTGGCTGGTACCCTTCCGTACTGAAGCAAAATTACTTCCTGGGCCATGAAGCCGATCTGGAGAACCTGAGAGTGTCCGAGCTGATCAAGCCGTTTTTCCCTAAAGAAATTTGGCCGTCGTTCAGCTATACGAAGGAAGAGGTAGGCGCGTTCACAGCACTTGAATCCGATTTGAATAATTACGTCAGTGAGATGACGATGAAGTTTATTACGGGGAGCGTGCCGTTCCTGAAATGGGATGAATTTGTCGATACGCTTCGAAAAATGGGATTGGACCGCTATCTCAAGCTTTACGCCGCCGCCTACCAACGCTACAAGTCCAGCTAGACGCCGCGCACATTATAAGCTTTTTCCAATCGAAGGATAAAGTTTGTGGAATGCCGGCCCCGTCCCGTTCGTCTACAATGGAGAGAGGGGGAACGGTCTCCGAATGAAGCTGAATCCAGTACCCAGAGCGAATTTGCGGACGAAGCTCGTCCTGCTCTACATGCTGACGATAGCGCTGCCGCTCGTGGCGGTCGGCTATATCGTTATCTCGGTGTACGGCAGCAAGGTGGTCGAGCAGACGACGAGCATTACGCGAGAAAATACGATCCAAACGGCGCGCAACCTCCAGGTTATGCTCGCTCAATATGTGGAAATCGTCAACCGGTTAAGCTATGACCAGCAGTTGAACGATTATTTGACGCCTTCACGGGTGTACCGGAGCGATCTGGAGAGCATCGACGCGTATTCGCTCTACCTGAAGCCGGCTACGTTTTACGATTACAATTACAAGGAACTGGACGCGCAAATTAAAATTTTTTTCCAAAACGAGACGTTGCTGCAAGACGGAATCATGTTTCTCCATGCCGACTTCGAGGTGCAGAATCTCGCGGAGTATCGCTCGGCGCGGGCGGCGGAAGGTAGGCTCGTGTGGGGGACCGCGCTCGGCCGCATCTATATCGCGCGAGCGATGTACAACGTGCAGGGGCAGCTGGTCGCCGTCGTCTCGCTGCAAATCCCGGAAAGCCGTCTCCGCTCGCTGATCGACGAGAGCGAAGGCAGCGGCAAGACGGTGCTGATCGCGGACAGCCGGGGCAGCGTCATTACCTCGAGCGACCGAGGACTAGTTGGGGATTCATTGCTCGGCCGCGCTTATTTCCGACCGGTGCAACAAAAGTCCGCCCCGTTCGATTACGTGGATCCCGAGACCGGCAAGTCTTTCAAGGTCATTGAGGAAAGCTTGAGCGACGGGCAGCAATTTCTCGATTGGCGGCTGCTTACGCTCGTGCCGCTCGACAGGATCATCAACGAAGAGAAAACGATACGGCGCGTATTCCTGCTCGTCAGCTTGGGCGCGCTGCTGCTCTCGTGCGTCATCTTCCTCTCGGTGCTGAACCGGATTACGACGCGGATCAAGCTGCTCGTCCGCAAGATGCAGACCGTCAAGCAAGGAGAGCTTACGATGATGAAGGAGACCGGCGTGTCCGACGAGATCGGGGCGCTCGCACGCAGCTTCAACGACATGATCGAGCATCTGCAGCGTTCGATCTATGAGAACTATGAGGTGAATCTGCAGCTCAAGGATATTACGATCCGCAAGCAGGAGGCGGAGCTGTACGCCTTGCAGAACCAGATCAATCCGCATTTTCTGTTCAATACGCTGGAGTCGATCCGAATGGGGCTGCACAACAAAGGCGACGCCGAGATGTCGGGGCTCGTGCTGAAGCTGTCGAAGCTGTTCCGCAACACGCTGTACTGGCAGGGGGAGCTGATCCGGCTGCACGAGGAGTTGGAGATGATCGAGAGCTACCTGACGATCCAGAAGTACCGGTTCGAGGACCGCATTCAATACAGCCTCGACTTGCCGGAGCTGCTGCGGGACGCCTATGTGCCGAAGCTGACGATTCAGCCGATCGTGGAGAACGCCGTGAAGCACGGGCTCGAAGGCATCTCCGGCAAAGGTCTCATCACGATCGCGGTGCGGGAGGAGCGTCCCGGTGTCATGGAGATCGCCATACAGGACAATGGCTCGGGCATCGCGCCCGAACGGCTCGCGCTGTTGACCGAGGAGTTGGCCAGCCACGATCTTAAGAAATCCAAGAGCATCGGCATGAAAAACGTGCAAGACCGGCTCCAGCTGCATTACGGACCGGAATATGGGATTACCGTATCGAGTGAAGGCGAGGGCGTACGCGTGACCGTCACGCTGCCGATCCGATATGAGCTGGGGCATTGAGTGGAGAGACGGCAGCAGCAATGTTTCTAATGGCGGGAGGGTGACAGCATGTTCAAAGCGCTGATCGTGGACGATGAACCTCAAATCCGCAAAGGGCTCCGGACGATTATCCCTTGGGAATCGTACGGGTTCACCGTCGTCGGGGAAGCGGCGGACGGTTTGGAGGCGCTCCGCGCTGCTCGCGAGCAGCAGCCGGATCTCGTCATCACCGACGTCAAGATGCCGGGGATGGGCGGGATGGAGCTGTCCCGGGAGCTGAAGGCGGAGCGGCCGGAGCTGCAGGTGCTCGTATTGAGCGGCTACAACGAGTTCGCCTTCGCCAAGGAAGCGATGCAATACGGGGTGGCGGATTATTTGCTCAAGCCGGTCGATCCGGCCGAGCTGACACGCTCGCTGGAGCGGGTGTACGACCAGCTATGGAACGGCTTGCAAGAGCGGATGCAGGAGAAGGAGAAGGCCGGGCGGTTGAAGGACTATTTCCTGAACAAGCTGATTCGCGGTGAAATTTACGGTCATCCCGTGCAGGAAGCCTTGAAGTACGAAGTGCAACTGATCGCCGAATCGTTCGCCGTTGTCGTCATCTCGATCGACCGCTATGGAGAATTTCTCCTGTCGCTGCCCGGAGAGGAGATCGGCTGGCGGCGTTATGCGATCGGCAACGTGATCCAGGAGCTGCTGCCCGCGAACGGCTATCTGTTCGACGTCTCGGAGCAGCAGTTCGGCGTGCTGCTGGCGTCAGGGCCGGAAGAGAAGGGCGTCTGCGACTTGCTCCTACGTAGAGCTCGTTCTTTCGCTGAGCTCGCGGCGGAAAGTGTCGCCAGGTATGCCAAGGAGCAGGTGACGATGGGCGTCGGCGAAGTCGTCCGGAAGCCTGAGGATATCCGGCATGCGTACCGGACGGCGCTTCAAGCGTTGGAGATGAAATTTTACTCGGATGCGGAATTTGTGTTCGTTTACGAATTATCGTCGGATGCCATAGATCGAGCGGGCTCAGGTACGCTTCCTTGGGACGACGCGGGTTTGTTCCCGGCGATCCGGGACGGGGCCGAGGATCGGCTGCGCAGCGAGATCGATCGGTTGCTGGTGCCGCTGTACGGGAAGCCGATTGCGAAGGATACGCTGAAGTTTGCCGTCGTCTCCACGATCATCCGGCTCGCGAAGATGACGGAGGAATTCCACGGCGAGTGGCAGTCGTTCTACACCGGCAAGTTCGGCGAGCTCGAGCGGATTCTGGAGAAGGGCAGCCTGAAGCAGCTGAACGCCTTCCTCCTGGCGCTGGGCCTGCAGATCGCCGGTCATATCGATACGCTGCGCACCCGCAAGATGGACGGACGCGTGCGCGAGATGCTGGATCATATCGAGCAGCATTACTCGGACGACCTGAACTTGAAGGAGCTGTCCAAGCTGTTTTTCGTCAATACCGTCTACCTCGGGCAGCTGTTCAAAAAAGAGACCGGCGAATATTTCAACGATTACATTAATAAGGTGCGAGTCGGACACGCCTGCAGACTGTTGAAGGAGACAGGACTCTCCGCAGCGGAAATCGCCGAGCGGGTCGGCTACAAGTACGTCGATCATTTCTACCGGCAATTCAAGCTGCTGCATGGAATGAACCCGGGGGAGTTCCGACGGCAAAGCCAACGTCCCGCCGCCGATCCTCATTCTTTAATTTAACCAATGCATTCTTAAGATTTGTGGAGTGCCGCTTCCGCTCGGGTTTCTTATAATCGAGTCAAGAAGCGGCCTCGCGACTAACCGGGGGGAGCGAGCGGCATGCAGACTTGGAGAAGAACAGTACGAATGGCGGCTGCTTTGCTTCTGCTCGGCTTGATGACGGGCTGTTTCGGAGCTGAGAACGGAGAGGAGGAAAATAACGGAAACGGACGATTGGACGCCGGACCCGGCTTGGATTCGTCGGGCGTGACGCTCACCGTATTCGGGGCCGCCGATGCGTCGGTGCTTCGCCAGCCGTTCCAGGACGACGAGGTGATGCGGGAGCTGGAGCGGCGAACCGGAGTGCGGCTGGATTTCAGCCCCAGCCTGAATGTGACCGATGCTGCCGTCAAGCTGTCCGTTATGCTGGCGAACAAGGAGCTTCCCGATTTGGTCATCTACAATGCGATGGCCGATCGCTCCAAGGTGCTGAGCGCCAAGGTCGCTCGCCCGCTCGATGAACTGATTGAGAAGTACGGTCCGGACATTCGGAAAAATGCGGCAACCGCGCTCGAAATCTCCAAGTCCAGCAACTCGGATGAGACGCACAGCCTGTATTTCCTGCCCGGAGGAGTAGGCGATGTGCAGTTCTCGCCGCTGATGAGCGACAATACCTGGAATTTGCGCTGGGACTTGTACAAGCGGCTGGGGTATCCCAGGCTGGATACGCTCGATGATCTGCTGGATGTGCTGGAGCAAATGCAGAAGACGGAGCCCGTCAATCGAGATCGAAAAAAAACATACGGCTTCGGCTTAAATCTGGCGGACGGTTCGGGGCATCTGCAGTTGGATCGGGCGATCGCCAACCTGCAAGGGTATGTGCAGGCTTCCTCCTACGACGCTTACTTGGAGATGGGGAGCGGGCGGCTCGTTCCTCGCGTCTCGGATGCGAACAGCGTGTTCTGGAAGGCGATGAGGTTCTACAATCAAGCGTATCGGCGCGGACTGCTCGATCCGGAGTCGGCTACGATGAAAGCAGTGACGCTGACCGCGAAGTATAAGAGCGGGCGGTACTTCGCCAGCCCTTCCCATGCTTTGCTGGGAGGCGCGGATTCCGTCTTCCTGTCCAACGGCGACACGGAGAAAGGCTTTGTGCCGTTCCTGATCGAAGCGAATCCGGAGCATATTTTCGCGGGGCAGGCTACGTACAACGGTAACGCGTTCGAGCTGTTCATCCCCAAGACAAGCAAAAATGCCGAAGCGGCGATGAAATTCATCAACTACCTGTACACCTATGAAGGAGCGGAGCTGCTGCTGAACGGCATCGAGGGTAAACATTACGATATGGCCGGCGGTGTCCCGATTATCCGCGATGCGGAGCTGGAGGCCAGGCGCAGCGATCCGAACCATACGATCCGAACCGGAATCGGGAAGTACAGGAATTTGCTGCGGTTTAAGCCGGAGCGGGACCCGCGCGGTTTTCCCGTCCAGTTCGAGGATGTTCCCGAAACAATGAAGCGGCTGGTGACCCCGGTGCAGAAGGACTTCATGGAACGGTATGGGTATAAAACCGTAACCGAGCCGTTTACCCGCATTCCGACTTATGTGTTCGACACGTCCTTGCTCGGAAGCTTGTCCGTGCGCCCGGGCAGCGACGTACAGGCGAAGGAGCAGCAGCTGAACGCCTATTTGACGGCCAATATCGCAAGAGTGTTGTTCCAGAGGACGGATGAGGAGTTTGAGCAGGCAAAGCGCAAGCTTCTGGAGGAGTATGCTTCGAAAGGGGCGGCAAGCGTGTTCGCCTATTACAAGGAACGCTATGAGGAAACGATACGGACGATGGGGCCGCAATAAGGCCAGTCGTTATAGAAAATGTAAAGCGCTTTCATTATCCAATAAGGAGTGTTATGGATGCGTCAATTTGGTCGTTGGAGTTTAATTGTGCTCTTGGCGGTCGGTGTTCTGCTGCCTGGAAGCTTTACCGGTCTTGTGCCTGGCGAAGGGACGGCGCTGGCCAGCTCGACTGTTCCTGCCTTGACTGTTACCGAGATATTGGCGAATTCCAACGGGGACTCCGGTTCGATTACGGATTCCTATGAGTATGTAGAGCTGAAGAACAACTCGAATAGCAGCATTGATCTGAGCCATTACAAGTTTATTTTCTGGTACACGCCCACTGCTTCTGTGACTTGGGACCTGACGACGAGTCAGACGCTGGCGGCGGGTGCAGTTCGCGTCGTCTGGATCAAGAACACGTACGCTCAGGGCAAGACGCTGGCGAACTTCAACAGCCACTACGGCACGAGTTTTACCAGCTCGACACTGTATACGCTCGATCTCGGGGCGAACGGCGGTCTCGGCAACACCGGAATCAAGAAGCTGATTGTCGCGACAGATGCAGGAGCCGAGGTGTGCATCGCCAAGTATAACGATCGGATTTTCAACAGCACCACTTTGGATGAAGATGCGACGGTCGAGAATAGCAGCATCGTTTACGAGTTTCCCGACTACCTGGTAGACGGCAACATCACGATGCGCAAAACCGCAGTGAATCAGAAGCCGACGCCCGGCACCGTACCGGCACCGCCGAACATTTGGATTACGGAGCTGATGGTCAATTCCTCCAGCCCGGTCGATTTGAACGAGGCGTTCGAATTTATCGAGCTGTACAACAATACGGGGTCGGCGATCGATCTTGCCGATTATACGATTCGCTACTACTGGAACTATGCCAACTTGGCGAATTATTACGACTATAACTTAACGGCAAGCAAGAGCATCCCGGCATACGGGTACATGATTATTTGGACGCGCGGGACGCAGAGCAACGGGTATACGCTCTCCCAGTTTGCCGACCATTACAATTTGCCCAGTACGTATTTGACCTCCTCCAAGGTGTATGAGCAAACACTCACGCAAACCCAGGGTATGGGCAACGACGGGCAAAAGACGGTGGAGCTCCGCACGGACGGCGGCACGGTCATTGTCAGCGCGACCTACAACGACGGCACGGCAAGTCCGGGCAGTACGACGATCGATACGGCCACCGATACGAGTGTAACTTACGGATATCCGGTAGACGGGACTAAAAAGATGCGCAAGCTGGCTAGGGGCCAATACCCGACACCGGTGAGCCCTTACAATTTCTACAACGGCCAGCTGCATAACCATACGAAGCATTCCCACGAGGGCTCGACCGCGGCGACGAACACGCCTGCGAATGCCTATCTTGCAGCCAAAGCGGAGGACGGCGACTTCTATGGTCTGAGCGACCACTCGGAGCGGATGGACTGGGGCGATCCGAATGCGGCGAACGGCGAATGGGTCGACAACAAATACCAAGCCGACTACGCGACGGTGCCGCATCAATTTTCGGCGTTCTCGGGCTTCGAGATGACTTACAATACGACTTCGGGCATCTGGGGGCATGCGAACATCTTCAATGTCCCTTGGATTGTCGACCGGCACGATATGATCGGCGGAGAGCAGTACAACATGCACCATCTATGGGACGATCTCGCCGAGTACCCGGAGGCGGTCGTGCAGATGAACCATCCGAGCGCCTATTGGGGAGATTTCGAGGATTTCGATTATTACAATCAGGCGGCGGACGACCAGACGGCGCTGTATGAGCTGCAGGCCGGCTCGCTCATGCTGGAGCACTTCGACAAATACTTCCGTGCGCTGGACAAAGGCTGGCATCTGTCGCCGACGCTCAACAGCGATATTCACAACGAAACGTGGATGCAGAACAACGACCGGACGATCGTTATGGCGGAAGCGAATACCCGGGAAGCGATCATGGATGCGATTCGCGCCCGAAGAACTTACGCTACGTTCGGCGACCGCGACTTCAAGCTGATCTTTGAGATCAACGGCAAGCCGATGGGCTCCCGCCTGACGAATCCGGGTTCGACGCTGAACGTATCCGTAGTGGCGGCGAATCCGACGAACGATACGATATCGAAAATTACGCTGTACGGCCCAGGCGGGCAAGTGCTCGGCTCCCAGACCTACAGCTCGCGGATGGCGCATTACACGGCTTCCATCGCGCCGCGTTACAAGTATTACTTCGTCAAGGTCGAGCAGACCGACGGCGATTGGGCAGTGTCCGCGCCGATCTGGGTGAACGATTCGCCGGGGACGGAGCTGACGATGAGCACGCAATCGACGGCTGTCTCGGGCGTGCCGGTGCAGATCAATGCGGGCGTGAAGAACACGACGGGCAGCACGTTGTCGAATGTGTTGGTTGAGTTCTACAAGGACGACTTCACGACGTCGACCGACAACTATGCGTCGGGGAATAAGCTGGGCGAGGTAACGCTTGCCTCGATCGCTTCCGGTGCGACCTCTACCGCGTCTTCGACTTGGGCGCCGACGGGCGGGGCGGGCACTTACACGGTGCTGGTTCGGGTTACGGCAACGGTCGGCGGAGTGAGCAAGTCGGTGACGGGCGGCATTCATTTGCCGGAAATCTATATCACCGAGATTGTGGCCAATTCCCCGGGAAATGTTGGCGGCGATGACGGCAACGGAGTAGGCGATTATATCGATGAAGACTATGATTTCGTCGAGGTGTACAACAATTCGAAGAACACGGTCAACCTGAAGGATTACAAGCTGAAGGATACGTACGAGACGGCTGTCGACATTACGACGGACTTCTATATCCCTGCGAAGACGGCCAAAGTGATCTGGTTCAAGAAGACGGGAAGCACGAAGACGCTGTCGCAATTCAATGCAGCGTACGGGACAAGCTTGACGAACAGCGATGTGCTGCAATTGTACCAAACGAGCGTAGCGCGGGCTGACAATCCGCTGCGCTACAGCGGCATGGCGCGCATCGAGCTCGTGCGCGATTCGGACGGCGTCAGCATCCTGCAGGCGCGCTACAACAACGGCACGAACGTGCGCGAGGTGCATGGGCCGGCCGGCACGCACGGCACGCATTCCTCCGTGGACGGGAAGGCGCTCAAGTTCAAGTACCCGGTTAACGGCTCGTACTACATGCAAGAGATGGCATCGAATATTACGCCTACGCCGGGAACGGTTACTAGCGATCAGATCGCGCCGTAACGAATAGAGCAGGGAGCCGTACGGTGAAGGCAGTATGAGGAAAGCTCGGATTAGGAGAAGGAGACAGAGACGCATATGGATTTGCAGATGGAGCAATTCGGGCTTCGGCCAGTAATACGATTAACGTAACGCTCACTCGAACCCCGCGTTTGGTGCACAATCTCTCGTAGCCAACCAGTAACCAAGCGCTAAATCCACACGATCGCCGAAAGCTGCAGCATTTGTGAATCACTTTTCGCTTCGTGCGAACCGAATTTCGCAAGCGCGCTGAGAAATATCCCAACTATGAACTCAAGTACATAAATCGAGAAGCCAGCTTCCCAAACTTTGTACATAGGTTCATAGTTCGTCTGGTTGCCCCTTAATGACGGAAAATTGGTTCATAGAATATGAACCTGGATTCATAGGGGTCACTCCGGAAACGGGAGACAATCAGCTGTACAACAATTCTACATCTGAAGCCCAAAACGCCCCCATATCAGCCGCAGTTGTAGAGGATTTGTACATCTGCGCGCAGAATGGGGCTGTTTTCGCAGTCAAAGTATAAAAAGTCAACATCCGAACGGCAAAAATCAGTGTCAGTTGTACAGAATGTATACATCTGAGGCGAGTTTAAGCCAATTTCAGCCCCTAGTTGTACAAACCTTATACATCTGAGCGAAACGCTCAACGGTAGGCGACGTGGGGATGATTACTCGGTGGATGGAATGGAATGCAGTTGGTAGGTAGAGCAGAGCAGTAAGCCGAAGCATGTGAATTTCCATGCCTAGAAGGGGATAAGGGATGGGCTAAAGAGAGGGGCATTACAAACCAACATTCCGTAAGTAACGCCTGCAAGTTTGTTAATTGCGGTATTCGTTTGCTTCGCTAGAGGACCGTCAGGGTGATCATCCCCGATCGGGTTTTTCTTTATTTATTCCAACCCGGACCTTTAATTTGTGGAATGTGGCGCCTGCCGCCCCTCTTTATACTGAAAACGTAGACACCAAGCACTCTCAAAAGAAAGGGGCGATCAACCCATGGAACAGACGGTCCGGCCATCCGGACAGCTGCACGCGGCCGGCAGGAACCGGTTCTCCCCTGCACTTAGGCGCATCCGCAAATACTGGCAGCTCTACATGCTGCTCATTCCCGTCATCGCCTACTACGTCATCTTCCACTACGTGCCGATGTACGGCGTACAGATCGCCTTCAAGGACTTCCTGGCGGTCAAGGGCATTCTGGGCAGCGAATGGATCGGCTTTGCCCACTTCGAACGATTTTTCGACAGCTATTACTTGTGGAGGCTGCTCCGCAATACAATCGGCATCAGCTTGTACGAGCTGGGCGTGTCGTTCCCGCTTCCGATCGTGCTGGCGCTGATGCTGAACGAGGTGAGGCAGGAGAAATTCAAGCGATTCGTGCAAACGATTACGTACGCGCCGCATTTTCTCTCCACCGTCGTATTGGTCGGCATTCTGTTCCTGTTCCTGTCGCCCTACGGCGGCATCGTGAACCAGTTTCTCGGCCTGTTCGGCATCGAGCCGATCGCCTTTATGACCGACCCGGCCTGGTTCAAGACGGTGTACGTATTCTCCGGCGTGTGGCAGCAGATGGGCTGGAGCTCGATCATCTACTTGGCGGCGCTCTCCAGCGTGGACCCGCAATTACACGAAGCGGCCAAGGTTGACGGAGCGAGCCGGTTCAAGCGGATCGTCCACATCAACATCCCTTGCATCATGCCGACCATCGTCATCCTGCTGATCCTGAACGTCGGCACGATCATGGGCGTCGGCTTCGAGAAGGTGTTCCTGATGCAAAACCAAGTCAACATCGAGGCATCCGAGGTCATCTCGACCTATGTGTACAAGACGGGCATCATCGGCTCGCAATTCAGCTACTCGGCGGCGATCGGCCTGTTCAACTCGGTCGTCAACTTCATCCTGCTGATTGCGGTCAACCAGGCGGCGAAGAAACTGAACGAAACCAGCTTATGGTAGGAGGAGGCATTTTCCAGTGAAATCCAATATCGGCGACCGATTGTTCGGCGCATGCATCTACGCCTTTCTCCTGCTTATCGTCATTCTCGTGCTGTATCCGCTGCTCTTTATCTTGTCCGCGTCGGTAAGCGATGCGAACGCCATCCTGCGGGGCGAAGTATGGCTGCTCCCTAAAGGATTGCACCTAGGCGGTTATACGAAGGTGCTGACCAACAACGATGTATTGATCGGGTATGGCAACACGATTCTGTATACGGTGCTCGGCACGGCCATCAATGTCGTCCTGACGATCTGCGCCGCTTATCCGCTATCGCGGAAGCAACTGCTCGGCCGAAACGCCGTCACGCTATTCCTCGTGTTCACGATGTTTTTCAGCGGCGGGTTGATTCCGACTTACTTGCTTGTGAAAAGCCTCGGCATGCTGAATACGATCTGGGCCATGATCATCCCGACGGCCATCTCGGTCTGGAACATCATCATCATGCGCACGTTTTTCCAGTCGAGCATTCCGACAGAGGTGCAAGAGTCCGCGGAGATTGACGGCTGCTCGGAGCTCCGGATCCTGTGGCGCATTGTCCTCCCGCTGTCGATGCCGATCATCGCCGTTATGATTTTGTTCTACTCGGTCGGCCATTGGAATTCCTACTTCAGTGCGCTGATCTACCTGAGCGACCGGGAGAAATTCCCGCTGCAGCTGTTTCTCCGGGAAATGCTCGTGCAAGATTTGATGACCGAATCGATCTCCTATCTGAACAAGGATCTGGTCAGCCAGATGATGAAGGCGGAGACGGCGAAATACGCGGCGGTCATTATAGCCAATCTTCCGATTTTGATGCTGTACCCGTTTTTGCAGAAGTATTTTACGAAGGGTATGCTGGTGGGCGCTATTAAGGGCTGAACAAGCCGTCTTGATAGAAAAACGATTTCTACTCAATAGGAGGTCCGAACCGCAAATGAAAAGAAAAAAAGTGTTGTGGGGCAGCTTGACGGCGATGGTGGCGTTATCTCTACTCGTCGCATGTAGCAGCAAGGAGGAGCCGGGCACATCTGCGTCGACAACGCCCGCGAAATCGGCGGAGCCGGTCTCGAATTTGAATCCGACGGGGTTCCCGATCGTCAAAGAACCGATCAAGCTGACGTTTTTCAGCAGCAAGTCGAACTCGAACTTAGGCAACTGGAATGACACGACGATCTGGAAAGAGTACAAGAAGATGACGAACATCGACGTCGATTTCCAGCTTGTGCCGGTTGACGCTTTGGTCGAGAAACGGAATTTGGCGCTTGTCGGCGGCAGCCTGCCGGATGCATTCCACACTGCGCGGCTTACCTCGGTCGATCTGGCCAACTATGGTTCCCAAGGCATTTTCATCAAGCTGAACGACCTGATCGACAAGTACGCTCCGAACCTGAAGAAGATTATGGAGAAGTACCCGGATGTCAGAAAAGGCTTGACGATGCCGGACGGCAACATTTACTCGTTCCCGACCTTGATCGATCCGAACCATACGTCGAGCATCATCGGCTCGCAGATGTGGGTCAATCAGGCATTCCTGGATGCGCTGGGCATGAAGATGCCGGAGACGACCGACGAGTACTACAACTATTTGAAAGCGGTTAAGACGCAGGATCCGAACAAAAACGGCAAGCAGGACGAGATTCCGTTCTTGGCGAGCGGCATCACAATGCTGTACGACCACATCAAAGGCGCATGGGGGCTTGGAACGCGAGGCAACACTCATCCGCGCGTCGACGTCGACCCAGCTACGAACAAGCTTCGCTTTATCCCGGCCGATCCGAAATACAAGGAAGTGCTGCAATACCTGAACAAGCTGAACAGCGAAGGGCTGTTCTACAAAGATATTTTCACGGTGACAACCAATGATGTGACGGCAGGCTTCACCCCAGGGGCTGTAGGCAGCTCGCTCTACTTGAACCCGAACATTACGTACCCGAACATCACCGGCTTCAAGGGTATGCCGACGCTGAAAGGGCCTAACGGCGACAAGCTGTTCTCCCGCGCCCGCTCCTTCATGGTGCTGACCGGCGGGATGGCGATTACGAAGGCGAACAAATATCCGGCGGAGACGGTTCGTTGGGTCGACTACTTCTATAGCGACGAAGGCAGCAAGCTGTTCCGCATGGGTGTCAAGGACGTGAGCTATACAGAGACAGGCGGCAAGGTTGACTACGTAGAAGCGCTGAAGAAGGACGCGAGCCAGATCGGCAAACATGTGACATGGGCCGGCGGCTGGTACCCGGGAATGGACAACCCGAACTACATCATCTCCTCCGAGAGCGATCCGGAAAATATGCGCGTCTCCGAGCTGATCAAGCCGACGTTCCCGAAAGAAATTTGGCCGGAATTCACGTATGCGAGCAACGAGATGAGCGAGTTCAAGGCGCTGGAGACCGACCTGGGCACGTTCGTGGACGAAATGATGGCGAAGTTCATCAAAGGCACAGCATCGTTCAGCGATTGGGACAACTATGTAGCGCAGCTGAAGAAGATGGGACTTGACCGGTATATGAAAATTTACGAGCAAGCGTACGAGCGGTATAAGAAATGAGTCGTCCGTTTCCCCGTTTGTTCGTAACGGACTTGGACGGCACGGCGCTTGGAGGCGGCTATCGGCCGTACTCCAGGCTGCCGGACGCGTTCGCATCGTTCCTCGACCGGCTCGCCGCGCGCGGCTGCCGCTGGGCTACTTGCACGACATGGGAGCTGCCGGCACAGCTGAATTTGCTCTATGCGAGCGCTGTGCAAACTCCTCCGGCTTATGTAATTGGAGGTTCGGGTTTGTATTTGACCGCCTATCAGGAAGAGCAACTGGAGAAGGTGCAGCCTTATACAGGGCGGATGGAGAGAATGCTCGAGGAGACAGTGCGGGTGGAGCTTCATCCGCTTATGAAGGAAATCGCCGCCCGCTTCGATCCGGTCCTTACGCAGTTCAACGGGTATTGGTATTCGATGACGGTGCGGCCGGAGGACACCGGGCGAATGCTGGAGGTGACCGGGAGTTTGGAGCGTCGTTACCCGGGTCTCCACATCGAGCGGATTCCGGCGGAGAACCGATTTTTCGTCCATGCCGCGTTTATGAGGAAAGGAACGGCGGTTCGGGAGCTGCAGCGGGTGGCCGGCTTAACGCCTGACGAGATCGTTGTCGCAGGCGACGAGCGGATGGACCTGAGCATGATGGAGCCGGAGGTCGCGCAATACGCCGTGTGCCCGGACAATGCTCAGCCGGCTGTGAAGGAGCGTGTGCGGGCGAATGGGGGATGCATAGGAGAAGGCACCTGCTCGGACGGCGTAATTGATGCGTTCACCAAGCTGGCTGCGAAACACGGCTGGTCCTTCTAGTCGTTCAAGCGCGTTGGGAGTTTGTACCCTGTCCGGATTTCCGCTATACTACTAAATGTAACCAACAACGGACAGGGGGATTGCCTAACCATGTATGATACGTTCAAATGGATTCATGTCATTTCCGCCATCGCGCTGCTGTTCTATGTGATTGTCCCGTTCTTGAGCGGAAGCGCTGCCACGCCAACGACCGCAGCCGGGCTCCATCGATTGAATCGGATCGGCCAATATATCCTGATCCTCGCCTTCCTGACCGGCGGCTATATGGTCAGCCGCGCCGGCTTGTCCGGCACCTGGATGGCCGCGGCCATCGTGCTTATCCTGGTCATGTTCGCCATGGCCGGCATGATGGGCGGCCCGCTCAAGCGGCTCAAGAGCGGCAGCTCCGGCACATCCGACCATGTGAGGAAGCTGCGCACATTCAGTCTAGTCTGCGCGATCGCTTTCATTATGCTGATCGTGCTGATGTACAACCCGACGTTATTCTAATTCGAGTCGGTCGGAGACGCGTCCGTGTCCTCCGCCAGCTCGTCCAGCGTCTTCTCGAAGCTAGGCGCCAAATGCTCCAGGAAGTACTTCAATTCGGGCATGTTCATCTGAGCGATGGACTGCTCGATTTGTTTTTTGGCCATCGAAAATTCGCGGTTGCCTGCCGACAGTTCGGTCACGCATTTCAAATAAGCGTCGAGCAGGTCGGCGGCCTTGATATATGTTTTGTGCTCCAGCTGCTCGGGCGTAAGCTGAGACTGACGGTGCCGGGCCGAATCGCCGATCAGCGGCGCGTACACGTTCTTGAGCGGCTCCGGGACCATGTTCAACAGGCGCGTTGCGGCCAAATCCTCGATCTCGCGAAAATTGCGCAGAATGTCCTTGTTGTGATGTTTGACCGGTGTCGGGATATCTCCCGTGAACACCTCCGTCACATCGTGGAACAGCGCACGCGTAACGATATGCTCCGTAGGCACGCTTTTGCCGAACACTTCATTGGCAATTGTACACAGCGCATGCGTGAGCAATGCTACCTGGAACGTATGCTCCGCGACATTTTCCTTCAGCACATTCCGCATCAAACTCCAACGCTCGATATACCGCAATCTGTACAAATACGCGTAAAAGTGGCTATCCATCGGACTCCGAGCTCCTATATTCCGTTTCAGGCTCCTTCATCGAACCCGTGTTCCCATTATACTGAACTTCGCGTAAGAATCCAAGACGATCGCTGCGACAAGCATGTATAATAAAAGCCATAGTGTATTCATACAGGAGTAAGACATGTGCGGGAGGCAGACGGAATGAACTATCCAGTGTATCAGGACGCGGTGGCATACGCCATGCAGCAAAAAGGCAAGCTGCCTTGCTATGTTCTCCGGAACACATTGACGAAACCTTCCGAGCTGCATCATCACGACTTCGTCGAGTTAAGCTTTGTCATCGAGGGAAACGGCACGGAAACGATCAACGGCATCCAGCATCGGATGTCCCCGGGCACTGTATCTTTTCTGCTGCCGCATCACATACACCGCATCGTAAGCGACGATCCCCTTTGCCCGATTCGCCTGTACAGCTGCATGTTCGATATTCGGCTGCTGTTCGAGACACAGAACGACGCCGAGCTTGGCCGCCTGCTGCTGCAGACCGGGCGCCAGCTTCCTTCGCATTACGACCTTCGCGGCGAACAGCTGGTGAAGATGCGACGTTTGATGGAGGAGCTCGCAGCCGAATTCGAGGGCGATGCATTCGGGCGTCCGATCCTGATGCGTCACAAGCTGATCGAGGCGCTGCTGCTGCTGATGCGCTGGCGGCATGCCGAGAAACCTTTCCGGCTGCAAGACGGAGTATTGTCGTCGATCCCGATCTCCAACATCCTTCAATACTTGCATCTCAACTATGCCGAGCCGATTTCGCTCAAGTCTTTAGCCGATACGTTCAACTGGAGCACCTCTTACATAAGCCGTTCGTTCAAAGAATATACGGGGACCAGCTTTCTGGACTATTTGCACCAGCTCCGCATCCAGAGCGCCTCGACGCTGCTCATTACGACGCAGATGCAGATTACGGACATTTCCGTAGAGGTTGGGTTTGAGCATTTCCGCACGTTTTCGCGCATTTTCAAGGAGTTGAAAGGCATAACGCCGCGGGGTTATCGGATGGCGCATGCGCAGAGGCTGGAGTAGTTTGCCAAACTGTGCTATCATAAACGACAGATTTCGATAGAGGAGAGGGAGTAATAGGATGGAGCAGTTGGCGATTCTACATCGAAGAAATCGGCTTATGGTCTATATTCTATGGTTCTCGTTGGTGCTCGGGATTGCTACGAACTTAGCGACCGGAGCGACCCCGACGAATACGTTCGTCCTGGTTACGGTTGGCGGAATCATTGCCATTCTGGTGACCGTGTTCTCTTGGAGACGATGGCTCGCGGAAGGGATGAAATATTTCGTAGCCTTATCGCTCGCCGTCATTACGTTTCTAATGATTTCGACAACCGACAGCTTTGCCACTTACTTGCTGATTTACTATAGCCTTGCGGTCACTACCCTTTACAACAACTTTAGACCGATTCTGCTATCCGGCGTGTTCGCGCTCGTCTTCACCAACTATTTCTTCATAACCGAGAGGGAGACTTTATTCGCGGGCTTCAAGGACGAGAGCTTGATGACGTTCAATCTGTTCGTCGTATTAATCACAGGCGGACTGATGGCCTCCGGGCTATTCGGAGAACGTCTTCGCAGAGATGCCGAATCCGGTTACAACCAGGCGATACTGGCGCAGGAGCGGACGGAGAAAACCCTAACGGTTGTGGGTAAAACGATTGAATCGCTGGATCGCTCCAGCTCGGGCCTGCGGGAGCACGCCGACTCTGTCGGACAGATCTCCAAGGAGATGACGGCTGCCTTCACTGAAGTGGCGAGCAGTACGCAGCAAGTCAATATAAGCCTGAACTCCGCCGGCGTGTCCGTGCATCACTTGAACGAAGAGACGGCCGTGATCGTCGATTCTACCGCCGTGCTGCGAGAGCTTAGCAGCTCCAACGCCAGCCTGACCGATGCCAGTATGGACCAAGCCGGTGTGCTCGGGGAGCAAATGGCTCAAGTAAAAGCGATCATGGATACGACCGTCGCGCTTATGCAGGAGCTGGACGAACAGAATCGTCAAATCCTGGAGCTGGCCGGTACGATCAACGACATTTCGAATCAAACGAACTTGCTCGCTCTGAACGCCGCGATTGAAGCGTCCAGAGCCGGGGAGCATGGTCGAGGATTCGCAGTTGTGTCTTCCGAGATTCGCAAGCTGGCGGAAAATGCAAAACGGTTTACGGAAGAGATCGAGGGCATTCTGGAAGGGATTTCGAGTAAAACGGCGCATGTCTCCGAGCTTGTCCGGGCGGGCCATCAATCGGTTACGACCGGCCGAGAGACATCGATCGTCATGGAGCAATCGCTTCGCGAAATGGTCGGCAATACGGTAGAGCTGGCGAAACATGCCAAGGAGTCGGCGGAATCCGCCGCAAGACTTCGAAACTCCTCGTTGACGATTACTACGGAGATGGACGCGATCTCCAGACTGACGGAGCAGAATATGACGACCGTCGAGCAGATTATGACCGGGATGGAAAGTCAGGACAGACGAATTACCGATATCGTCACCGGCATTCACGAGGTGGATACGACGGCGAAGGAGCTGCGGGAGAAAACGGCCTAAGCTCAAGCAAAAGACCGGCAATTGCGCGATGAGGCGCAGTTGCCGGTCTTTTTGTATAGGGCGGCGGGGCGATTAGAATGGATCGCTGCCCAGCCGGATTTTCACATTGTCGAAGTATGCGGTCCCGTTCACCGTCGTGGAATGATTCTCCAAGTACACGCGCAGCTGCAAGCTTGTGTTGCTCGGCGTCGTGAAGGTGAAGCTGTTCGTCTGCCAGGTCGTGTTGTCAAAGTCGTACACGGGACTGATAGCCGCACTGTTCGTGGCATTGTAGACGAAGATGCGGCCTCCTGCCAACCCGCCGTCTGTTTTTCCGTCGAAAGTAAGCGTATACGTAGTGTTCGGCTTCCATTCGGTCCAATCTTGGTACAAGCCGGTCCAAGTAGACAGGTTGGCCTTCACGGCAACCCCGTATTCGCCTTCCGTGCGATTGACGCTGTCGAGATAGGCGTATGCCGAGGTTGTGCCCGAGATGCGCGCCCAGCGTGCAGGCAAGGTCGTATCGCCGTAGGAGCGGTATTCGAAGCCTCCGTTCACCACGCGCTCCGGATCCCAGCGCATAATCTCCGTTGCTGTAAGCGCGTAGGCCGAGTTGTCGAGCGTGTAGCCCGAGTATTGGTCGGCGGCGAGCTCCCAGGCTTTCGGATCGAATTGGGCGAGCTGCGTCCAGCCTGTCATATATTTGGTGTAGGTATAGTCGGTCAGTGTGCCGCCGCCGCCGGAAGCGGAGCCGTCCACGAAATTGTGAAGCTTCGGTGCCGTAGTCGACTGATTCCAGACTTTGTTCTTGAGTGTGTTGGCGAAACGGACGACATCATTGCCGTTGTACACCGTGCTCGCTTTGTTGAACAAGGTGATGGCCGCTTCCACATCGATGTTGCCATGGGAGATGTCCTCTATTTTTGCGGCTGTCTCCTTGTACTTCCAGTTGTAGGAGCCGGTCGGCGTGTTATACGTGAGCGTCGATTTGAAATAAGTATTGATGGCCTGCGCCCGGTCCCAATAGGAGGCGGTGCCCGTAATATCATGCAGGACGGACAGAAGGTTGCCGAAAGCTAGATACATGTTGTGAGGCAAAATACGGTTTTCGCCGGCTGCATAATGTTTGACCGAATCCAAGTTCGGCGAATCGATATAGTATCCGCTGGAGGAGTTGACCGCTACATAGGTTTGGCCGAGCTTGGCGCTGCTGCCGTCCCAACGTTTGACCAGATGGTCTTCCAGGAAATCCAGGTAGCTGTTCGCTTTGGTGAGATAAGCGGCTTGAAGAGACGGAGTCGATTTGATGAGTCGAACGAATTCGGCGATCGGCGTGCCGATCATGCCGTCATGCACGATGTAGGGGACGCGGCGATTGACTTGCACTCTGTCGAAATAGGCGATACCGCCTGTGACGGTGTAGGTGTTGTGGCCCAGCCATACTTGAACGGAATGGCCGGCAGGCGGAGAGACGAATTCGACGCTGTAAAAGTCCCACGAGGTAGAGTCAATGACTTGGCTGGCGATGATCGTTTTGACGCCGGTGGACAGGTTGGTATCGAGTATGTAGGCGCGGCCTTTCGCTGCGGAGCCGTTCGTTTTGGCGTAGAAGTTCAGCACGTAGGAGCGATTCGGGACAAAGCTGTTGAGCGGCTGATACATGCTCTGCCAGCTCGTGCCGTTCGTCTTGAGCACCAGTCCCCAAGTATCGGGTGGCGCCCCGCCGTAGTCGTGGTAAGCGCCGCTCGCATTCGAGCGATACCCGGTCGTAGACGTGGATTGGAATCGGATCCAGTTCGCAGGGAGGGTAGCGTCGCCGGAAGCTGCGGTGGCAAACGTAGTATTGTCGATCTCGACCGGCGAGTAGCGGAATGCGCTCCACCCCAGATAGCCGTCCCCATCGACATCGTTGGCATTGGCGATCATGGCGTCGGTGTGCGTTACGATTTTGTCCAACCAGGTTGTGTTTTTCGTCAGACCGTACATGTTCATGTAGCTGTTGAGCCAGTAGCTCTCGCCCCATGCCAAGGTGCCGGATTCCGGGCTGTTGTAATAATCCCCCCCGTGCACGCTTTCGTAAGCCACATACTGGTCGTACCACGGATTGGTCGAAGCCGAAACGGTGGACGCGGTCCACCAAGACCCGATCATCGCGAGAACCAGCAGAAGCCCGAAACTACGTTTGATTCGTGTTTTCCTCATGTCTGCAACACTCCTTCGCCATAGAATTGTCGGCTGTTCGGCCGCAACTCCACTATAGGGCATCAAGAATGCGCAGAACGGTTAAAATCGTATCGGGAACGGACAGAATTGTACTTCCCTGCCGTACTACCGGCTCGTTCTTACGATTCGGCGCTGGATCGTCTGATGGAGCAGCTCCGGGGTGACGAACGGACTGCCTCCGTTGATGCGCGGGATTTGCAAAGGGTCGGTGGAGCGGGTGGTCATCTCCGGCACGATCGTGTAAGCGAACTTGACTCCGCACCGCCGAATCAGCTCGCGGGCTTTTTCATCGGAGATGCCGAACGGGTAAGCCAAATCTTGCGTAATCTCGTTCGAGAGAGCGCTCACTTCCTGCAGGCAAGCCTGGGTATCCCACAGAATGCGGTTTTCATATGCTTCCTCAGTCTCGGGCTGGCCGTCCATCAGGATCGGATTGGTCAGAAACGCATGGTCATCCTGCTTGTGGTGATTGCCGTTCGTATGGCAGCCGACGTCGATCAGATCGGTACTGGCCAGCATTTCGCGCACTTGCTCCCTGGAGAGGAACGGAATCGCGCTCAAGTAAGGGTTGTAGTCCGGATGATCGAGCGTTTCCGTGATGAGGAAATTGACGGCCGGGATGTTTAGTTGGTGCAAAATCGGTACCCCATGCAAATAAAAACTTTCATATCCATCGTCGAAGGTGACCAGCACTGCATTGTCGGGTACGACGCCTCCGTTCATATAGGCATGGAATTGCTCCAGCGACAGGAATTGATAGCCTTTCCGCTGCAGGTATTCGAGCTGATCCCGGAACAGCTTGGTGGATACGGTGCCGGAGCTTTCTTCCGTGTCGCTGATATGGTGGTACATCAGGACCGCCACTTGATCGGAGTAACGGACTTTTCCGTCGGAATCGCTCAAGTAGGGCAACGCCAAAGACGACCCGATGAGGAATAAAATGAACACTCTGAGCAACAGCTGCAACTTGGTACCTCCTGCCCGAACGCGCTACCTGTCGTTCCATTTCAATACCGTAGGCATTCGATAGAAAATCTGGTATGATGGCTACTATGGAATCATTCTAAACAATGATAGAAGAAGGAGACCGTCTTGATCATGAATCAATTTCAAGAAAGTGTGTATCGCCTCATCGTAGAAACGTCTACGAATTTGCCGGCGGACGTCCGCCGCGCTGTTCAGAAAGCGCAAGAGCAGGAAGACGAGGGCACGCGCGCCGCGCTCTCCTTGTCGACGATCGCCGAGAACATTACGATGGCCGAATGCAACGTGTCCCCGATCTGCCAGGATACGGGCATGCCGACTTTCATTATACATTGTCCGGTCGGTGCAAACCAGATCGCGATGAAGAAGCAAATTCTCGAAGCCGTCCGCCAGGCGACGAAGGACAGCAAGCTGCGCCCGAACTCGGTCGATTCGCTGACAGGCGGCAATAGCGGCGACAACCTCGGACCGGGCACGCCGGTGATCCACTTTGAGCAATGGGAGCAGGACGTTGTGGACGTGCGCCTCATTCTCAAGGGCGGCGGCTGCGAGAACAAGAACATTCAATACAGCCTGCCGGCTGAGCTGGAAGGATTGGGAAAAGCCGGCCGCGACCTCGACGGCATTCGCAAGTGCATCATGCACGCCGTCTATCAGGCGCAGGGCCAAGGCTGCAGCGCCGGCTTCATCGGCGTCGGCATCGGCGGCGACCGGACGACCGGTTACGAGCTGGCCAAACACCAGCTGTTCCGCGAGGTCGATGATATGAACCCGAATGAAGACCTCCGCAAGCTGGAGAGCTATGTGCTCGAGAACGCCAACAAGCTCGGCATCGGCACGATGGGCTTCGGCGGCGCCGTTACGCTGCTTGGCTGCAAGATCGGCGTGATGAACCGCCTGCCTGCGAGCTTCTTCGTCTCTGTCGCGTACAACTGCTGGGCGTTTCGCCGTCAAGGCGTGTTGCTCGATCCGCAAACCGGCGAGATTCGCGAATGGGTGTACGAGGACGGCAAAGCCGTGCCGATGACCGACGAAACGACGGCCGATGCTGCTGCGAAGGAGACGGAAGAGCGCCGGGAGATCGTGCTGCAAGCTCCGATCACCGAGGAGCAAATTCGCCAGCTGCGCGTCGGCGACGTCGTCGTAATCAACGGCGCCATGCACACGGGCCGCGATGCGCTGCACCATTATTTGATGGACCATGACTCGCCGGTTGATCTGAACGGCCACGTCATTTATCACTGTGGTCCGGTGATGGCCAAAGACGCCGCCGGCGAATGGCATGTGAAGGCGGCCGGACCGACGACGAGCATTCGCGAGGAGCCTTATCAAGGCGACATCATCAAGAAGTTCGGTATCCGTGCGGTTATCGGCAAAGGCGGCATGGGGCCGAAGACGCTGAAGGCGCTTGGCGAGTTCGGCGCGGTCTACTTGAACGCGATCGGCGGCGCGGCGCAATACTACGCGGAATGCATCAAGAAAGTCGACGGCGTCGACTTGATGGAGTTCGGCATTCCCGAAGCGATGTGGCACTTGAATGTGGAAGGCTTCGCCGCCATCGTGACGATGGACTCGCACGGCAATAGCTTGCACGCCGATGTGGAGAAGGACTCCTTGCAAAAGCTCGCCACTTTCAAGGAGCCGGTATTTAAATAAGGGTTGGTCGGAACGTCCGATTCTCCTATGGGAGGATCGGGCGTTTTTTCAGACTCCCATACCGCTTATGCAGCACCATTGATGGGGGAAATGAGACGAATTTTCAGAGTAGAGTAGATAGAGCCAGTCGCTTTACGAAGTTTGCTCCGTAGTCCGATTTTTTCGGACTAGGGAGCAAGGGTACGGGCGCCAAGGAACCCAGTTGACTGCCCTCCCACGCGCCAACTGAACAAGCTCGCCAGAAGTTTTTGAGTGTGAGCGGATTTACAAAAGATTTACTAGAAACCGATCGATCGGAGCGATATTATAGAAAGGATAGACCTACCGTGGAAACGAGGGTGGCGTGACTACAAATGAAACAATTTCGCACAAGATTGGCGCTTCTGTTCATCGCCCTCATCGGCGGCTCCGTATTGGCGGCAGGCATTTTTATGGCCGTCATGATCGAGAGGTCGAAAGTATCGGCGCTTGAGGAAAGCATGGTCCGGGAAATCCGCATCATGATGGCGGTTGTGGAGGAGCAGAATGGATCGATCGCCGAACTCAGCGCAGCCAAGCAGCAGGAGCTGGCCAAGTACCTGAAAAGCTCCGCCGGGGCGAGAGTGACGCTTATCGATGCTGAAGGCAAAGTGACCGGCGATTCCGATAGCGAACCAAGTATAATGGACAATCATTCGAACCGAGAAGAAATCCGGGAAGCCCGTGAGAACGGCATCGGGTATTCCCAGCGATACAGCGATACAACGAATCGACAGATGCTGTATGTTGCTTTGCCGATCGAGCGAGATGGCCGCATCCTCGGGTTTGCCAGGCTGTCAATGTCGCTCGAGGAAGTGGAGACGGCGATCGCGACATTATGGTGGGGGCTGCTCGGCGGCCTGCTGGTTGTGTTCGTCATAGCGGCGGCGGCGAGCTTCCGCATCGCTCATCAGCTGACACGCCCGCTCGATAAGATTACCCGGGTGGCGCAGCAAATTACGAACATGAACTACAAGTCACGCGTCTACATTCGCAACAAGGATGAGATCGGCCAGCTCGGGCAAGCGATCAATACGATGGCGGACAGCCTGCATGTGCAGATGAACCGCATCCGCGAGAACGAAGCCCGCTTGTCCAGCGTACTGGACAACATGGTGAGCGGCGTCGTCATGATCGACGAGGCAGGGCTGATCGTACTTCTGAACAGGTCGGCGGAAGTGATCCTCGGCTATTCGTCGAGAGAGCTGATCGGACGCCGGCACGATGAAGTAAATCAGCCGATCGAATTGACGCAGCTTATCCAGGCTTGTATGGACCGCAATGAGCGGATTCGGGACGAAATGAACTTCTACTTCCCGGAGGAGCGGCTGCTCGAAGTCAGTCTGGTGCCGATGCTGCAGCTTGACCAGGAGTGGGCCGGCCTCGTCATCGTGCTCCATGATATTACAGCGATCCGTCGATTGGAGAAGGTGCGCAGCGAGTTCGTAGCGAACGTGTCCCATGAGCTGAAGACGCCGGTGGCGGCCGTCAAAGGCTTCGCGGAGACGCTGCTTGCCGGCGCCATGAACGATCCGGCCATCGCCAAACAATTCCTGCAAATTATTTACGACGAGAGCGAACGGTTGAATCGGTTGATCGGAGACATCCTGGAGCTCTCGAAGATTGAGTCGAAGCGGGTGCCGCTTCAGTTTTCCCCCGTCCACCTGAACAGCTTCCTCGGCAAGCTGATGGAAATCATGCAGCCGGAAGCCGAGCGCAAGTCAATCGAGCTGAGCATGTATGTGAACGAAGAGTTGTACTTGGAAGCCGACGAGGACCGTCTGGGGCAAATCGTCATCAATCTGCTCTCCAACGGCATCAACTACACGCCGGAGGGCGGCAAGGTTAAAGTGACGGCGATGCCGATACCCGGCGATCAGACGGATGGAGAAGGGGTCCGCATCGTCATCACCGACACCGGCATAGGTATTCCGAAGAAGGATGTGCCGCGTATCTTCGAACGGTTTTATCGCGTGGACAAAGCGCGTTCGCGCAGCTCCGGCGGTACAGGGCTCGGCTTGTCGATCGTGAAGCATCTGGTCGAGCTGCACCGCGGCACAATCCGGGTGGAGAGCGATCTGGGTCTCGGTTCCAGGTTCATCCTCGAATTGCCGCTCATCCAGAACTGATAACAGCCTGACAGAGGGGGCGCTACGCACGCATTGGACAACCTGATAACAATGCGGTAACATTATTTAGAGTATAGCAGGTTCAACCGGAAGACGATGTTAAAGACATACAGGGGGCGGGTCTCTCATGGGTAAGCGCATATTGGTGATTGAAGATGAGCCTACCTTGGCGAGGTTGTTGTCGTACAATTTATCGCAGGAAGGCTACGAAACGAAGGTTGTCGATCATGGCGGGGAAGGGCTCCAGGCGGCTAACCAACAGGCTTTTGATCTCATCATTCTCGATATTATGCTGCCGGGCCTGAACGGTTTTGAGATTTTGCAGAAGCTGCGGCAGAAGGGCAACAAGACGCCGATCATCATTCTGACCGCACGCAATGCGGAGGAGGAAGTCGTCCAAGGATTGAAGAGCGGAGCGGACGACTACATCACGAAGCCGTTCGGCGTTGCCGAGCTGCTGGCGCGCGTCTCGGCCGTTATGCGGCGGACGCAGGCCGACGATACGGCCTATGTGGAAGAAGCCAGCACGGACAAGGTAATCCGTGTAGGCGACTTGAAGATTTACCCGGAGAAGTACGAGGTGAACTTGAACGGCCAATCGATTCCGCTTCGGCCCAAAGAATTCGAAGTGCTGCTCTATCTCGTGCAGCGGCCTGGCGTCGTCATCACTCGAGACGATCTGATGAACATCGTCTGGGGCTTCGATTACGTCGGCGGCCAACGCACGGTGGACGTCCATGTCAGCTCGCTTCGCAAGAAGCTGGAAATGAACCAGGAGTCGGTCCAGATCGATTCGATCCGCGGACTCGGCTACAAGCTGGTCGTGCATAGCGGGAAGAAATAAGAAGAAGCTCAAGAATCAGCCGGATGGCTGAAGCTTGGGCTTCTTTTTTTGACATTTTCACTCCAACCGGAACTGCTTAAGCTCCTCGAACAGCTGCTGCGACAAGTCGCGAATATCGATCGATTGCTCGGCAATTTGCTGGATCGCGGCGTTCTGCTCGACCGAGGTCGAATTCACTTCCTCGACGCCGGCCGCCGTCTCCTGGGCGATCGCCGCGACGGTAGTAATGGCGTCGGCGAATCGGTTCGTCCGCACTTTAGACTCCTGCACCTTGCCTCTTATCAGCGCCATCTGCCCATGCAGCCGCTCGATTGATGCCTCGATCGCATCGAACGAGTGCAGCGTCCCTTGCAGCTGGCTGCCCTGCACGTGGACCGCTTCAAGCACGCCGCTCATATGGCTGCGAACGTCATCGATCTGGCTCTGCAGCGAATCGGTCAGCCGGGCGATCGACTTGGCCGATACGCCAGTCTGATCCGACAGCTGGCGTACCTGCTCGGCGATGACGGCGAACCCGCGGCCGTACTGGCCTGCACGAGCCGCCTCGATCGCCGCGTTCACCGCCAGCACGTTCGTTTCCGTCGAGATCTCGCTGATGGTGCGCACGATATGGCCGATCTTCACCGAATCCTCGATGAAGCGATCCAGCGCGGCGACGGCATGGCGGAGCCGCTCGTCCGATTGCGCCGAGGCCGATTGCAGCTGCAGGACGGCGGACGAGCCCGCACGCGAGCTGGAGGTGGCGACGCGGCTCAGCTCGGCCATCTCCTCGGTGCGGATTGCGATGTCTGCGGTTCGCTCCGCCAGCTCGGAGACGAGATCGGAGCTTTGCTCGGTTTCGGACGCCTGCTGATCGGCACCGGCCGAAATTTCGCCGATGGCCCGGAGCACGTCCTGGTTGGAGGAGGCCGTCGATACCGCGAATTGCTGGAAGCGCTCGGCGTGACCGGCCAACGAAGTGCCGATGGCATGCGTATGCAGCAAGGTATTCCTTACTTTGTCCATCATCAGGTCAAAGTGGCGGCTCAATTGCCCAAGCTCGTCGGGCGTCTTCGACCCAACACGGTGTCGCAGATCGCCTTCGGCTATCTGGCTCATCGTAATCCGCATGCGTCGGATCGGACGTACGAACGAGCGGATCAGCAGGGTGGAGATGACGACGGCGAAGGCGATAGCGACGCCCATGGAAACGTAAGTAAACAGCTCGGACTGATGGAAGAGCTCCTCGGAACGAGCGGTAGCCGCAGCGGCGCCGGCCGTATATGTATGGTTGAATTGATCGACGAGCTCGAACAAATATTCTTTGTGCGTCCGCGACAAGTTGAATTGCTGCTCCAGCTGTCCGGCAATCTCGATTGCAGGCGCCCCGCTTTTGATGAGCGTCACCCCAGCGGCGTAGGTCGCTACATACTCCTCGGACACCGTAGACAGCTTGGCTCTCCATTTGCGTTCGTCGGATGTGGAGGCGGTATCGCCGATTTGGCGTACGTATTGAAGGAACAGCTTCTTTTTCTCCTCGTAAGCTCCCGTCGTCGTATCGTCGGCCGTCTTCGTAAGCACCAGAGAGGCATGCATGCTGGCGAGTTGCTCGCCGGTCATCTTGAGCCGCATGGACAGCAGCTGCTTGTCCACTTCCCGGTTCTGAACGCCGACTTGCTCGCGAATCGCTTGCTGCTGCTGCATCTGGAACCAGCCGGCCGCCGCGAACAACCCTACAATCAAGACGAAACCTGTGATCATCTTAAACCGAATGCTGATTCCTAATCTCCTACCGAAAGGCCAACTCTTTTTCATAGACGCAGCTCCCCAGATGTTCGTTTTTGCCTCCAGTATAAGGAAGAATCATTAACGGACAGAGCGTTTTCTGTAAAGGTACTGTAAATCTGTGAAAGTTAAAGCTATGAAAACAGACGTCCAAAAGTTTTACACTGCGTTAACAAAAGTTGAAATTTGCGAAAACAGACGATGAGTACTATTACGTTGTAGCCAAAAACATGAAGGAGTGGTCAATCACTTATGAAGAAGGCATTGAAGGCAGGAACAATCGTACTCTCCACTACAATCCTGGCGTTGTCACTGGCAGCTTGCGGAGAAAAAAATGACGATACGAAGACGAATGCAGGCGGCACGACAAGTCCATCGGCAACGAAGACGCCTGACGCACCCAAATTAACGGGCGACATCAAAATCGACGGTTCCTCTACAGTATTCCCGATCTCGCAGGCTGTAGCCGAAGAGTTCATGAAGAAACAAACCGGCGTAAAAATCACAGTAGCCGAAGGCGGAAGCTCCGTAGGGATGACCAAGCTGATCGCCGGCGAAATCGATATTGCGGATTCCTCCCGTAAGATCAAGGCGGAAGAAGCGGACAAAATCAAGGCGAAGAGCGACGAAGCTATCGAAATGCCGATCGCACTTGACGGTGTCACCGTTGTAGTAAACAAGAAGAACACTTTTGCAAAAGAAATGACAGTTGCCGAACTGAAGAAGATCTGGGAGAAGGACAGCAAGATCAAGAAATGGAACGAAATTCGTCCGGAATGGCCGGATAAAGAAATTAAGCTGTATGGCCCGGGAACAGCATCCGGTACATTCGAATTCTTCACAGAAGCGATCAACGGTAAAGCAAAAGAATCCCGCACCGACTTCACGCCATCCGAAGACGACAACGTGTTGGTTAAAGGCGTAGCGGGCGACGAGTTCGCCATGGGTTACTTCGGATTCGCGTACTTCAAGGAAAACGAAAGCACATTGAACGCTGTAGCCATCAAGGTAGATGCTAATACGCCGGCTGTCGCTCCATCGCACGACACGATCGAGAAAATGACTTACAAGCCGTTGTCGCGTCAAATCTTCATCTACCCGACGAAGAACGCTCTGGCTAAGCCTCAAGTCAAAGAATTCATCAAGTACTACAACAGCGCCGAAGGTCAAAAGCTGGTTGAAGCCGCCAAGTACATCAAGCTTCCTCAAGACTTCTATACGAAGAACCTGGAGTTTGTAAAGTAATTGAATTGCAGAAACGCATGAAAAACGGACCGTGGAGCTTCAGAGGATGAGCCTTTGGGGCCCCGCGGTTATCCGCTTGCCAGTGAACTTTTTGAAGTCAAGGGGGCCCCAGAATGCCGCAAATCGAGCAGCCAGCAAGCTTAAAGCAGAAAAAGAAATGGCTTTCTACCGACAGCATCATGCCGAAGCTTCTTTTACTATTCGCCGTCATATCCATCTTCACGACCATCGGGATTGTGGCGATTCTGATCGTGGAATCCATCGGATTTTTCAAGGAAGTGCCCATCCTCGACTTTATTACCGGGACGAAATGGACGCCGCTCTTCGCGGACCCTGAGTTCGGGATTTTACCGCTCGTTACGGGCACATTGATGATTACGCTCATTGCGAGCATTGTCGCTCTTCCTCTCGGCTTGGGGAGCGCCATTTACCTTAGCGAATACGCGCCGGACCGCGTGCGTGCGATCTTGAAGCCGGTGCTTGAAATATTGGCGGGTATTCCTACGATCGTATACGGGTTCTTCGCCCTGACATTCGTGACGCCCGTCCTGCAATTCATTCTTCCGGAGACGGAAGTGTTCAACGCTCTGAGTGCCGGAATCGTCGTCGGCATTATGATCATTCCGATGATCTCGTCGCTGAGCGAGGATGCCATGGTCGCGGTGCCGCATTCGCTTCGCGCGGCTGCCTATGCGCTCGGCTCCACGAAGCTCGAGGTTGCGATCAAGATCGTAGTGCCGGCCGCTTTTTCCGGTATTGTGGCGTCCTTCGTTCTCGGCCTGTCCCGCGCTGTCGGGGAGACGATGATCGTGACGCTGGCTGCGGGCAACCTGGCGCAAATGTCCTACAACCCGCTCGAGAGCATCCAGACGCTCACCGCGTATATCGTAGCGGTCAGTTCGGGCGACACGCAGCACGGGACTGTCGAATACTTAACGATCTATGCCGTGGGTATCACCTTGTTCGTCATCACGCTGGTCATGAACATCCTCGCCGGCTACATCTCGAGAAAGTTTAAGGAGGAGTATTGATGCAGTCGTCCATGGAACTCAAACGCATCCAGAAGCGCAAGAACAAGAACAGCTTGTTCCACTTCCTGTTCCTCCTGTCCACTTGTCTCGGGGTGTTGGCGCTCGTGTTGTTGCTCGGCCAAGTGCTGCTGAAAGCGGTAGGTTGGATCGACTGGCAGTTTCTTACGAGCTTCTCTTCCCGGTTGCCGGAAAGAGCGGGCATCAAAGCCGCCTTCGTCGGTACATTGTGGCTGATGGTCATTACAGCGCCGCTCACCGTTATTATTGGTGTCGCGACGGCGATTTATTTGGAAGAGTACGCGAAGGACAACAAGCTCAGCCGCATCATCCAGACGAACATTGCGAACTTGGCGGGCGTTCCGTCGATCGTGTACGGACTGTTGGGACTTACGGTATTCGTCCGTTTGCTTCACCTCGAACGGAGCGTGCTGTCCGGCGCGCTGACGATGACGCTGCTCGTGCTGCCGATTATCATCGTCGCTTCCCAAGAAGCGATCCGCGCCATTCCGATGAATCAGCGGCATGCTTCCTACGCGCTCGGCGCCACTCGCTGGCAGACGATCGTTCGTGTAGTATTGCCTTCGGCTTTGCCGGGTATTCTGACCGGAGCGATCCTGTCACTGTCCCGTGCGATCGGCGAAACCGCGCCGCTCATCGTGATCGGCGCCGTATCGTATATTGCGTTCTTGCCGCACTCCATCTTCGATACGTTCACCGTCATGCCGATCCAGATTTACAGCTGGGCTAGCTTACCGGCGAAGGAGTTCCAGAACGTGGCCGCCGCAGGCATCGTCGTCCTGCTGGTTATGCTGCTTAGCATGAACGCACTCGCCATCTACTTGCGCAACAAGTATCAGAAAAAAAATTAAGGGGGCGCTTCTCATGTCCATCGCCATTCCAGCTTCGATCTCGATTTCCGCGTTGAACACGCAATCCACTTCGACCGCCGGTACGACTCCAACCGCCGGACCGATTATCGAAATTCAGTCATTGAACTTGTACTATAGCGAATTCCACGCCTTGAAAAACGTCGGCATGCGCATTGATCCGAAGTCGATTACCGCCTTCATCGGCCCTTCCGGCTGCGGCAAATCGACGTTGCTGCGTACGCTGAACCGGATGAACGACATGACGAAGGGCGTGCGGATCAACGGGAAAGTCGCGATTAGCGGAACGAACATCTATGATACGGACGTCAATGTGGAGCTGCTGCGCAAAAATGTCGGCATGGTGTTCCAGCAGCCGAATCCGTTCCCGAAATCGATTTATGACAATATCGCCTACGGACCTCGCATCCATGGCATCACTAGAAAGAGCGAGCTGGACGACATTGTTGAGAAAAGCTTGCGCTCCGCGGCGCTGTGGGACGAAGTGAAGGACTACATGAAGAAATCGGCCTACGGCCTGTCCGGCGGGCAGCAGCAGCGGCTTTGCATTGCTCGTGCGCTCGCGGTAAACCCGACGATTCTGCTTATGGACGAACCGACTTCCGCGCTGGACCCCATATCGACGTTGAAAATCGAAGAGCTGATCCAGGAGCTGAAGGACCAATACACGATCGTCATCGTGACGCACAACATGCAGCAAGCGGCGCGCGTCTCGGGACAAACGGCGTTCTTCTTGAACGGCGAGGTCGTGGAATATGCGGAGACGGTGAACTTGTTCTCCAACCCCGCGGATCAACGCACGGAAGATTACATTACCGGCCGCTTCGGCTGATGCCTGAATAGACGACATATTAGGGGGAGATTTGTCCATGGTAACGAAACGACAGCAGTTCGACGCCGCGCTGAGCGGCTTGCGCCAAGAATTGATCGAGATGGGCGGCAAAGTGGAACGTGCGATACAATTGTCCGTCCAATCCCTGAAGGAAGGCAATCTCGAGCTGGCTAACGAAGTGATTGCCGAAGATCCGATCATCAACGCGCAAGAAGAGCGTATCGATGAGATCGGGACGAATTTGATCGCCACGCAGCAGCCGGTCGCCAAAGACCTTCGCCGCATCATTATTGCCTTCCGAATGGCAAGCGATCTGGAGCGTATGGCGGATCTCGCGGTCGATATCGCAAAGGTAACGATCCGGATCGGCGATCAGCCGCTGATCAAGCCGCTCGTCGACATCCCCCGAATGGCGGAAATCGTGCAATTGATGACGAACGAGAGCATCGCCTCTTACGTTAACGAGAATGTCGATCTGGCCTATAAGATGGCGAAGATGGACGATGAGGTCGATCAGCTGCACAGCCAAATCATGCGCGAGCTGTTCGTCTTCATGGTGGACAATCCGAAGACGGTCAATCAATCGCTGCTGCTCTGCTTCGTCAGCCGCTACTTGGAGCGGATGGCGGATCATGCGACGAATATCGGGGAAAGCGTAGTGTATCTCGTACGGGGCAAACGGCCGGATTTAAACGCCTAATACTTGTCGAGGGACACGAGGACTGCGAGGAACGCCGATGCTTAGCTTGGACAATCAGGAATTGGACCGGATCGGAACCTATTGGCGGCAAAGCCGCATCGGGCTGCTGTACTTGGACGTAGCCCGATTCTCCGAGTGGGAGCACACGCATGGCCGAGCGTACTGCGAGCATGTGCTGTCTTCCATGAAGACCTGCATCCAACAGCTTCAAGGGGATCTCCCGTCGATCTTGAAAGTGAAGAACATGGGGGACGACTTCTACTTCTTCATTGCGCTGAAGCTGAAGCAGTCCGAGGAGCTGCAGCGCAAGGAGCTGCTCGAGCTCGGCTCGCGTGTGAAGCTGGAGCTGGAACGGCTGCTTCGGATGTCGGCTGCCGGCGTATCGGCGGAGCTGGCGCCAATGGAGCTGCACATGGGGATGTCGCTGTTGCCGGCGGTAGCTCCAGGCGGCCGCTCCGGCGGTGGAGGTGGCAGAGCGAAGGCGGCCGCCCCAACGGACATCGACAAGATGATCTATATGGCCGTAAAGCAAGCGATTCGGGAAGCGCGCCGACAGGAGACGGTCGGGTCGAATGCGGAAGCCGCGGAGTTTCTTGCGATTATGGAGCGAGAGCGGATTCGATCGGTCTACCAGCCGATCGTTTCGCTCGAAGATGCGCAAATTTTCGGCTATGAGGCGTTGACAAGGGGGCCGGAAGGCTCCGTCTTCCACTCTCCTATCCGGCTATTCCAGTTCGCGGAGCAGGAGAACATGCTCTACATGCTGGACCGGCTCGCTCGCGAGAAGGCGGTCTCAGGCTGCTCGGGGCTGGATCCGTCCGAGCGCGTGTTCATCAACATTCCCGCGCATGTGATACACGATCCGCAGTTTACGCCTGGGCAGACACTCAAGCTGCTTGAGAAACGGGGGCTGAAGCCGCACAACGTCGTGTTCGAGATTACCGAGCGCAGCTCGATCGAGGATTTCTCCACGACCAAGAAGCTGCTCCAGCATTATCGCAGCCAAGGCTACCAAATCGCCATCGACGATGCCGGTGCCGGCTATTCGTCGCTGCAGGCGATTGCGGAGCTGCAACCCGATTTTATCAAGGTCGATCGTTCGCTCATTCAGGACATACATACCGATAAAATTAAAGAATACATATTGGAAACCTTCGTCTCGTTCGCCGAGAAAATGAACATTCGCATTATCGCCGAAGGGATCGAGAAGCTCGAGGAGCTGACGAAGCTCATTCAGATGGGGGTCCACTACGGGCAAGGCTACTTGATCGCGAGACCTTCCCCCGAGATGATGCCGATCGATCGTCTGCTGGCGGATTCCATCCTGAGGCAGAGACGTTGGAGAAGCTTCGGGGGATCGACGAGTATCGGCTCATTGGCTGTACCGCTGCAGTCATTCTCGCCGGAGACGCATATTAGCGAGGTGGCGAACTACTTCAAGCTGAACGTGCATGTGTCGGGGGCGGTTATCACGTCGAGGGACATCCCGGTCGGACTGACGATGCGGGACAAGCTATTCCAGCAGCTGGCCGGCCAATACGGCTTGTCCTTGTACTGGAGCCGTCCGATCAGCACGATTATGGATGCGCATCCGCTTATCGCAGAGGAGACGATGTCGATCGAGCAGGTGTCTCAGATGGCGACCTCCCGCGATATTCATCAGCTGTACGACTATGTGGTCATCACGACGGACGGTCGGTATTTGGGGGCGGCTTCGGTGCGCTCGATTCTGGAATCAATCACGAAGGCGAAGCTGGAATATGCGCGGATCGCCAATCCGCTGACCGGACTGCCCGGGAATGTGCAGATTCAGAAGGAGCTTGCCAAACGCCTCGCCGAGCAGCAGCCGTTCTCGGTCATATATGCGGATCTGGACTATTTCAAATGGTTCAACGACCGGTACGGCTTCCATAAGGGCGACCAGATGATTCAGTTTACAGCGGATATTCTACAATTGGCTTGTCGTGTATGCGGCCACCCTTATGACTTCGTGGGCCATATCGGCGGTGATGATTTCATCGTCATGACGAATGCGGAGGAGCCGATGCGGGTATGCGAGGAAATGATTCGTCAGTTCGATAGCGGTGTCTTATCGTTTTATGAGCTGGGCGGTATCGAAGTGCTGGACCGGGAAGGCAACCCGGTGGATGCCGAGGGCGTCTCCATGTCGCTGTCGCTTGTGATCTGCGAGTGGAGAGCGGATTTGACGGCGGAACGGATCTCGCAAGAGGCTGCCAATTTGAAAAAACAAGCGAAGGCGTATCGTGGCAGCATCACCGTCTATCGCCATCTGCGTGAAGCCGGATCCGCGCCTGCCGGCGCCATTGCCGCCCTTACTGGGGCGGGGCAGGCAGCAGCGAGCTTAGCTCCTTCAATTGCCGAATCACGCTAACCTTCGATTTCCCAACCTTGCGTTGGGTTATTTTTTTGCCTGCCGAGCGGCTGACCCAGACGGCTTGCATGCCGCATTTGAGCGCTCCGACGATGTCGTTCGACCAGGAGTCGCCGACCATGACGGCTTGCGAGGCGGGAGTGGCGGTTTCTTTCAGCGCTTGCTTGAAAATTTCCGAGTCCGGCTTGCGGTACTCTCCTTTTATCGACGTGAAGATGCGCTCTCTTGGCAGTTCCTCCGACAAACCGAAGCGGCGGACCATCTCCTCCTGCACTTCACGGCTGCCGTTCGAGATAATGCCGAGCTGATATGTTTTGGCGAGCTCGCGGATCGTCTCCGCCGCATCGGGGAACAGCACGGCGTGCTGGCGCTGCTGTTTTTTCAGCTCGCGAAAAAAGGATTGCACGAAGGTGTCGTTAACGGCGAACGGGTAATGCTTGAGCGCCGCCTTCAGGCAAGCTTTGCGCACCTCCAGCGTCTTGTCCTTCTCCTTGTCCGTTGTTCCTGTCCTGCTTATTTGCAGCTTGTCTTTCCGTTTGTTCCATTCCTCCATATATTGAGCTACCGCTTTCTCGGGCACCGCATCGGGGTCATCCGAATCCCAGCGTCCGGTAAAATCGATCAAAATGTTCGTGAAGCATTGCTCGAATGAGCGTTCCGGGTCGATCATCGTGTTGTTCATGTCGAAGAACACCGTACGGACACCAGTAGGATTTTTTCCTTTCTCCTTGGCCATGCTGCCGTTCCCTCGCCCTCACAGTCGGTTTCCCTATGTATATGTCGAACGCCCCCGCCTCATGTGACCGGTTTTGGGCAAGGCGCGCCTCTTTGTGTTAAAATGGAACAAGGACTGTATAAGATGAGGTGTTGTCATGAACAAATTGATTCTTATCGACGGCAATAGCGTCGCGTACCGCGCTTTTTTTGCATTGCCGCTGCTCAGCAATTCCTCCGGACTGCACACCAATGCCGTCTTCGGGTTCACCACCATGCTGCTCAAGCTCATCGAAGAAGAAAAACCCACCCACTTCCTGGTCGCTTTCGACGCGGGTAAGGTGACGTTCCGACATAAAGGCTACGAGGATTACAAGGGTGGCCGGCAGAAGACGCCGCCGGAGCTGTCCGAGCAGTTCCCGCTCGTGAAAGAGCTGCTGCGCTCGTTCGGCATCAACCAGTACGAGATCGAAGGCTACGAGGCCGACGACATTATCGGCACGATGACGCGGCTCGCAGACGAGCGGCAGTTCCCGGTCGTCGTCGTAACCGGCGACAAGGATATGCTGCAGCTGTCGTCCGAGTATGTTACCGTCGCGCTGACCCGCAAGGGCGTCAGCGAGGTGGAGCGGTTCACGCCGGGGCATATTCACGAGACGTATGGCCTGAAGCCGTATCAGATCATCGATCTGAAAGGGCTGATGGGCGATGCGTCCGACAACATACCCGGCATTCCCGGCGTCGGCGAGAAGACGGCGCTCAAGCTGCTGCACGAATACGGCAGCGTCGAGCGCGTCCTCGAGCATGTCGATACGCTCGCCGGCAAGCTGCAGGAGCGCGTGCGCGACAATGCCGACAGCGCGCGGATGAGCAAGGAGCTCGCGACGATCTACCGCGAGGTGCCGCTCGAGCTCGGCTTGGACGAGCTCGGCTGGAGCGGCTACGAGGGCGGCAAGCTGGCGGCGATGTTCCGCAAGCTGGAGTTCAAGTCGCTGCTGGACAAGCTCGACTTGCCGGTCTCTGCGGGCTCGGACGAGCCGCAGGAAGAGCTGCGCGTCGAGGTGCTGGAGGCAGCGGCGCTGGAGAGCTTCGCCGCTCGGCTCGCGGCGGGCGAGACCCGATCGCTGCACATCGAGGCGATCGGAGACAACCCGCATCACGCGAACGTGGTCGGGCTGTCGTTCCGCAGCGCGGACGGCTGCCTCTACTTGCCGTTCGAGCTGCTGCTTTCGGACGCGGGGAGGCCGATCCGCGAATGGCTGTCCGATCCCGAAGCGAAGAAGAATGTGTACGATATGCATCGTACCGAGGTGGCGCTCAGCTGGAGCGGGATCGACTTGAAGGGCGTCGCCTTCGACGTCCTGCTGGCCGCCTATTTGCTCGATCCGACCGAGTCGAATCATACGCTGAACGCGCTGGCCGCCCGCTTCGGGCTGCCGGCGATCCAGGCGGACGAGGACGTCTACGGCAAGGGCGCGAAGTTCCGGCTGCCCGAGCTGCCGGTGCTGAGCGAGCATCTGTGCCGCAAGGCGTCCGTGCTGGAACGGCTCGTGCCGGTGCTGCGCGCGGAGCTGGAGAAGGGCGAGATGCATGTGCTCTACTACGAGCTCGAGAAGCCGCTTGCCGCCGTGCTCGCCGGGATGGAGAAGACCGGCATCGTCGTCGACGGCGACGGCTTGCTGAAGCTCGGCGCCGAGCTGGGAAGCGCGATCGAGAAGCTGGTCAGCGGGATTTACGCGCAGTCCGGCGTCGAGTTCAACATCAATTCGACGAAGCAGCTCGGAGACGTTCTGTTCGAGAAGCTCGGGCTGCCCGTCGTCAAGAAGACGAAAACCGGTTATTCCACCGATGCCGAGGTACTGGAGAGGCTGGCTCCTTACTCGGGCATCGTGGACAACATCTTGAATTACCGCCAGCTGGCCAAGCTGCAATCGACCTATGTAGAGGGTCTGCTGAAGGAAATTCGGCCGGAGACCGGCAAGGTGCATACGTATTACCAGCAGACGATCGCTGCAACAGGCCGTCTGAGCAGCCAGTTCCCGAACCTGCAGAACATTCCGATCCGGCTGGAGGAGGGCCGCAAAATCCGCAAAGTATTCGTCCCTTCGGAGCCGGGCTGGTATATGCTCGCGGCCGATTACTCGCAGATTGAGCTGCGCGTGCTGGCTCATATTTCGAAGGACGCGAAGCTCATCGAGGCGTTCCAGAACAATATGGATATCCACACGAAAACAGCGATGGACGTGTTCGGCGTGAGCGAGTCGGCCGTCGACTCGAACATGCGCCGGCAGGCGAAGGCGGTCAACTTCGGCATCGTGTACGGGATCAGCGATTATGGCTTGTCCCAGAACTTGAGCATAACGCGGAAGGATGCGGCTCAATTCATCGAGCAATATTTTGCCATATTCCAGGGCGTACGCCATTATATGGACGATATCGTCAAACAAGCCCGCACGAACGGCTACGTGACGACGCTGCTGCAGCGCCGCCGCTACCTGAACGATATCAACGCCTCCAATTTCAATCTGCGCTCGTTCGCGGAGCGGACCGCAATGAATACGCCGATTCAGGGCACGGCCGCCGATATCATCAAGCTCGCTATGGTGCAGCTGTCTAAACGGATGCAGACGGAAGGCGTGAAGAGCCGCATGCTGCTGCAGGTACACGACGAATTGGTGTTCGAGGTGCCGAAGAGCGAGCTGGAGCTGATGAAGAAGCTTGTCCCCGATGTGATGGAGAATGCGCTCCCGCTCGACGTGCCGCTTAAGGTCGACGTCAATTACGGACTCAACTGGTACGAAGCGAAATAAGAGACGTCACAGGAAGGAGGCTGGCTCACAATGCCTGAGCTGCCAGAGGTAGAGACCGTCCGGCGCACGCTGCACGCGCTTGTGGCCGGCAAACGGATCGAATCCGTTAAAGTGCATTTGCCCCGCATCATACAACGGCCTGATGATATAGCGCAGTTTGAATTCATGCTTGCGGGACACACGATTCAGGGCGTGGAGCGAAGAGGCAAGTTTCTTCGTCTGCTGCTGGATGATCTAGTGCTCGTCTCCCATTTGAGAATGGAAGGCCGATATGGCGTTTATGCAGTGGAAGAGCCGCTGGAAAAGCACACCCATGTCGTGTTCCGCTTCGACGACGGAACCGAATTGCGCTACAAGGATGTGCGCCAGTTCGGCACGATGCACTTGTATGTGCCTGGAGACGATTTGTCGCTTCCTCCGTTGAACAAACTCGGTCAGGAGCCCCTTGACGAGGCATTTACGCCCGAGCTGTTGCGGAAGCTTATCGGCTCGCGCACAACGAAGATCAAGCCGCTGCTGCTGAATCAAGAGATCGTGACCGGACTCGGCAACATCTATGTCGATGAAGCGTTGCACCGGGCCGGGATTCACCCGGAGCGCACAGCCGATACGCTCAGCCGTGCCGAGCTGAATGCGCTGCATGAAGCGATCGTGGCGGTGCTTCAGGAGGCGGTCGACGCCGGGGGTTCCTCGATAAAGTCCTATGTCAACGGACAAGGCGAGATGGGGATGTTCCAGCAGTCGCTGCACGCCTATGGTCAGACCGGGAAACCGTGCAGGCGGTGCGACGAGCCGATCGTGAAGACGGTAGTCGGCGGCCGAGGCACACATTATTGTCCATCATGCCAAAAGCTCGGCAGTCGAGGTCTACGCCCTGCTGCGGCCAGCAAAAAACAATAGCACGCAAACCGTCCCTCCGCCATATAGTGGGTAGGAGCCAAGAAGGGGAGGAGACGTTTCGTTATGCTGCCAGTTGTTTCTTTGATTTTGCTTGCCTTGGCCGTAAGTCTGGACGGTTTCGGTGTTGGGATTACGTACGGCCTTCGCCGCATTCGCATCCCCTTGATGTCCATAGCGATTATTTCGGGATGCTCGGGATTAATCTTTTGGGTAGCGATGCAGCTCGGCTCCTATTTGTCGCAGTTTCTGAGCCCTCGTCTGGCTACCGTCATCGGCGCCTTGATTCTCATAGCCGTAGGCTTGTGGGCGCTTATGCAGATGTTTCGCAATAAAGGCGCCGATGAACCGAGTGAGACTTCCGCTTCTAAGCAATCGGAGGTTAATGAAGAACTAGCCCCGTTGGGAGACGCACCTGCGGCATCCGCCGATCTGAGAACGGTCATCGTGATCGAGTGGAAGCAGCTAGGCCTCGTCATTCAGATTCTCCGCAAGCCATCTCTCGCTGACGTGGACCAGTCAGGCGTCATTTCGTCGTCGGAAGCGGTGCTGCTCGGCATCGCCTTGTCGTTGGACGCATTCGGAGCCGGAATCGGCGCAGCCTTTCTAGGGTTCAGTTCTTTTTTGACGGCGTTCGTCATAGCTTGTTCCAGCGGATTTTTTATTGCGACCGGCCTGCGGCTCGGCATTTTTTACGCGAACCGGTCTTGGATGAAGAAGCTTTCGTTTTTACCCGGATTTTTACTTATTGTAATGGGACTTATGAAGCTGTTGTAGTTTGGAAAGGAGGGTGCGCCTTGAATATCGGATTGACGGGCGGCATCGCCTGCGGCAAAAGCACCGTCTCTGCGATGCTGGTCGAGCGTGGGGCCAACTTAGTAGACGCCGACCGGATCGCTCGGGAGGTTGTTGAGCCGGGGAGCCCGGTGCTAGTTCAAGTAGCTGAGCGCTTCGGCCGAGAGGTGCTGCTCGAGGACGGCAGCTTGCATCGGAAGCGTTTGGGAGAACTGATCTTTGGCGACGAGAAGGCGCGCAAGGATCTGGAGGCGCTCTTGCATCCTCCGATTCGGGCGCGGATGAGGGAGCGGATGGCTGCCTTCGAGCGAGAACAGCCGGACAAGCTCGTCGTGGTCGACGTTCCGCTGCTGTACGAGTCCGATCTCGCCCACATGTTCGAGCATGTGCTGCTCGTCTACATACCGGAGCCGCTCCAGCTGGAACGGCTTATGCAGCGCGACGGCATCAGCGAGGAGCAGGCCCGTAAGCGCATTGCGGCACAAATGCCGATCGAAGACAAGAGAGCGCTCGCCGACTTTGTGATCGACAATAGCGGGACCATAGCGCAGACGGCTCTGCAAGTGGACAAGTTCTGGCAAGAAAGGGGACTGGAATGAGGGTATTCCGGAAGAAACGGGTTTTCGCCCTGCTGCTTCTGCTCTTCATTGTCCTGCTCTTCTACAATACAAAGCTATTGGGCCGTATCATGTACCCGATCCGATATGAGTCGGATATTCGGGTGAGCGCGGCCAATTATAATATCGATCCTTTCTTGATTGCGGCGATTATTCGGGTGGAGACGAATTTCAATCCGGAGAAAAAGTCGAAGAAAGGCGCGATCGGCTTGATGCAATTGATGCCGGATACGGCGCAATGGATCGTGGAAACCGCCGATTATTCCGATCGGACGATCAGCTCGTTGGATCGGGCGGATGTGAATATTGAAGTAGGTGCCTGGTACTTGAATTCGTTGTATAATCAATTTGATGGGACCTTAACGACCGTGCTCGCAGCTTACAATGCCGGTCCCGGCAATGTGCGCAAATGGCTGCAGAACGGCACATGGGACGGCACGGTCCGCAATATCGACACCGTTCCGTTCGGCGAGACCCGCCACTACGTGCAGCGCGTCATGTATTTCCATGATAAATACTCTAAGCTGTACCAAGAAGAGTTGGCCTTAGCTTCTCCCGTGAAATAATAAAAAGCGCCGCGCAGCCGCTGTAGAGGCGGATGCCCGACGCTTAGGAAAAAAATCAGTTCGATTATTGGCCGGCTAGTTGTTGTTCCCCGATCTGGACCAGGCGGCGAGTGATATGACCGCCGATCGATCCCGTTTCGCGGGTCGCCATGTTGCCATAGTAGCCATCTTGAGATAACGAAATCCCTAGCTCTTGAGCCACCTCGTATTTCAATTGATTCAAGGATTGTTTAGCGTTTGGAACTGCAGGCGTGTTGCTCGATGCCATCGTTGTTCACCTCCCCTGTCGCTTGTACATCTAGTATGCGTCGCGCTGCGAGGAACATGCTCGCTCCCGAATGGAAAATAACGTTTGACCCGCCAGGAGGTAACCCCCGATGAAGTGCCCGTATTGCGACAATGCCGGTACGAAAGTGCTGGATTCCAGACCGGCCAACGAGAATCGATCGATTCGCAGGCGCCGGGAATGCGACAAATGCCAAAGACGGTTCACCACCTTCGAGATGATTGAAGAGACGCCGCTGATCGTCATCAAAAAAGACGGCAGCCGGGAGGAATTCAGCCGGGACAAGCTGTTGCGAGGCCTTATTCGGGCGTGCGAGAAACGTCCGGTTTCCATGGAGCAGCTGGAGTCGATCGTCGCCGAGGTGGAGAAGGAGCTGCGAAGCCATGCGCATGCCGAAGTTGCAAGCCGCGATATCGGCGAGCTGGTTATGGAGCAGCTGCATCCGGTGGATGAGATCGCCTTCGTCCGGTTCGCGTCCGTCTATCGCCAATTCAAGGACATCAACATGTTCATGAAAGAGCTCACTCAGCTGCTTGGCAAACACGATCCAGGTGCGAATTGAGCTCATGCGCTGGAACGCCGAAGAACCCTTCCGCTAGCCGGGAGGGTTCGTTCTTTTCCGATGGATGCTTATTGCAGGCGATTCGCTCCAAGGAACAAGACGGGCGGGATATGCTCCAACAAACTTTCCGCATCGTCGCCGTAGGTGGGGTCGGTATGCTTGATTTCTTCGGCTTCCCCTTCGGTCAAATGGCGCGTATTCCCCGTATACTTCGGTTCCATCGCGCGAATTTCTTCACGGTCCAACTCGGCCACCTCCTTTACTAAGCTTAGCGTTCCACCCCGGGGTGTAGTTAATCGTACCAACTAGTGGCATACTATTCGAGCAAGGAGTTCGATGCTGTTATGATACAAAATAATATGCAAAATAGCGAAATATCGCCTGTTCAACCGATCCCGGTTTACATTTTGGCCGGCTTCTTGGGGAGCGGTAAGACGACGCTGCTCGCCCGATTGCTGGAGGATGTGCAGCGAGTCGGTAAAAAAGCAGCCGTCCTGATGAACGAAGTCGGCGACGTCAACCTGGACGGACTAGCAGTCGATTCCGATATACCGATGAAGGAGCTGCTCAGCGGCTGTATTTGCTGCACGGTCAGCGGCGATCTGGGTATGGAGCTGCTGCGACTGTCGGATGAGCATCAACCGGATGTGATCTTCGTGGAATGCTCCGGCGTGGCGAATCCAATGGAGCTGCTGGAAGGGGTAACGGAAGCCTCCTTGCTGTTCCGCATGGATGTTCGCGGTGTTGTAACCGTCATGGACAGCGCATTTCTTAGCGAGCAGCTTGAGAAGGCGGCGGAGGGCAAAGGAAAAACGTACCGGCTGCTGAAGGATCAGCTGCGGGCCGCTTCCTTAATCGTTTTGAACAAAATCGATCTTGTGTCCGAGGAGAAGCTCGACCGGATCCGCTCGTTAATCGGCGAGTGGAACACGCACACATCCGTGAAGGAGACGATCCGCTGCGAGTTGGATCCGGCGCTCATCTGGGGATTGAACGGTACAAGAGCGATTTTGACTAGTGAAGACGAGGACACAGCTAAACCGAAATTTCGTGTATTGAACGAAAGCCATAGTCATGTGATGGTGTACACGCATTACATGACTCGGCCGGTCGACAGCGAGGCGTTCGAAGCGTTCATGAGCGAAATGCCAGCTGAAGTATATCGGGCTAAAGGGATTTTGACTTTCGTGGATACGACCTCGCGATTCATGTTTCAATATGCGTATCGACAGCTTGATTTTCTGAAAATTATGCCGCAGCGGGAAGTGCCTGATGTCGCGGTCTTTATTGGCGAGAACCTGGAAACGGAGTGGCTTCGTGCTAAATTAGAGGCGTTGTAGGCTTGAGGTGGTGGAAGGCATCAACTTATTTCATTCCATCGTTAGAGGAGTAGGGGAGGCTGGACTATGGTCAATGCTCGGAAACGGGCTTTCCATTCGGAATCCGCCTCCAGTTCGTCTATTAGTTCGTGCGCTCGATTGCGGTACAGGCTTTGGATAATCTTACAATATTCGATACAGCCCGATTGTTCGATATAGGTCATACAATCCTGCTTCAACGCTAGCAGCTGGTCCAGCGTTAGCTGTCCCTCGTAGTAGAGGCGGAATGGGGAGAAGGTATCCTCCGTATCGGCGAGCAGGAACAGCACCGGCAGCGTTTTTTTCTTTTTCAACAGGTCGTTTTTCTGATCCCACCTGACGATGTCTCGGGCGTCGTTGCGAATTTGACTATACATGCCGATCGAGACGGCGAGCTCGTCGATCCGATCAGTCACCCCCGGGTCCGCTACCCCAGCTGACCGATAGCCCAAGTAACACGCCAGCTTCACAAGCGAACCCGACTTCAGACGAATCATCTCGATATACTGCTCTTCCGTCTGAATCTCATTCATCAGGTCCGTCTGCTGGCCGCGGATGGCGTCCGCAATCAGGGCGCTTACGGTTTCTAAGTGGATGTGGGGCGTTGTCTCGTTGTGAGCTTCCGTCCGCTGCGAGCATCGGTCCAGCTCTCCGACCGCCCCGAATATGAGCGCCAGCACAGCGTTAAGTGCGTAGGGACGCGGGCATTGCATCCAAGGGACTTCAGGATTGTCTTCATCCTGCAAATCATCGGCTACGTCCAGTGCTAGCAGCAACAATTCGGAAATCGCAGCGATTGTTGCGATATTCGGGTGATCGCCTCTGAACATTCGGTGGACGGTCGTCGTCAGCTCCCCCCAGATCGATTTCTCCTCCGCCTTGCGGATAAAACAGGCCCTTAGTAAACCATTCAACGCACTGTCCTTCCAGTACCGGTCTGCAATCCGGTTCAGCTCTAACAAGGTTGTTCCTTGCATGTATTACTCCCCTTTTAAGGAGTGCAGGTAATAATCGCTCTGGACGAATTTCTCGATCGCCTGGATGCGAGATTGCACCCCTAGCTTCTGATATATTTTTTTTAAGTAATTGTCCACGGATCGTTTGCTGATATGAATTTGTGAAGCGATTTGCTCATGGGTTTCCCCTTTTACGAGCATCGACATGATTTGCACTTCGTCTAGTGTCAGAATGGCTTCGACCGTTGGTTTTTTGGACACTCTTCTTAGTTGATAGAAAAGCGACAGCGGAATCATAGTGTGATTGTTCATGATGCATTGCACCAGTTGAATAATCGTTTGTTCGCTGGATTCCTTGGAAAGAATGCCGCTTACCTGTAGCTCCAGGAAGTTGTTCATCAGATCGTTGATGTCCTTCCCGGTGAAAATAACGATATGGATGTGTGGAAATTCCTGCTTGATTTTGGCGGCAATTTCTGTGCCGAATTGGTCCGGCAGCTGATAGTCGAGAAAAACGATGTCTGGTCTCGTTGTCTGAATGGCCTCTATGCACAATTGACCGCTGCCGGCAACACCGACAACCTCAATGCGATCGATCCGCTCCAACAGTTGTTTCGTAGCTTGAGCGAACAAAGGATGATCATCCACGACAAGCACCTTCATCATTTTACTCATGCTGTCCTCACCTCTTTCATTGGAATGAAGATCCAGATTTTTACCCCGCGCCCTGGGCCGGCTTCGATTTTCATTTGCCCGTTCAGATAAAGCACGCGGCTCTTCAATTGCTCCATGCCGAAGCCGGAAGAAGCATTAGCTAATCGGATACTCCCTTGCTGCATATCGAATCCGATTCCGTCATCCTCGTATGTCATGCGCAGTGTATCTTGGAAAACATTCAAACCGAGCTTTACCCTAGATGCCTCCGAATGTTTCTTCGCGTTATTGAGCAGCTCTTGGACGATCCGGAATAAATGACGCTTTGTTTCAAGGTCATGGGCTTCGATAATGTCCGTCGATGATTTCTCGAAATCAATAGTGAAATTACTCAAATACGACTCTTGCTCTACGAGGGTAGAGATGGTCTCCACCAGTCCGATTTCATGCAGCAAATGCGGATGCAGCTCGAAGCAGCTTTGTCTCAAATTCGTATTGATGATGTCGACGTAATCGATGATGCTATCCATCTGCTCTTGCTCTTCGATCTGCAGTTTGCTTTGGACAGCGAGCGAGTTCAGCTTTTTCTTCAAAAAGAACAAGTCCTGCATCGTCGTGTCGTGCAAGTCATTGGCAATTCTCGTCCGTTCCTTTTCCTGCAGCTCAAATGTAATTTTGCGAAACCAAGTGAAGTCTTGAACGGCCGGTTGGTTTGGCATCTGAGCGGCCAGTTGCTCGAGCCTGGAGGTCAGCTTGCGGATCAAGTACAAGTTTTCGAGACTAACAGACAAATACGAAACGATCAGGTTCAACCACTGGTGATCTTCGAGCCCAAGCGCGGTATTCGATTTTTTGCGGCTGAGCAGGATATAGCTGGTGTATTCTTCGTTTTTCGTCACTTCGACGCATGTGATGATGGGGTGATTGCCATTGTCACGCTCTACGATCGTCTTCAGCTCCGCTTCGTCCACGAAGCCCTCACTGATGATTTCCCAGGAGCCTTGGTACTTGAACACGATGGCGGCGCCGGATACTTGCAGGGTATAGACAATGTCTCGCAGGACGACTTCTCTCAGCTCTCGGAAGCTTGTAATCGAAGACAAGTCCTTGGCGATTTTTTTCAGCGCGTTTTGCAGGCTATATTTACGGGGGAACATGACCTTCTCCAGCTTGCTGGACAAATACTCGAGCGAGTACAAGATGTAGGTGAGAACCGCCAAGGTCATTATGAAGTTGACCAGCATCTCCCGAAACGCCAGGTTTTGGTTGAAAAAGACGACGTTAATGCTCACGATGATGATGCTCGGCGCAATGGCCAATACCATCGTCAGCAAGGCTCTCCGGATCAGCAGCTCGACGTCGTACAGTTGCTTGGATGCGATGAGATAGGTGAACGACAGCGGGAAGAACAAGACGAACCAGCCGGTAATATAGGAATCGATCCAATCATGGCCCACTAGCCTTTCCGGCAAGAGCGAGAAGACCAGCAAAGGCGAGAACGATAGGAAAAGCGAGAACCAGACGGTTTTGATAACGGTAGACAGGTGTGAATTTTGCTTGCGATAGCGATAATGCATTTGGAACAAGTAGAAGAGATTGACGACCAGACCGCTGGCAATGAGCAGAACGATTGCTAGAGTCATCGGCTTGTACACGTTGTAGACCCACGGTTGTGGAATCCAGAATAGTTGAAGAATTAGAGTGGATGCTGCTACAAGGCCGTAAAGCGTCTTGATTAACCGACTGGATGCACGGGTTCCGCCTTTTTCCTCGAAAAAGGTGGAAAGAAAATGCAAGAAGACGACAAGCATTAGCGGTACGAATGTGCCGATCATGATTTTGCCTAGAATATCGCCACGTATGGAAGCGTTCAAGCTCATGAAGATGAGGCCGACTACGGCAAATACTCGAATCAGGTGTTTGCCGGACAAGGAGCGGGACATGTTTCTTTTAATAAATAGGATGGCAAACAAACTGAGCGCTTCTCCCAAATAGGGCATCAAATCGTATGTAAAAGTCTCAGGGGATTCAGGCAAAGCAATCGTCATCGGCTTGCCGTCACGCACGATTTCGACTTCGCGGGCTTGATCGATCTTTCTCCAGCGCAGGACGGATGGGTGGTTGTCCACGGTTTGCCCATCGATGCTCAGAATGCGATCATCTGACAGTATATCGGCTTCGCCGTAGCCGTGATGCGACACTTTCCACTCTTCTCCGTCATAGACGACAGCAATCCCCCTGGAATGAAAGCTGAATGTAAGATGAAGGAACCAAAGCTGCATGGCCACAAGTACTAGTACTAGCAGGACGGAGTAAGGTTTTCTAGGCATTCTGGCATCTTCTCCTGTTCAAAAAATGTCGAACGGTAGTATAATAGAAGAGGGTTTACAATAAATGAGAGAGAGGGATTTTCTATGCACGCTGAACTGTGGTCACCTAACCTTCATGGTACAGTCAAAACATTCAAACGTTGCGGACCTAACGAAGCAGCAGTCAAGTTGGCCGATCGAAGCTTTCTGGATTCACTTAAGTTAAGCGATTCCGAGCTGCGTGCATTGAGAGAACGATTCCTCGAACCTGATTTCAAACCCGCTATGAACACCGCTGACCCTTGGTTTTGAGACTTAAGACTTCCATAATCTTATCAAATACTAGGACGAATGTATATTGGGAGAGTTCGACTCGAGCTCTCTTTTTTTGACAACAAAATGCAAGGTATGCAAGTTGGCTCCAGATTCGACAAATGTAGAGGCTTGCATCGAAATGAAGAGCTCTTGCAAAAAACTGTAAATAGATTTGTGGAGAAGTGCACTAGGATTGTGCTGAGATTTGACTCGACTAGTACTATGATAAGAAGTAAGAGTTGGGAAGTTATTACAGTACTAGAAGGGACGCAATATGAACAAACTCAGAGATGACCACTTAATCGATGTGTATTTGCAGGCTGTTGAGATGGAACTCGATGCTGATTTTATTCACCTTCTGTTTTCCGAGATCGAGAAACGCAAGCTCAAAGTGAACCATGAGCATAGAAATTTGATGAGCCTCTAATGCAAACTTCCACCCGCTTCGGCGGGTTTTTATTTTTTTGGAGTGCCAGCAATGAAACTCTTGAAAAAGTAAGCAAATGTCCGTAACGCTTGTCTCTGCAAACTCATAAACTGTACTATCTCATGAAGGAGGTAGATTTCAAATGTCACTTGAGTCCAGGAAAAAGCGTTGTTGCTGCAGGTGCAAGTGTGGATGTAAAAAAAGATCGGCTCTTCGGCGCAAAAAGCGTCGGATAGTAGATGGGAGTACTGGGCATGCGGCAAGGTCGATAGGGGTACGTCCAGCGGATCAGCTTTCTCCAGGCGTAAGCCCGGTGACGATGCCGGTGGAGAGACAATCGCGCAGTGCGGGCGCCTGTTTCAACCGCAGCGCGGGCATGAGCCGTGCCGGTCATGAAGGATTTCGTATATAGTAACGCATGATGGAAGGCCTATCCCGATGGATAGGCTTTTTGTTTTCTGTGGTCAGAGGGGG
>NZ_BIMA01000028.1 GCF_004000845.1 Paenibacillus koleovorans NBRC 103111
GAAAAAGTCGGACTGCAAAATAGCGGTATCCCGGAGATATGTTAGAAACGCCCGCCCTTTGCTTACGAGCAAGAGGCGGGCGTTTCTTTTGCGTCTGAAATTTCGCAGGAAGAGTCTTGACAGGCTAACAAAGTCATTATAATCTAATAGTGCACTAGTTCAATAGTGCACTGGTTTATTGAGTTAAGGAGGGTGGAACGTGCAGCTTAACTTCAACAGCCCGAAGCCCATTTATATGCAGATGGTGGATGAGGTCAAGAAGGCTTTGGCCAGAGGCGAGCTCCTGCCTGGCGACAAAATACCTTCCCATAAGGAGAGGGCGCAAATTTCAAAAATCAATCCGAACACGGTACAGCGTGCTTATCAGGAGATGGAGCGGGAAGGGCTGACGGAGACGCTGCGCGGGCAAGGTACGTTTATCCGCAACGATCCGGACCTGCTCGTACATATTCGTACGGAGATGGCGCAGGCGGCCGTGCAGCAGTTTATCGAGGAAATGCAGGGACTCGGCATCGAGTCGGCGGAGGTAGAGCGCATGCTGCGCAGTCAGCTATACCAGGAAAAGAAGGAGGGCTAGCCGGGCATGGAAACTCAGCAACCCATCATGGTTGAATTGAGCGGCATTCAGAAGCGGTATTTGCTGAAGCAGGCTCTAGGCGGAATCGATCTGCGAATTCGGAGAGGCAGCATTGTCGGTTTGTTGGGCCCGAACGGCAGCGGCAAATCCACATTGCTGAAGATGATCGCCGGTCTCGTCACACCTACGGCTGGCACCATTCTTGTGAACGGCCGTGTGCCGAATGTGGCGAACAAACACTCAATCGCTTATTTGCCGGAGATCGACCATTTTTACAATTGGATGACGGTGAAGGAGACGCTGCAGTTCGTTTCCGGATTTTATAAGGACTGGCAGCCGGACAAGGCGCTCCAGATGCTGGAGACGATGGAGCTGGACGAGAAGCAGAAGGTTCGGAATTTGTCCAAGGGGCTGCGAGCCCGGCTGAAGCTGATTGCCGCTTTTGCCCGGCAAGTGCCGCTTATTTTGCTGGATGAGCCGTTCTCCGGCATCGATCCTTCCTCCAGAGCGAAGATCATCCGCTCCATTCTGCGTGAGTTCGAGTCGAGCGAACAGACGATTTTGCTGTCGACGCATTCGCTGAATGAATCGGAGCCATTGTTCGACGAAGTTGTATTTTTGCGAAGCGGGAAGATTGAAATTCACGATACCGCCGAACAGCTGAGGGCCGACTATGGGTGTTCATTGGAAAATATTTGGGAGAAGGTGTATGCATAGATGCCGTACCGCAACTTATGGCTCAAGGAAGTCAAAAGCCTTTTTCCGCTGTACGGGGTGCTCGGCATCCTGACGGTGCTGCTCCATCTGTTCCTCCTGATCAAGTTCGACGTGATGGACGATGATGTCGTTTTTGTATTCGGAGTGTTGACACCGTTCTTCGTTATTTCCTCCCTGGCGCTAGGGACGGGCTATTATCAGCTCTACACGGAGTGGAGGACCAATTCGATCTACTTGCTCCTCTCGCTGCCGGTACGTGGTTGGAAAATATTGAGCGCCAAACTGACAGCCGTAGTAAGTCTGCTAGTCGCAACCTTATTATTTTGCAGCGCCAGCTTCTTGCTGATCCTAGTACGCGCCGTTTGGGACAATCTCGGATCGGAAATTGAGCTTTCGGGCACTACGATGATCAATATTTTGCTGAACAGCTTTTGGATGTATTTGCTTACGATGGTGCTGTTGCTCGCGATGATCCAATTCGCGTTTCTATGCGGTCAGCTTGTGACCCGGTTGAAATGGCTCGTAGCGCTCTCCGCGTTCCTGGCCGGTTCGTGGCTGCTCATGCGGGTTAGCCCGATGCTCTCCGACCTGTTCCTGTGGATGCCGGACATCCTCTATGGGGGCAAGGATACGGATCTGATCTACCTGCATTCGGGGCCGTTTCTCATCCTGCTGCTCTTCTGCGTAGGGCTGACGATGCTGAACGGGGTCATTTTCGAGAAAGAAGTGGAGGTGTGAGGAGATGTTTCGTTGGAGAAAACTAATGCTCCTCGCCTCGGTTATGGTGCTGCTGACAGGCTTCATTCTCGATTTCACCTTGACGAAGGCTTCGATGTTCGAACAATTCGGCGAGCAATTCGTGAATGCGCAGAAAACGGATTCGTTCAGCGAGGCCAAACGGGGAGTTAAGGCTACCGCCCAGCGGCAAATAGAGATTGCGCGTGCCGACTTAAAGGAAGTATCGCTGGCGAGCTCGCGAGATCCGATAACGGTGAAACGTGCCGCAGGCTCTGCGATTCAGCTGCAATACACGGTGACGTCCTACAGTTCGAATGCGGAGTCGGCCAATCGACAGCTGGATGCGGTCGTCGTGGAAGAACAAGTAAGTGACGGAAGGTTGACGCTTGCCGCCAGGTCGGGCGGGAAGCCGATCGATCCGGACGATATCGCAATGGAGTATGTGCTGCTCGTGCCTGACGGGATCAAGCTGCGCGTGGAAGCTAAAGGAGGGCCTCTTCGGATTCAAGGGGTCAGGGCGGATGTCGAAGCGATCTCGGAGCACGATATGATGGACCTCATCGACATAACGGGGACGCTTACGGTGAAAACCTCTTTTGGAAGTGTCTATATGGCCGGCGTCTCGGGCAGCGTCAGCTTGGACAATCGTTCGAGCGATGCGACGATGGAGGATATAAAAGGGCCTCTGACGTTGACCGGCTCTGCCGGGCACAATCAAGTTTCTCGCGTAAGCGGCAAGCTGTCCGTCAACGCCAAGAACGGGTCGCTTCGCGTGCAGGATTGTACAGGCGCGGTAGAAGTGACGGGCGCGGGTGTCGATATGCAGCTGGAGCAAATCAAAAATACGATGCAAATCCATTCCCAGTCGGGCGATGTAAGGCTCATGCTGGCTGAGTCGGAAGGCTATCGGGTAGCCGCAGCCGTAAGAGGCGGATTCATTCAAGCGAATCTGAACGGCGTTCCGGTCGTCAGGGAGGACGACTGGAGCCGGTTTAACGGAGACATTGGAAAAGGAACCTGGAGCACCATGATCGATGCAACTGGAGCTTCCGTAACGATTCACACCAAATAACAGGGGAGAACGACTATGAGCAATAGCCAGGAACCGGTAGTAAGCTTGCGCAATGTAACGAAACGGATCGGGCGGCGCACGATCATCGACAATTTATCTTTTGATGTTCCGCAGGGAGAGATATTCGGGTTCCTCGGGCCGAACGGCGCCGGCAAAACGACGACGATCCGCATGATGGTAGGGCTTATGTCCATCACCAACGGTGAAATTCTCATCAAGGGACGCAACATTAAGACGGAGTTCGAGCAGGCGATCCGGCATGTCGGAGCGATCGTGGAAAATCCGGAAATGTATAAGTTCATGAGCGGGTATCACAATCTGATCCACTATGCGCGAATGGCGTCCGGTGTGACGAAGGAGCGAATTCGCGAGGTAGTGGAGCTGGTCAAGCTCGAGGATCGGATCCACGATAAAGTGCGGCGGTATTCCCTCGGCATGCGGCAACGTCTCGGCGTCGCCCAGGCGATGCTCCATCGGCCTTCGCTGCTCATCCTGGATGAGCCGACGAACGGACTCGATCCGGCCGGCATTCGCGAGCTGCGCGACTATTTGCGCTATTTGACCCGCGAGGAAGGGATTACGGTGATCGTCTCAAGCCATCTGCTATCCGAGATGGAGCTGATGTGCGACCGCGTGGCGGTGCTCATGCACGGCAAGCTGGTCGATGTGAAAGGGATTCACGAATTCATCGGCTCGAATACGACCGGGCAGACATACTTGATCGAAGCTTCGCCTGCGGAAGCCGCTCTGGCTGCGCTTCATTCGTTCGATGGAGTCGAAGCCAAAGCAGTTCCGGAAGGAGTCGAGGTCGTCACCGATCGGGATCGGATTCCCGGCATTCTTAACTATCTCATGCAGAAGAACATAGACATATACGGCGTACGCGCGATGCGACAGTCGTTGGAGGACCGGTTCTTGGAAATGACAGGGGGCGAGCGTGTTGGTTAGTTTGATCTTGAACGAGAACATGAAGCTGTACCGCCATTGGCGCACTTGGATTATGATCTTCTTCATGATTGGCACCATCATTTTCGCTACTATGTTGAACTGGTACTATGATCGGAAAGACGCTAAGGAAATGACGTGGCAGCAGCAAGTGACGGAGCAGAAACAACGGATGGAGCATCAGTTGAGCAACCCGGACTTGAATGAAGAGTCCAGGCGGTATTATCAAGACCGGATCGCTTTGATCGACTACAGACTAGCCCATGAGATTCGCCCGACAGACGACACGATGTGGGATGGCATCAACGGAGGCGCCGAGCTGGTCATCATGATCACGTTGTTCCTGGTCATCGTCGCCGGCGATAGCTTGGCGGGCGAGTTCTCCTCCGGTACGATCAAGCTGCTGCTTATTCGGCCGGCCAGCCGCCTCAAGGTGCTGCTCGCCAAATATGTATCGATGCTTATGTACGGGATTTTGCTGCTGGTGATCTTGTTCGTGTGTTCCACGTTATTGAATGGTTTGCTGTATCAGTTCAATCATATGAATTTGACGCTCTTGGATGTCAATGCCGCCGGTCAGGTCGTTGAACTGAATATGGTCGCCAACCTATGGAAAAGCTATTTGCTCAACGGCGTGTCCACCATTATGTTCGTTACGATGGCGTTTATGATCACCGCCGCTTTCCGGAGCAGCGCGATGGCGATCGGCTTCTCGATCTTCGCCTTGTTCGGCGGCATGATCCTGACCGGAATATTGCAGCCGTACGCTTGGAGCAAATATTTGATTTTCCCGAACTTGCTTCTGGAGCAATATTTGGGTGGACGGCCGTACCAGGACGGCATGACTTTAGGCTTCTCGATTATCGTGCTGTGCGTATATTTTGCTGTATTCAATCTCGTGTCCTGGCTGGTGTTCACCCGCCGAGACGTAGCGGCATAAGAAGGAAGAAGGCCATCCCGCTCGGGAAGGCCTTCTATTTGTTTGCTTATTTGGCTGTTTTCTCGTAGACGGCACTAATGACGCCGGAAGGAAAAATCTGGTGACGCGTAAGCCGGAGGTTAATCTGGGAGTCGATACTTTGGAAGTAAGGCAATCCTTTACCGAGCACAACCGGAGAAATCGTCATTTTGAACACGTCCACGAGTCCGAGCTGCATCATTGTGTGAGCCAAGCGGGGGCTGCCCAGCACCATAATGTCATTCCCCGGCTGGTTTTTGAGCTCCGTGATGACTTCTACAAGATTTCCTCGCTCCAGCCTCGTGTTGTTCCAGTCCGCTTGCTCCAGCGTCGTGGAGAATACGACTTTCTGTACCGCTTCGACCCAGTGAGCATGCTCTACTGCGTGTTTGGGGGCCATCGGGTTCGAAGGAACCGTCGGCCAGTAGGCGTACATGACCAAATACGTGTTGCGTCCCCAAACGATCGTATCGACCGTGCTCAGAATTTCCTGGGCGTGAAGGGCCAGCTGATCGTCATAAGAGACCCAACCGATGTCCATCGGACCGTTCGGTCCTTCTACAATACCGTCCAGCGATTGGTGCAGGAATACGACTACTTTTCTCATTTTACATGCTCCTCTAATTTGGATTTTGTGCCGCTCATTTGTAATGACACAGGCCGGCGATTTATTCTATCAATGTTGTGAAAAAATATATTCGGCAGGATTCGCCGTAACCGTGTCGAAGTGAATGGAACATAGTGCCGGCTAGGAGGGAACGGATGGAAGAGGTGGAGCTGTCGGCTTTGTTGGACCGGATACGGCGGGGGGATCCTGCGGCATTCGAAACGATACATCATCGATTCCGGAACGCTGCCTTGTCATGGGCGCGTGCCATCGTACGAGATCCTTATCTCGCGGATGACGTCGTGCAAGAGGCGTTTCTGCGGATGCGCGAGAAGCTGGAGCAATTGAAGGACGACCGGAAATTTACGGCGTGGTTCCGGCTCTTGGTCCGAAGATTGGCGCTGAACAGCATCCGGGGGACGGCACGGAAGCAGGAGCGGGAGCACTTGGATGTAGGGGAATTGGAGCTGGATTCGGAGAAATTCGGCGTGGTTCACGGCTCGGTTCAGTCCAGGCAGCTGCTTTTGGAGCAGGAAGAGAGCGTTAAGCTTGCGATGGGGAAGCTGACTCGGCAGGCGATGGAGCTGCTGCATGCAAGCGCGCTCGAGGAAGCGAGTCCGGATGAGTTGGCCGAGCGTTTTCAGATGAAGAAGAGCAATGTGTACAATATCGTCTCCCGCTCCAGAAATAAAGTAAACGACGAACGGTTTGCAGCGGAGATCGAGACGTTTGTTGCAGAGCGGCGGGCTCGCGGGGAAGTGGTTGAGGCTCATCTAGCCAAACCCGACTCGTTTACTCCGCACGCCTTCTTGTCCGTAATGATCGGCGCGGCGTTGCGAACGGTAGGGGAGTCGCGTTTTTCCTACACGGAATTGATGGGCGTCTCAGGCGACGCGTTCCGGTTGGTTATGCCGGTCCATTGCAATTGGCGCCAAATTCTGATGTATGACTGGAGCTTGTCGGCATATCGGACAATGGAGCGACTAGGCTACAGTGGGATGTGCATGGGCCGGCCTCAGCGCAGATCGTTCACGCCCGACCTGCAAGCGCAGCTGCTTTCGGTCGTACAGGGCTCGATCGACCGAGGCATCCCCGCGATCATACGCAACATGGAGATCAATGAGATGGGCTTCGCCTGTGGGTACGACGATCGGTCCCGACAAGTCCATTATGTGGGCAATCACGGCAGGGAACGGTTATTCCGTTATGACCAGATCGGCCGAACGGCTGAGGATCAGCCCGTGTTTGTGCTGGGGCTGCGCGGACGGGTGACGTCGCCGATGGCAAGCGATGACGCGCTGCGAGCGATCGTTCGGCACGCCCATGGACAAGAGCCGCCGATTGCCGGGTATGCATACGGCCTGGATGGCTATCGGGTGTGGCTGGAGGCGGTGGAGTCGAACCGCTTGGACCTGCACGGCCACGCCTACCTGGTGGCGATCCTGGCCGAGGCGAGGCAGCAGGCGGCCGAGTATTTGGCCCTGGCGGGCGGGGAAGAGCGCCGTGGGGAAATGGAGCGGGAGCTGCTGCTTGAGGCGTCGGGCTGCTATAGGATCGTTAGCGAGGCGTTTCGGCGCATTTATCCCCGGTTCCCTTTCGGATACGGCGGCAGCACAGGAGGACGGCTGCAGACGATCCGGGAGCAGCTGGAGATCGCCTGTGAGGCGGAGCGGCAAGGAATTGCGAAAGTCGAAGCTTGTTTGCGTCGATAGTTAGTGTGACGGATCTTGAATGAGGACAAGGAGAGGAAACCCATGAGCCACCCGATTTCACCTTTTATCCCGGCGGTGTTCGTACCCGTCCGCGATTTGAAAAGCGCCACCGAATGGTATGCCGCCTTGCTGGAGCGGCAATTGGTGCCCCGCGAGTACACGGATGGGATTTATGTTTTCGATTTTGGCGGGACGTCCTTGATACTGGACAGCCATTTTGCGGGTAAACCGCCGATGACGATGTTCGATACAAGCGATGCGGCGGAGGCTCATCAATTATGTGCCGGGCTTCCGCACAGCACGCTTTCAGAGGTGTTCAGCGACGAGTTTCTCTCGGTGTTCACGATCGACACCGCGATGATGATCTGCCAAGTGCATCGCCTGGATGATCAGGCGAACCCGAAGCCGCCTCACGCGCTGTTGAGCAAAATCAGCCATGTGCTGGTCCACACCGACGAGATGGCCGGGACGGTCGGGAAGTACGAACAGCTGATAGGCAGGCCGGCGACGGCGGATACGGTTTTTGAAGAGATGATCTCGATCCGTATGGATAAAGGTCCTGATTTGCTGTTTGACGACAATCGGCTGAGCCGTTCGCCGAGCGTATGGTTCGACTCGGTTCAGCAGGAGCTGCGCGTCCATCCGATTGCGATTCTCGAGACCGGCGAGCTGGATTCGGTGTTGGACCGGATGTTGTCTCGAGGCGCTTCCGTTCCTCACGGCATCGAGACCCGCCTCGGCGTCCGTTGTTTCGTGTTCGGCGACCCGGACGGCAATGAATTTATGGTTCGCGAGAGTACGGCGGCGAAATAATACGCGAGGAGTCGGTGGGGATGAAGCTTAGAGTAATCGGTCCTTGGGGCGCTTATCCGAAGGCTGGGGAAGCTACAGCCGGCTACTTGCTGGAGGCTGGCCGCAACCGGGTGCTGCTTGACTGCGGAAGCGGCGTTCTGGCCGCGCTGCAACGATATATAGGGTTGCCGGAGCTGACCCATGCCTTCCTCTCGCACAAGCATTATGACCATATGGCGGATCTAGGTTGTTTGCAATATGCTTGTTTGATCGACACGGACTTGAGCCGCCGGGAGCTGCCGTTGCAAGTGTTGCTGGCCGAAGAGCATGAGGGCGACTGGACCGTGCCTCTGATGAGAGGATCCGCAGCTAACGGGGTGAGCGTGAAGGAGACGGTTTGGCTCGAGGATGGGGTCCGGCTCTCCTTCTTCCGAACGGATCACGACGCGTATTGTTTGGGTGTCAGGGTGGAGGCGCAGGGCAAGGTGCTCGTCTACACGGCCGATACGCGCTATGACGAATCGCTGATCCCGCACTTGAGCGGCGCGGATCTGCTGATCACGGAAGCGTCGTTCTACGCCGACTTCGACGCAGGCCGGTACGGGCACATGACCTCGGCGGAAGCCGCCAAGCTGGCGTCCGCCGCAGGGGTGAAGCGGCTCATGCTTTCGCATTTGCCCCACTTTGGCGAAATCGAACGGTTGAAAGCGGAAGCCGCTGCCGTATATTCGGGAGACATAGTGCTCGCGGAACTAGGGATGCTGGCGGAGTTGTAAACACATAATAAAAAGGCTGCCGTTTGCACGGCAGCCTTCGCGGGTTTCTTAGAAACGACCGCCGCTGATAGCTTGTTCACCCATTTGGACCAGGCGTTTTGTAATTTCACCGCCAACCGATCCGTTTTGACGAGAGGAAGTTTCTCCGCCGAGATTTACGCCAAAGGAAGTGGCGATCTCGTACTTCATTTGATCCAACGCGTTTTGAGCATTTGGAACCACATAGCTGTTATTGTTGTTGTTAGCCATTGTTGTTCACCTCCTTGAGAAATAATTTGCCCATATTTTTAAAGACTATGACAAGTTTACAATTGGAAATTTTTTCTTCATCACTAGTTTCCGCAAATGCCCATTTCAAATCGACAAGAAGAACCGAGTATACTACGAACGAGCGCATCACGTTGCCCTGTAATCGAAGGGGCCGAGTGGAAGAAACACTTCCGCACGGTCCCTTTCTTCTGAGGATTTGTGATATTATTGCAAGTATGTGATCCAAGGGGGGATAATTTTGTTCAAACGCTTTAAACTGGAAAAACCTTGGAGTTTTAAACGGAAGTTAACGGCCTTTTCGATCTTGATCAGTATAATTCCTGTTTTCATATTGGGCTTCGTATCCGCCCATATGGCTGCCCGTAGCATCCAGGAGGAAGTAGATCGTAATCATCAATTGGCGTTAAAGCAAATTGAATTTCAAATTAATAACATAATAAGTAATTTGAACATTTTTTCGATCATATTGGCAACCAATGTTTCGGTAGAAAGATCCGTGCAGCTCGGACCGTCAAATGTTGTCGAATTCATTGATATGGCGGATACAGTTAACAAACAGCGATATACATCGTCCATTCGATATCACGTATCTCTGATCTACAAAAAATATGACTACGTGTATTCGACATTGTACAGCTCAACGAAGTATTCGGATTCCAAGTATTTCAAAATGCTGGAGTCGACCCCTACGAATCGAAATTCTCCCTTAATGATTACGCCGCATACTTATCCTGGGCAAGATGAATTGCTCTTATTTCGTCCGGTGCCACTGAATAGTAATTACACTGAAAGTATGCTTGTGCTTCATCTCGATACGACAATATTAGAGGACTTTATTCAGTCTTTGGAATTCAGTTTCCCAAGCCATCTATATGTGTTGGATGAAACCGGCAAAGTTATCATGACCCGAGATAAGGAAGAAACCGGCAAGCAGCTCGCCACTACGGTGGAGTTATTCCGATACTGGAAAAATCCGTCTGGATATCACGGCAATTATTCGCTTGAAGGCAAGTCTTATAAGATTTCCGCACTTCAATCGGAATCAACAGGGTGGACATACGTCGCTATGAGCCCGCTGGAGATGTTAACGGAAAAATCCGATCACATCCGAATGGTTACGTGGATGTTTATGCTCGTTATCACGACATTTTGGATTCTTCTTTCCTTGGTTGGTTCAAGAAGATTGTATGGACCTATTGAGAAACTGGTCCATAAATTCAATCCGAACAATGTTTTGCATAAACATGAATCCGATGATCTTGCAGCATTGGACTCGATTATGCAGCAAATGGAGCGGAACAATTATGAATTAAGAGGGCAATTGAAAGGGACCTTCTCAACATTGAAGGATACGATGACCCATAGCTTGCTGTTAGGGGGCATGACTGAGCAGGAAGTGCTCATTAAGGCAGCTGAGCTGAATTATTCGCTACATGGCTCTTGGTTTGCTGTATGCTCCGTTGCCGTTGATGAAGATGCACGCTTTCTTCAAACATACCGTGAAAGAGACCGAACTTTAATCCATTACGCCATGAGGAAGATTATGGAGGAAGTTTGTGAACGGAGGATATCTTGTATCACGTTCGTACAGCAGCCCGGCCAAATGGCAGTGATTCTCGGGACAGAGACCGAAGATGAGAACGACCAAAAACTAATTATGGAAATCGTTCATGAATTCCGTTCTTGCATGGAGAAATACTTGCAGTTTACGGTGAGCATAGCTGTTAGTCCTTTACGTATGTATTATACAAGTATTCATGCTTGCCATCTGGAGGCGCAAGAGCTGCTAAGCTACCGAATGCTGCTGGGCACCAATGTGGTAATAACCAAAGACACTGCCGAAGAGCCCATCAAACAATCAGGGAGATTGGTTGCGGAATGCCATAAACAAATTATTTCAAACATCTTGCAAGGGGATTTGAATCACGCTGTTCATCATTTAGAGCAGATGACGAGCTATCTGCCAAGCCACGTACGAAATTCCGGAACAGCTATGGGGGTTTACGGTTATTTAATCGGAGAAATCGAAGCCATTTTTTATGAAATCGGAAGTGAGCTTCAGGAACTGTTCGAGAATGATTTGTATAAGCATCTATATAGCTTGCGCACGATTGAGGAAGTGAAGATGTGGTTTGCAGGACATGTTTTCCCCGAAATCATCAAATACTTGGAAGATCAGAAAAAATCCCGGGAGAAAATAACCCCTCAGCATATTCTGATCTATATCCATGAACATTACGACAAGGACTTGTCTCTTCAGCACGTGGCCGATCAATTCCAGATGAACGCTTCGCAATTCGGACGGTATTTCAGGGAAGAAACGGGTACGAACTTCAGTGATTATCTCATTGAATTCCGAATCGGGAAAGCAAAGGAATGGTTGTCCAGAACCGATATGCCCATCAAGGAAATCGCCGAACGTTTGAGGTATACAACCGTGCAGAACTTTACGCGCATTTTCAAACAAGTGGTTGGGTGTCCTCCCGGAGAATACCGGATGCAACAGAAGAAAGAGCATGACCGATAGCTCTAAACCCCGCGCCATGCGGGGTTTATCTTTTTATTTATGCGTTTATCTTTTTGTGCAAACCCGTGTTAACTGATAATTGCCGCTTAAAAAAGCCGGAATGTATAGTGTGTATGTATTGCAAATCGACCGAGGGGGAAAGGAAATGGCCATTCATTTAAACAGACGTGTAGTTGCAGGTGCAGCTGTGTTGTTAACTGTATCGAGCTTATTGGCAGCATGCGGAGGCAGCTCGGATACACCGGATGCTACGCCGGCAACTGGAAGTCAGGCACCACAAGCGAGCAAGCCGCCGGCAGTACCCAAGGAGCTTAAAATCATTACAACCAATTCCAATGGAGTGTACGCCAAGCAAGTTAAAGTGGGGGACGACCCGTACATTAAAGAAATGTCGAAGCTCTCCGGATACGACTTAAAGTTCGACGTGCTGGGAGCCAACCAAGAGTACACCCAACAATTAACGATCAGATTCGCTTCCAAGGATCTCGGCGATCTGATTCGAACTGACAGCATCGATTCTGCGATCCACTTAGGCGCCGTAGACCAAGGCGTATTCAAGGATCTCGGCCCCTTGATCGATAAATACGGGCCGAATTTAAAGAAAAAAATTCCGCAAGAAGCGTGGGATAGTCCCAAAGTAAGCAAAAACGGAAAAATTTACGGGATTCCTGCTTTTCTCGCCGCACCGGCAACTCGCATCGTTTATATTCGTCAGGATTGGCTGGATAAGTTGGGCATGAAGCAGCCGAAGACGATCGATGAATTTCTGGCTTATTTCGAAGCAGTCAAGAAAGAAGATGTAAATGGCAACGGCGATCCGGGCGATGAATACGGATTTTATGTCAGGGAGAATTTGCTGTACAGCGATTTGTTCTTTGCAGAACACGGCGCCCATCCGGGAGTATGGAAAGTAGTTAACGGACAAATGACACCGGAAATGATCTTGCCTGAAATGAAGGATGCCTTGAATTTCTGGAAAATGCTCTATGATAAAGGGTACGTTAATCCGAATTTATTCACCAATAAATCAGCCGACTGGATTGCGGGAATCCAACAAGGCAAGGCAGGAATGTGGATCCATGACGTTCAGAATGTGCTTACCACATGGTCCAACGCCAACTTCTTAAATCAGCCCAATGTTAAGCTGAGCATGATTGACGGTCCGACGGGTCCTAAAGGAAAGGGGGTAACTCCACAAGGTGACGGCATGCTCTTCGTTTGGGTTGTGCCGGAACAATCCAAAAATGCAGAGGATGTTATCAAATTCCTTGATTGGGCATGGTCGGATGAAGCGGAGACATTCTTCGCACACGGAATCCAGGGCACAAATTACACAATGGAGAACGGCAAGGTTAAATGGGATCCTGCAAGTCTCGTGAACACCGATAAAGAAGCGTCCGTGTTCTACCAAGTGTCGCTTAACCCGCGAGGAGATGGTCGGATGATGCAGAAGGTTCTGGATTTTAACCCTGCGGGCGACACTCTTAAGGCGGGATTCGTCAAGGCGAACGCGAACCTCATTAAGCGTGCCGAATTGAATATGCCAGTCCTGAAAGCCCTTGAGAATAAACCGGAGCTCGCGCTTGGGACCAATACTGGTACGTTGTTCATGGATATGTTCGCAAAAGTCGTCACCGGGAAAGAACAGGTTGATCCAGCATTCGAAAAGTTCGTTTCCGAATGGAAAAGGCGCGGAGGAGATGCCGCCATGAAGGAAGCGACGGATTGGTACAACAACTACACTAAAGCTAAAAAATAGCAGGGAAAGGGGACGATTCGTCCCCTTGTTATTTCCCTACTTACGGGAGAGAGCTCTAGATGTTAAAACGATTGTTAGCAAAGGATAAATGGGTTCTGTTCATCATAATGCTGCCGGGTATGCTGCACTTCCTTGTTTTTAAATACATTCCGCTGACTGGCAACATGATTGCGTTCCAAGACTACAACTTGTTCAAGGGAGTATGGTCGAGTCCCTGGGTTGGATTCCAACATTTTCAAACTATGTTTACGTATGAAGAGTTTTTTCAAATATTAAGAAATACGATAGCGTTCAGCTTCATGTCTATTCTGTTTGGGTTTCCGGCTCCGTTGGTGCTGGCGCTTTTGCTGAATGAAGTGCGGAAAATGTGGATCAAGCGTCCTATCCAAACGCTGCTGTATTTGCCCCATTTTTTGTCGTGGGTCATCGTTGGAGGCATTTTTATTAATCTTCTGGCGCGGGACGGGATCATCAATACGATGTTGGGTTGGTTCGGCGTTTCGCCGATCGATTTTATTACAGAGCCGGAGTATTTTCGAGGAATCGTCGTATCGATCAGTATCTGGAAGGAGGTCGGATGGGGGACGATCATTTATTTGGCAGCGCTCGCAGGCATAAATCCCCATCTCTATGAGGCCGCAGTCGTCGATGGGGCGGGTCGTTGGAAGCAAATATGGCACATCACGTTGCCTACATTATGGCCCGTCATTATCGTCTTGTTTTTGCTGCGAATCGGGAGCGTGCTTGAATCGAACGTCGAACAAATTCTGATCTTCCTCAATCCATTGGTGCGCGATGTCGGCGAGGTGGTCGATACGTATGTTTACCGAGTCGGTTTACAGAGGTCCCAGTTCAGCTTCACGACCGCGATCGGAATGTTCCAATCGATTGTAGGATTATGCCTGATTGCCGCTGTAAATACATTAAGCAAAAAAACTACCGGCGAAAGCATTTATTGAAGGGGGAATTCGATTGGTCACAAACAAAAAAGATTCTCTCTTTCAGTGGATCAACGGGCTTGTGCTGCTTGGCTTCAGTCTTACGATGATCGCTCCTGTTCTGCATCTTGCAGCCGTTTCCTTGAGCTCCCCTGTTTATGCCCAAGCGAAGCTCGTGTATTTGCTGCCCAAAGGGCTTAATCTGGATGTCTACCGAACGATACTGGGAATGAGTCAAATATGGAGATCGATGGCTGTGACGATCTTGATAACGTTAGCCGGTACCTTCACCTACATTTTCCTGACATCCACTATTGCTTACGGCTTGTCACGCAGTCAGAGCCCTTTTCGAGGACTTATTCTGAAAGCAATTTTGGTTACATTTGTCTTTAACATCCCATTAATCCCGAACTACTTATGGATCCGTACGCTTGGGATGGAAAATACGCTGTGGGCTTTGATTATTCCAAGCGCATTGGGAGCATTCGGCGTGATTATCATGAAGACTTTCTTCCAGGGACTGTCATCGGAGGTGTTTGACTCAGCCAAAATCGATGGTTGCAGTGAATTCGGCATTTATCTCCGAATTGCCATGCCTTTGTCCACAGCTGTAATCGCCACTCTATCATTGTTTCATGCTGTAGGGGTTTGGAATTCGTATTTTTACGCAATCATCTTTATCCGGGATCCAAGTCTGTTTCCGCTGCAGGTTCTTCTTCGCAGGCTAGTCGTTGAAGATAACGGGAGCATCTCGACCATTATTGGCGATGCAGCAACTCAGAGTACTCCGGAAATGATGAAGGCAGGCATCATTCTTTTCGCCACGCTGCCCATCATTCTGGTGTACCCGTTCCTGCAGAAATATTTTGTGAAAGGGGCCATGCTGGGGTCCTTGAAGGAATAGAAAAGGAGAGTATTGCAATGACCAATCGCGAGAGGCTTTCTTCCACTTGCTTGAAGGGTGAGGAGTATCCAGATTTTTCCGCTGACGGAGCCTGGTGTTTCTTCGGTGATCCCAGGGCTCTATATTACGAAGGTGTTCACAAACGAACTTACATTGGCTGGTTGACCAAAGAGGGGCATGTCAGAGTCGGGTACTACGATCATACGAATCATACTGCGCAAACGACTGAGCTGAAAGAACGGCTGCATCAGGACGATCATGCCAATCCGTCTCTCTTCATGGATGGTGAGGGCAGATTGACCGTATACTACTCGGCTCACTGCGGGAACAGCATGTTCTACCGGACAGCAGACCGGAGCGAGGACATCTCCTCCTGGGGGCCTGAATTAGAGCTTGCCAGCAATACCATAGGATCATTCGGCTATACTTACCCAAGCCCTGTTTATCTGAGAGAGGAAGAGAAACAGTATTTGTTTTGGCGCGGCGCCAATTTCAAACCTAATTTCGCCATTCAGGAGGCTGGGGGTTGTTGGTCCGAAGCGTTCACGCTCATCGAGGGAAGCGGAGCCAGGCCGTACATCAAGTATGCAACCGATCGCGAAAATACGATCTATTTCGCATTTACAGACGGTCATCCCAATGTAGAATCGAGTAATAGCATATACTTTGCCTGCTATCGAGGCGGAGAGTTCTATAATGCGGACGGTACTCTCATCAAGGCGTTCTCCGAGCTGCCGATACAACCCTCCGAAGCGACAATGGTTTATGATGCGCAGAAGAACGGCTGGAAAACGTGGATATGGGATATTGCCATCGATCAGATGGGCTATCCGGTGGTCGTATACGCTCTCTTCATGACAGATACCGATCACCGGTATCGATATGCGAGATGGAACGGGAACCAATGGATGGATTATGAAATTACACCAGGAGGGGACTGGTTTCCTGAAACGCCGGAAGGCAAGACGGAGAGCGAGCCTTATTATTCCGGTGGCATCATCCTGGATCATCAGGATCCGTCCCAAGTATACTTGTCTCGTCCTATCGAAGGGGTGTTTGAGATCGAGCATTGGAGCACTCCGGATTCAGGTGAAACCTGGAATTGCGTTCCTGTCACTTCAGGCTCCGGCAGCAATAATGTGAGACCCTATATTTCACGTGGATATGCCGAAGGCTGTTCGGTGCTGTTGTGGATGAATGGGAAGTATACGCACTTTACCGAATATGATACGGCCTTGAAGATGAGACTGACTAAGTGAAAAGCAGGTGAATTCGAGTGAGCCAGCCCAATGTACTGCTTCTTATGACCGACCAACATCGGGGGGATGCCGCAGGATGTTATGGCAACCCGGTCCTCGAGACTCCTTACATCGATTGGCTCGCGTCCAGAGGTACGCTGTTCACAAGCGCCTATTCGCCTTCTCCGTCCTGTATTCCGGCAAGAGCTTGCCTGCTTACGGGCATGGATCCCTGGAATACGGGTATTCTTGGCACGGGAAACGGACAAGGGCCGATGGGAGTAGGATTTGAGCATACATTACCAGGGGAGCTGTCGAAGGCCGGATACCACACACACGGGATTGGAAATCTGCACTTCTTTCCACAGCGTTCTCTGAACGGTTTCCACAGCACTCAGCTTGATGAAGAGGGACGCGGCGATCCGGGATTTGTATCCGACTACAGGGAATGGTTCGAAGACAACAAAACTGGCGACTATGATATTGTCGATCACGGGTTGGATTGGAATTCGTGGATTGCCCGGCCTTATCATGCGCCTGAATTTATTCATCCCACGAACTGGACGGTGAACGAGTCGATCCGATTTCTGAAAAGAAGGGACCCAAGCAAGCCTTTTTTTCTCAAAACATCGTTTACCCGGCCGCATTCTCCCTATGACGCGCTGCCATATTATTTCGATTTGTATATGAGCAAGAGCTTGCCGCGTCCTTACGTAGGGGATTGGTCAGCTATTCATGATGTTCCCGCCGACGCTGTCAAGCCCGATGCGTGGCGAGGGAAGCGAAGCGAGGAAGAGATCAGGCGGGCTAGAGCCGGCTATTACGGTTCGATTTCTCAAATCGATCATCAGATTGGCCGTCTGATGATGTTTATGAGGAGAACAGACTTGTTGAGAAACACAATAGTTATCTTTACGTCAGACCACGGGGATATGCTGGGAGATCATCATTTGTGGCGCAAAACCTATGCTTATGAAGGTTCGGCCCGCATTCCTATGATCATCTGTTTGCCGGAAAGCCATGAAGGAAGCATTCGCAAGCATGTGGATTTGCCTGTAACGCTGCAAGATATAATGCCTACCCTGTTAGATGCGCTTGGCCTCGACATTCCCGCTTCGGTTGACGGCATGAGCATGATGAATCTGATTCGAGGGAATAGAACCGCTTGGCGCGAATATGTGCATGGCGAACACAGCACCTGCTATTCGGAGGAACAGGAAATGCAGTACGTGACGGATGGGAAATGGAAATATATTTGGTTCCCTCGATTGGGCACAGAGCAGTTGTTTCATCTAAGCGATGACCCGGAAGAATGCCGCAATTTGATTGAGGAGCCAGAACATCAAGCACAGAAGCAGATATGGCAAATTCGGCTGATGGAGATTTTGGGCAGCAGGAACAGGGGGCTTGTAGAGGAGGGTGAGCTGATCTGCCAACGCGGCAAGCCTCCTATCGTATCCCCAAAATATAACGAACGTTTGGAGAAGTCGGGATACAAGTGGATGTGATACGAGGTTAACTCCAGGAGCCCAGACGATCTTGAATTGGCTGAGAGCTCGGGAATTTCTTCAACTACGGTTCCTGACTAACAATTCTACTGTTATGGGTGCACAAATTGCGCATCGGCTAGCTGGAATGGGGCTAGAGGTGGAGTCGCAGCATATTCTGACTGCAACAGAGCTGGTGGGACATTACTTGTTGGGCCTTGAATAATTCGAATAAGCTTGCCTGTGGAATACCAACCGGTAAAAGCCGCCCGATGCCTGACGCATCGAGCGGCTTTTACTGATTTAGAACGCGTAACGCTTCAACTGAGTGTGGTTGGTTGGAACATAATACAAATTCTCATATTCGTCGGTCGTCAAGTAGTAAGCCCCACCGCTGCTGGAGATGTTCGTGACCGCTTTCGTGGAGCGGTTGATTTTGAACAAATAGGTGCCTTGAATGGTGCCGTAAACGTAGTTCGGATCTTTACTGACGGTCAGAAGGGTGGCATCCGTCCATACACCGGCTCCGCCGTAGTTGACGCCGCTGAACTTCTGAGTAAAGTAGTCGAACGAATTGGTCGTCGGGTTGAAGACGAATAAATAGCCTTCTGCGAAGCCCCAAATTTTGCCGTCCACCGTGGTCATACCGGTTATACCGGTTAATCCGGAAACAGGGAGAGAATATTCGCCGGTTTTCGTGTCCGTGGCCACATCATACACGAACAGCTTCGCTGCTGTTGCCGTAGGAGATACCCCGTTGCCGCCTTTGATCGAGGTGCCGCCATACACTTTGCCGTTATAGTAAGCGAGGGCGGTTACGCTTTGATTCGTGACAATATCTTTCTTCAGGATCGAAGTGCTCGTTGCCGGATCGTAGACGGTCAAGCCTCCCTTCAGGCTGCCATAGATCGGTACGCTGCCCATGAAGATTTTGCCGCCGCCGCCCGTCATAGCGACGGGGCGATCCATGCCTTGTGTGCCCTGGTCAAGCAGAAGCGTCGGATTGGAGCCGCCGTACGGCAACGACGGGTCGTACTCCCACAGCTTGGCGTGACCGTACGAGCCGATATACGTCTTGCCGTTGTAGGCATAATAGCTGTAAGCCTGGAAGGGAGACGGATAGTCTTCATCCGGATAGTTCTCGTTGGAGTCGCCTCGCATCGGCGTATAGATGCCGGTGCCGTTGTCCAGATAGCCGCCGGACAATACTCTTCCGTCCGCGCTGCGGCCGATGGCGTTGATGATGGTCGTCAGCTCCGGCATACCGGTTACAAAATTCGTTTCGAAGTTGCCGCTTGTCACATTGTACTTGAACAAGCTCATCCGTCCGTCTTTGGCTCCGTACACGACGAGCGTTTCGCCCGGATAAGTCGTTTGATCCGCCAGTGTGACCCAGCCGTATTTGTTGCCGGCAATCGTTGTAGTTACACCGCTGACTGCGCTTGAGGTTTTGGTTGAAATGTTGTAGGCGTACAATTGACCGCCATATACATAGTACACTTTGCCGTTGCGCTCAGGGGATGGCAGGGCATTCAGCGTAGCGTCAAGCGTAGCCACGCCGCTGGAGTTGACGTCCAGCACGAGCACGGTGCCGCTTGGACGCAAGCCTGCGAACAATTTGCCGCCCGTCAGGATTTGCTCGTAGACGAAGGTCTCGCTGGCATAAGCGGGAGGGAGGATGTCGGTTTTGGCGCCGGACGTATTGTCGAAACGCACTAACGAACCGCCGGTACCGGTTCCCAGGTAAGTAATGTTGTTAGCTGCATCATAGGCGATACTGCGTACATACTCCTCGCCTGACCAGATCGGTTTCGAGCCTATTGTCGAAAAACCGACGGAAGGTTCATATTTGAAAAAGCCTGCATCCGGAAATCCGCCGCCATATATTTTGCCATTAGTGCCGGCCGTTATGGTGTACATGTTCTCCGCGCCCGTGTAAGCTACACCCAGATCAGTGACGGATGTCGAGCCGGGGGTGTATCTGTAAATTTTTCCGCTTGAATAGGAGCTGAAGTATATTTTCCCGTCTGTTGCCGTAGTGGCTCCCCAAGCACCGAGCGCTCCGGACAGGGGGTAGGTGGCGACGACTGCATTCGTGTCAGAGTCGATAATCGACATGACGGCATCCTGGCCGGCTGCGCCGGAACCTACGGTATAGAGTTTATCCTGACTCGTATTGATGCCGAATGTAGTGCCGAGCGTTGTTGTATGTACCAGTTGGTCGCCGAGTGTAGTGAATTCTTGGGTGATCAGGACATCGTCCCAGTAAGCGGTGGAAGTGGCGCCGATGGAAGAATAGAGCATTACGGAAACCTTAGTCGTGTTGGCAGGGGCTGTTAATTTGACGTTTACGGTTTGCCATTGATTCGTAGGTGAGGAGACGGTGACGAATTGATTGCCGATAACCGTATTGCTGCTGTTCCAGAAGCGCATGTAGAGCTCTGCGCTGCCGCTGACCAAGTAGAGCTTCGCATAGGCCAAGTAAGTAGTGCCGGCCGTTGCATTCAATTTGGCGCCCTCGTACCCGAAATTGCCGGATGCGTTGTTGTCCACGATCTTCAAGCTGTTCGAGCCCGTTACGGCCCGATCCGTACTGACTGTGATGCCTCCGGTACCGTATGGCTGAGTCCATCCCGTGGTGCCGCTCTCAAAGCTGTAGTTGGTGATCAGCATATCCGCCGCACCTGCAGGCGAGCTCCACAGGAACAAACACAGCAGCATAGCGAACATAAATCCAGCACTGACCAAACGTTTCATCAACTTTCCTCCTTCAATGTGATTTACATAGATGAATTAATTGATTCACCTATATTTTTATATTACAAACAAATCATGGATTATGTCAATTAGGTTTCGAATAAAAAACCTGATCTCAGCAAATTTCTGAGTCAGGTTCGATACCGCTATCTAAACTACGCCAATACATGCATCAATCGTTCCGTCAAAGTCGACTCATCCTCCAGATTGGCCCAAAACAGCCGGCTTGCATTGAGGATGCGCTGGAGCTCTTCCGACGTCACGTTCATATCGCTGTGGATCCGGAAGGTGGGGATGATGTCTCGGTACATCGCATAGTTGGCCGGACGATTCAGCATCGGACTCGCCTCGGAACCCATGTCAACCGCCATACGCGCGGCTGGAATGCTAAGCGTTTCCCGGCGGATAATCGCTTGCGCTTCCGGGGATTGCAGGAAATCGACGAACAGCTGCGCGTCGAATTTCGCCTGCGACCGGTCGTTCACCACCAGCCCGATCGCCAGGAGCAGCGTCATCGGCTCGCGAATGTAAGGCAGGGGAGCGACATCGTATTCCACATCGGTCTGAAGCAATCGGTTCAGGTGGAAGTAAGTCGTCATAATCATCGAAATTTTGCCATGCGCGAACAACCATTCCGGCGTCACTTCCGAATCGGACAAATAAGCGGGGAACGTATCCGGCCGGTTGAACAATTCCTTGCACACCCGCATCGCTTCAACAATCCGTTCTACGCTGGCTGCGAGCGCTTCTCGGCTGCTTCGGTCCAAGCGGAACCCGTTCTGCAGCAGGAAGATCGGCCACCGGTTGTCGGAGAGCGGGTAGAAGTAGAAGCCGTATCGCTCCCCCTGCACATTCAGCTTGGCCGCTTGCTCGAGCAGCTCATCCCATGTCCAGCCGCTGTCCGGGGTAGGCAGTCCGGCTTGCCGGAAATGCGCCTTGTTGTAGCACAACAGCACCGGCGAATAAATAAATGGCGCGGCATACGGCGTCTCCCCATGCAGGAAAGGCTGTCTGATCGGACGCGGGATTGCGTTGTTGACGGGCTGCGCCGAGAAAGTAGGCAGCAAGCTCTGATCCGCCATCAACCGATAATCGGATGTATTCATCGTCACGAGGTCCAGCTTCTCCTGCTGCAGCAGCTCCGTTATCGTGTCCGCATAGCTGGAGCCTTGCTGAATGCGGATCGGAGAAGCTTCGATGCGGATATGCGGATTTCTCCGTTGAAACTCGTCGATCAGACTGGACAGACCGACCGATTGCTCCAGATCGGCGTAATAGCCGAACTTGATATGGACGGCGCGGTTTTTGAACGTCTGCGTCACTTGATTGCCGACTCTGGGGATTTTCTGAATATAGCCTTCGGCGACCAGCGCCTCCAGCCCTTTGCGAACCGTCAGGTTGCTGAGCTCGTACTGTTTGGCCAGCGTTTGCTCGGAAGGCAAATAGTCGCCGGCTTTCCAAGTGCCCATCACGATGTTCGTGCGTATCGCTTTCACCATTTTGTTCAGCTTTACTCGGAATGGTTTCCGTTCGATCAGATCGTTCATGCTTCGTTCTGCTCCATCGTTTTTTAACACTATCATAGCGGAAAGAAACTAGAATCTCAATAAAAATAAATCAATTCTGGATAAAAAGGGCTCACCAGTTAGGGTGGATTTAGGGGAGGCGCCCAAAAATTAAGTGTTTACCTTCCTGCGGGAATTTGATACTATAGTCGCAATAATGAAATGCGATGATGAGAAGAGTAAATCGTGAAAGCTTTCCCAGAGAGCTCCGCCCGGTGAAAAGGAGCAAAGCGATCCCGATTGAATAAAGCCTCAGAGCAGCGCATCGGAACCTCAAGAACGAGCGGATGGTGCGTCAGGAGCTCCTGTTACAGAGCTAAAGTATAAGCAGGCTTAACGGCTTGCCGTACTTGAAGAGGCGGATATGGCGACATATCGGCGAACCTGGGGTGGTACCACGAGCATACGAATCTCGTCCCTGAGACTGATCAAGTCTTGGGGGTGGGATTTTTTTGTTGGCGTCGGCTTCCGCTTCTGCTTGTTGGCCTGCCTTGCTTGAAGGTTCACCGGATACACATAATCAAACCGTTTGAATATGTATTTATCATGCCATGGGGAAAGGATTGGAGTTTCAAATGACACAAAAGCTCAGAGTGGGTATTGTTGGCGGCACCGGGATGGTCGGTCAACGTTTCGTACAGCTGTTGGATCAGCATCCTTGGTTTCAAGTGACGGCGATTGCCGCAAGTGCAAATTCGGCCGGCAAAACGTATGAAGAATCGGTCAGCGGCCGTTGGAAGTTGAATAGCCCGATTCCGGACGGAGTGAAGGGCATTCTCGTGCAGGATGCTTCGAATGTCGAAGAGGTCGCTGCCGGCGTGGACTTTGTATTCTGCGCGGTCGAGATGGGCAAGAATGAAACGAAGGCCTTGGAGGAAGCCTATGCCAAGACAGGCACGCCGGTTGTCTCCAACAACTCGGCGCATCGCTGGACGCCGGATGTTCCGATGGTTATTCCGGAAATCAATCCGGAGCACCTGGAAGTCATCGCCGCTCAGCGTCAGCGACTTGGCACCTCGACCGGGTTTATCGCGGTCAAGCCGAACTGCTCGATCCAGAGCTACGTGCCGATGCTGCACGCACTGGCGGACTTCAAGCCGACGCAAGTCGTCGCTTCCACCTACCAAGCGATCTCCGGCGCCGGGAAAAGCTTTGCCGACTGGCCGGAAATGATCGACAACGTCATCCCGTACATCGGCGGGGAAGAAGAGAAGAGCGAGCAGGAGCCGCTTCGCGTCTGGGGTCGTGTGGAGAATGGCGAAGTGGTGAAAGCTTCGTCTCCTACAATCACTGCGCAATGTATCCGCGTTCCGGTAACGGACGGCCATCTGGCGACGGTATTCGTGTCGTTCGAGAACAAACCGTCGAAGGAAGAAATCATTCGCCGCTGGAACGAATATAGCGGGCGTCCGCAGCAATTGGAGCTCCCAAGCGCGCCGAAGCAGTTCATCACCTACTTCGAAGAGGACAATCGTCCTCAGACGAAGTCGGAGCGCGAGCTGGAGAACGGCATGGGTGTATCGGCAGGCCGTCTGCGCGAGGACCATCTGTATGACTACAAGTTCGTCGGGCTGTCGCACAATACGTTGCGCGGCGCAGCCGGCGGCGCGGTGCTGATCGCAGAGCTGCTCAAGGCGGAAGGGTACATCCAAGCGAAATAAACTATATTAGGCAGCAAGGCTCTGACTCGATCAGGTCTTGCTGCTTTTTAGTATGGAGAAACTTTGTAGTGGAAATTGACTTTGAAAGAGGGGCTTGGTACGATGGAGCCAAATTTTCATATGAATGGTGGGGCAATGACCGATGAGACTTCCCTACAAGATCGGCTACGGCTTGACCATTGGTTGGCTCGGATGGCTGTTGTACGGGCTGACCTATTTGGATAGTGTGCAGGATGAGCTGCTGTCTTCGGTTTGGCTGGTGTCTGCGTTTGCCGGATTGATCTTGTTCCCGGTTTACTTTGTGATGACGGCAGTTGTGATGGGGATACGAGGTAAAGTGGCGCGGAAGTGAAAGTAACTTGAGTGGATGGATTGGGGACTGCCGATCGGCCGTTCTTTTTGCGTAAGGCCGGGGCTTGCTGCTGTTAAGGCGGATTTTCCGCTTTACAGCCACCTATTTTGGGATTCGAGGTGCTGTAAGCCTGATTTTCCGCCTTAAATCGTGTCCAGACGAGATATAGTGGAGTGAAAGGATCTCAAATGAAGCAAATTTTTCTCATCAGACATTGCCAAGCAATAGGCCAAGCTCCCGACGCACCTTTGACGGAACTCGGGCAACAACAAGCACTGCAACTCGCTGAAATGTTGAAAGACTTCCTCATCGAGCGGGTGGTGAGCAGTCCTTATAGGCGCGCAGTAGACACCATCCAACCTTTCTGTGAGCGCAGCTCGCTGCCGCTGCATACCGATGTGAGACTTGTGGAACGCGTACTCAGCACCGAGCAGCATCGAGATTGGGTGGCGAAGCTGGAAGCTTCTTTTGCAGATCTTGAACTGAAGTATGAAGGAGGAGAGTCCTCTCAAGAAGCCATGGATCGAGGCGTGCAGGTCATTCAGGAATGGCTCAGGGCCCCTTCTGCGGGTTGTACACTTGCTGTCGTGACTCACGGGGCATTGATTTGATCTTGAACTACTTTGATCCGAAGCATGGCAATGAAACTTGGAGGCGACTGACCAACCCCGACTTGTATCAAATTAGGGTCGACGGGGCGGAGATCTCGTGTTCGCGAGCGACCCATCCTTGGATAGCTGCAGAATAAGGTGATCGCATAGTTACTACTCAGGTGACTTGCCATTCAGACACTTTACACTAGCTAATCCAGCACTCCCACTACCTTTAAGCACGAAAATCCGCTTTACAGCAGCAAACCCAGCTGTCCCACCACCTCTAAGCACGAAAATCCGCTTTACAGCAGCAAACCCAGCTCTCCCGTAACCTCTAAGCACGAAAATCCGCTTTACAGCAGCAAATCCAGCACTCCCGTAACCTCTAAGCACGAAAATCCGCTTTACAGCAGCCAATCCAGCACTCCCACCACCTCTAAGCAGAAATTAGCCTTACAAATGCGAGGTGGGCAATGTGCAAAGCACAAAAAGAATGGAGAGCAGGTTGAGCCGGATACCCATTTTCGCAATCAGAGAACCCTATTTCGCATGCTAGTTCCATTTCGGCTCGTCTGAGTACCTAAGTATCCAGAACGCGAAGCTAGGTTCGCGAACTGTTTACATTGGTACTCAGATGGGCCGAATGAGTGGCGGGATGCGAAATTTGGTTCTCCGTCTGTTTACTTTGGTACTCAGCATCCCACCGTTACTCGCCTTATCCACCGCTATCTGACCTAGTAACGTTTTCATAACGCTATCTGCTCAACGAGCCCCGGCTTTAACTAAAATAGCTTCAATCTCCTTGTAACCGCGCTTCTTGGCATGTGCGAGCGAAGTCACTCCGTCCTTGTCCGGGATATTCACGTCCGCCCCGTAATCGACCAGAAGCTGCACCGCACGCTGATGCGTCTCGCCTCCGCTACCTAACACTACCGCCTCCAACAAAGCCGTCCAACCAAGATTATTAACGTGGTTAACATTCACCTTCGAGCGCTTCAGCAACTCCTCCATCACCGCCAAATGCCCCCGTTCCGCCGCCGGAATAAGAGCCGTCCCACCATAACGATTCGACAGTGTAGGATCTGCTCCAGCATCAATAGTCAGCTTCAAGATGTCGAGCAACCCTTCCGCCCCCGCATACAGGAACGGATTGTCCGACCGATCATCCCGCTCGTTGATATCCGCCCCAGCTTCGATCAACACCTTCACGGACTCCACTTGATTGCGGTGAGTGGCCGCCATGACAGGCGTTCGGCCTCTTGAATCCTTGGCATTCATATCTGCGCCATCCTTGATCAGCTTCTTCAATACAGCGATTTCCCCACGTTCTGCGGCTTGGATCATTTGTTCGTTCATCGTTGTCGGCTCCTTTTTACCGTTAGATGTGGAGCATCCTGCCAAAACCAATACAATAGTCAGCAGCATCAGCTTATATAATCTCATGTAGACACCTGCTTCATTTTTATTGGACTATTGTCATTTTACAAGAGTGTTCCGTCTCCTGCAAAGCGGCTTGTGATATAGTAGAAATTGTAAAAAAGGAGCGGAGGAGGCGATTGCGATTGGAGCAAGTTAACCCGATTAAGCGAAAAATCAATTTGGAAGGCAATCTGAATACGCGAGATATCGGGGGATACCCGGTTTCGAAAAACGAGCGGATTCGTTGGGGGAAACTGGTCCGCGCAGACAGTATGGATCAGCTAACTTCCAATGACCAGCAGCAATTATTAGCCTATGGTGTGAAGTGCATCATCGACATCCGGGATCCGTTCGAACTGGAAAAGTCGCCGAATGTGTTCAGTGGGGACACTGATCTCCACTACGTCAACATTCCCATTCTAGGTGACCCGCAAGTGTCGGAGGCATTGGGGAAGGCCAGCGATTTGACAGCCAAGTATGTGGTCACTCTGGAGCTTTGTCAGCCGCAAATCCGAAGCATTCTAGAAACGTTCATCAAATCCGCAGATGGTTGTACGATCATTCATTGCTCGGCCGGCAAGGACCGAACGGGTCTCCTCATCGCATTGCTGCTTGCGGCGGTTGGCGTTTCCAAGGATATCATTCTTGAGGATTACGCGATTAGCGAGATATATTTGGCTCCGAAGATCGAACATTGGCTAAGCGGTGCCAAGACCGAGGCGGCAAAACAAAACATTTTAGCGAATATGACTTCATCACCAGAAGTTTTGGAAGGCGCGCTCACGCATCTCGATCAACAGTATGGGGGAGTGCTGCAATACTTAGAGCGGATTGGCATAGCTCAACAACAGATTCACTCCATTAGCAGCAAACTGGTAGAACACATACCCGAATAACCCCATTAAGAAAACTCCAACCATACAAAAGCCGAGACCCGAACAGGTCATCGGCCTTTTTTTATCCAACTATATTGACAGTCGATATATCGCGGGTTATTATATCGACATACGATATATTACCGTGAAAGGAGGCGACACCATGGGAGACATGAGGGAGATGCTGCCCTTGACCGAAGCGTTCTACTATATTCTGATTGTGTTGTATGCAACTCCAGCGCACGGCTATGGCATGATGCAGGATGTGGAGCGAATGAGCGGCGGACGCGTCAGAATCGGGGCGGGAACCTTGTATACGGCGCTTAATAATTTGATGAAAAAAGGGCTGATCGTTCCTTCGGAAGAAGTCGAAGCCGATTCCCGCCGCAAGACGTATGCGATCACTCCGCAAGGCAAACAAGTCGTGATGGCGGAGATGGAACGAATGGAAGAGCTATTGCGGAACGGACGGAAAGTAACTCAAAATTAGGAGGAATATCGACATGAGATCTGTTGTGGAGCAATCCAAGCCTATTATAAAAACACGCTTCTCCTACGTCTGGAACTACAAGAGCGATGAAAAAATGGTTTACCGATATGTCGGCAGAAGGGTTGCATCTGGTGCGTCCAGGGTATTTCCGCTATCAGTTCGAACAAGATCCAGGTATCCGCTACATTTAACGTATGGACTACCAGGATGTCATGAAGGCGGAGCAGGTGAAGGAATATCGAGCGCTCTACGCGGATGCCGGCTGGGAGTTTGTCGGGACTAGCGCCAACTGGCAATACTTCCGACGGCCTTATGTAGAAGGCGATACGACGGAGCTGTACAGCGATAAGGAATCGATTCGATCGTTATACAAAAAAGTCCAGAGTATGTTCGGCATTGTGGCTTTAGCGAATTTGTCGATTTTCATTATGAATACGACACGAATGTTCAGCAGCTCGTCTGAGATGGAAAGCCTCTCCACTTTCATGAAAGGGCTTAGTGTGTTTCAATTGATCGCTATTCTGCTGCTTGGTTATGGGGTGCTGCGGTTCCAGAAGCTGATCCGGCAGCATAGCGACTAAAGTGCCGCATATCGGCGACAGCGCCTGGACATAATGGGAGGGATGCAAGCAGAGAGGAGGGGACTCCATGTCTCGTGACAACGCGAACAATAACGGCAAGAAGACGCAGCCGGGCAACGGTCAGGATTCCGAAGTGGCAGGCTCGAAAAAGCGCAAATCCAAATAAATCAAAAGCCATGGGGTGCCGGTTGAAGCAGCTCCATGGCTTTTCTTATATGCAGCTGAATACTTTTGGGTGTGATCGTGATTCCGGGCAACCAACTGAAACTCGAGGTTTCTTACGAATGGTGTGAGGAAAGGATGATGTCATGTGGACCACTCCTCAATCACGGAAAGAGACCTGATCCAGGCTGCCAAACAGTTTCAAACCGTCTACCCGCTCCTGCTCGAGGAGCTCGATCGGATCGAAGCGATTCGCGGAGAGCTGAACGATTTTCAACTGATGCTGGCGGTTTCCAGGGCGAAAGATGCGGTGGGCATCATCAACTGGGAACGGCGCAAGCTGGTGAACGATATTTTCGAATCTTACATGGATGTGTGTCGAAGCAAAGGCCGAGCGGAAGCCGACATGTGGGTCGCGGATAATTTCGGCGGCGATCCCGAAAAGCTGAACCCGGAGCTACCTCCGCAGCCGAACCCGGAAACCCGGATCGAAGTGCTGGCGCGACAAATTATGGAACGAGAGTCGGAGCTGCTGCAGCTGTATCGCGAATATCATAAGCTGCAAGGTTGGCCGTTTCCGGTGCGGGAAATGGAGAAATAGAAAAAAAGCGGGAACCGCAGCATACGGCAACCGCTTTTTCTTTTTTACAAGGATTGGCTGATTACCTTCTTGTAGTGTAGAACGGACAAAACGCTGAAGATCGAATAGAGCAGCGTATAAACAATCATTACGATCATCATTGGCGTCCACAGCGCGGTGCCGAACAGAAACCAGCCCGACTGGACGGCGAAATAGCTATGAAGCAAGCCGACCGCTAGCGGAATGCCGAAGCTGAACAGCTGCTTCAATTGAATCCCTTGAATGAGATCGCCTTGAGTGAAGCCCAGCTTTCTGAGAATCGTATAGCTCGGTTTCTCGTCCTCGCTCTCATCCATCTGCTTGAAATAGAGGATGCACCCGGTCGTGATCAGGAATGTCAGGCCGAGGAAACCTACGACGAAAATAGTTAACCCCATTAATTGTTTAGTTTGACCGATTTCAGCTTGTCTGGAAGTGGAGAAGCTTTCTTTCGAAAAAGCCAGCGAGCGAAATATTTCGTCTGCTGCCGTAAGCTGGCTCTCATTTGAAATATCGATCCCTGTGTAGACCGGTGATTTATTTTGGATATCCGGGTCGAGATCCTGCTGCATCCGCTTGAACACCGCTTCATCCACTACTGCCACCGGTCGAATCGTGAAGTACTGCGAGACGACAAATTGGTCCTTCAATCCGAGGTATTGGAGCTCCGTTTTATTTTCCCGACCTGTAAGCACTAGTGTTCCTCCCGCCGAGCGAAAAGGCATAAATCGGCTCATCAAGTCGTTGCTCCCAGTTAAAAGGATCTGATCTTCCGCTAAGTCGCCTAGATGAACGGACGTATCTGCCACTACCGTAAGAAGGGTATGACTCAGCCCCATATCGATTTGCTCTACCTCGGGCCCCATTACCAGAGTTAAATCCGTCGACGCCAGCAATACTTCGATTCGTGTTTCTTGGAAGGCGATCTGCTTCTCGTTCAGCGCCGTTTTGAATCGCTCCGCCTCTTGAGGGTGGGAGAACGTGAATTGGGAGGGGAAATATTGGGCGGATGTTTTTTCCACCGAGTAGTAGGCAATGTAGCTGAGGCAGAGCAGGCCGATCGAAAGAGCGGAAACGGTTGTGATTACAGTCAGCAGCATGGCATTCGACTTCATCCGGAACATGATCGAGCTAAGGGAAAGGACGTTCCGCACGCTCAGGTGACCGTCCATCCGTTTGCGAACGGCATTCAGGATCAAGCGCACCGAGCCTTTGTAGAACATATAAGTCCCGCTGATGACGCTGAACAGAATAAAGATCATCGCGCCGAACAGTCCGACCATCGTTGTAAAGTCCCCGCCGAACAGCTTCGAGGAAACATAGTAGCCCACAGCAATCAACAGCAGGCCGACGAACCCGATGACCGCTTCCAGTCCCGACACCTTCTTCACTTTGTCCTCGGTCGAAGTCCGGAATTGGAACAAGGACAGAATCGTCTGGCGCCGGATGAAAATAAAGTTGACCAGCATGATGAACAAATAAATGACGGAAAAGACCAAAATCGTTCGGAGCAACGCCTGGCTTGAGAATTGAAGAGTGGCGATGGCATTGACGCCGGTTATTTTGAACAAAATCATCAGAATGAGCTTGGACATGGAAAACCCGACAAATACGCCTATGGCCAGAGAGCCGAAATAGAGCATGCAGTTCTCGGCAACCAGCACGCGGAAGATCGTCGACTTCGTCATGCCGATAAGCTGCAGCAAGCCGATCTCTTTGCTCCGCCTTTTCACGAAAATATTGTTCGAATACAGGTTGAACACGGTCACGATCGCCACCAGCAAGATCGAGCCGGCCTTTAAGGCGGCTGCGCCTTTGATCGACCCTTTGGTTGCGTCCAGGGCGGGATCGAATTGCAGTGTCACGAAGGCAAAATAGAGGGCGACGCTGAAGATGAGAGCGAACACATACAAGTAATAATGCTTCAGATTCGACTTGAGGTTCTGGAAAATGTAGTGGCTAATGCTCATCGTGCACCCCGCCCAATACCCCTTGCGTCTTCATGATGTCTTGGAAAAAGGTTTGCTGGGACTCTTGTCCGCGATAAAGCTGCGAATAGATTTGGCCGTCCTTGATGAAAATGACCCGGCTGCTGTAGCTGGCTGCAGTGGCGTCATGCGTGACCATTACGATCGTTGCGTTGCGATTTTGGTTAATGGCATTAAGTTTATTGAGCAGGTCTGAAGCCGATTTGGAATCCAATGCACCAGTAGGCTCGTCGGCGAAAATAATGCTTGGCTCATGGATGAACGCTCGAGCTGCCGATGTACGCTGTTTCTGACCTCCGGAAATTTGGTTCGGGTACTTGTCCTTCTGCTCATAGATACCCAGCTCCTGGGCTATTCGTTGGAAGCGTTGCTCGGCCTCCGACTTCGGGATTTTGGCGACGGACAGCGGCAGCAGGATATTCTCTTTCACCGTAAGCGTATCGAGCAAGTTGTACTCTTGGAAAATAAAGCCCAAGTGGCGTTTTCGGAATTCTGCGAGCTGCTTCTCCCTCAAGCCCGTAATTTCCTGACCTTCAATGCGGATCGAGCCGCCGCTCACATGGTCGATGGAAGAGAGGACGTTGAGCAGCGTCGTTTTGCCGGAGCCCGATGCCCCCATTATGCTGACGAATTCCCCTTGTGCGATGCTTAGATCGATCCCGCGCAGCACTTCCTGCTTATTGAATTTGTTTCCGTAGCTTTTCAGCAGCTTGGCAGCCTCTAGAATAGGTGGCACCTGATTCACTCCTTCGATTGGATGGTTTCAGTATAATAGAATGGAGTGAACGGTTTCCTTCGATTCATCTAACAAATGCAAAGGGCATGTGACAATGCTGTCACATGCCTGTCAGCCGATGAAACTCATTTCTCCGCGGGAACGTAAGCCCGAACGTAGATCCCACATCCAGCTCCGATTGCGCTTCGATCCGGATATGCAGCGAGCGGGCGGCGTTTTGCGCCAAATATAACCCCATTCCGGTTGCGGCGCTGTCGTGATGACTAGTGGTGGATGTGAATCCTTTATCGAATACTCTTGGCAAGTCCTTGGGATCGATGCCACGGCCGTTATCCTTCACTTCGAGCTTGATGTGACCGTCTCGTTCGTAGCTGCGAATGAGAATTTCGGACGCCGGAGGACTGTATTTGACGGCATTCGTGAGCAACTGTCGCAAAATAAAAGCCAACCACTTCGCGTCGCTCAACACTTCGTCAGCCTCCAGCTCCAGCTCGAAGCCGACGCCTTTCTGGATGCACCACGCCTGCAGCATACGAATTTCCGCTACTAACAACTTTCTTAAGTCAAGCTGCTCGATGAATAGATCGGTCTCTATGAAAGGGAGGCGTTTCTGATACAATTGTTGATCCAACAGCAGGTGAATCCGCAGCCATTCGTATGTGAGCGAGGCTCGGAGCGCGTCATCGTCAACACGGTCAATCATCAGCTGCATGGCGGTGAGCGGCGTCTTCACCTCATGGATCCAGGACATCAGCTCGTCCTTCTCCTGCTCCAGCAGCGTCATGTTGCGTGAGGCGATTTGTTTGAGCCGCGTTGTTTGACTCGATAAATGGGTTTCGACGATCCGCTCGAACGGGCTGCGGGCTGCATCCAGTCCCGAAATGTCGAACTGCTGCTCCCATTCCTCCAGCCTCCTGTAGAACCTCGTCTCGCGATGGTAGCGGATGAAGAGGAATCCTATGAAAACGAGGGTAGCTAGAAAGCTGTAGTAGAGAATAGACGTGAAGGAGAGGGAAACATCGACATAGGCGATAAAGAGCAGCAGGACTTGAAGTGACATGAAAAACAGGATCCAGCTTCTCCGCTCTGTAAGGAATGCTCTAATCATGCGAGTGCGCCGCCTCATCCAATGCCATGTAACCTTGCCCGACCTTCGTCTCGATATAGCGGCCCAGACCAAGCTCGTCCAGTTTTTTGCGCAGCCGGTTCACATTGACGGTCAACGTGTTGTCGCTCACGAATCGCTGGTCGTCCCATAGGCTCGTGATGAGGTCCTCGCGGCTGACGATTTTGTTTTTGCGCTCGATCAGCAGCTTGAGGATGAACAGCTCGTTTTTGGTCAGCTCGAGACTGAGCTCGTGATGGGCGATCGTATTCCGCTCGTAGTCGATCGTCGCGCCGCACCAGGTTTTGAGCTTGGCGGGCTCCGAGCCGTAGTGATGGACGCGGCGGAGAATCGCCTGGATTTTGGCGATCAGCACCTCGAAGTGAAACGGCTTCTGGATGAAATCATCGGCCCCCAGCTGCATGGACATGACCTGGTCGGTCGGATGGTCGCGCGAGGAGAGGAACAGGATCGGCACATTGGAATACGACCGGATTTGCCGGCACCAGTGGAACCCGTCGAATCGCGGCAACTGAATGTCGATCACGACCAAGTCCGGCTGCACCGAGATAAACTGCTCCAGCACCTTGCCGAAGTCGGTCACCCCATACACCTCATATTCCCACTGCACGAGGCGTTCCCGGATTTCACCGAACAAGGTCGCATCGTCTTCGATTAACAAGAGCTTGAACAAAGCGGTTCACCGCCCTTTGGATTTGGCTGCCGTAGTGGACGTAATCCTCCGGCGTGTTGCCCTCCGGATGGTAGTCATGCGCCGAGACGCGGACGAATAGGGGGCCGTCCCACACGGTTTTCACACGGGCGATGACCTCGGATAGGAACCGATAGCGGCTGTCGCGGCTGCCGCCGTATTCGTCTTCCCGCCGGTTGGTGAGCGGGGAGAGGAATTCGTTGATCAGGTAGCCGTGAGCGGCGTGAATTTCGATGACGTCGTAGCCGGCTTGCTTGGCTCGATGGGCAGCGTCGGCGAAGGCGGCGATCGTCTCTTCGATCTGCTGCGGCGTCATCGCCTCCGGGGTTTTCGATTGCTCGTTGAACGGAATCGCCGAGGGGGCGAGGATCGGTCCTTCGAGCACCGCTTTGCGGCCGGCATGCGGGAGCTGGATGCCGATGTGGGCGCCTTGGCCGTGCACGAGCCGGGTCAGCTCCCGGTGCCCCTCGATGTGGTCGTCGCTCCAGATGCCCAGGTCTTGAGGGGAGATGCGACCTTGGGCGGTGACGGCGGTCGCTTCGGTGATGATGAGCCCGACGCCGCCCACGGCTCTGGTCGGATAATGGACCTTGTGCCAGTCCTGCACACGTCCGGACCCGTCCGGGCACGAGTACATGCACATCGGCGACATGACGATGCGATTTTTCTATGTCAGATTTTTGATCGTATAGGGAGTAAACAGCATTTGTACGTTCACGTCCTTCTTGAGAGTGGAGGATGGGTAAGCTTGAAGTCACTTCCTTTATTTTAGTAATGTGCGCGAGAGATTGCAAAATGCGGATTTACGATGTCTCGCTCGAGGCACCAAACGGGGACTTTTCGCATAGAAGAGTACTAAACGCTAGGCGTATTCCGTTGAATTTGAGCATCCGCTCAAGGTCCCAAGACCTGTTTTTCGCCTCTTTTGCCAGAAAGAAGGACTCTGTCCACCTTTTCGACAAATTCCTGAAAGGGATTCCCCGCTTCATAGCGAATTAGGTAAGAGAATGGAATTGCACAAAGGGGACGACACATTTGATTAGGCTTTTGGCTCTACTCGGATTAACGACGGAAGACCGACATAAAGTGAAGCTTATGGCGCCGATCTTCTTCTTCGCCGGAATCTCCGAGTTGTTGACGTATAGCTCGTTCATGGCCTTGTTCAATTTGCGCTTCGGGGTCGACAAGCTGCCCTACATCTATTTGATCGAAGCGGTCATTTTGCCGATTGAAGGCTGGATTATGGCGCTCATCTCAAGCCGCGTTTCCAAGCCTCGATTTATGCAGTTCACCTACTTTGGTCTCATCGCCATTCTCTTGTTGAACGGAATCGTTCTGATCACCGGGAAGATGCTGGGACTCGAGATGTATTTCTATTACCCGATTATGTTCATTGCTTCCAGCTTTGTCATTCGGCAACAGTCCATTCTGCTGTGGAGCACCGCCTTCGATCTTAGTCCGACCCAGCAGGCCAAGCGGCTTGTCCCGACGTTCGTAGCGCTTGCGCTAGTGGGGGGTTTCGTAGCCGGCTTCGTGGTGCAATGGGTCGGGCCGGTGTTCGGCAATGAAATGCTCTATTTGCTGTCGCCGCTGTTACTGATCGTAGTCATCTGGAATTTCCGCACATCGATCCAGAGGTTCCTGGTTCCATTGGCGCTAAGGCCGGAGAAGCAGCAAGAGACGGCGCCGGCGACTTTCTCGAACTCCTATTTTCTGAAAGAAACGTTCCGCTCGCCCTTCCTGCTAGTCGCCATCGCCTTGATGACGTTCATGCCGGCTCTGTACTTTTTGATCGAGTACCAATACTTTACTTCCGCTCACACCTTCTTCGATACCGAAGAAAAGTTTATTTCGTATAACGGCCTCATCGTCGTTCTGATCTTCACGGCCGCGCTCATTTTCCAGCTTGTTTCGGGCCGATTGATGAAATGGCTAGGGGCCAGCAACTTTTTGCTTGCGGTCAGCTTTATTTTCCTGGGGGGCTATATCCTCAACGCCATCCTGATCAACAGCGAATACTCCCTGATCGGGGTTTCGATAGGCTACTCGGTGTTCTACATGCTGCTGTACTATTTCTCTGAGCCTTGCTTCCAGCTGTTCTTCAAAATGATGCCGTTGTCGACTCGAGACGGGTTCCGCTTCATCGCCCAAAGCATTGCGGCTTCCGGAGGCATTATCGTAGGCGCGTGCATGCAGCTTTTTCACTCCAGCGGCCTGATGTCATTCCAGACGCAGGCAATCTGCGGGATGGTCGGCGGGATCGTGCTGGTGCTCCTGGCCTGGTTCGGCAAGGTGCTCTATATGAACAAGCTGATCGAGAATATCCAGGACCTCAGCACCGGTGTCCAGGAAATTGCGTCGGAAGTACTGGGAAGCATCAGGGGCAGCAAAGCATTGGCCAGCATGACGAAGTTTCTCCAGCATCCTAACGACGTGGTCCGTGAAATTACGATGGACATTATCGGAATGGCGCAGGACCCGGGCTTCAATACGCAGCTGCTCGAAGCCGCCGAGGACCCGAAGCTTCGCATCCGCCTAGCCTCGATCAAAGCGCTGAGCGCCCGCGAGATGGACATTATGACGATGTTCGGGCTCGTGCCCTTGCTCAGCGACGAGGAGCCGGAAGTTCGGAGAGCCGCTCTCAACAAGCTGGCGGAGTCCAAGCACATGCAGCTCGAAATTTACAGCACGATTCGGCCGGCTCTGCAGGATCCGCATCCTCGAGTGAAAGCAGCCGCGATTCAAGCCGTGTATCAACTGGATTGCGAGAAGGACCTGGCGGAATGCGAAACAGCCATGGAGCAATTGCTCGACGCACAGGGAGAGAGTGTCGTGCTCGCCTGTGAAATCGTGTATGCCCGCAAGCTGCATTCGTACTCGGACGCGATGATACGTCTTGCGGATTCATCGGTGCCCTCTTACAAAGTCGCCGCCATTCGCAGCTTAGGCAAGCTGGGGCGCACGGATTCGATTCCGAAGCTAATGGAGTTAGTCCCGTTAGCCGATAAAGAACTGAGTAAAGCGATTATCGAAGCTTTCATCGCCATGGGGGAGCCGGCCGTCCTGCTGCTCCGCTCGAACTTGAACAGCCTCGACCCGGTGCAATGGCAAACCGCGTTGATCGCGATGAGCCGGATGGGCAGCGAGCAGCTTGTCAAGACGACGCTTGTGGAGTCTTGCACCGAGCGGCTGCAAGGGCTGCTCGTCGGGTACGATCAGCTGCGAGCGTTCGACCGCCAGTCCGAGCCCGACCTATACCGCTTGGCCGTACAACGAGTAGGCGAGCTGTCGGCGATGTTCTGCGAAGCCGCCTGGTCCGTCCTGCTGCGACTCGCGGACGAGCGCGTTATCGACTCGCTGCGCAACAGCATCGCGGATGAAGACCACGAAGTGCGCGAGAACGCCTATGAAGCGCTGGCGGAAGGCTTCGGCGACCGACAGCTGGCCATCGCGCTGCTAGATGTGTTGAAGAAAGCCGAGGAGTCGAGCGAGGAGCCGGAAACGGACCGCGAAGCCGACATTCATTTGACGGCAGGCGTGTTCGGTTCGGATCATTGGCTGGCCGAGATCGCCTCTTATCGGAGACATAGCAGGGAGGAAGCGGAGTTGCAGAGTGAACCGAAGCTGCTTAGTCTGATCGACAAAATCATTTTTTTGAAGCAAGTCCCGCTGTTCGAGAATCTATCGCTCGAAGAGCTTGGGTTAATTGCCAATATCGCGACGGAGGAAATGTATCTGGATTCGGAATTTCTCATGCGGATGGGCGAAGTCAATATGACGATGTTCGTCATTATTGAAGGAAACGTAGAGCTCAGTGTCGTCTCCTCCGCCGGTTGGGAAGGCACGATCGGCGTGCTCGGCGCGAAAGAATCGTTCGGCGAGTCGGTCATCTTCGACCATATTCCTTCCACGTTCACGGCGCAAGCCTTGCTTGACGATGTGAGAGTGCTGACATTAAAGGGAGAGCAGCTCGAACGGCTCGTCCGTCTGTATCCGGAGATCGGGATAGGGTTCCTGCGCGCCTCTTCGGCCAGAGTAAGAAGGCTGGAAAGCATGATTACAAAATTGGGATAGGTCGTGATGGCGATGTTGCGATTCGCGGGCGATGAGGCTGGTAAGGAAGTTTACGTTCTAGAGCTGACGAACAGCCTCTCGAATTTGACGGCGATCCATGAGGCATTTACCGATTTTGCCGGTCGGAACAAGCTGGAAGAGAAGCTATCGTTTCAACTGAAGCTCATCTGCGATGAAATTTTCACCAATATCGTTTCATACGCCTACTCGGACAACCAGCAGCATATCATCACGATCCGATTCGCCATCACCGAGGAAGCCATCACCGTCGCCATCCTCGATGACGGCGCGCCGTTCGATCCGTTAACGCATCCGGCTCCCGATCCTCAGCTCCCGATCGAAGAGCGCGGCATCGGCGGTTGGGGGATCCAGTTCGCCCGCACGATGATGGATGAAGTGAGCTACAAGCGGCTGGACCATGAGAACGAACTGACCTTGTTCAAACGAATCAAGTAACGATACAGATAGGAGATGGAGTAATGGAGATCGGTGTGTCGAAACAACCGAATTGTACGATCATCAGCTTGAATGGACGTTTGGACGGTACGACGTTCAATCAGGTGGAAACCGCCTTGCTGGAGCAAATCGCGCACGGTGAGCTGAAGCTGGTGCTCGATTGCTCGCAGCTAAGCTACATCAGCAGCGCCGGATTGCGGGTATTGCTTGTCGCGGCCAAGAAGATGAAAGCGGCCAAAGGCAGCATGAGCCTGTCCGGCTTGAACGAGAACGTCAAGGAAGTGTTCGAAGTATCGGGCTTCAGCTCCATCTTCACCATCTACGCGACTAGCGAGGAAGCGGCCGACAAGTTTGCGTGATCATTTGAACGGATGGGAGATGCCGACGATTCAATGGAACTCATCGGACTTGTAGCCCTTTGCCTGCTCCTAGGCTTGCTGGTCGCAGCCGGAGCTTACGAATACAGCGCGACCCGCCGGCAGTTGAAGCGGCATACCCTCTTGGTGGAAGTGAGCATGAAGCTTAACTCCACGATCAAGAAGCGGGAGCTGCTGCAGATCATGATGTCGACCTTGACGAAGGTGATGCACGCGGAGGGCTCCTCGATCATTCTTCTCGATAAGCAGCGCCACGATTTGTATTTCGAAATCGCCATCGGGGAGAAGGGGGAGCAAGTCAAACAAATTCGGCTGCCCATGGGGGAAGGAATCGCAGGCTGGGTCGCCCTGAACCGGCAGTCCGTCGTTATCGACGATGTGAAGTCGGACCCGCGCTGGTCGAATCGAGTGGCGACGAAAACCGAGTTTCCGACGCGGAACATGATGTGTGTTCCGGTGTTAAGCGGGAATGAGCTGATCGGAGTGCTGCAGGTCATCAACAAGAAGCGGAAAACGAAGTTTACTACCGGGGATCTGAAGCTGTTGGAGATGATCGCCTCGCCGGCCGCCATCGCACTGGAGAACGCTCATCTATACGAGGCGCTGGAGCAATCGATCCAGACGCTGAAGGAGACGACGGCGATCAAGGAGCGGATGGAGAGCGAGCTCAAGATCGCGCGCGACATCCAGATCAGCTTCCTGCCGAAGGCAGGCTACACCAACCCGACCATCGAGCTGAGAGGGGTGCTGAAGCCGGCTCGTGAAGTGGGAGGGGACTTCTACAACTTCTTCGACCTCGATCAGGACCTGCTATTCTTCACGCTCGGGGATATTTCCGATAAGGGCATCCACGCTGCGATGTTCATGGCCGCCACCCTGACGCTGATTAAAGGGAAAATCCGCGTAGGCATGACGCCGGCGGAATTGCTGCACGAGCTCAATCTGGAAGTGTCGGGCGACGATTCCAGCATGTTCGCGACGATCTTCTGCGGCATTCTGAATACGCGAACGGGAGAATTGGTGTACAGCAACGGAGGCCACTGCACCCCCTACATCCTCACAAGCGACGCGCGTGTCGAGAAGCTTCCTGGCAAAGGGGGTATCCCCATCGGGGTTATGGAAGAATCCGTCTATAACGATCATCACGCGCAGATAGAGCCGGGGAGTACGATCGTACTGTACACGGACGGAATCATCGAAGCCGAGGATGCGCAGCATCGCCAATTCGGTAACGAGCGGCTTATCCGAGAGCTGGAAGCGAGGCAGGGCGGATCGGTCGGTCCATTAGTCGATGCCATCCTGAGGCAAGTAGAACTTTTCGCGAATGGAGCGGATCAATTTGACGATATCGCCGTCCTTGCCATTCAGTTCAAAGGAAACGCCGGATAGGGAGAAAGAGGGAGCCGGAATGAATCGTTTTCAAATTCATGTGGCCAAATCTCCGGAAGAGATGGCCCGGATCAGTTCGTTTTTTTTGTCGCCCGAGTCGTTCGACGATACCCACCATACGCCTGGCGAGATCGAGCATTTCCAGAAGCGGCCGCTGCAGAGCCTGGAAGACGAGCACTCCTATTACTGGTACGTGCAAGATGAGGCAGGAGGCGTTATTGCCGTGATCAGCTTCCTGCAGAACGATCATCGCACCGGCGGTTACATCCTGGAGTATGTCGTGGTGCACCGAGAGTATAGGAAAGCCGGTCTCGCCTCGCAGATTTTGGACGACATGATTCAATTCATCAGCTCCATCAAGGGGCGGTACATCGAGACGTTCACATGCGATCTGGAAGAGTACGCCTCGATCCGGCGATTGTTTGATCGGAAAGGCTTCGCTCGAGTCGGCGTTCAGCCCGATTACTATTTTCCGGGAGAGGGCAAATTGCTTTATTACAAAATGCTGCAACCTCCGCAAATCCCGGAAAAAGGGGAAGCCGAAGCGCATATCTAGTTCCAATTGCTTATAGTTCTATAAATATATTTCGACTAGTATATAATTGGTGGGAATTGCTACTTCATGTAGATCGAAGGTAACAACGCCTATGGACCTTACTACTTACAGTCGTGCCTGGGACCATTATCAAGACGAGCTGGCATTGCTGAGCATGCGGACCCGTCGACTGATGTCGAATTTTGCGCAGGCGGAACGGCAGGACGACCCATTCGACTCGTTCAAAGGGATCGTCATTTCCGAGCAGGAAATCCTGCAAATATTGGACGCTTCGCCGGCCGATCAAGAACTTTCGCCCGAGATTCGGCGTTTATGGAAGCAGGAGCTTGCGAGCCGATCGCGCATTTCCGACAAAATTCGATTGTCGCTGGAGCAAGGTGCGGAGCTCCCGCTCGTCGAGCTAGCCCGTTTGTACCAGTTGGACGAGTTGGAGACACAATGCCTCATGCTGGCCTTCGCGATCGAGCTCGATCGAAAGTATGAGAAGCTGTACGCGTATCTCCAGGATGATGTGACCTGCAAGCATCCTACCGTCGATCTGGCTTTGCGCTTCTTTTGCCGGGATGCCGGAGAACGGTTCGAAGCGACCTCCTTGTTCACCGAGGACGGGAAGCTGTTCCGGACCTTTCTCGTAAGAGAGATGAGCTCGGACTATGCACGATCGGGCCTGTCCCGAATTCTGAAGCTGGACGATCGCATCGTCGCCTACTTGAAAGGCTACAAGCAGGTAGATGAGAAAATTAGCGCCTTCGCGACGCTCCAACATCCGAGCGAAGCGCAATTGCAAGCCTTGCCGCTCGCTGCGCAGCAAGATGATTTACAAGCCTTCCTGCGGTTCAGCCGCCAGCAGGACCGCACTCGAACGGTGCTCGTCAAAGTATGGGGACCGACGGGCTCAGGGAAGAAGCATTATGTGAAGCAATTCGGCATAGCCGAACAAAAGTCTGTCCTAATGGCTCGCGTATCTACTATGGTACAGAACGAGCCGATGTGGCCCGAGCTGATCGATCGATTGATTCGGGAAGCCACCTTGCAAGAAGCGGCGATTTGCTTCGATGATGCGGATGTCTTGTTTCATGAAGAAGCGAAGTTCCGCTTTATGCTGGACTACTTGGTTCAGCGAATGGCGGAGTGCGGAGCAGTCCACTTCCTGATTTTGAAGAGCAATCAAGCGATCGGTTCTTCCAGCCGATTATACGCCGCTGATTGGGAAATACCCGTTCCCGATGTAAATGCAAGGCTGGATATTTGGCAGCAAGTGCTGCAGCGAGACGACCTGCGAACCGATGTCGAGCTTCGCCCGATCGCTTCGAAGTTCCAATTCACCGTTGGCCGTATCATCGGCAGTACGGAAATGGCCAAGCAGCTGCTCCTGCAGAAGGGCGACTCGCTGCTCACCGCACCGCTTCTCAATGAAGCGTGCTACCATCAGACGCGGCACAAGCTGAGCGAGCTGACCGTCAAGATCAAGCCGCAGTACAGCTGGAACGAGCTGATTCTCGCGCCGGCCCAGAAAGAACTGCTCTACGACGCCTGCAATCAGTATAAGTTTCGAGAGCTGGTGTACGGAGAGTGGGGGTTCGGCGGCAAGCTTTCTTACGGGAAAGGCATCAGCATGCTGTTCGCCGGCCCGCCCGGCACGGGGAAGACGATGACGGCTCAAGTCATCGCGAACGATCTTGGCCTGGAGCTATATAAGATCGACTTATCTCAGATCGTCAGCAAGTATATCGGGGAAACCGAGAAAAACTTGCATCAAATATTCAGCCAAGCCCGGTTGACCAGCGCGATCCTGTTCTTCGACGAAGCCGACTCCCTGTTCGGCAAACGTTCGGAGATCAATAACGCGCACGACAAGTACGCCAACATCGAAACCGCTTATTTGCTGCAGAAGATGGAGGAGTACGACGGGGTGACGATATTGGCTACGAACTTCGCGCAAAACCTGGACGACGCCTTCAACCGCCGCATCAACTACATCGTCCGCTTTCCGTTCCCGGACGCTTCGCACCGCGAGCAGATATGGCGGCGGTTTTTCCCGGCGAACGCACCGGTTCAGAACGATCTGGACTTCGCCTACTTGGCGGAGACGTTCGAGGTGGCCGGCGGGATCATCAAGAACATCGTCGTCGCCGCAGCATTCCTGGCCGCTCGAGACGGAACGCCGATCGGGATGAAGCATCTCGTCACGGCGCTGACGCAAGAATACGCCAAGCTCGGCAAGCTGATCGCCAGAGAGCAAGTCGAACCGTTTATCCATTTTAGGGGGTGATGCGCATCGCAGATTATTCCGTCTTGGCCGAAGTCGGCCAATCTCTGCTTCGTGTGCTGCGAGAGCAGATGGTACCGGAGCTCATCGAGCAGCCGGAGCTGATCGGGCTGGCGTCGCCGTTGGATAAATGGGATCTGAGCTTATCCTTGTTCCTGTTTAACGTTACGGAAGCCGCTGACCATCGGAAGACGAATATGATCAGCAAAGGGTCGTCTGCTCTGCAGTACCCGCCGCTGGCCGTAAACCTGCAATACTTAATAACCGCATTTTCGATGGCTGAAACACCCTCCCGCGCAATTAACGAGCATCGAATGCTGGGCAAAGTGATGCAAGTTTTTCACGACAACTCCGTGCTGCGGGGATCGGCCTTAACCGGAACGCTGGCGGACGGCAATGAGGAGATCAAAATCAGCACGAGCGCTTTGCCGCTCGACCAGTTGCTTAGTTTCTTCTCGGAGTCGCCTTACAAGCTCTCGCTCTGCTACACGGTCGGTCCGGTATTCCTCGATTCGACTCGAGTGAAGCCGACTCAGCGCGTTGTCGAGACGCAGTTCCATCTGCGGGACACCGGAGGGCAATGATGCGAAACGAATTGGGTTATGTTCGCCAGCAGCTGTCCTTGGTCGTCACGTTGGTGGACGGTTACACGAAACTGCCGCCGAAGCGGAGCTTGCCTCAAGTGTACCTGGAGGGGACGCCCGTCGTTCCGATGCGCAGAGACAACGCCTACTACTTCATGAATTTACAGCGCGGTCCTTACAAGCTTCATGTCCAATCCGATATGTACTGGAACCAAGTGGTCGAGATCGATCTGAACGAGCTGTCGCCGATCCATCCGGTCGTGCCGATCTGGCTCGCGCCGAAGCCGAATTACCCGGAGGATCCGCTGGCCTTCATCGTTCGCTCCTCTATTCGAGAAGCATCGGGCAAAGGGCTCGAGGGGGTTTCCGTGGAGGCGGTTGTCACTTCGATGGAAGGTGTCCGAGCGAGGTTAGGTCGAGACGGTCGTACCGGAGACGAGACGATCTTGCTGTCAGGAGCGGTACAAGCGATCGCAGACGGCGAAACGCTCGCCGTCCGCCAAGAAGCGGCATCCGAATGGGAGCTGGCGGTTCTGGAGGCGCGTCTAGGCAACACCAACGAGTTCACTCTGCACAATCCGCTTCAATCTGCGTATCCTCAAGGCACCAAACTTCACAGTTATACGCACACGATGACCGATCACCATGGCGATTTCGCACTTTACATAAGCTTGAGCAAAGCCAAAAAAATTACCGCTCAGCTCCGATTCAGCATTCGAGAGCGTGTATTCCACAAGGAGGTGACTCTGGAACAAGGCAAACCCTTGCTGCAGGACGCAATCGTTGTGTAGTCTTACTCTAATATCCGAAGGGAGGAACTGGTTTTCGAAAGTGCATCGCATTATGCATGTACTAGGAAACTAGGACAAAATGGCAGAGTATTTGTCGCCTGGTGTTTATGTGGAAGAGTTCGAGAGCGGAGGACAACCGCTTGGCGGAGTAAGTACCAGCACCGCCGGCTTTATCGGCCTGACGCAGAGAGGCGCCGTAGCAGGCTTGCCTCAGCTCGTCACCAGTATGAACGATTTCTTCAAGCAATTCGGTTCTTATTTGTCTGAAAATGCTTTCGGCTCTTATCGTTTCCTGGCTTACGCAGTCGAGCAATTTTTCGTCAACGGCGGATCCCGCGCCTTCATCATGCGCGTAGCGCCTTCCGATGCAGCAGCTGCTTCGAATGGCGACGGCTCTGTCCTGAGCGTCACCGCCAAAAACCCAGGTGCCTGGGCCAATCAAATCCGCGTCGTCGTCGAGCCGTCCAGCAAAGCGAAGACCCAAATCTATGAAGTGATCAGCAGTGACGAGACGCCTACATACCGCGTGAAGAGCAGCGCCGGCTTCCATGCAGGCGACGTCGTCGCGTTCAGCGACGGCAAGAGCAAGCAGTATGCGACCGTTGTCTCGTCGCAAGACAACATCCTGACGCTGTCGAAGGCGCTTAGCGGCGATGTTGTTGACGGCGGCCTCGTAGCGGCCAAAGTGCTGACTACTTCCGAGTTTACATTGCAAGTTGTATACGGCGACGAAGTGGAGTCTTATGCTAATTGCTCATTGAACGTCTCATCCGCCAACTATGTTGACAAGCTGATCGCCAAGTCGAACATCGTATCGATCTCGGCTTCCGCTACCGATGAGGCAGACACGGCCCCTTACGAGCATATCTCCGGCAGCGCCGAAGGCGCCGGCAGCTACGTATTCGCTTTGTCCGGCGGCTCCGACGGTTCGATCGACTCCGTTTCAGCCGGCGATTTCATCGGGCAAGACTTCGGCCCGGGCAAACGTACGGGCATTCAGGCGTTCATCGACAACGACGTCGTCAGCATTATGGCGATCCCGGGCGTAACCGACCCGAATGTGCAGCTGTCGCTCGTAGCGCACTGCGAGCAGCTTGGCAGCCGTTTCGCGATTCTCGACATCCCGCGTGACAAGACGAAGGTTTCCGACGTCCTGGCGCACCGCGATATTTTCGACTCGAGCTATGCGGCGCTTTACAACCCATGGCTGCAAGTGTTCGACGCGCAAGAGAAGCGCAATATCTTCGTTCCTCCGTCCGGTTCGATGGCCGGCGTCTACGCTAGAAGCGACAACTCGCGCGGCGTACAGAAGGCTCCTGCCAACGAAGTCGTTCGCGGCGTAGTCGGTCTGGACTGCCAGTACAACAAGGGCGAGCAGGACATCTTGAATCCGAAGGGCGTCAACTTGATTCGCCAGTTCTCCGGTCAAGGCATCCGCGTATGGGGCGCCAGAACGGCATCCTCGAACGGCAACTGGAAATATATCAACGTTCGCCGTTTGTTCATCTTCCTGGAAGAGTCGATCAAGACCGGTACGAACTGGGTTGTCTTCGAGCCGAACGACGAGCGCCTGTGGGCACGCGTCCAACGGACGATCGACGCCTTCCTGATGCGGGTATGGAGAGACGGCGCACTCGCGGGCAGCAGCCCTGCTGAGGCCTACTTCATCGACATCGGTCGCAATACGATGACTTCGGACGACATCAACAACGGCCGTCTGATCTGCGTCATCGGCATCGCGCCTGTGAAGCCGGCGGAATTCGTCATCTTCAAGATTACTCAGAAAACTAGCGAACAATAAGAGGGACTAGGAAGGAGATCCATAATCTATGGCAGGCGAACGTAATGATCCATACCGCAAGTTTAGGTTCCGCGTGGAAGTAGAAGGTATTGAGCAGGCAGGGTTCAGCGAGGTATCCGGCTTCGACGCTTCCATAGACGTCGTCGAGTACCGCGAAGGTACGGACGTCATCACCCCGCGGAAGCTTCCTGGTCTCGCGAAATACGGCAACATCTCTTTGAAGTGGGGCGCTACCGATTCGATGGACTTGTACGACTGGATTCAAGAGTGCATCGAAGGCACGGTTTCCCGCAAAACCGTTACGATCATCGCAATCAACGAAGAAGGCGACGACGTGGCTACATGGCAAGTCATCGAAGCATGGCCGGCCAAGTACACCGCGCCGGACTTCAACGCTACCGCTTCCGAAGTGGCGATCGAGCTGCTGGAATTGGCGCATGAAGGCATGACGCGTACGCAATAATCATGACCGCAGGGTCGGGAATGGAGGCTGATCGTAGTGGCCTCCTTCCCTGGCTCCGGCCATTCTTCCGACTATTTATACATCTATGGAGGGTTCAGTTATGGCGTTTAAAACGGAATTTGAATTCGAGCTTCCCCGCGGTTTTGTCGATGAGAACGGTACGCTTCACAAACGCGGTGTTATGCGCCTGGCGACGGCGGCGGACGAAATCCTGCCGATGCGCGACCAGCGGGTGCAGCAGAACCCAGGCTATCTGACGATCATTTTACTTGCGCGCGTCATTACGAAGCTGGGCGATCTTCGGGCGCTTGACACCCGGACCATCGAGAAATTGTTCACCGCGGATCTGGCTTTCCTGCAAAACTTCTACCGTCAAGTCAATGAGCTGGAGAAATTTACGGTGAAGACGACTTGTCCGAAATGCGAGCATCAGTATGAGGCAGACCTGTCTTTTTTATCCGAGACGGTGGGCGGATAGCTCTTTACCCGAGCGACAAGCTTTATGAGGAAACAGCTTTCGTAGCTTACCATTTTCACTGGAGTCACGACGAGATTATGAACATGGAGCACCGGGAACGAAGAAAATGGTGCGATGAAATATCGAAGATTCACCGCAAGCTGAACGATGCGCCAGACAATCCTTTCGACGTCTTTAAGAAGAGGTAGCCTATGGATCTCCCATTCACAAAAATTATGGGCTCGTACAACTTCATCGTTGAGATCGACGGGCTGCTCGTTGCCGGCTTCTCCGAAGTAACCGGCCTGCAATCCGAGACGGAGTACGAAGAATACGCCGAGGGCGGAGTCAACGAATACTACCATCGGCTGCCCAAACGAACGAAGCTGTCGCCGATCACGCTCAGACGGGGCATCTCGCCGCCGACGGCGGTATGGGACTTATGGGGCTGGTATTCCGACGTCGTCAAAGGCAAGGTGAAGCGGAAAAACGGCTCGATCATTTTGTACGATCATTATGGCCTGCATGTATGCAGATGGAATTTCTTCGACGCCTTCCCGACCAAATGGGTAGGGCCGGATCTCGACGCATCGCGCAGCGAGGTCGCCATCGAGAGCATCGAGATCGTGCACAACGGGCTGAAAGCATTGCACATTTAGGGGAAGGGAGCCGTGGTCGGCGTGAGAACCGTTCGGAATATTGCCATCTTGTCCAACATCGCCTCGAGGGCGAAGACACCTTCGTTTTCCGAACGCATTGCACGTAAGAACAGCCATTTCCTGTCTTCCTACCTAGGCCGGACTTCGTTAGTGTTCCGGGAATCGGAAGGAGCCCGAGCGGCTGCGCCAACGGTCATCCATCACAATTGGCATCTTCACTTTCAGTTTTTGTTCGGAGCAGCCAAAGCCCAATGGAATCCTTTAGCTAATAATACCCGAATCGCTTTGGAGCAGCTGATTCAGCTCTCGCAGCCTATCATCCGGCAGACGCTCCTCGCCAGCCAAAGTCGATTGCTGCAGCAGCAACTTTTTCAACATGTGCACAATCTACAGCTGAAGAACGAGCGGGTGGAGCGGAGCTCCCATGAGGTGACCCTGCAGCAGCTTAGCCAATTGCTACAGCAGCGGTTCTCGCAAACGTTGGAGCAAGGAGAACAAGCTAGCTTCACTTACCAGCTCATCCAATTCGTTCGACAGTCAGGCAGCCATGCGAGACAAGATATTGTCCAACGGTTAATTGGGCTTGTGCAACAGTTCGATAACCGCGTCACGAATCGTTTCGGCAACCCGAGCAGCCGCATTTCCGTTCAACAAGCCGGCGATACACTCATGCAGTTGCTAACGAATAGCCGTTCGAATCAATCGAATCAATCGTTCATCAACAATCTTGCTAATCGGACAAATCGTTCAACGGAATCGTTCCTAACGTTTGTCCAAGGACCGCAGACGACCAACCGCCAACGGATCGAGATGGCCGTTGGAACTCCTCAGGCTCGGAATACGATCTTAAGGGAAGTTCAAGCGACATGGATGCCAGGTCAAGTTCGATTGTCGCAAGACGGCCGGTCGGTGGCGCAAGCCGATCAGAGACAGTCAGTGGTGGAAGTCTCAAGTATGCCACAACTGGTTCGGCCACAACTGGTTTACCCATCGCTCGCTAGTACAGTTTTTCAATCGGTATATCAGCCGTTGCTTACTAGCTCCAATCGGATTGTAGCTCGATCGCTTGTGATTGACCGCATTCGATCCGGCAATACCCCTAGTTTGCTGTTTCGGGAAAATGGGGCTGAGGCGCCACAAGGAAGACAGCTATTCGGGGAAGGTAGTCGAGTTGCAAGCGATACCGCATCCGCAACTGGAGCGATAGTCAGGAATACGCTGCAAAAGTTCGTCCAAACGTTCATTCGGAATATATCGTCGCATACTCTGCAAAGCTTCGAGAATGCGGGGCCGACTTCGGTTTTCCGTTCATTTCCGAACCATCAATCGGTTGACCGCCTTCAGCAGGTTCTGCAACGATCCCTTCCAAGCTCGCTCCTTGTAAGAGAGAGCAGAAGCTCGGAACGATTCAGGACTCTTGAGCTTCCAGCGAAAACGACGAATCAACCGTCGCGCGTTTCCGTAGGGGCGAGCCCGGTTCTGCAATCCTTTTTTAATTCGGTGCTTCGACGCCAAACGTATACCAGCTTCCAGCCTACACCGAACTTGAGCTCAAACACGATTTCGAACTCCATTTCGAATTCGAATTCGATTTCGATTGTACAGCCCGTCCTGCAACGAACACCACAGCAACTAGCTGCAAGAATGCCCTTAAGCGAGCAGCTCCGCCAAAGCGTTCACAACTTGATGCTGCACAGGGAAAGCAGAGTAGAGGCGCCAACCGAGCGGATGCCATCTCCTGGAGCTGTTAGATCGAGTGTACAAACGCCGATATTAGCTAGTTCCCTTGTTCAATCTATATTGTCCATTCGCGAGCAAGCCGGTCGTACCGTACCGAGCTCCTTTTTACAGACGATCCTTCAGAGCAGCCGCGATAGCGTTACACAACAAATTCAACAAATTCAACCAACTCAACAGATTCAGTCGTTGCGTGAAATCGTCTCGCCATCCAGCTTTTCTACCATGAACGTCTTGCAGCGTAGAGAAACTTCACTCCTGCCAGAGCGCGATCATGTGCGAAGCCTGCTGCTCTTCCGAGAGCGAGTGGAGAGCCAAGTCGAGCCGCGCAGCCATCAGTCTGAAGGGAACCGGCCACAGGTACCGGCAAGCACCGGTGTGCAAGCCGTTTTCCAAAATGTACTGCAGTCGATGCTGAGGCCGCTTTATCAATCGTTCGCTACTTCGAATAGCAGCTTATTTCCAACCACCCATGCAGAAGCACCAATGACAAGCTTAGTTCGGCAGTTGAACGCTTATTTCACTCCCGTCAGCTTGATGATGGAGACGGATGAGGGCGCCCGGCCCAACGAGTCTGTGTTTCGAGGCGGGAATTCGATTGTGCAGCTTCGTTCCATGCTTAGCCAAACGAGGCATTCGATTTTTCAACGGAAAACGAACATCGAGAACCGCTTGACCAACCAGCTCCACTTCCTGTATAGGAATTCTCAAGACAACCGGGTTAGCCAACATTTGTTTGCTCCTAACCATGAGTTATACCGAACTAGCATCCAGATGCTTCAGTCTTATTTGAGCACCAACAGGCTGCTTTACAACTTGTTCACTAAGCACCACCAGCTCAATCAGAACTCTCAGCACAACCCAACCAATCGACTCAGCCACAATTACTTAAACAATCAGAACTACCAATACAACCAGACCAACCCAATCTACAAGACTAACCAAAGTTACCAGACCAACCAAAGCTACAACACTAACCAAAACTACCGGACTAACCAATACAACCAGACCAACCCAATCTACAAGACAGACCAAAACGTTCTAAACATCCGGAACATCCAATTTGTTCTGAACAATCCAAACCTTCTGCATAACATGATCGTTCAGAGCAGCAACCCAAATATTTTCAACGATCATAGTACTCCAAACACAAATAATCATTTAGCTAACGTCATCCACCTTAAGTTCAAGAGCGACATTAGCCAAACCAGTCAGCGATTCGAACGGTTTCAGCCGATTATAAACAGGATTAGAAACGCTTTTGCGACAACGCTGAACCGTAAGTTTACAAACCATGCTAGCTTTAACAATCAAACATCGTTGCAGAGCAAGCCGGCTTATGTGTTCCGTCAACTGAATGTAACGCAGGCAACGAACAACATGCATACGAACTCGAATGTAAACGTGAATGCGACTCGTTCCACGACGAACACCATGCAGCTGCAATTGGGAAATGTGATTCAACTTCATCGCACCCAGGCACAAAGAAACCCATCAACGATCCTGCAACAAATAACGAGCCGACATACAACTCAGCTTTCGAATCTGAATTTGAAAAATGTTGCCAATCAGCCTCTAGTTCAGTCCATCAACGCGCGATCCATCCGTCACGGGGCTGTGACGAATTTACATACAATCCAGCGAGCGGCCGCGGGGTTCCAGACATTGAACCTGCATCGCTCCCAACATAACCAAACGTGGAATTCCACAAGGCATACGAACCAACTGAATCAATTGGTGAAAAACCGAGTCGCCTATTTGACGCTCGCAGCGCAACCCCCGCAAACAGCGCCTGCGATGCAACCGTCGCTGCAAGCAGTACCGCCGATCCAACGAGCGACGCCGCCTAGAGCGGCCGAACCGCCGAACCTGGTGCTGCATCCAGACAGAGGCCGCCAGCAGCAGGAGCGAGCACAGCCGCCGAATACGCAGACACCGACACCTGCAAGGCTGGAGTATCGCCTGGAGAAGCAGCGTAAGCCGGAGCCGGCAGTCCATGATACAACTACGCAGACGCTTCAGACGATCCGGCGTGAAATCGACGCGAACCGCAACGAGCTGCAGTCGCAGCTAAGGTCAATCAGTGTCGATCGCATCGCCGACAAGGTCATCAAGGAAATCGAGAGCCGGGTTCGATTCGGCCAGCAGCGACGCGGGTTATAAGCAAGGTTGACCGGGATCCCTCAGCAAAGGAAGGACGCTTCGCATGTCGCTCAAAAAAGCAATGATCGTCGTCGAACGGGGAAAGAAGCAGGAAAAAATCGACGTGCTGTTCAACCCGAGCGAATACTCGCTCGACTCGCAGAACACGTACTCTTGGCAGGAAATTCCGGGACTCGCCCCGATCGGCCAATTCGTGAGCAGCGATTCCTCCACGCTGACGATGGAGCTATTCTTCGATACATACGAAGAAGGCAAGGATGTGAGGTCGCATACGAAGAAAATCGCCTCCTTGCTGGATATCGATAAAGACTTGCACGCACCGCCAAGCATCAAGTTTGTGTGGGGCTCGCTGAACTTCAAGGGCGTCGTCGAGAAAGTGAATCAACGCTTCACGATGTTCCTGGACTCCGGCATCCCGGTGCGCGCGACGCTCAATGTAACGTTCCGCGAAGTGAGCAGCATTGTGGAGCAGCAGCGGGAAAACTCCTTGCAATCGGCAGACCGCACGAAGCAGCGCACGCTCAAGCAAGGCGACGAGCTGTGGATGATCGCTTCCGATGAATACGAGGATCCTGGCAACTGGAGACAAATTGCGAAGGCGAACCATATCGACAATCCGAAGCGGTTGAAGCCGGGAACTAGACTGATCGTTCCGAGATTGCAGTAACGGGAATCGGAGGGCTGGCATGCCAATCGTAAAGCTAGGCACATCAACATACACGATGCAGGACTTGAACGACAAATATCGCGACTTCAACTCGCCGGCTTTCGAGATTTTGATCGACGGGACGAATATTGTGACGGCGGATGCCGTGGGGATCACGCTCCTCAAGGTCGAGTCCAGCATAAGCCGGGAAGCCGACGGACTAAAGTTCGTCATCAACAACGCCTTCGATCCGGTGAAGAGGGATTTTCAATGGCTGAGCAATTACTTCGTGCTCGGCAAGACCATTGAAGTGAAAACCGGTTATGTCGATCAATTCGAGTCCGTGTTCTATGGCATTATTACATCCGTTCGAGCCAACTTCCAGACGGATGAATTTCCGGAGCTGATCGTTTCGGCGATGGATCTCTCCTTCAAGATGATGAATGGCACGAAGTCGGCCATTTTCGAGAAAATGAAGTTCAGCGACATTGTCAAAAAGATCGCTTCGGAATATGGCCTTAGCGCCACGGTAGACGATACCGGCGAACAGAAGCAGGTTGTCACGCAAAACATGCAGAGCGACTTTCACTTTCTCGAGCAATTGGCCGGCATCGTTAATTTCGACTTTTTCATAGTAGGCAAGACGCTTTACTTCCGCAAGCCGCTCACGCAGACGACCCCGGTCATTACGCTGGAATGGGGACAGAGCTTGCGAAGCTTCTCGGTCGAAGCGAATTTGTCCAAACAAGTCACGAAAGTGACGGTATTCGGTTGGGACTCCAAGCAGCAGCAGGTGATCAAGGGGACCTCGAGTCAAGTGAACAAGCTAGGCAGCAACTCCAAGACAGGCAAGGACTGGATGAGCTCGATCGGCACGTTCGACCTGCAACTGGTCGACAATGTTGACTCCGTCGGCGAAGCGAACAAGAAGGCCGAAGCGATCTTGAATCAGAGGGCGATGACGCTAATCTCGGGCTATGGAGAGTCGATCGGGCTGCCTGTCCTGCAAGCGGGAAGATATATCAAGCTGGCTCATCTGGGGAAAAAGTTCGATCAGCCGTATTACTTGCAGACGGTCACGCACACGATTAGCAGGGACGGGTACATCACTCAATTCCAAGTACAGGGGAACGCATTCTAATGGGAATCGAATCGATCAATCGAATGTCTACGCCCGATATCCGGATGGCCAGCGTGATGATCGGCATCGTGACGAACAATAAGGACCCGGAGAAACAAGCGCGGGTGAAGCTGAAGCTGCCGATTCTCGGACTTGACAAAGAAACGGACTGGGTTCGTATCGCTACACTGATGGGCGGCAAAGAAATGGGCAGCTTGTTCATACCCGAAGTAAACGATGAGGTGCTCGTCGCCTTCCATCTGGGCGATCTGAGCCAGCCGATCGTGATCGGAACCTTGTGGAACGGCAAACAAGCCCCGCCCAAAGGCGAGGATAACAACACTGTCCGCAAAATCGTTTCCAAAAAAGGACATGAGATTACGTTCAACGACGATGACAGCAAAGCGGCCGTAACGGTCAAGACCAAAAAGGGGCATACGCTCGAATTGTCCGACAAGGATGATAAGCTGACCGTCAAGGACAAAAGCGGCAACAACTCCATCGTGATGGACGGCTCAGGCAACAAGGTTACGATCAAGTCGAGCACCTCCGAGATCACGATGAGCGCGTCGGGAGACATCTCGATCAAGAGCAACAAGGCGATCGAGCTGTCGTCTACGCAGATCAAGCTGGAGGCGAAAGCGCAGCTGTCGCTTAAGGCGGGGATGGTCGACATCAATGCCGACGGCATCCTGAACATTAAGGGCAGCATGGTCAAAATCAACTGATAGAGGGCGGAGTGCAAGTGTCGAAATCGTTTTTGGGCAAAGGCTGGAAGTTTCCCGTAGAAGTAGACATGACCACCGGAAGAATCAAAATGTCGGAGCATGAAGACGACATCGCCGAAGCGATCCGACTGATCATCTGGACGGCCAAAGGCGAGCGTGTCATGCGGCCCAGATTCGGCTGCGGCATCCATTCGTTCATGTTCGAGCTGACGGACGATACGACGCTGCGCCTGATGGAATCGAGCATTCGCGAAGCGATCCAGGAATGGGAGCCTCGCGTGCACGAAGTGGAGGTCCACGCCTCGGTCGATCCGAGCAACCGCGAAAAAGTGCTGCTGCATGTCCAATACGAGGTCCGATCGACGAACAACCTGTTCAACCAGGTGTACCCGTTCTACATTCACGAAGGAACGAACTAACGCGAGCGAAAGGGGGGGAATGCCCTGCAAGCGCCTAACATCGACGAGCGTGATTTGCATGATTTGATCGATCAGATGAAGCAGCTGACGCCATACTATACGCCGGAATGGCGCTTCAATCCGGACAACCCGGATCCGGGGACGGCGTTGTTCCTCATCTTCGCGCAGCTGTTCCTGGAAAATGTGAAGCGGTTCAACCAGGTTCCGGTGAAAAACTTCATCTCTTACCTGAATTTATTCGATATCGCGCTGGAGCACGCTAGACCGGCCCAAACCTACATGCAATTCCGGTTGGCCGAAGGGGCGGCGGAGCTGGTGCATATACCGGCCGGCACGCAAGTATCCGGATCGTCGCCGCTCAGCGAGCTGCCGGTCGTGTTCGAGACGAACGAGACGATGTACGTCACGCCGGCCAAGCTGCTGAACTTGTTCGCCGTCAGCACGCGCCAGGATAAAATCATACACGTGTACGAAGGAGTCGGCCCTACGGCGGCGATCGAGTCGAACACCGAGCCGATGACGTTCTACGAGTTCGAGAAGGGCCGCAATTTGCAAGAGCACGGCTTCTACATCATGCATGACGATCTGTTCCTGGTTAAGGGACCGGCACAAATCCAGCTGCGTATCAATCATACGCACAAGAAATACGCCGAAACTTCTGTAGCGCGCTTACTAGGCCCTAGCCCGCATTTGGAGTGGGGCTATTTCACGGAAGACGGCTGGCTGCCCTTCGATCGCGTCGAGGTGCAGGGAACGAGCGTCTTTCTTACGAAGGAACGGGAAGTAGAGCTCATCCCTCAAGCGGTAAATGAAGTGGAGGGCCGATGGATCGGCTGCCGGGTGAAGTCGCTGGCCGCTCAGACCGCAGCCGAGAAGCTGCAGCAGGTCGAGCTGGACGGCATCGTCCTCAAGACGGATTATTATGATCCGGATCACCTGGGCGGCATTGTGCCGGATCAAATGTTTTTCAACGATATCCAAGTGGATCGAAGCGGCTTCCTGCCGTTCGGCGATTTCTTCGTCCCTTATTCGACGTTCTACATTTCGAGTGAAGAGGCGTTCAGCAAAAAAGAAAGCTGGGTCGACCTGTCGTTCAGGCTCAGCTGCCGGGAGAACAGGCTATTCCCAGACAAACCTCCGGAAATCAATTGGAAGCTGATCATGAAGCGCAAAGACCTCGACAAACATGAAATTCCGGACCAGGTCTCCATCCTGAACGTACTGTGGGAGTATTGGAACGGCCAATCCTGGGTTCGGCTGTCGGTGCCGAAGACGGCGGAGGAAGTGTTCTACGACCCGCTCGATTCGGAGAAGAAGATTCGCTTCCGGTGTCCGTACGACATGCAGAAGACATTCGTGAATTCCGACTACAACTACTGGATCCGGGCTAGAATCGTGAGCATCCAGAACTTGTACGCTTCCAACTCGATCTATAAGTCGCCTTGGATCGAGGAGCTGAAGCTGAGGTACGAGTATCAGGAGCCGCAGTTCATCTCGGACCGGGTTACCTCATACAACAACTTGGAATACATAGACCGCACGCGCGACGCCGCGTTGACCGGGAACAGCTTCAAGCCGTTTTACATGCTGGAGGGGAAGGAGCCGGCCGTGTACTTCCACTTCGATCAACCGATCGAGCGCGGTCCGGTCAATCTCTACTTCTCGCTGCAAGCCAGTCAGCTTCGTTCGCTCGATATTCCGCTCCTGGAATGGGAATACCTGGCCAGACGCGGCAACAGTCAAGTATGGACGGCGCTCAAGCTAATCGATCATACGCAGAACTTCACGCAGACCGGGACGATCCGATTCCTGGGTCCGACCGACTATGCGGAGCATTCGTTGTTCGGAGCGAGAGGCTTCTGGATTCGCGCCGTGAACCGCGACAGCAAGTTCGAGCTCAAGAACTATTCATTCCGGCCGCAGGTGTACAGCGTTTATATGAACACCGTCCAAATCGTACAGCAGATGAGCTTGACACAAGAATTGCCGGAGCGCGTCATCGATCCGCTGCAAGAGATTGAGAGCGGGCATACCGAATTTGTCATGAACCACACGCCCATTTTGTCGGAGGAAGTATGGGTCGATGAGACTGGGTACGTCACGGAGAACGACATTGAGGATGAATGGACGAGGCGGCATAAGGTGCAAGTGATCCGAGATTCGGAAGGGCATATCCAGAAATGCTGGGTTCGTTATGAGCCGGTCAAAAATTTGCTGATGTCGGGGCCTTACGACCGTCAATATGTCATTCAGCGGACGACGGGGCGACTCGTGTTCGGCAACGGCCGGCACGGCAAGCAGCTTCCGCATGCGGGCGAGGACCGGGTGATGGTGCATTACAAGACGGGCGGCGGACTTAAAGGCAATATGAGAGCCGGTGAAATCAATAGTTTGCAGAGCTCCATCGCTTTCATCGACTCCGTCACCAATATCGAGGCTTCCTCCGGCGGCAGCGAGCAGGAGACGATCAACCAAGTGTTCAAGCGGGGCACGCAGGTCGTGCGTCATCGCAATCGGGCCGTCACGGTCGATGATTTCGAATGGCTGGCAAGGGAAGCGTACCCGAATATTTCGAAGGTCAAATGTTTGACCGGGATCAATGTAAAGCTGGAGAAGGAGCCGGGGGCGATCACGCTTGTTATTTTACCGGAAGGCGGCTTCGCCAACCGACTCGTCTTCCAGCAGTTGAAGAAGCAGGTGGAGCAATTCTTGCTGGAGCGTGCGGCAGCTTCGGTCGCGTTTCCCGGTACGATTCAGGTTATTGAGCCCGTGTACCTCGAAATCTCCTTGTACTCCGTCATTTCGGTCAAGGAAATGGAAGAGGTCGTCCCGACGGAGCTGGATGTGATCCATAAGCTGGAGCAGTTTCTTAATCCGTTCACCGGCAACTACAACAGCAGAGGCTGGAGCATTGGGGAGACGATCCACATCTCCATGTTCATCGCACTCCTCAAGTCGATCAACAGCGTCGTCAACGTGGAGAAGCTGGTTATGTTCGTGCAGAAGGTCGAGAACGGGAAACGGACGGAGATTTTGCCCGATACGCTCAAGCAATACCCGCACAGCATCGTAACGAACGGCAAACATCAGATCCAAGTGAAGACTAATTAATGACATTAAGTAAATAAGCAGCGCCATTTTTGCCAAGGGGGAGGGATCCGCATGCTGCCGCAACTGAATTTGGACGATCGTGTATATGGTCAAATGGTGGAAGAGGCGAGAAAAGCTATTCCGGCCGTTTACCCCGATTGGACCGACGAGAATACGCATGATCCCGGTATTACCTTCCTGGAGATGTTCTCTTGGCTGATCGAAATGCAGCAGTATTATTTGAACCAAGTGACGGAGAAAAACGAGCTGAAATATTTGAAGCTGCTCGGTACGGCGCCTCATCCGGCATCTCCTGCGGTCGCGAGTATTACTTGCACGGCGGTGCAGGAGGAAACGCTGCTGCCGCGGGGAACCAAGCTGCTCGCGGAGCATATTCCGTTCGAGACGACGGAGACTGCGCTGCTGCTGCCGATCCAGCTGACCAAAATCATCGTGCGCTCCCATTCGTCGACGCAGGACTTCACGTCCAACAACAACAGCACGATGGTATCGTTCTATGCCTTCGGTTCTTCGCCCGCCAAGGGAAATCGTTTGTACATCGGACTGTCCGACCGACTGCCGCAGCATCATCCGGTGTCGCTCATGATCCAGATGTTCGAGCAGTATCCGATCGCCGCCAGCCCCATCGATCCGGGCGACATTTATTATCCTTCGGGGCAAGTGACGTGGAAGTATTATGGGGCCGACGAACAAGGAGTGGAAGACTGGCATCCGGTCCAACTGCTGGATGACGCCACCTATCATTTCTCCCAGAGCGGGAAAGTGAAGTTCCAGGTGAGTCAGCCGATGCTGCCGAAGGCGATTCATCCGGAAGCGGATGTCGAACGGTTCTGGCTGTGCTGCGAGATCGAGAACGGGAGCTACGAAATTCCTCCCAAGGTGGATCGGATCAGCCTCAACTCGGTCCGCGTCAGCCAACAAAGCACGCTCAGCCTCAGCGAGCTTCGCCGTTCTGACGGTGAACCGGACCAAACGTTCGTCCTCGATCACGACTTGAGCTATTCGGGCGTGGTGCACGTGCAGGTGAAGGACGATGAAGGGCGCTGGTCGTACTGGACGCCGATCGAGGATTGGAGCAAGTGCTTGCCGGAGTCAACGGTGTATAGCCTCGAGCTCAGCGAGAAGCTGAAGCAAGTGATCGTCCGGTTCGGAGACGGCCGGCAAGGGTTGATCCCGCCTGAAGGCGCGAATCGCATTCGGTTGATCTCGGTATCGCAAGACTTCGAGCCGCGCCGCATGATCGGACGCAGCACCGGCTTGCCGAATCAAGTGTTCAAGCTGCTGGACGGCCCGTTGCTTCAAGAGCAGCTCGTGCTCCAAGTCGGCCGTCGAGAAAGAAACACCGGAGCGTGGCTCTGGGAAGATTGGACGCAAGTCGCCGATTTCGACTTGTCGAAGCCTTGGGACCGCCATTATCGAGTGAATGTACATACCGGAGAGATCCTTTTCAGCAATAACGAGAACGGCTCCGTTCCGGAAGCTGCGGACCGCGATAACATTTGCCTCTTGTCGCTGCGAACGGGAGGCGGCGAACACGGCAATGTGCAGGCCGGATTGATCACCCGCTTCGAGGCGGAGGATCAGTTCCCCGGCATTCGTATTTCCAATGACGTGCCTGCCGCTCACGGCAAGCTGGCCGAGACGATCGAGCAAGCCAAAGAGCGGGTGCTGCTGGAGATGCACCAGCCCGAATGTGCCGTTACGATTGCGGATATCGAGCGCATCGTACGGTCGGCTCCCGGCACGCGAGTCGCGCGAGTGAAGGTGCTGCCTCTGTATCGCGTGGGGATGACCAACTACCCGGAGCAGAAGGCGCCGGGTCAGATGACGGTCGTCGTCGTCCCTTACAGCGAGTCGCAGAAGCCGGTGCCGAGCGCCGGGTTCCTGCGGACGATCGGCCACCATCTGGATCGCTACCGGCTCGTCACGACCGAGGTGCATGTCATTCAGCCGGAATACGTGAAGGTAACGGTGCACGCCGTAGTCGTGATCGGCCCGACCGGTCTGGGCGACAAGACGGCGATCGTGCAGCTGCTGAACAGCTACCTCCGGCCGTTCGACAGTGCGAACGGCGACGTAGGCTGGGAGTTCGGGAAGCCGGTGTACAAGGGCGATATTTACGACATTATGAATCGGGCTAAAGGTGTCAGCTATATTCAAGACGTCTGGCTGTCGGCGGAAGGCCGCGGCATCCAGAAAGATCAGAACGGCAATATCCAGATCCCTTCCTACGGTTTGGTGTACTCGGGCGAGCACGAGATCGAGTTCATGCGACATGGCGATTTGTAAGAACGGAAGAATCGAGGTGTAGACATTGGCAGACGGACCCAACTTTATCGCATTTCATAAAGCTTCCGACTGGGAGCGAGGAATCGGCTACAATGTGATAATCACCGATTCCGGCATGGCGCTGACGCAAACCGAGAAGTACGCGGTGTCCCAAATGTTCGAGCTGGCGGACTTGATCGGCCCGAGCGAAGTGATGGACATGGCGCTTGGCGACGGCAACAAAATGTTCCTCCTGGATGAACAAGCGGCCGTATGGAGCGTAGACACCGACTCCGGCCTCGTGGAACCGCTGCTCGCGTCGAATCACGGCTTGTTCGGATCGGCTTCGAATATGACTGTCTCAGGGGACCTGCTCATCGTAGCCGATCCGCATGCCGATCATCGCCTGATGGCGATTACGATCAGCAGCGGGCAGATCGTCTGGGTGCGGAGCGAGCTGTTGTACCAGCAGCCGCTGCTCGTCCTGGCGATAACGGTGGACGCTCGCAAGCACATCCATTTGCTGACGCCTCATGAGGCGTCGGAGGAAGGCGGCGAGTGGACCGTCTCGGAAGGAATGCCTTATCGGCTAATCGAGCTGGATCCGTACGGGGACTTGGTTCACATCCATACGCTGCATGAATGGGTCGTGGACCGACCGACCTCGCTTGCGCAGCTATATAACCGGTTCCAGCTCGCAGTAACTGAAGGCGGCAACACGTTCATAGCCGATCGCGGGGAGCGGAAGCTGTTCCAGCTGCGGCCTCCCGATCTGGCACGGATGATTCCTCCCGATGTGGAGGACATTCCGCTCTCGTCGGTGGCGGTCGGACCGGACGACATCGTGTACGCAGGCGACACGAGGACAGGCGGAGGCAGGGATGATGGACGCTTCCTCTTGAGGTTAGACCCCGATGGCCGTCTCGTGGAGCAATTGACCTCCTACATCGGCCATGCAGATCTAATGCGGCTCGACGCAACGAATCGACTTGTGGTGTTGAATCGGAAGGATGCTCAGATTACGCTGCTAAGCAAGGTCAAACGAACGAAGGCGTTCGAATCGACCGGCAGGCAACACGGCTTCTATTATTCGACAGCGATCGACAGTCATATCAGCGAGCTCGTCTGGCATAAGTTAGCGTTGCAAGCGAACTTTGAAGGCGATACGCATCTGATCGTGCGCTACTATGCTTCCGATTCCAAGAAGGCGATCGTAGACGGGGCGTATGTCGATTTGGACGACTACATCACGGATCCGAATATTCCGTTCCTGATCAAACAAGTGGCGCTCAAGCCGCTCTGGTCGAAGCCGCTCCTGAATCCGCGGGAGGCATTGCTGCACCGCGCTCAAGGCCAGTATTTATGGTTGTTCTTCGAATTCAGCGGTACGGATACAGGGACGCCGGACGTTTTCAGTATGAGAGTGTATTATCCGAGAACGTCTTATTTAAACTACTTGCCTGCCGTCTATCAAGAAGAGGAGCAGAGCAAAGATTTCCTGGAACGTTATTTTTCCTTGTTCGCCACGTTTCTGGAAGGTATGGACGAGAGAATCGACCGGGTCGTGCAAGTGTTCGATATCGACGCGGTATCCGGGCCTTATCTCAAATGGTTGGCTACATGGCTCGGCATCGCTTCCCAGGAGCATTGGAGCGAGGAGCAGCTGCGCAGCTTGATGCGGGCGGCGCCGGCCATCTACAGGCAGAAAGGAACGCGGGCCTCGCTAGAGAAGCTTATCGCGATCTATACGGGGGAGGCGCCGATCATCATAGAGCCGTTTCAGATTCAGCATCTGAAGGAAAAGCAGGAATTCGCTTCGATCGTCCCGCTGCTCTATGGCGACAATCCTTACTGTTTCAACGTACTGGTGAAGCAGGAGCATGCGGAGAGCGAGAAGCAGCGAATCGTGCTGCAGAAAATTCTGGATGAGCACAAGCCGGCCTATACGGAAGCGAGATTGATCGTCCTGCAGCCATGGGTGTACATGGACTACCACTCTTATCTGGGCGTCAATACGTTCCTGTCCGAGCCTAGGCTGTTCGTCCTCGACGAGCGTTCGAGCCTGCCGCATCATACGATCATTATCGATGTGGAGCGAGACAACCGGATGGATATTCATACCCGACTGGAACTGGATTCCGAGTTAGAATAACTAGTAAAGGAAGATGAAGCGCTATGAAAAAGTCCAGGTATTTTCCTTTTGAGCGTAACCGGTACTTCTATGCGAAGCTGCTGACGGTGCGCGATTTCGAGGCGGAGCAAAAGTATTTCAACGACAAGAGGCGTTTGCTCAACCGGCTGCTGTATGGAAGCGGCGTCGTGTCGGGCTTGCAGGTCATCGCCATCGACGACAAGTCGATCTCCGTGGAGATGGGCATCGCGATCGACCACTTGGGGCGCGAGATTATCGTGGCGTCCCCGGTCACATTGAAGCTGTCCATGATCGAAGGCTTCACGAACAACGAGTATGCGAAAAACGTGTATGTGTGCATCGCCTATGACGAGAAGGGCAAGGAGCCGGTTCATTCCGTCGCCAACGTCTCTTTGCGCTCCGAGGAAGTGAACGAATACAACCGCGTTGTCGAAAGCTACAAGCTCATCGTGAAGGAAGAGGCTCCGGACCCGACCGCCTTCGAATGGAACAGCATGGTTGAGGATTCGATCGTGGTGTACGCGGACAGCCAAGTGCGCATTGTGCAATCGGTTCCCCGATACGTGCAGCCGGGCGAAACATTCGATGTGGAGCTCAGGGTGGAGAAGACGTTGCAGACGCCGAAGCTCCGCTTCGAATACGTGCCGGACAGCGATGCCGTCAGGTATACCGATCCGAACGGCTCGAATGTCGTGCTGTTCGCCGAGCCGGATGAAGCTTCCGAAAGCGAATACCGTGTCACTTTTCCAATGAAGGCTGCTTCGCAGGAGCAGAAAAAAGTGCGACTCGGCGCCAAATCCGGTTCCGCCAAGCTGTTCATCGGCGATCGGCAAATTACGGTCGATGCGCGCTTCGCCAACACACTGGACTTGACTAGCCAGTCGTTCGAGGATTGTTTGCTGCAGGCTTACTACAACCGGACGCTCGATCAATCGATCGAATCGTCCTCCGAGCCTTACATTTATTTGGCTAAAATCAGTCTCTTGGAAATCGGCGCTACATATATGATCGATCGTGTCGAACGGTTCCCGTTCCAAGAGCAAGTGCTCGGCACGCCGATCCTGCATCAGCTTCTCAAGAATAAGCGCCAGTCGGGTACGGCTGTCGCCGGCTCCGCTCCGAGCGTGCCGATGGCGTTCGAGTCCGGCGATGTCGAGCTGGAGAAGCTGAAGCAATTGGCCTCCGCCGTAAGCCATATGGGCAAGGCTGCGGCATGGGAGGACTATGCAACAGGAGTCGTGGAGATTCCGATCGAGAACACAGCCAAGTCAGGCTTGAAAAGCCTGGTCGCCAAGCAAGGGAAAAGCGTCGTGTCCGGCGAAATCTCGCACGGACTCGGGGAGGGCAATGTATACGTATCGGTCGGGTTCGAGGAAACGGACACGAATCCGTTCAGCGAGATGCTGAACAAGGACAACACGATCGTATACGGTGCCCATGATGTGTTTAAAGACACGGAATTCGATACGCATCTGCCGCAAGTGTCGCTCGGCACCTTGGTTTATCCGCACCGCGGCTCGTTCCGCGTAGGCGTCAAGCTGCACCAGCCGACGGAGCTGAAGGCGCTTCGGCTGAGATGGTGGGCGATCCGCAAGCTGGAAGACGCGCCGTCGTCTCTGACGATGGAAGCGACCAGCCAAGCGGCCGCCGGTAACGCAGAGTAACAATCGCGTAGAGGAGGACGTCAGTGATGGGACAATTAGTAGTCGGCGGCGCTATGGTGCAATGCAGCTTCGGCGCCGCTCCAAGCGTATTCACGACGCTGCCGAACAACCGGGTAAACTCCGCGATGCCGGTAGCGAATATTATGGATAGCAAGCCGATGGTCAACATCAAGCCGTTCGGCATGTGCAATTCGCCTGCGAATCCTCAAGTCATCACCGCGACGGCCGCTGCCATGGGCGTGCTGACGCCGATGCCTTGCATCCCGGTTACAGCCGCTCCGTGGGTTCCCGGGTCGCCGACCGTCCTTGTGGGCAACATGCCGGCGCTTAACAATTCCTCCAAGTGCATGTGCAACTGGGGCGGGATCATCCAGGTGACGGCCCCCGGGCAATTCAATATTCAAGTTCCGTAGCTAAAGGAGTGAAACACCCCTTTGATCGAGAGCATCGTCAAGCCTTTTATTAACCCCATTAAAAAAAAGATCATCGCGCCGCTTAAGAAATCGAAGGGGCTGCCTAAACTCGTTGTCAAATGGATCAAGAAGCAGTTCAAAAAAATTCTGGGCGAAAAAGAAATTACGAAGGCCAGCTATGTTGGGATCGGCAACTACTATATAGCCAAGAAGCTGATCGTTATCGTCATTCTTATCTCACTCGTGCTAGTCTACTTTATTTTCATCAAACCACCGATGTTCCTGAACAAGTGGATGAACAAAACCCCGAAGCTGCAGGAAGGCGCATCGCAGACGATGGCTTTCACTGGGAAAGCCCGGTTGTATTCGGCCTCAGAGGCGCTTCTCTATGAAGGCGATCTGGCTGCCGGACTGTACCAAGGCTCGGGCAAACTATTCGACAACAACGGCAAGCTCCTTTACCAAGGGACGTTCGAGAAGGGGCAGATCAAGAGCGGCGACGCGTTCAGCCCTGACGGAACGCTGCTCTACAGCGGCGGGTTTGTCGAGAAACAATATGCGGGACAGGGCACCTTGTTCTATCCGGACAAGACGATCCATTACCAAGGCGAGTTCCAATCCGGCAAACCTGGCGGCAAGGGCAAGCTGTTCAATGAGAAAGGCAAGCTGGTTTACGACGGAAGCTTCAGCAACGGCGTCTATGTAGGCGATGGCATTGAATACAACCCCGACGACGGCAAAATCGTGTACCAAGGTCAATTCCTGGACGGCAAGTACAACGGCGCCGGGAAAATGTTGTATCCGGACGGCAAAACGAAGTATGAGGGTGCTTTCCTGGCGGGGATCTTTACGGGGGCCGGGACTGAATTTCATCCGAACGGCGTCGCCAAGTACACCGGGCAGTTCGCAGCCGGCAAATACAGCGGTTCCGGGCAGCAGATGTATGACAAAGGCGTCGTGCAGTACAAGGGAGCGTTCCAGAACGGACAATTCCACGGCGAGGGCGAGCTGCTCACGGATACGGGCGCACTCCAGTATAAGGGCTCCTTCAGCAACAACCTGTTCGAGGGGCTTGGCACGTTGTACGGCAAGAACGGGACGCCGGAGTACGTCGGTTATTTCCGGGAAGGCAAGCCGAACTATGCCGGTTATCTCGGGTTGACGGGTACGAAGATCGAGGAATTGCTCGGAAAACCGACCTCAGCCGTGTTCGCGCAGAACGGCGTGCCTGTCCAGAGCGCAGCAGCTACAGGAACGACCGGTACGGCAGGTACGGCCACCGCGGATTCTGCAGTAGGCGGCGGCGGTACCGGAGGTGCCGGGCAGACGAATGGAACGGTGACTTCCGCCGTATACTCGGCGCAGCCAGGCGGTACGACTCCTCCTGTTAGTGCGACTACGCCTCCGTCAGGTACATTTTATCCGGAGATGATTCTCTACTATACTCCGCTCAAGCTGGCGATCACGCTGATCCGCTCCGAGGCCGATCCGGTCGCGTCCTACGTCTCCGCCGTGCGAATTACGGACACGGATAAAGCGGCCGCGCTATTGAACGAGATCAGCAGTGTCGTGAAGGAGACGACGACTCGCACGGTGTCGGAAGATCTGCGCCAAGAACTGTATACTAGCGGCAATCTCGTGTACGCCTTCGCTTACTTGAACCGAACGCTTGTTTATGTGGAGATTCAGCAATTGTAAGATCGGGAGAGGATCCAAACATGAGAAAGTCGGTCACGATACTCGTGCTGCTGGCGTTGCTGTTGGCGGCTGCAGGAACCTATTTGTTCGCCCAGCGGACGACGCTGGCTCGGAGCCCGTTCTCGTCGACGGTGCCGTTGGAGGCGTTGTCGATGGCGGTTGCCGATGGGCAAGGGGATCTGTACATTACGGCGGACGCCCGCACCACCATCTACAAGACGACGACTGAAGGCAAGATGATCTACGCGCTTGACAGTCAGGAGGGAACGAACGGCGGCCTCTACATTTTCAACGATATGAGCATCGATGAGCAGAGGCGCATCTATGCGGTGCGGACGCTGTTAGGCGCTTACGGCATCAAGGCGATTTCGGAGGATCTGGTGCGTTACACGCCCGACGGCAAGTTCGATCGCGTCTTGTTCACGCAGAAGTACGACGCTGCGAGCGAGCTGCGGCGGTATCGCGTCGGCAGCATCAAGGCGCCACAGGTTCGCGGCACCGAGCTAATCTTCTATAATGAAGAGATGCATAAGTTTACGCAGTATAGCGTGGATTTGAATACCGACAGCGAACCGAAGCCGGTATTCAGCCATAATTTGCCGGCGGGCAAATATATAGCTTCCATCGACGGCTACGAACAGGGCAGGCTATATTACACTACCCGCAGCGGGGAAATTTTTGCCGTAACGGCCGGCAGCGGATCGCGGCAAGTGTATCCGGCGGCTATCGACACCGCGAATCATCGCAACTTCCCGGAGAGTATGCAGATGGACGACATGGGTCGCGTCGTCTTCGTCAACTTCAACACGTTAATGATCGGGCGCGTCGATCCATCGAAAGGGACGGCGGTCGAGGTCCTGGCTACGCCCAACAGCACGGCCGGTTCAGGCGCTGAGCTTGCCTTTGTATCGACATCGGTGTCCATGCTCCCTGGCGGGGAGATGCTCATTATCGATGATGACCAGCTCATTCACCGCAGCGCGGACGGAAGCCTGAAGCTGATGCTCACTGAGCTGACCCGTTCCGGCAGCGATAAACGCGCCGCCTGGTTCGTCTGGTTCGTGGCACTGCTATCCGTCCTGGTCTTGCTCTACGCCTTCAAGCTGCTCTACTGGAACATCATGAAGCGCCGAGCTTCTATCGTGGTGAAGCAAGTGCTCATTTTCACCCCGGTTATCGCGCTGTCCATGATCTTGATTGCGTCGACCGTTTCGAGCAATTTCACGGCCAAGATGCAGGAAGAGACCGAGGCGGAGCTGGCGCTGCTGGCGCGCAACGGCCAAAACTTGATCAACGGTGATGCTCTGAAAAATATCAATTCGACCACGGATTACGGCGGTCCGGTCTATATGGAGTTCCGTAAACGATTGGACCGGTTGTTCGATACAAGTCTGGAGGGCGAACATTCCGAAGGGCTGTTCAAGGCGGTCTATAAAGTTGAGGACGGTCGAATTTACCGGATTATGGAAGATGACGACAATATCCATATGTTTATCCCTTTCGAATCGACCCCGCAGAACGAGCGCGTCATCAAAGAGGGGGCTATCGAAACCGAGCGTTGGTCCGATAACGGCGGGGAATGGGTGTATGCGATTGGGCCGATCTATGATTCGACCGGCAAGGTTGTCGGCATTTTCGAGGCGGATAAGAATATGGAAGGCATCAATGCCCATAAGCGCACGGTGCAGCGTCAAATTTTCAAGGATGTGGCATGGATTACAGCGGGCATGTTGCTTATTTTCCTGCTGATGACGTACTTCGTGACCGCTTCGATCCGCAAGCTGCGCAAATCCGTGGCGAGCATCGCGGAGGGCAACTGGGATACCGAGGTGAACATCCGCTCGCGCGACGAGGTCTCCGATTTGGGCGACAGCGTTAACCGCATGGCCGCGCATATTCGCGCCTACATCAAGAACATCACGGATTCCAATGAAGCTTACTACCGGTTCGTTCCTCAGCAGTTCATGCGATTCCTGAAACGGGAGAATATGCTCGATGTACAGCTTGGCGACCAGGTGGAGCAGGATATGACCGTCGTGATCTGTAATATCCGCGGGTTCTACCGCTTGTCGAACGGGCTGACACCGGAGGAAAACTTCAATTTCGTCAACTCGTTCCTGAAGCGCTTCGGCCCTTCGGTGCGCGATAACGGCGGGATGATCAACAAATATTTGGGGGCCGGCTTTATGGCGCTGTTCCCGACCTCGGCGGATGATGCTCTGGTAGCCAGCCTGCGGATGCGGATCGAGCTGGAGGTATACAACGCGCATCGTGCGAATTCCAAATATCCGGCGATCGATATCGGCTTCGGCTTGCATAAGGGGCCTTTGCGTCTGGGGATTATCGGCGAGGAGAAACGTCTGGAAGGCAATGTCATCTCCGAAGGCGTCAACTTGGCGATCGAGCTGGAGAAAATGACGAATTTGCTTGGTGCTTGCATCCTGGTAACGGAAGACGTGATGAAGGCGTTGGCGTCGAAGGAAGCCTATGCTGCCCGCAAGCTCGGCGCAATCCGTATGGAGAACACGGCGGAGCCGCTTCAGCTGTACGATGTGTACGAGGGAGACCCGGATATGATCGCGATGCTGAAGCATCGGACGAAAGCGTTGTTCGAGCAAGGGGTCACTTACTATCAAGTCGGGCGATTCTATGATGCTCGAGAAGCGTTCCTGATGGTGCTTAAGCAAAATCGCCAGGACAAGGCGGCGCAGCTGTATTTCTACGCATGCGACGAGTACTTCCAGAACGGAACCGGGGCGGATTGGAACGGGGCTTTGTCGGTGTCTTGACGAAAATGAGCGAGTAGAGCGAGGGGATGCGGCATGCGCTATTGGACCGGAAAGACGATCAGGCTGCGGGCGATCCAGCCGAAAGATGCGGAGCTGTTCGATCAATTCGACGATGAGGTGGATTTGCATGTAGATCAGATCCAGTTCCCGCAGTCGAAGGAACGGACCGCGTCTTGGCTGGAATCGCAGCAGAAGACGAAGCTCGGCGATGCGTATCGCTTCATCGCCGAGCTGGCGGACGGCACGGCGGTAGGGACGATCGACACGTTTGCCTGCCAACGGCGGCACGGCACGTTCAAGTACGGCGTGGCTGTAGCTCGACCGTTCCGGGGCCATGGATATGCGGCCGAGATGATCATCCTTGTTCTGACTTATTATTTTCAGGAGCTCGGCTATCAGAAAGCGACTCCTCACGTATACAGCTTTAACGAAGCTTCGATTCGACTGCATGAGCGGCTCGGCTTTACGCTTGAGGGTAGGCTGCGCAACATGATCTACACGAACGGCCGCTACTTCGACGAGCTGCATTATGGTATGACGATTCAAGAGTTCCGTGCATGGCATGGTGGTTCAGCGGGTTATCCAGTTCGCAAGGAAGAAGGTGCCGAGAATGAATGCTAGGTCTAGAATGTCTAAGGTCAGCCGGAGTGTGGATAACTCTGCTGCTAAAGCGAATGCACCTCAGGTAAGCCCGCAGTCCCATTCGTTGCAGCGCAAGCCGTTGGAGCGCGGCGCTGGGCTGACCGCGGCGCATGTGATGCAGCTGCAGCGCGCTTATGGCAACCAGGCGATGATGCAGATGCTTCGCGCTCATCAAGGCGTGCAAGCGCAGTCGATTCAGCGTGTGGAAGAGGATGAATATGAGGAGGAGAACGAAGAGCTACAGTTGAAGGAGGCATCCGGGCCGGCGGCGGCGGCGATTCAGCGCGTCGAAGAGGATGAGTACGAAGACGAGAACGA
>NZ_BIMA01000029.1 GCF_004000845.1 Paenibacillus koleovorans NBRC 103111
AGTCCGACTTTTTCGGATTACGGGGCGGGAGTGTCGTGCGGACAAGCAGGGAGCGAGCGATGAAGGAGCGGTAGATGCAGCCCCAGTCGGCCGATCGCCCAGTAGCCTTGTTCTGCTGCTCTGCAGTCCAAATACCCCAGTAAGTCAGGAAACCCCTGACGCTTCAATACGGTGAAGAACTTCAACTTTCTTATCTGTTAAAAAAACCGGCGTCAGCCGGGGTCAAGTGAGGTGATCGAAATTGCGCGAAGCCGATATTCGCTTGGCGTCGTACCTGTCATTTTTTTGAAAATGCGGTTGAACGAGTTAATATTTTGATACCCGACGCTTGTCGCCGCTTCCTGGATTTTGGCGCCGGGCTGCGCGAGCAGCGGCAGCACATGGCGGATCCGGACCGAATTGACATAATCGACGAAATAGACCCCGATCTTCTCTTTGAAATAGGTCGACAAGTAGCTCCGCGACAAGTTCAGCTTATCGGCGAGCATTTCGAGAGAGATGACGGACACATAATGGGCCTCGATATAGTCGCTGATGAAGGCGATGACGGGATCCCGTTTGATCCGATGCATGTCGTGCAAAGCGGCAGCGGCGCTCAGCAAGTCATGGAACCATTGCAGCAGCTGCTCGTATGTATGGCATTCGTCGAGCGCGGCTCGAATGGCGCGCAGCTCCTTCGGGATAGAGCCGAGGCGCGAACAGCCGGCGTCGATTTTGGCGGCAAGGCTGTCGGCTAAGGCGACTATTTGCGCATGCGAGGCATGCCGTCTTTTCATCGACTGAATCGTTTTCTCGACTATGCCAAAAGCCGCTTCGATATGGCCATCCGCCAAGTTTCGCTCGAACGCCTCCTCATGATCCAGAATGTAAATCATTTGTGGCTCGGCCGCAGGCATCGGCTCGACTAGAATTTGACCGGGATGATCGAATGTGCGCAGCTTGAGCAGAGCGACGGCCGATTCATACGCTTCGGTCAAATCGTCGGTTTCCGCTCGCCCGGAGCCGATCCCGGTCGTCAGGAAGCAATACTTCCGTTCATTTCTCATCATGGCTTCGATCCGATCGATTGCGGCGCGTACTTGATCGTCCTGCGTCTCGCCGAACAACACCGTGATAATCAACTGCCTCTCAATCTGACAGGACAGCATTTCACGAAAATCCGCCTTCAGCAATTGATCGATGATCTCTTTGATGTAAGGAGTGGCGCGTTCTTTGGCATAATCAAGCTCGGCTAGAAAGCCCGGCATGTAGTGGACTTGGAACAGCAATATCCGGAATGGCTTCCGCTCCTTCTGGATATCCCAGAACCGGCTGAGTCCGTTGCTCGTTCTTTTAAACACGTCTATAACCGCATAGTGCTGCAAAATGGAGTTTTTGGCCTTCAGATCATGGGTGATATCCCGGTTGAACTGGACTATTTGTTTCACGGTCTCTTGAATTTCCGAAAATTCTTTGATTCGGGACAAAGGCTTCTCGCAGGAGCCTTGTTGCCTGAGCGTCTCGATCATCCGTTTCACTGGCGATTGCAGGCGGAACGCAAAGACGAACGACATCAATACGCTGATCAGCGCGATGAGCGCCAGGATTGCGAAGAACGAACTGATCCACCGCGTTTTGGCGGCGATGGTGGCGTCGGTAATCGTCGTGGAGTAGGTGAATTCAGTGTAGGAGCCCTGCTTTTGGAACAGATATTCGCCTTTGGCCGGCTCGGCTGTGCCGCTTGAATCGCCCGTCCCTTCCTTGAGCTTGGCGTTTACCGGACTGTAGATCAATAGGCCCCGAGAATCGCGGATATAGAAATTATCGTTAATCGATTGGAAGAACGAATTGTACATTTGATCCGCATCGACAAGGGCAACCATGAAGAAATCGGGGATCTGCTTATTCCGAATGACGATGGGCATCTGTCGAAACCGGGAGATTTCGGCGCCGCTGCCGTCGTGCTCCGAGTAGGTCGCCGTCTGGAGATAGTTAGTCGTTTCTTTCTGCTCAAGCAGGGAGTTCCAGTAAACGGTTGGTTTGTCCGCATGGTATAAGAAGCGGGTGAAATAGTTCCCGTAAGAAGTGCCTCTGGATTTGTCGAGCGTCAGGCCGCTCTTCCCGAAGTGAAGAATGAGGTTTTCGATGCGCAAGGAGGAATTGTTCAGAAACTGCTGGATGGCGATTCGCGTTTCCATGGCCACGGGGTAGGAGAGGTTCTCCCTGTTCAGCGACTGGATGTCCAAGCCCATGGAGAACGTGAGCACGGAGTCGGTAATGAGCTGAAACTGCTTCTCATAGTCGTCGGTGGCGGAGGTGAGAATCAGATTGTTGTACTGGATCACTTCGTCTTTCACGCGATCGCTGAAGAACAAGGCGGAGAATAAAGTGAATGAGCAGAACAAGAGGATAATGACAGCGAAGCTGCTCAGGAACCAGGCGAACAGCGTGTACGGCCGTCTTCTCCATACGGTTCTGCGAATAGGCTCGAACCAGGATATCATCGCAGTCCTCCCATTCTTCGTATCATTGCTTTCCTATTTAGTATAACAAGTCATATCCGGTGTTCAATATGAAAATGAAGCGGTGTAGAAGTGGGAGCAGGGCTAGCCCAAAAAGAGACCCACGGCAACGGGCCGCAGGTCTTAAGGTGATGCTATATTAAAAAGGGGGTCATGGATAAGTATAGGCGATCAACATTAAAGCAAGATGAAAACAACATTTCAAAAATATTACATTTTAAAACAAGCGTATGACAGCCATGGTTTGCGCCCGCCGGTGGAAGGCAACACTAGATCCAGAAGCAACTTTACGATCCGCATCTAGGTCTCAACTGGAGGGTGCAGCCTGTGAACCATTCCGAGAACCCCAACGTCTTGTCGCTCCACCGCCGCGTCTTGTTCGGCTTGCTCGTCATTGCCGTGATGTTCGCTTTCCTCTTATGGAAGCTCATGCGCATTCAAGTGCTCGACACGGGCAGCTACACTGCTCACGAGGTCGATCTTGTGCGGGACTCGGTGGCGCAACGAGAGACGGGCATCGAGCTGGACAGCGGACGAGGCCAATTTTATGACCGGAACGGCATGCCGATCACCGGCCAAATCGTGAAGGCGCTCGTCGTATTCCCGCTGAAGCCGATGCTGAGCGGTCGAGAGGGCGATGTGGCCAAGCTGCTGCGGGTGATCGGCACGGACCAGAAAACGTGGGAGTCGTTCTACCACGGATTGCGCCAGCCCCGCATCTGGGGCGACGGGTTGTCCGGTCAGCCGAAGCCGCTCACCGAGGCGCAGGCGGAGCAAATTACGGCGCTGCAGCTGCCCGGGGTCAAGGTGTTCGAAACCATGCGCCGCTACCCGGCCGATGCCGTGGCGAAGCAGCTCATCGGCTATGTCGGCGAGAATCCGCAGCGCATCGCAACGATGTTCGCCCGGGAGCTGGAGAACGGCCAACTGTCGATCACGAGCCGGATCGGCGTCGCCGGGTTGGAGAAGACGCTGGAGTCGTACCTGCAGGGGATCGGCCATACGTCGATCAGCCAGTTCACCGACGCCGAGTCGAGACCGCTGCCCGGCATGGAGTCCCGGCTCGTAACGCCGGACAATCCGTACTATCCGCTGCAGGCGAGGACGACGCTCGACTTGCCGCTGCAGCGGCAAGTCGAGGCCGTCCTCGATCGGCTGCGGGTTCGCGAGGGCGCGGTCGTCGTGCTCGACGCTTCCAATGCGGACGTGCTGGCGATGGCCAGCCGGCCCGATTACGACCCGGGCCGGGTCGACCCGTCCGGCACGGGGTGGAGCAACCGGGCGCTGAAGGCGTTCGCGCCAGGCTCGATCTTCAAGACCGTCGTCGCGGCTGCGGCGCTGGAGGAAGGCGTCTTGAAGCCGGGCGAGCGGTTTCATTGCAGCGGCTCGTTGGGCAAATACGGCTTCACCTGCTGGCTGAAGCAAGGCCATGGCGATATAACGCTGCAGGAAGCGTTCGCGGTCAGCTGCAACGTGACGTTCGCCAAGGTGGCGCAGCGGTTGACGGGCAGTCAGCTGCAGCAATACGCCGAGAAGCTCGGGCTTGACCGCAAGGTCGGCTGGTCCGAGGGACCGGGCGCCAAAGCGGACGGCGGCAGCAAGGGCGGCAGCAAGGGCAGCAGCAGCGGCGAGCGCCAAGCCTGGAGCCAGTTCGACGCCGAGGAGCAAGGGCAAATATTCGACGGCCGCCAGCCGTCCGAAGACGAGGGCGTTCGCGTGCAAACCGCGATAGGCCAACGCGACGTGCTCGTCTCGCCGCTCCAGGCGGCCAATCTCGTCGTGACGCTGCTGAACCGGGGAGTGGTGCATCAGCCGCGCGCCGTGACGAGCATCCAGTTCCGCAGCGGATCGGCGGCGGCCGAGTTCCCGGAGCGGGTGCTCCTGCCGCGGGGGGACGGCATCTCCGCCTCGACCGCCAAGAAGCTGACGGGCTGGATGCAGGACGTCGTCCGCGACGGCACCGGCAAAGCGCTGCAGCAGGCGAAATGGCCGCTTGCCGGCAAATCGGGCACGGCGGAGGTGACCGCGGGCGGCAAACCGGCGGTCAACCAGTGGTTCATCGGCTACGGCCCCGCCGACAAACCCCGCTACGCGGTCGCCGTTGTCGTGCCGCATGCGAACGACCGCGAAGGCGGCCTCGCGATCGCCGCCTTCCGCGACGTCATGGACGCGCTGGCGGAACGCGAACAAGCTTCCGCACCTCCGGCGGCGAAATAAAAGGACGGGCTCCCTGACATTTATCCCATATATAAGCGGATGTCTTGGGACAAACAAACAAGAGAAGCGCCTGTTTCCCGAATATCGTATAGCAAGGCTTATGCAACGGAAGCGCTGCTTTCCGCCTAATCTTGCTGTACAGGAGGGGAACTCATGGAAGAAGCCACGAACGGGATCGGCGAAGCGCAAGCCGGTTCGACCGGAAACGCCGGCGCATCGGCCGCTGCAGCCGCAACGGAAGGAGCGCGGGTAGATCAAGCGGGGGAAGCTCCCGCAGCGCAGGATCAGCCGGCCGATCTCACGGCGGTTCAACCCGGCGGGGAGGGATCGGAGGGAGTTCAGACCGAGCTGCATCTGAACAGCATGCTGCTCGGCAGCAGGAAAGGTTCGATTTCCCGTCAAGTCGCGAGCAAGTGGGTGAAGACATCCGTCCTTCGCCAAGACGCGCGCATTGCGAAGCATATTCCTGACACTCGTATTTTCTCCGCGGGCGATCTGTCCGCTATGTTGAATGCTTACGGCAAAGTCGTCGTCAAGCCGGTTGTCGGGACGGGAGGCGTCGGCGTGATCATGATCGATAAGTCCGGCGACGGTTATCTCATGCGGCACAAGAGCCGGCATCGCCGCTTCGCCAAATTCGAAGGGCTGGTAGCCGCGCTCAAACGAATCAAACGCAGGCGCCGGTACTTGATCCAGCGAGGCATCTCGCTCGCGACAATCGGCGGCCGCCCGATCGATTACCGGGTGAAGATGGTGAAACAGCGGAAGAGCTGGAAAACGACAGCCATGGTCGGTCGCTTGGCCAGGCCCGGCTTGTTCGTCACCAACCTGTGCCGCGGGGGGACGCTGCTGCCTTCTTCCGTGGGCATCAGCCGCTCGCTGCCAAGCTCGTCCGTCCGGGCCAAGAAGCAAGAGATGCGCCAGCTGACGCGGCTCTGCATAGCATCGCTGGAGCGGGCGTTCCCGAATGTCGGGCAGCTCGGCTTCGACTATGGCATCGACCGCAGCGGCATGATTTGGATATTCGAAGTGAATACGCGGCCTCACTAGCGTAAGAGTAATCAGGGCATTCGTTTCCCTGCATGCGAGCCTTCTCGGAAGATGTTCCGGGAAGGCTTTTTTCAAGGGACCCATGCTAACACAATTTATCGTTTTCCTAACATTATTTTCAGAAGTTTGGCTTTTCCTCGCTCCGAATGAAAGAGCTGCCTTCCAGGTCCGTCCTTTTCCTTGTTATAATGGGCTAAAATCCAATCGCACTTGCTTTCATGAGCGAAAGGGGAGAATCGGATCATGTATCGGGTACTTATAGCAGATGACGAACCGTATATCCGAGATCGGCTAGCCAATCATATGCCTTGGAGTGAATTCGGATTCGAGGTTGTAGGCAGCACCGAGAGCGGCGAGCAGGCGCTCGAGCTGTTTCTATCCGCAAAGCCTCATGCTCTGCTCACCGATATCCTCATGCCCGGTATGAACGGCTTGCAGCTGATCCAAGCGATCAAGGAGCATGAGCCGGCAACCAAGCTGCTGGTCATGAGCGCATATGATGATTTCAAATATGCGCAGCAAGCGATCCGCCTCGGTGTGAAGGGATATTTGCTCAAGCCGATCATTCGCGACGAATTCGTCGAGCTGGTGCGATCGGTAGCGGAGGAGCTCCAGCGGGAATTGCCGAGCCTTGGCCGATTGTCGTCGTCCACCGATGGCGATGGGCAGGAGCCCCCGAAGAAACCGGGCAATGCATACATCCTCGCAGCTAAACGCTATATCGAAGAGCATTATGAAGAGAAGCTGAAGCTCGAAGATGTAGCGCAGTTCCTCTATATGAATCCCAATTACTTCAGCTCGGTCTTCAAACGCGAGATGGGGCTAAGCTTCGTCGATTATGTGAATGAGCTCCGCATCCGCAAGTCGATGCACTTGCTGCTGGACACGGATGAGAAAGTATTCGAGGTGTCCATCCAGGTCGGGTACAACAATTTCTCCTATTTCAACAAGCTGTTCAAACGGATGAACGGCGTGACTCCTCAAGCATATCGGGAGCAAGGCCGCCGGAGCGGCAAATGGCCGGGTGCTTCTTCGTGATGAAGCGCGGAGCGATCAAATTCACGCATTTCTTGATGCTGTTCTCCCTCAGCGTAACGATGATTTTGCTGCTGGTGATCGGGACGGTGCTCTATAGCAAGACCAAACATATTTTGCTGGAAAAAATCGATCTGATCCATTCCATGAAGCTGAACCAAGCTTCGGCGGATGTGCGGAAGCAATTTGAGGATCTCTACCGATCGTTCGACGGCTTTCGCAACCATGAGCTGCTGATCGGCACAGTCCGCAGGCTGACAGAGGAAGGAACCTCAGCTTACGAGCTCCACACATTGACGAAAAGCCTGCAGACGTCGATTACTAATTTCAAAATCGGAAACGCTTTCATAGATCATGTGATGGTCATGACGGAGCGGCAGCAATACAGCTCCAATTTGAAGTATCTGAAATATTTTCTGGATGGGAATCGGTTACCGCTGAAGCTGGAGCAGGATCAAATCGTGTTCGTGCCGGCTGGCAGGTCCTATTCGTTGTTTCAAATGGAGCGGAGCGCAATCAACAATCGATTGTTGATCGAGCTGATGGACTCGCTGGATCAGTCGATGTACTTTCTGTGCCGGTTGAACGATGCGGCAGGCGAGCAAATCGCTTTGATGTTCATGCAGCTCAGTCCAAGTGCCTTAAAAGAGCAAATCCCGTATGCGAACTCGCTCGCTATTATCGGGGGGGACGGAAGCGTGCTCTACCGTGGGGACGAGGTGGACGAGGAACTGCCGCATCAGCTGCAAGGGAGCGCGATCGGTGCGGAGTCCGTCTCGCTGAAGGGAGATCGGTACGAGCTCAGGCCGATCGGCTTCAACGGCTTCCAGCTCTTGTTCGTGGAGCCGGAGCTTGATTTTCACAGCAAGCAAATTCGGATCATCGCCTGGTATTCGGTGCTTACGCTCTTCGGGAGCGCCTTGCTGTCCTTCATCTATTCCCGGTGGATCGGCACGAACATTTTGCTCCCCGTCCATGGGCTCATACGCTGGATTCGCAGATTCGAGAAGCTGGAGGACCGCTGGGAGGCCGGCACCGGACAGCAAGTCAATACACGAATAACCACAATGAGGGAGCGATTTTTGGTTTATTTTCTATTGACGATCTTGCTCCCGATTGTTCTGTTCGTCACCCTGTTCTACGTCCAGTCCACGAGAGTCGTGTCCAGAGAAGTGCAGCAGACGTATTACGCGCTGTTCGAGAAGTCCGCCCATCGGCTTGAGCTGTTTGTGAAGCAGAAGGAGATGGCACTCACCTGGCTGGCGTACAATTCTTGGGTAGCCGAGTTCGTGGAGACACCGGAGGTGCCCAACAATCGGGAGAAAATGGACGATTTGCTGTTCACCGGCACCTTCTCCTCGCTCCATGAGGACGCTGTGAGCTTGTATGACGTGAACAATCAACTGATCTATACGAACAGGCATAAGCAGGCCCCGCGAATGGCTCCTGCCCTTTACGAGAGCATGACCACTTCGCGCAAAAGCTTGCACTACTGGCTTCCGCCCGTCGAGACCGGTTCGTCTACGCTCAGCCTGGGCATGCCTGTTGTGAGTATCCAGCTTTCGTCCCAACCGCTCGGTTTTCTGAAGACCGATGTGAGCGGCGTATTCTTCTCCAATTTGTATGCGGAGCTGAACGGCACAGGCAGCGAGGCGTTCGTCGTCGATCAGGAAGGCAGAATTCTCTCGCATCCGGAGGTGGAGAAGGTAGGACAAATGTCCAGCCTGCCCGCAGCTCCCGGTGAGTTGAACAGACTCAAGCTGAGCGATCTTTCGACTTCCTATTTCGCAATCAAGGTGGGCAGCGTCCCCTGGTACCTAGTCGCTTTATTCGACGCCTCGAATGTACGGGATCAGGCGATGGGCTTGATTTACGACGACATCTACCTCTTTATCATCATTTTCCTGCTCATCCTCCTGTTCTCTTACCTCATGTCCCAATATATGATCCGGCCGCTCTCATCGCTGCAGCTGAAGGTGGCCGGTATGGCCCAAGAGCAGGTTGGGTGGGTCACGCCGAACGACCGTTACGTGATCGACGAGGTCGAGCAGCTGAGAGGCTCCTTCAATAGGCTGATAGAACGGATCGAGCAATTGGTAGAGGAGAAGCTGATGGATCAAAATGAACGGCTCCTGCTGGAATTCGAGAAGAAAGAGACGCAGCTGGAGGCGCTGCAGGCCCAAATCAACCCTCATTTCCTTCACAATACGCTGGAGATTGTCATGTACATGATCGAGGAGGGCGAGCGGGAAAATGCCGTCAATATGATCGGACTGCTCAGCCGATTGTTCCGGTATGCCATGGGATGGAAAGCCAGATGACGTCGCTTCGGGAGGAAGTGGCCTATGCGAAGACATACATCCGAATCATGAGCTTCCGATACAAGGACCGAATCCACTGCGAGTGGCGGATCGACGAAGAGCTGTCGGACGCCGCCGTCGTGAAGATGATCCTGCAGCCGATTCAGGAAAATGCAATCCGGCATGCTCTTCGAGCAGGTGTACCTCAGGTGCGCATCTCCATCGATATCGCACGCGAAGGGGAAACCTTGAAGATTGCCGTAGCCGACAACGGTCCTTCGCTCTCTGAAGAGAAGCTGGCCGAGATCCGGGCCAATCTGGAGCGCAGGGATCGCGGCAAGGTGGGGCTCTATAATGTCAACAGCCGCATTAAGCTTCACTTCGGCGAGGAGTACGGACTTGCGCTGACCAACGGGGAAGCGGGCGGCGTGACCGTCGTTTTGACCATCCCCGTCAACTGCATGACGCCGATGGAAACGGATACAAAGATGTGATAATAGTGATACGAAGATCGAATGATCCTGTCATGGCCGCTTTGCGAATTCATCTATACTTAACCTGTATCTAAATTGCGCAAGGGGGATTGTTTAATGGCAGGTAAGAAATCGATACTGGTGTCGCTCGGCATTTTGCTGGCATTCACGACCGCCTGCTCCGGAAGTCCGAGCTCCACGGGCCCGGAAGCGTCCGGCGCTCCGTCGGCTACGGTGGGCGACATGAGCAAGAAGCTGGAAATCAGTTGGGTCGGGCAGCTGGCCCGAGGCAAGGTCGAGGACAACAACAAGGTTCAGCAGATGCTCGAGAAGAAGTTCAATGTCAAGCTGATTAACAAGAAGATCGACATCAACAACACGGAGCAGCGCAACCTGATGGTCGCCTCCGGGGAGCTGCCGGACTACTCGTACATGCTGGACGATGTCGGCAAGCTGTACCGGGACGGCGTAACCCGCAGCATTCCGAAAGAGCTGATCGTCAAGTATGCCCCGAAATACGCCGCTCTGCTGGACTCGGTGGGGACGGGCTGGAAAGTGAACGAGGTGCCCGGCAAGCCCGGAGAATACTACGCGCTCACCGGGTATGTCGATACGGTGGAGAACTTGTTCTGGGGCCAGGCGTACCGGTTGGACTGGATGGAGAAGCTGGGCTTCAAGCCGAAGGGGAAGGTGCAGCAGCTCGGCACATCCGGCGGGTTGGAAAGAATCTATTACACCACCGAGGCCTTCACGATAGAAGAGGAGACGAAAATGTACGAGGCCTTCGTCAACCAGGACCCCGACGGCAACGGGAAAAAGGATACGTACGGTCCGATGTTCGATTATGAAGCGCCGTCGAACACGATGGCTAATCTGGCCGGCGCGTTCGGCTTTGGCTGGGGACAATTCATCGAGGAAAGCGGCAAGCTGGTCAACTATGCGGTCAGCGCCGGGTACAAGAGCTTCCTGAAAAATATGGCGGACTGGTACAAGAAGGGAATCATCGATCCCGAATTTACGACCCTTAACCTGACGAAGAGCTGGGAAAAGTACGCGACCGGCAAATACGGCGGCGTGCAAGCGCTTCATCAATCGGCGGCATTGGTTTCTTACACGCACACCCGCCCGCCGGGCAATCTGGTGCTGAAGGAGCCGAATGCGAAAATTTTATTCGCGCCTCCGCCAATCGGGCCTCAAGGCAAGCAAGGAGCGCCTACCAATGGGAACGGCGTGGACGGATTTTCCTACACGGCGGTCATTCGGAAGGATGTCAGCGATGAGAAACTGATCCGCATTCTGCAGATGTTCGACTACATCAACCTGGACCCGGAAGGCAATCTGTTCACTCAGTTCGGCGAAGAGGGAATCGATTTCAAATGGGAAGGCACGCCGAAGAAATCGGCCGTACTCAACAATAGGACCGATCCTGAACGGGATGCGCTGGGGATCGGCTATTACAATCACGTGATGCGCCCTGCTGCGGTGACTCCGCTGTGGAACGACAGCACGACGGTGAAGCTCTTCGACGCGTTCTGGGGCGTAGAAGCGGGCCGCAAGCTCATCTACGCGAATGCAAGACACGATTATTTCAACGAAACGAAGTACAACGAGCTGCGATCCAAGTATACGGCCAAGCTGAAGACGATTACCGACGAATATTTGTTCAAAGCGATTACCGGCGAGATCAATATCGACGCGACCTGGGATAATTATGTGAAGAATTATCTCGACAATGGGGGGAGAGAGCTGACCTCGGAGCTGGAGAAAGCGCCAAGAGTAGCCGATCTTCGCAAAAAATAAGCCAATCTGCCGCGGCGGGCGATGGGTCGGAGACCGATCGCCCGCTCCTCGGGAAAGGAGCCGGTGATGGAACCATACATCAAGACGAACCGGGCGATACAGAAAGCCGAGGCCAGAGGCGCGCTGCGGCGGAAGCTGGTGCGGATGAGGGCGCTGTACTTGATGCTGCTGCTTCCGGTCATTCACTTGGCGGTGTTTCACTACGCTCCGATGTACGGGGTGCTGATCGCGTTCAAGGAGTATCGGCCGGGCCTCGGTATTTGGGCCAGCCCTTGGAACAACTTCGAGCATTTTCGGACGATGCTGCACGATTTCGTGTTCTTGCGGGCGCTGCGCAATACGTTCTTGATCAGCGTGCTTCGCCTGGTCTTCGGATTCACGATGCCGATTTTGTTTGCGCTTTTCTTGAACGAGCTGCGGGTCCATTATTTCAAGAGAACGATTCAGAGCATTTCGTATTTGCCGCATTTCCTGTCCTGGGTCATTGTGGCCAGCATGGTGGTGGAGATAGTCTCTCCTCAACGGGGCGTTGTCAACCATGTCATCACGCTGTTCGGCGGCGATCCGATCAATTTCTTGTCGAGCAAGCTGTTCTTCATCCCGCTGCTCCTGATTACGGACGTTTGGAAGGAGATAGGCTGGGCGTCCATTATTTATTTGGCTTCGATCGCCTCCATCTCGCCTGAGCTGTACGAGGCGGCCGAGTCGGATGGAGCGAATCGCTACCATAAGATGATCTACATCACCTTGCCGTCGCTCGTTCCCGTCATAACGATTTTGTTTCTATTGCGGCTTGGGCATATTTTATCGGGCGGCTTCGATCAAATTCTTAATTTGTACAATCCGCTTGTGTACGAAGTAGCCGATATTATCGATACGTACGTATACCGGGTCGGTCTGCTTGAGGTGCGCTTCGACTATTCAGCCGCGGTCGGGCTGTTCAAAAATGTGGTAGGCGTCATCCTGCTCGTTGTCGTCAATCAGATCGTACGCAAGCACAGCGATTATGGAGTGTGGTAACTATGGCCCTATCCGTTCGTAAGCGGATGCGACTGCGACCCGGATGGTGGTTCGACGGCCTGAACATCGGATTCATGAGCGTCTTCACGCTGCTTATTCTGTATCCGTTCTGGCAAGTCATCATCCTGTCGTTCTCTAACTCGCTAGAAGCGACTACATTGGGCTTTCATTTCTGGCCGAAGACGTGGTCGCTGGAAGCTTACAAATTTTTGTTTTCTTATGATGAGATCATGAGACCCTATCTGAATTCGATCGCGAGGACGGTATCGGGGACCGTGTTGGAGCTGCTGTTCACGGTGCTGGCCGCCTATCCGCTGGCTAAGAAGGAGCTTCCGTTCCGGTCGTCGCTGACCTTTTATTTTCTCGTGCCGATGTTTTTCTCGGGCGGCCTCATTCCTTCTTACCTGCTCATGAAAAGCTTGGGGTTGCTGGACAATTTCCTCGTGCTGATCCTGCCCGGAGCGGTTGCGATCTTCAGCATCATCATCATGCGCAATTATTTGATGTCGCTTGACGTGGCGCTGGAGGAGTCCGCGCTCATAGACGGCGCCGGGTATTGGACCATTCTGTTCAAGGTCATTCTGCCGGTATCCAAGCCGGTGCTGGCGACGGTTGCTCTGTGGGGCGCAGTGAGCCATTGGAACGCCTGGTTCGACGCCATGATCTATATCCGAGATCGCGATCTCACCGTCATTCAGGTCATCATGCGGGAGATGCTCACCTCGGTCAGCCAGCAATACAACGATTTGGTGCTGAGCGACCATAACCAGATGGCGGAGCTGTCGCTGAGCAATGTCCGTTCCGGCATCACCTTGCTGTCGATCGGGCCGATCGTGCTGATCTATCCTTGGCTGCAAAAATATTTCATTAAGGGCATCATGCTGGGTTCGCTGAAAGGGTGATTCGTGTTGAAGCTTGTAACTGTGGCCGAGAGCACGGCCGAGTATCCTCGCAAGAGCGAGGGCGACGTAATCGAGCTGAAGGATGGACGTTTGCTGGTCATCTATATGGAATTCGGAGGAGACGGCCACGATTTCGCGTATACGCGATTGGCGGTACGGGAATCTCGGGACGGCGGCTTGACTTGGGAGAAACATCGGACATTGGCGGAAACTTCAAGCGGCGATGTAAACGTCTATTCGCCCAATCTGATCCGAGCTCAGGACGGGGGAATTCTCCTTATCTTTATGCGCAGACATGTTGTAGGGGCGTTCGACAATACGTTTTTTGTCTGGAAATCCGAGGATGAGGGAGAGACGTTCCGTCCATTCGCTTCTTTCGTGGAACGGGGCTTCTACAGCCTGTGCAACGGGGTCGTGAAGCGGCTGAGCTCCGGTCGGCTGCTGCTGCCGACCGCCGTTCCGGACGAACGGCAGGACGCCCCGGGGCAAGCTTTCGCTATCGCCGTGCTCTACAGCGATGATGACGGTCGCTCGTGGAGAGAAGCGGACGAACGCGTCTATCTCCCTATGCGCGGGGCGATGGAGCCGCATGTGGAAGAGACGCGCGACGGCCGGGTGCTTATGGTCATGCGCAACCAGCTCGGCTCGCTCTTCCTGTCGGAATCGGCCACAGGCGGGACGTCGTGGTCCTTGCCCCAGACTACCGGACTGAGTACGCCGGAGTCGTGTCCGGAGCTGACGCGCATTCCCGGAACGGGCGATCTGCTGATGATCTGGAACAACAGCGCTTATAACCCGTTTTTCGGCTCGCATTATGGCAAACGAAGCCCGCTCGCCGCCGCCGTTTCCGACGATGAGGGACGAACGTGGAAGGCGGCGCGATTGATCGAGGACGATCCGGCGCGTGCGTATTCCAATCCGGGATGCCGATTCACATCGGCAGGCACCGCGATCGTCAATTATTGGACTTGCGAGTATAAAGAGGGTGGGTTGATGCAGGATGTCATCGATCTTCGGGTAGCCGTGATCGATGCCGGCTGGTTCTATGGGGAAAGAAGAAAAACCTAACCGGTGTTCGGTTAGGTTTTTCTTCTTTCTATCCTCTTCTACTTGGCAGCCGCCGTCCAATAAGCCGGATTCACGATATGCTCCGGCAAATGGTCCAGCAGCCGTATAATGTCGGCACGCGCCGATTCGCCGATGGCGGGGCCGTGGAACCAATCCAGATTATCCTGCACCTGCTTCGCCGTCTCCGCCCCGAACACAATGCTGTGCACGGCAGGCAAGTCCCGGACGAAGGAGAAGGCGAGCTGCGCCATCGTCATGCCTTCACGTGCCGCAATCGTGCGCAGCATGGACAGAGGGCCGGCCGCTTCGCGTAGATGGGCGGGCAAATCCGCCTCTTCCATGAATAGCAGGCCTTGCAGGAAAATGCTGCGTGCAAACACGAGCTTGCCGGTCTGCTCCATCTTCTGCAAGCCGCCGAACGTAAGCGGGCGGGAATCCAGCAGGTTAATCGGCACTTGCAGAGCCTCGTAGACGTCATCCTGCAGCGTTTCCCACAGCGCGTCGAACTCGCGCTTCGCTACCACCCTCAGCGAGACACCCATCCGCTCCACCAAACCTTCCTTCACGAGCTGCTTGGCGACCCGAGTTACCGTAGCCGCATGCGCTTCCATGATCTCCGGGTTGTGAAGCATCAGGACCGGCAGCTTGGCCAGTCCCAGATTGGATTGCGACGATGCGACAGCGTCATAGATCAGGCGCTCCACTTCCGCCGGCGCCGACTCGGCTTCAGCACGGATCGTCATCTTCGTCACGATGAGAGAGTTAACGTCCGGATGACGATCGAAATAGCCGTGGAGCACCTCCTCCGAATTGCCATAGGCATTAGCGGTGTCGAAGCAGCTGATGCCGCCCGCCAGCGCAGCGTCCAGAATCGAGGCTGCCGCCGCTTCGTCCGGTTTGCCGCTTTTGTTGGCGATGCCGTACGGAAGGCCAAGCTGGACCGTGCCTAACGTCAGTCTCGAGAAGGTTAATCCGCGTTTAGTCACTTGCATCATCGCAATCCTCCATACATGTTGAAGTATCGGTTACCAGGCTGTCCAGCCGCCGTCCACGACGATGTTCGCGCCAGTCATGTAGCTCGAGGCCGGAGAGGCGAGCAGCAACACCGGACCGACCAGCTCCTCGGCTCGGCCGGGACGCCCGAGCATCGTCTTGCGGCTCAGCTCGCCCAGGAACGCGCCGTCCGTCTGTACGGCCGGATTCGGGAACGGTCCCGGGCTTACGCAGTTGACTCGAATGTTCTTGTCGCTCAGATGGCCGGCGCAATATTTGGTCAGTTGGATGACCGCCGCCTTGCCGGCACCGTAGTTGACCGGATTGTTGGCGCCGCTGTCGCCGTAGATGCGCGGGTCCGGGGACACGCTGCCGTACATCGAGGCGAAGTTGACGATGCTGCCGCCGCCTCCTTGCTCGAAGTAAGGGAGCACTTCGCGAATGCAGCGGAACGCCGTGCCGGCGGCGCCGTCCACGCCCTTGAACCAGTCCTCGTCGGACATCGCCGCTACAGTGCCCAGCTTACCGTAGCCGGCCCCGTATGTAGCGCCGTTGATGAGCACGTCGATCCGGCCGAATCGCTCGAACGCCAAGCGGAACGTTCCCGGATCGACTCCGTCTGGGACACATCGCAAGGCATGTAGTGCACTCGCTCGGGAGCGGAGGGTCGGCCGCGGAACGGCATCGGATCCGCCACGACGACCATGGCGCCGTGATCGACCAGCGCCTCGGTCACGGCCGTGCCTAAGTAGCCGCTTCCCCCAGTTACAACTACAACCTGCCCTTCCAGCGAGAAAAGTGATTGGGCATCGATGGTCATGATCAAGAACCCCTTTATCGGTTGGATGCTTGCCGCTTTCCTACTTGGCCGTATAGCCGCCGTCTACCGGAATGTTCGTCCCCGTCACATAGAGCGAGGCGTCGGAGGCGAGGAATACGATCGCGCCCATCAGGTCGGACTGATTGGCCATGCGGTTCAGGAACGTGCGGGAGCTGTAGCGCTTCGTGAACTCCTCCGGCGTCTTCTCCGTCCAGAACCCGCCCGGGCTGAGGCAATTGCAGCGAACCCCGCGCGGACCGTAATAGCTCGCTGCGAAGCGGGTGAAATTGATCATGCCGCCCTTGTGAAAAAAGTAATCGGGCACGAAGCCGTTGAAGCTGAGACCTTCGTACAAAGTGCCGTCCGGACCGATCATCCCTTGGATGGAGCCGATGTTGACGATCGAGCCGCTACCTTGCTCGGCCATGAGGTCGCCAAGCGCGCGGGTCACTAGAAAAATGCCGGTCGCATTGGCGGTCATGCTCTTCGCGAACGATTCGGCCGTGTCGTTCCAGCCGGACATCGTCCGGGCGACCGCGTTGTTGATCAGCACATCGACCCGGCCTTCGGCCGCCTTAAGCTCATCGCGCATCGAGAGGATGGAGGGTTCATCCTCCTGGTCCATATAGAGCGCCTTGACTTCCGCTCCTTCTGCGCGGAACTCGTCTTCAATTTCCGTCAGCCGATCGCGCTGGCGGCTCGTTACATACGTCCGGGCGCCCGCTTCGTGCAGCGCAAGCGTAATTTGCCGTCCGTATTTGCCGGAGCCGCCGGTTACGACAGCGACCTTGCCTTGAAGGGAGAAGCTGTCCAGAATAGCCATCGGTCAATTTCCTCCATACAGGCTGCTCGTCATCTTCGGCTGCGGCTGCAGCTTCGAGATGTCGTCGACCAACCGGTGATAGTAACCGCTCAAGCCGACCACGTCGGCGCCTACGCTGATGAACGAATAGCCGAGCGAGACGAGCTCTTCCCAATTGCCCGTACCGCCGACCGTGCCGGCGAACTTCCCGTTCGCGCGCGCCGCTTCGGCGACGCGCCGGCGAGCTTCCACGAGACGAGGGTGGTTGAATTGGCCGGGCGCCCCGATGCCTTGGCTGAAATCGCCTGGACCGAAGAAAATCATATCGAGGCCGGGCAAAGCGGCAATCTCCTCCAGCTCATCTAGCGGCTCGGGATCTTCAATCTGGAGAATATTGAAGCGCTGGTCGTTAGCCTGCGATAAATAGTCATGAAAGTCGATATTGCAAAAAGCCCCGTCGGCATTGCCTCCGTCCACGGGACGGCGGCCCAGCGGATGAAATTTCGTCTGCTTCACCACCGTTTTCGCGTCGGCCAAGCTCATAATATGCGGCACCATGATGCCGGTCGCATCCATCTCGAGCGGCTTCACCAGGTCGCTGTAGCTGCCGCGAGCGACCCGTACGATAATGTCGATGTTGTAGGCTTTGCTCGCGAGAATTTGTTTCTCGACCGCCGACCAATCGTTCGGCACATGCTCCATGTCGGTCCAGACGCAGTCGAAGCCGGACATGGCGGCGATTTCGGTGACTCGGGAATCGTACAAGTTCAATTTCGTGCACAGCGCGATGCCGCCGCTGCGCAGCTTGGCAAGGACACGGCTAGGCTTCATGGCGAATGTTTGCGGTTGCATGTCGGATTTCCTCCCCCAGTTTTCCTTGGATGTAACGGGCTAGCGCTCCAAAATTTCATCCAGCCCGACGACGCGGCCGCCTTCCTCGCGGCTTCGAATGCCGGCGATCACCATTTTCATCAGCTCGACCGTCTCCTCGAACGGGAATGGACGCACGCCGGTATGCAAGTAATCGATGAAGGCCTGGAGCTGAGCTTTGAACTGATAAAACGAGTCCTTCGAAGCGGCGACCGCGTAGTCGCTCGTTCCGCAAAGCTGCAGGATGCCGAAGGAGCCATACATGTCGTCGATGGCCGTCACGATGACCTCGACGCCGCTCTCGTGTCTGAAATGAACGACATTGCGTTCTTTCTCCGAGACCAAGTTCTGGGCGGAGAGGAAGCCGGGACCGAGAATCGGATACAGGCCTTCCATAGCGTGAATCCCGTAGCGCTCCCAGCTCTTCGGCGTCGTAATCGTTGCGAAGCGGATCGCGCCCAGATTGTGGGTCGAGAGCCGATAAGGAGCGTACTCCTTGGAATAGCGCATCGAGCTGGAAGACAGGATCGTTTTGCCCTCAGAGACCCAGCGCACGAACGTGCGAAGATCCTCTTCGTTGTCCACTAGCGGCTTGTCGACGAATACCGGCAATCCGGCTTCGATGAACGGACGGCAACGCTCGACATGCTCATGGCCTTTGTCCGTGGCGATGATGACGGCATCCACTTGGCCGATCACGTCCTCGGGGCGGCTGGCGATATGTGGGATAAGCGCCGCTTGAGCGACCAGCTCGGCATCACGCGGATCGTCCGTCCATACATGCGTCACAAGGGCGCCTTGAATTTGCAGCGTTTTCTTCGGCTCTTTGTCCAAATAAGCCGGAATGGCGGGGAAGGGGCATTTCGCCATCTCCGCCGGGTTATAGCCGTTGAACATCGCGCTCCATGAGTAGGGATGTCCGTTGCCGTCGACCATGCCCAGCATAGCCAGGCGGATCGGGGAGCTCCCGAAGGATTTCACAAGCGGTTTCATCGCATCGTCTCCTTAGCTCAGCCGGTTGATCACGACCAGCTTCAGCTCCAGCATGTCTTGCATCGTATATTTGACGCCTTCGCGGCCCATGCCGCTTTCCTTCACGCCGCCGTAAGGCATCTGGTCGACGCGGAAGGTAGGAATGTCGTTGATCGTGACCCCGCCGACATGCAGCTTCCTCGAAGCGTCCATCGCCGTTTCCAGGTCGTTCGTGTAGAGGCCTTAGTGGCCGGAATAGCCCATGCGGCGGCTTAATTGGGCGGCGCTGATGCGGATGGACAGGCTTAGCTCCTGCAGCTTCGCATCGGAAATGCCGAATCCGCTTACACTGATCGCCGCAACGACATCGCCGCGATGGCCGAGTATGGGCGCTGCGACGCACTGCGATCCGATCTGCGCTTCCTGGTTGTCTACGGCGAAGCCTTGTTGCCGTACCCGCTCCAGCTCCTGCAGGAATTCATCCAGCGAGCCGATCGTATGCGGCGTTACTTTCTCGAAGCGGCATTCCTTCATAATGCTGCGAATTTGCGCTTCGGGCAGCCAGGCAGTGAGGCATTTGCCGAGTCCCGTATTGTAAATCACCCTTCGCTGGCCGACGGCGCCGAATAGATATTGTCGGTGGTCAGGCTCCACGTTGATCAAGTAGAGCACGCTGTCCCGGTCCAAAATCGCGAGATGGGCCAAATACCCTGTCTGCTGCACGAGGTCGGCGAGCACCTTGCGGCCTTCGACGCTCAGATCGGTCGAGTTCGTATAGACGGAGCCGAGCTCGAATGCGGTGGGCCCGATGAGATAACGATCCGAGTCCTTGAGCTGCTCGACGAAGCCGTGATCCTTCAGCGTCAGCAGGAAGCGGTGGACGGCGCTGCGGTTCAAGCCGAGCATGCGGGCGATCTCGCTGACGCCGAGCGCTCGTTTTTCCTGGATGAAGCATTTGAGAATTTGCAGTGTACGATCAACGGATTGAATTTTGTAGTAAGGGCTTTCTTTTTCGTTTTCATTTTCGTCCAGAAGATCGATGGAGTGGGTCATGGCAAATCTCCTTATCGAGATGACATCTCATATATACATAAATAATAACACAATATGAATCTTTGTAACATATATCGTGACAAAAAGATTGCGAACCAATTAATGTCCATCTTTTCGCAAGAAATTAACCTTTTCCAGCCGTGTTTCGCCCGATACGCTGAAAGTGTCCTGAGAAAAAAACTGGTTTGTACAGCGAGGTGAGGGCGGATTTGGACGGATTTGGAAGAAAAATCGAACAAAATGGGCAGCGGCACAGCGGCAGCTGGGTTGAGACGAGATTTGTATGAATAATCGAACAAAAGGGGTCGAGACGGCTGGTTTGGGGCGAGATTTGTATGAAATATCGTACAAAATGGTTCAGTATAGGTGGATTATAGCGGGGGAGGGGAGCCAAGTGCAGAAAAAGAGGTTACAGCTTGAAGGTTACTTGGTGGATGGAGTCCAGTTAGTTTGTTTTACTGTTGCGTCCGACTCGAATCCTGCTTTTGGAGCACTACACTCCCGTTGCCAGTCAGCAACCTTGGGCTTCTGGGAGCGGGTGGGCGACGTAGTCTGAAATTTCCTGACTGCAGCTGGGTGCGGTCGGGCAAAATACGCTGCAGTCCGATTTTAACCAATTGGAAGGCCGGATTGGTGCACCACCGCCGAAAAAGCGCGCTCTAGTTCGGCAAATCGGACTACAGCCAACTTTCCTGCCGCACCTCCGCTGTAAGTGGGAAAATTCGGACTAGGGCGTGGAGATTACTAGGCGCTAGGAGCCCCGATAGTGCGGTCTTAGTTTGGAGCAGCACCTCCTGCTTCGCCCATCTGAGCCGAGGGGATAGTGGTTTGAGCATTGTGGAATCGCCGACAATATAGGAATAGTCCCTCTGGCTTGTCCTCCCTTTGAAAGTGGCAATGTGCTATAGTAGAACGATATAGCCAGGCCAGACATGCAAAGGGGACATTATCGTGCAATCACATTATAAGAACTTAACCGCAACACAAGAGGCGGAGCAGGCATGGACGACGCTGGAGCAGGCGGAAGGAGTTTTCTTCGACCTGGACGGCTGCGTCTACTTTGGCGAGCGCATCGCCGAGGGGGCGGGCGAGCTGCTCCAGGCGCTGCGCGGCCAAGGTAAGCGTGTCCGCTTCGTCACCAACAACTCGACGGATTCCGGCGAGCAGGTGGCTGCGCGGCTGGCGCGCATGGGGCTCGAGGCGCAGCCCGAGCATATTATGACGGCGACCGAGCTCGTCGGCGTCCATCTGTTCCGGCAGGCGGGGCCGCTGAAGCTGAAGGCGGTGGGCAGCCAGTCGCTTCACGCCGCGCTCGAACGAGCCGGCCACCGGGTGTTGCCGCTGGACAGCAAACAGCGCGTCGACATGGTTGTGTTCGGCCGCGACACGACTTTCAGCTACGCCAAGCTGGCCGCAGTGCTCGAAGAGGCCGAGCGCGGCACGCCGGTGCTGGGCACGAACCTCGACCTGCACCATCCTGGGGTGAAAGGGCGCGTGCCTGAAACCGGCGCGCTATACGCTCCGGTCGAGCTGATCCTCGGCCGCAAGCTTGAGGCGTTCGGCAAACCGGCGCCGCATATGTTTCGGCTCACGATGGAGCAATGCGGCATCGCCCGGCCCGACCTTTGCGTTATGGTCGGCGACAACCTGTACACCGACGTAGCAGGAGGCCGGGCGGCGGGGATGCGGACATTCTGGCTCTACGGCCCGAGCTTGGCGTCGTCATCCGGGTTGCCCGCCGCCGCCGATCCAGCCGCGTCACCTGCATCAGCTCCTGCATCCACCGCCCTAATCGCCGCCCCAGCCGCCGCGATACCTGCCACTACCGCATCAACTGCCTCCGTGTCTGCCGCAACCGGCATCCCGTCTGCCCCAACCGCGGCCCCGGCCATCCCGCGGGACGCCGTCTTGCCGGACCATGCCGTGCGCGACCTGATGGCGCTAGCCTCCACCATAGGCGCGGCAGGTACTTCCGGGATGTGAGGCAGCCGAGCCAAGTGCAGCGCATACCGGAACGGCATGCGGAAGCATTGCTCGAACGCGCCCTGCCCATAGATGCGCCGAATGACGCTGCGCCCCGGCTTGATGTTGACCTCGAGCAGCCAGAGGCGGCCGTCCCGGTCCACCGCGAGATCGATGCCGAGCTCGCACAGACGGATTCCGTAGGACTCTTCGAGGAAGGCGGGGATATGCGCGGCCAGCGCATGCACCCGCTCGACGAGCGCGGCGCCCCGTTCGGAGCCGAACTGGCCCCGCAAATAGCCGGCCAGCTCGCAAGCACGGCCTCCGGTCTTCAAGTTCGACGTGATCCGATTGGGTCGTCCTTCCCGCACCGCGGTACCGGACAGCTGCCATTCGCCGCGGCCGTTCTTCTGCACGAGCGCGCGAATGTCGTACACGAGCCCGGAGTTGCTGCGGATGTCAATCCAGCGTTGCATCAGATGCCGGCCGCGGCCAAGCACATGCCGCACGTACAAGCCGGCGCCGGCCGCCGATCCGAAGCGGCGGCTGGCCCGGTTGTCCTTGGCCGCGAACCGGCCGCCTCCGTGCGACGACAGCCGGATGATGCCGCGGCCGCATTTACCGTTGATCGGCTTCAGCATTACATGCCGATGCTCGTCAACGAATTGCATCACGGCTGTTGCCCGCTCCGCCACTAACGTAGGAAGCAAATGCTCCTTGAGCTCCGACGATTGCAGCAGATGCGATTGGATTTTCCATTTGTTGCCGAGACCGTACCCGATGAAGGGGAGGCTGCGGCAGTTTTTCACCCGCATCGAAGCGGCCGCCCATCGTCCGCCGTCATAGAAGCCGAGATCGATGCTGATCCGCGGAAAGCCGATCATCCGGCGTACCCAGCCCCTTCCGCGGGAGACGTACGCGCTAATGCGGCGCAGCGACAAGCTTACGTCACCCGGCGTGAACACCGCCACCTCGGCGAAACCTTCCGACAGCGCCGCGCGAGTCTGTCTGGAGAAGCGGGAGGGAGAGCCGACATAGTGCGTCATCAGTCCCAACATGCAAGAAGTCGCCATGACCGTCATCACCTGCTTGGATGTGTTGTTCTACCATATGCCATAGCGGTTCGATCGGAAGCGGGCAGCGACCCAAGCAGGACAAAAGCCGGGCTCGTCCAACCCTAGAGTCCGGCTTTCCAACTATTCCACGTATTTATACTTGCCTAAATATTCGAGCCTCACGTGCACTTGAATATCCTCCAACGAATCGGGCTTCAACAACGTTTTTTCACCGTTCGCGGTCAGCTTCATGTACAGCTTCGGGTCTCTTCGATAGACGTAAGGACTAAGCTCCAGCAAGTCCGCATCGCCCTTGACGCCTGCCGAATAAGTAGCGCGAATCTGCTCCTCCGCCACCTTCTCCGCCAAGGAAGTCAATTCGTCCTCTTTGAACGGCCGGTGGAACTCCTTCAACGTAGCGATCAGCTTGACGTCCAGCTTGAATTTCACGGGAGCTTCGCCGTTCAGCGTCACCGACACATCCCGATCCACATGATTGATCGTCAGCACCGCGTCCGCCGCGCCTTTTTCATCGCCGATTATCAAGGAACCGCTTATAGTGCGAGGCTTCGTCCAGCGGAGACCTTCCAGCTGTTTGGCGGAATAGAAGCCAGAGTACTTCTGATCGTGGAAAGCGAAGCCGCCTTCGATTTCCTGCATTTCGTGCATTTCGGAGTCGGTCTTCCAAATGTCAGCAGTCACATCGAGACTCGGAATGAGCGCCAAGCTGCCGGGATTCTGGTAGTTATTCATGAAATCATGCATCCGGATCGGCGGCAGCAATGAATATCGCTCATAGTTATCCAACGGGTTGTGGAGCAGCGTATACATCCGGGACTGCTCGAAAGTAGGCGAAACCGAGAATAACTCGGTGAAGGAGCCTCTCGTGGCGAACACCCAGTTCGTGTATCGCAGCTCGCGGAATCGGTTGAGATCGTCGAATATATTCGCCTGCTTGTCGGATTGGAGCAGCCGTTCCGAGAGCACGATCGCCGAGGTGTGGCCCCAGACGATCTTCTTGGGGGCGGTGCGGTAAATTTCCCCGACGGCCAAATTCAAGGAGCTCCCTCGTCCGATCGCAATCCATGGCAATGCCGGCGCCTCATCGGCAGAGCCTTCGTTCTTGGCCGCGCGCGACAGGTTGGGGAAGGACAAATAGGCGACAAATTTCCCGTTCTCATAATCGATCCCAAGCGCCTTCACATAATCGAGCTGCTCGATCGGATCGGCGTCGAGGCAGCCCGCGGCAAGCAAGAGCGGCAACAGCACAACAAGCCTGGCCCATTGGCGGACGTTCATCCCGACTCACCGCCTCTTGGCTGCTTGTCTTTATCCTTCACATTCAAATATTTAGGACGTGTCTGTCTCTTTTTCCAGGGCCAGTAGAACAAGGAATAGAACGCGTCCGGGAGCCGAAACGGAGACAGCGGAGCCAGAAAAGGCACACCGAACGTTCGGATCGTCGACACATACAGCAAAATGAGAAACACGGACACCAGAAACCCGAACAAGCCGAAGAAGGAGGACACGATCAGGACGAACAGCCGGATCCAAATGGTCCCCACGCCAAGGGCATTGGGCATCAGGACGAACGACGAAGTACTGGACACGCCGGCAACGAGCAAAGTAGCGGGCGATGTGATGCCGGCCCGAATCGCCGCATCCCCTATGATCAAGCCGCCCACGACGGAAAGCATGCTCCCGATTGAGGAAGGCAGCCGATTGCCGGCTTCGATGAACAACTGGAACATGAGCAGCACGAGGATCAGCTCCATAGGCTCGTTGAACGGCGTGCCGTCGCTGGCCACCGAGACGGTGGCGAGCAGCGGGAACGGAATCTGGTCCTGATGAAAGGTCGTGAGCGAGATCCAGAATCCCGGCAGGAACAAGGTAATGAATAGTGCCGTCAACCGAATGAGACTGACAAAGGCTACATGATGGCTTGAGGTATGAACATCTTCCGCAGTCATGAGCAAGTAGGACAAAGTAACAGGTCCCGTGATGGCAACCGGAATGCCATCCATCATCAAAGCGAAGCGGCCCGCAAGCAAGCTCTCGAGCACCATATCGGGCCGGGTCGTCACCCCGAGCGTCGGACCGAGCGTGTAAAGCTTCGGCGACAGCAAACGCTTCAGCTGCTCGGCGCTATAGATTGCGTCGATATCGATTTCCCGCAGCCTCGCGCGAATTTCATCCAAAATCGCATTCGACGTAATGTCGCTCATGTATAGCAGCGAAACTCGGGTCTGCGTCCGTTTTCCTAACAGAAACGGCTCCTGGCGAAACGTGTTCGTGCGAAGCCGCTTCCGGACGAGGGCGAGGTTTGTCGTGATGCTCTCCGTGAATGAGTCACGCGGGCCGGTATTGGACGATTCAGTTGGAGACTCTTCCGTGCTTCGTTGAGGCGGATTGCTCAGATCGGCGCCGTACAAACAATCTTCCTTTTCCAAGTAAACCAGCAGTTTGCCGGAAAACAGGTCATTGATCAAGGTCTGATCACAGGGCGACTGCTCGTAAGGCTCGAATACAATGCCCCCTTCCACCGCATGCCGGAACAGAGACGCATCACCGCTCGCGAACGACGGAAGGAGCAACTGGCTCATCAGCCTCGTATCGCACAAGCCCTGTGCATAGACGAGCAGCAGACTGCCGTGTTTCTTGAACAGAACGTCCTCGCAGCCTTCGAACAATTCCCTGAGTTTCTTCTCGCTAACCATGGGACACCTTCTCCTTCTTGCCGATAAGGGTTACGACTCCTAGTATGACGCCGACCAAGCCGAGAACCGCCATTGTGCCTGGCAAATACAGATGTTTGATAAGCAGGTAGAATCGTTCGTCCGACAGCGGCAGCAGGGTGGCGACGACCAGCAGGATCAACACCGGCAACTGAAACAGGGAAGGACGGATCGTCCGCTTACGGTTCATCAGCTCCTGAATGAGGAAGAGAGCCGTCGAGATGCGTAAATAGGCGCCGGCCATCCATTGATAGATGGAGAGAAAATCAAGACGCTCGACGTTGCGGGTCAAAATGATCAGCTTCCATTCCTCGAAGGCGGGATACCTCAGCTTGGACAGCTCTTGGGGGCCGTATTCGGCGATTCCTCCTGTCACGGGACCGAAGGTCAAACCGAGAAGTATCAGAGCGATGAGGGCCACTTGCCAGAACCGAATGGAATGGGTGAGATAAGGCTGCATAAATAATAAAATCGTCAGCTCGATCAGTCCGCAGCCGCTGACAAGAGCGCCTTGCCAGACGGGTCCCATGCCATATTCCAAGACGGGCAGCAGGCGGAGATAGTCTTTATTAGGCCCGTTGGAGAACGCTACGAAAAAACCGAGTGCGACTATCGCAGGCAGTAAAATGCCGGTCTGAATGGCGATGACGCGTATGCCCTGCACGGCGGTCAAATAGCAAACGAGAAGAAATCCAATGAGCAGAGGGGTTTTCGGCGTCTGCGGCAAATAAGAAGTGATCGCCCAATTCACCGTATCGCGGACTGTAACGGCTGCGGAAACGAATAAATAAAGACAAGCCAGCGAAACGACGATCCACCCGACTACGCCGCCAAGACGAGTAGAAACCCATTCCAGCAGATGCTGCTGCCGGCTTTTTTTCATAATCCAATAGAGCAGCCCCGCCCAAGCGATCACGGGAACCGCGATCAATAGGATGGAAATCCAGGCGTCTCGCCCCGCTACATCCATCAACACGGGGATGATGAACACATGGTTGATCAAGCCGACGGAGGAAAGGATGATCATTGTAATTTGGACGAGACCGATCGATTTATTCATGGGGACACCTGCCTTTTTCCGATAAAGGGATAACTAGCCAATAGTTCCAGTCAAGAAAGTATTACCAGTCTTGAGCACAAATATGTAATAGAGGAGTGGACGGCTGTCGATTTTTTGTCCATATAGCAAAACAGCGGCTGACATCGCCAACCTAAGTTGATATAGTATAGGTATGATACAAGTTTACAATTATAAGGGGGCGCAAGTCGTGCTAACGATCCAATCCGAGACCGACAAACAGGCAGCGAAGGTAGGGCTGGTAACGGCAATTATAGTGGGGGCGGGGCATCGCAGTCTTGTATACGCTTCCTATGCGGAGCAGCATCCCGAAGAGCTGCAAATCGTAGGCGTTGCCGATCCGGATCCGGTTCGCCGCGTGAAGACGGCGGAGAAGTTCGGCATTTCCGAGACGATGCAGTTCGAATCGGTACAAGCGCTGGCGGCAAAAGGGAAAGTGGCCGATGCGATCATCAACGGGACGATGGATGCCCAGCATATCGAGACGACCATTCCGCTTCTGGAGGTGGGGTATGACGTCTTGCTGGAGAAGCCGATCGGGGTCACCCAAGAAGAAGTGCTCCGGCTGCTGGACACCGCGAGAGCACACGGCCGCAAGGTGATGATCTGTCATGTGCTTCGTTTCGCCCCGTTCTATGCGGAAATTCGGCGCCGCGTGCAGGCGGGCGAGATCGGCGATGTCATCAGCATCCAGACGGCGGAAAATGTAAGCTACCACCATATGGCGATGGGCTTCGTGCGCGGCAAATGGAACAATGAATCCAAATGCGGCTCGCCTATGCTTATGTCCAAGTGCTGCCACGACCTCGACATCATCACATGGATGAAGGGCGGAGTGAAGCCGGTGTCCGTCAGCAGTCTCGGCGGCTTGTCGTACTTCCGGCCGGAGCGGGCCCCTGAGGGGGCGGGAACTCGTTGCCTCGATTGCGCAATTGAGAGCGACTGCGACTATTCGGCCAAGAAGCATTACTTGGAACAGCAGCTGTGGGGTCCGTATGTATGGGTCCATTCGTTTCTCGGCGTCACCCCGACGGAGGAGGAAAAAATGGAGTCGCTGCTTAAGAGCAACCCATACGGCCAATGCGTATGGCATTGCGACAACGATGTCGTCGACCATCAGTCTGTGCTGATCGAGTTCGAGGACGGCTCAACCGCGACGCATGTAATGACCGGCGGCACTTCGCGCCCTTGCCGGCGCATCCATATCCACGGGACGAAAGGCGAAATTGAAGGCGTGACGGAGGAGGGAAGCTTCATCGTGCGTCATCCCGATCCGCGACATGGCCATGAATACAGCGAGGAAAAAGTCGTACTGAACGTCTCGAACGATATGCATGGCGGCGGGGACCTTAGATTGGTTGCCGATTTCGTGAGAGTGCTGCGAGGCGAGGCGCCTTCATTGTCCACAACTTCATTGGAAGATTCCATTTACGGGCATCTGATCGGCTTCAATGCGGATGTCGCGCTGCACGAGAAGCGGGTAGTCGAGCTTCCTCAGCTGTAAGCGATAGGAGGGACGGACACATGTCGTCATATACGTTTCAGCCAGGGAGTCGTGAGTTTTTTGAGTTGATCCAGACGTTTCCTCAGGATCGGCAGGAATTGTACTATATGTCGCCGAGCGCCGTTTATCCCCTGACGGCCGATCAGCTCGAGACGATCGCTTCCGCCAGGCTGCATCCTACGGTCATCCTGAATGAAGCCGGGGAGCCTGTCGGGTATGCGAATCTGTACGGCTATGAGCCGGAGAAGCACGTCTGGCTTGGCAATCTGATCGTCCATCCCGACTATCGGGGAAAAGGGGCGGCGTCGGCGCTGCTTCGAGAGATGCTGCGGATCGCCCGGGAGGAGCTGCAAGTCCCTAGCTTGCAGCTGATCGTCCATAATCTCAACTTGACGGGGATATTGTTTTACCATAAGCTCGGATTCAAGCCCTACGAATTCGATCCCAAGGTCAATTACAACGGAGATGCGCTGGTCGGCATCAAGCTGGTGAGGGGAACGGAGCGTCAGGACGAATCGGACAAGGCTCGTTAATCGTAACGGGTTGAAATCCGTCTGACCTGAGGAGGAACTGGAGATGAGCTTGAAAATTGTATCGATCGGCTGCGGCCGGCATGCGGAGACGGTGCACGGGCCTTCGTGGAGCAAGGCGCAGCGTGAGCGCGATGATATCGTGTTGGCAGCTTGCTGCGACATTCACGAGGAGACGGCGGCGCGGTATCGGGAGAAGTTCGGTTATTTGCGGCACTACACCGACATCGAGACGATGCTGGATGCCGAACGGCCGGATGCCGTCAGCCTCGTAGTGCCGGTCCAGCTGACGAAGCGGCTCGCAGTAAACATCATGGAGCGGGGAATACCGATCATCATGGAAAAGCCGCCTGGACTGGATCGCTTGGAAACGCTGGAGCTGTTCGAAACGGCCGAGCGGACCGGCGTGGCGAACCGCGTAGCCTTCAATCGGCGGTTTGCACCGTTGACACGGCGGCTGAAGCGACTGCTCGCGGAGTCGGTTGCACCTGGCGATCTGCACAGTATCGTAGGAGAGATGTACCGGGTTAACCGGTTGGACGAAGACTTCTCCACAACTGCGATTCATGTGATCGATTCGGTTCGATTTATCGCCGGACAAGACTATCGCAGGTTGCGCTTCGATTATAAAGAGCTGCCGCAGCTCGGTCGGAACGTCGCTCATTTCCGGATGGACGGCGAATTTGAGAACGGGGTCAAAGCGTTGCTGCACTTCAATCCCGTATCCGGCCAATTGGTAGAGCGCGTAACGGTCCATGCGCATAACCAGCTGTTCGTGCTGGAGCTGCCGATGTCCGGCAACGACGAGCACGGCGGCACGCTTCAGCATTTCGTCAAAGGTCAGCTTGCGGGCTATTGGCGGGGCAAGGACGAGGGAGACGGGACGGAGTGGTTCGAAACATTCGGCATGTACGATGAGAACGTGTCTTTCGTAGACGGGCTGCTCGCCGGCGGTCGAGGGTTGGAGGACGGTTCGGTGGCGACCGCGCTGCAATCCGTCGATGTGGCGGACTGCGTGCGGAGAAGGGTCGAGACGTACACGAACGGATAAGCTTGCGTCAAATAAGTTGGGCAGCAGTCGGTGTAGACGGCAAAGGGAGATGGGTGTAAATGGCGGACGGCAGGAGCGGGATCGGCGAGTGGGGCTTGCGGGATGTGGAAGGAATCCATGCCGGCTCCATCGTCTACCCGCCCAAGGGGACATATGGACCTAGGGTTCAGAACGGCGTGCAGCTCGTCACGCTGCACAGCGGATCGCTGGAGCTGCTGCTGGAAGGCGAGCTGCATGCGATTTCCCCTGGCAGTACGGTGCTGCTGCTTCCCGGGCGACAGGAGCACTTCCTGTTCTCCCGGTCCGAAGACAGCTGGCATCGGTGGATCTCGGTGCTGCCGGCTGGCGTAGTCCCTGAACCGGTTATCGAGACGCTTAGCCGTCTCCCGCTTGCGCTCCCTTTGTCCGAATCGATGAACAAACTGATCGACATCGCGCTGGCAATGACCGATACGGCTCACTCGGATCGGGATGTGCTGAAGCAGCTCGGTCTTGCGGCGTTACTGTTATATGAGGCGGAGACGCAACAGGAGGCGGAGCGGAACCGGGTGCACCGGGCGGTAATGCTGGCCAAGTGCGATATTCGCTTCCGTTTCATGGAGCCGTTGACGCTGGGAGAGCTGGCGAGTGTAGCTGGCGTGACGCCGGAGCATTTGATTCGGTTGTTCCAGCAGTACGAGCGTACGACGCCGGTCAAATATTTGTGGAAGGTGCGGCTTGAGCGCGCCGTCGATCTGTTGGCTACGACAGGCCTCAGCATCGGCGAGATCGCCGACCGGACCGGGTTCAAGAATACGCATCATTTCTCCCGCATGTTCAAGCAGGCGACCGGCCGGACGCCGAAGGAGCATCGCCGGGCTAGAGGGTGACGCGGTCCTTGTACAAGAAGGCGGAGATAGCGTAGTAGGCGGCGCCAAGCACGGCGGAATGCATCTTCAGCGAGGCGAAGCGGATCTCCAGCCCTTCCCGGTGGTAGGGCAGCGACCTCTGCCGGACGACGCGCTGAACCGGATTGCGCAGCCAAGCTTCCGCCCCTACCATTTGCCCGCCGATCAGAATCAATCCCGGATTGAAAGAGTTGATGATATTGGCGATGCCGATACCGAGATATTCTCCGGTCTGGCGGAATAGCTGCAGCGCTTCCGGCGCGCCGGCTTCCGCCCGTTCTACCAACTGATCGAAGCTGTCGATGCCCATGCTGGCCGCTTGCTCGAGCAGCGCTCCCTCCGAGGCGTACAGCTCGAGACAGCCGCGATTGCCGCAGCTGCATCGCCGACCGTTCACTTCGATCGATGTATGGCCGATTTCCCCCGAGAACCCCGATGCTCCGCGGAATAACCTCCCTCCAAGGATGATCCCTGAACCTACCCCTGTACTAACGCTTAGATAGATGAGATCGTCGCTCGTTTGACCGGCTCCGTATTGCTTCTCGCCCAGCGCTCCCACATTCGCTTCATTGTCGATCGTAACCGGCAGGCCGAACTCCTGCTCCAGCTTGATCTTCAGCGGGAACGACTCCCATTGCAGATTGGGGGCGAACAAAATGGTTCCGGATGCGTCTACGATGCCAGGCACTCCGATGCCGATGCCGATGATGCCGTAGGGACTCTGAGGCGCGCGATCGAGCAAAGCGCGCACCTGCTGGACGAGCCGCTCGAACACTTCGTCGGGCTGTTTCACGTCGAGCGGCAGCCGCTGCTCTGCGACGATATGCCCTTCCAGGTCGGTCAGCACGGTCAGGATGAACGTGACGCCGAGCTCGATGCCGACGGCGTAGCCGGCCGTCTTGTGGAAGTGCAGCATGACCGGCTTGCGGCCGCCGCTCGATTGGCCGAGACCGATCTCGTACACGAGATGGTCGCCGATCAGCTCGCCCACGAGCGCCGACACGGTGCCTTTGTTGAGCCCGGTCAGCTCGGATACTTGGGCGCGAGACAGCGGACTTTCCGTCCGTATTTTTTCCAGCACGATGGATTTGTTTATTTTTTTGACGAGAAATTGATCCCCGGTAGTTTGCACAGTTCTGCACTCCTTCTGGCAACGACGGCATTCGACACTTTGTTTATCCGTTGACGATTATTCTATATATAGTTTAGAACAGTTTGCGCGGAATCACAATCTTTCTCCGGAAACTTAGTTTGTCGGATGTACAAAGTCGGAGCGGTTTGCTATGATGAAAAAGTAGAGACAGGTTAAAGATTCCCTTCCAGGAGGATTGGTTATGAGTTATTTTCCAAGTATCGGCACTATCGCATATGAAGGCAGCCGAACGTCGAATCCATTCGCCTTCCAGCATTACAACCCGGAGCAGATCGTGGCTGGCAAACGGATGGACGAGCATCTGCGTTTTTCGCTCGCTTACTGGCATGCGCTGACCGGTGGAGGCTCCGATCCGTTCGGCAGCGCAACGGCCGTTCGACCGTGGGACCGTTTCAGCGGGATGGATTTGGCCAAGGCTCGCGTCGAATCCGCGTTCGAGTTGATGACGAAGCTGGGTATCCGCTATTATTGTTTCCATGATCGGGATATTGCGCCGGAGGGCAGCACACTGCAGGAGACGAATCGCAATCTCGACGTCATTGTAGAGTTGCTGGAGCAGCACATGAAGTCGACGGGCATCAAGCTGCTGTGGAACACCGCTTGCCTGTTCACGCATCCCCGGTTCATGCACGGAGCCGGCACGACCAGCAATGCCGATGTATACGCTTACTCCGCGGCCCAGCTGAAGAAAAGCCTGGAAGTAGGCAAACGGCTCGGCGCCGACAACTATGTGTTCTGGGGCGGCCGCGAAGGGTACGAGACGCTGCTCAATACTGACATGAAGCTGGAGCTGGACAATCTCGCATTCCTGTACCGGATGGCGATCGACTATGCGCAAGAAATCGGCTTTGACGCGCAATTCCTGATCGAGCCGAAGCCGAAGGAGCCGACGAAGCATCAGTACGATTTCGATGCGGCGACGACGATAGCGTTCCTGCAAACTTACGGGCTGCAAGAGCATTTCAAGCTGAACCTGGAGGCGAACCACGCGACGCTGGCGGGCCACACGTTCGAGCATGAGCTGCGCGTTGCCCGTCACCAAGGGATGCTCGGCTCGCTGGATGCGAATCAGGGCGATTTGCTGATCGGCTGGGATACCGACGAGTTCCCGACCGATCTGTATACGACGACGCTGACAATGTACGAGGTGCTGAAAAACGACGGCTTGGGCCGCGGCGGCATTAACTTCGACGCCAAAGTGCGCCGGGCTTCGTTCGAGCCGGAGGATTTGTTCCTGGCGCATATCGCCGGTATGGACGCTTATGCGAAAGGGCTCAAGGTGGCGGCGCGCCTGATCGAGGACCGCGTGCTGGACGATGCCGTCGATCGCCGCTACGCTACGTTCCGCGAGGGCATTGGCGCGGATATTACAGGCCGGCGCACGACGCTTGCCAGTCTGGAGCAGTATGCGCTTGAGAATCGTCCGATCGTGAACGTCTCCGGCCGTCAAGAGCGGTTGAAGTCGGTGCTAAATCAGTATTTGCTGGAGGAATAGGCATTAAGCTCGGGATGGCTGTATTTCTGGGCTGTATCGCAAGGCGAAAGGGAATAGGGAGGAACGGGTCGGATGAAATACGTCATTGGCGTTGATTTGGGGACGAGCGCGGTCAAGGTGCTGCTCGTCGATCCGGCCGGCACCGTGCGGGCGGAGGCTTCGGAGCCTTATCCGCTGCTGCAGCCGCAGTCGGGTTATAGCGAGCAGAACCCCGAGGATTGGGTGACCGGGACGTTCGCTGCCCTGCGGCGGTTGTTATCGGAGAGCGGCGTGCCGGCGGCTTCGGTGGAGGGGCTTAGCTTCTCCGGCCAAATGCATGGGCTCGTGTTGCTCGACGAGGAGCGCCGCGTGCTGCGGAACGCGATCCTGTGGAATGACACGCGCACGACGGCCGAATGCCGCGAGATCGAGGCGGCGCTTGGCGACGAGCTGCTGGCGATTGCGAAGAACCGCGCGCTCGAAGGGTTCACCCTGCCGAAGCTGCTGTGGGTGAAGAAGCATGAGCCGGAGCTGTACCGGCAGGCGGACGTGTTCCTGCTGCCGAAGGATTACTTGCGCTACCGGTTGACCGGCGAGCTCGCGCTTGACTTGTCCGACGCGGCTGGCACGCTGCTGCTCGATGTCGCCGGCGCGCGCTGGAGCGGGCGGATCTGCGCCGCGGTCGGCGTCGATCCGGCGCTGTGCCCGCCGCTCGTCGCGCCGACGGCTCAGACCGGCGCGCTGCTCGCGGACGCCGCGTCGGCGGCCGGTCTCGCGGCCGGCACGCGCGTGTTCGCCGGCGGTGCCGACAACGCTTGCGGCGCGATCGGCGCGGGCATCTTGTCCGCGGGCGAGTCGCTCGTCAGCGTCGGCACTTCGGGCGTCGTCCTCGCGTACGAGGCCGACGGAGGGACGGCGGACTATGGCGGCCGCCTGCATCTGTTCAACCACGGCAAGCCGGACGCGTATTACGCGATGGGGGTCACCCTCGCGGCGGGCTACAGCTTGCAGTGGTTCAAGGAGACGGTCGCGCCGGATATCGGCTTCGACCGGCTGCTGGCGCCGGCGGCCGATGTGCCGGCCGGCGCAGGGGGGCTGCTGTTCACCCCGTACCTCGTGGGGGAACGCACGCCTCATGCCGATGCGAATATCCGGGCCAGCTTCATCGGGCTGGACGGCTCTCATCGGCTGCCGCATATGACCCGCGCGGTGCTCGAGGGTATCACCTTCTCCCTGCGGGAGTCGGTGGACATCCTGCGCGCGGCGGGCTGCGCGATCACCTCGCTCGTCTCGATCGGCGGCGGCGCGAAGAATGAGATGTGGCTGCAGATGCAGGCCGATATCTTCGATGCCGACATCGTCAAGCTCGAGAGCGAGCAAGGCCCCGGCATGGGGGCTGCGATGTTAGCAGCCGTCGGCTGCGGGTGGTTCGCGTCGCTGGAGGAATGCGCCGGCGTGTTCTTGAAGCGCGTGGCGGTGTATCGTCCACAGGCGGAGGAAGTGGAGACGTATGCGAGGCTGTACGAGGTGTACAAGCGGGTGTACGAGCAGACGCGTGAAATGAACGAAGCGCTGGCGCCTTTCCGGGCAGGGTTGGGCAGCTAGTTGTGCAACCAGTAAGGCGGCTACTTTCATTTAGGAGGGGTATGGAATGGAGCAGCAGCAAGTGAGAATCGGCATGATCGGCTATAAATTTATGGGCAAGGCGCATAGCCATGCCTATCGCGATTTGCCTATGTTTTTCCCTAACACGGCGGTGCCGGTTATGAAGGCGATCTGCGGCCGCAATGAAGAGGGCGTCCGTCAGGCGGCTCGGCAGTTCGGCTGGGAGGAGGCCGTCGTCGATTGGCGGGAGCTCGTCGAGCGGGACGATATCGACGTCGTCGACATCAATGCGCCGAGCGACGCGCATCATGCGATTGCGCTGGCAGCTGCGCGTGCCGGCAAACATCTGTTCTGCGAGAAGCCGCTCGCGCTGACGCTGGCGGATTCCCGCGAGATGCTGCAGGCGGCGGAGTCGGCTGGCGTGAAGCATATGGTCGGCTTCAACTACCGGTTCGCCCCGGCGGTGCAGCTCGCGAAGAAGCTAGTCGAAGAAGGCCGTTTGGGGCGCATTTTCCACTTCCGCGCCTGGTTCCTGCAGGACTGGATCGTCGATCCCGAGTTCCCGCTCGTCTGGCGGCTGCAGAAGGAGATCGCGGGCTCCGGCGCTCACGGCGATCTCGGCGCCCACCTGATCGACCTGGCGCATTTCCTCGTCGGCGACATGACCGAAGTCGTAGGCATGAGCGACACGTTTATCAAGGAGCGGCCGCTGCCCAGCTCGATGACCGGGCTCAGCGCCAAAGGCTCGAGCGACGGGCCGCGCGGCGAAGTGACGGTGGATGACGCCACCTTGTTCCTCGCGCGGTTCGCGAGCGGTGCGCTTGGCAGCTTCGAGGCGACCCGCTTCGCGTCCGGCCATCGCTGCACGAACTCGTTTGAGATCAACGGCAGCAAGGGCAGCGTGAAGTTCGACTTCGAGCGGATGAACGAGCTGCAGGTGTACTTCACGGACGACGCTGCGGACGTGCAAGGGTTCCGCCGCGTGCTGGCGACCGACCCGGCGCATGCGTACGCGGACGCGTGGTGGCCGCCGGGCCATACGATCGGCTATGAGCACACCTTCATCCACGAAGTGGTGGAGCTCATGGACGCGATCCGCGAGGACCGGCAGCCGGTGCCGAACTTCCGCGACGGCGTGAAATGCCAGCAGGTGCTGGAGGCGGTCGAGCTGTCGGTGGCGGAGAAGCGCTGGGTGAACGTGAACGAGCTGTAAGGCGGTTTAGGAACAACCCCTCCTGCTGAGCCGGTGATTTTCGGTTCGGCGGAGGGATTTTTAGTTGAGCGAGAATGTGGTGATTTGGGATCGAGGTCCACATGACGGGTGGAACGGTCGGCTGGGTGCGATATCTATCTTCCTGCGGACTCCACGATCCCCGCACTCCCCAGCCTCCGCAAATACTCCTTCGGCGTACAGCCGTTGAACCGCTTGAACATCTCGTAGAAATGCGCCATGTTCGCGATGCCGACCGCCGCGGCGATGTCCGTCACGCTTCTGTCGCTCGTCACGAGCAGCCGTTCGGCCGTATGAATGCGCCTCCGGTTGATGTAATCGGTGAACGAGGCGCCCATCGCCCGCTTGAAGTATTTCGAGAAATACGAGTAGCTCATCCCCGCCAGCCGGCTCACCTGCTCCATCTCGATTTTGTCCGCCAGATGCTCGTCGACATAGTCCATCACCCGCTTCATCAGCTCGCCGTCGCTCCATTCATGCGCCTGCAGCAGCCCCTTGCGATCCGCGCGCAGCAGCGTCAGCAGCAGATGTTTGATGTGCATGCTCGCCGCGATCTCGTAGCCCTTGGGCCGCAGCGTAATTTCGTCGTGGATGGCCAGAATGATGCGCTCGACCTGCCGTTTGACCTCTACATTTTCCACGAAAATATAGTTGAGCGCCTCCAGCGGCTCGTAAATTTCCGAGAAATGCCGGTAATACATCAGCATCGCGGGATCGAAATACGGCTGAAGGTCGAAATGAAGCACGACAAACGCCAGCTCGTCATCCCCCACCTTGTGCCCCCGATGCAGCTGCGAGGAACCGACGACGACCACATCGCCCGGCTCCAGCCGATAGACGCGGTTTACGGTATGAATCTCATGGGTTCCCTGCCGCACGAGTACGAACTCGATTTCCTTATGATAATGCCACTGGGCCCGATCCCGCATTTTCACTTCCGGGGCGCTCACGCGAAACTCCATTACCTTGATGCAGAGCTGCGGATTTTGATAATAAATCGGCTCCTGGAACACGTCAAACTCCATCCGGAATCCACCTCCGACAGGCTAGAGCAAAATTGGATACAAACGGGACAAAAGCCGGCATAGCCGAAGCCGCCGTATCCTTGTATTGTTGGCACTAGAGCTATTATATCCTGTAGGTGCCGTCTAAAAAAGGAGAGAATGCCGGATGAGAGTAGCAGTGTTGGGCTGCGGAGGAATGGGAAGAGTTCATGCGGGCGCTTATGCCGAAATGCCGGGCGTCGAGTTGGTGGGAGTATGCGACCTCTATCCAGGGGCGGCGGAAAATGTCGGCGCGATATACGGTGTGCCTGCATTCGCCTCATACGAGGAGCTGCTGGATCGTGTGAAGCCGGAGGCGGTCAGCATTACGTTGCCTAGTGAATTGCATAAGGAGTATGCGATCCGTACGGCGGAAGCGGGAGTTCATGTAATTAGCGAGAAGCCGATTGCTTTGACGCTCGAGGATGCGCAAGCGGTGATCGACAGCTGTGAGCGGAATGGGGTGCAGCTGTTCGTCGGGCATGTGGTCCGTTTTTTCCCGGAGTATGTCCAGATGAAGGAGAAAATCGCCTCCGGCCAGTTGGGACGAGTGGGGACGGCGAATTTACGGCGGATCGGCGGCCACCCGGGCGAAGCAAAGCCTTGGTTCAAGGACGAGTCGAAGAGCGGCGGCGTGATCGTCGACCTGATGATCCACGATATCGATTTTGTCCGTTGGGCGCTTGGCGAGGTGAAGTCGGTGTATTGCACGCGTCGAGTTGACGATCATGTGGACTATGCGCTGGTGACGCTCGTGTTCGAAAGCGGAGCGGTGGCCAATGTAGAGGCTTACTGGGGGTATCCGGGGCCTTTCCGGACAGCGGCCGAGTTTGCCGGGTCGAAGGGGTTGATTCGAGGCGATAGCGGCAAGACATCATCGTTGCAAGTGTACAAGGAGGTACAGGCCGAGGACGGCGAGAAAAAGGTGGCGGTCCCGAGCAGTCCGGGCGTCAACAGCCCGTTTTACTTGGAGCTTCAGCATTTCATCGAATGCATCCGTGACGGGAAAGAGCCGAGAGTAACCGCTTGGGACGCTTACAAGGCGCTTGAAATCGCCAACGCAGCGCGGCTGTCCGCCGAAACCGGGGAAGCGGTCATTTTGTCGAACCAAGGGAGGGCATCAAACCAATGACCACGGCCAAATTAAAGATAGGGTTGATCAGCTTCGCCCACGGACATGCGTTCTCTTATGTGAACTCGCTCTCCAAAATGCCTGAAGCGGAAATCGCGGGCATCGCCGACGAAGTGAAAAGCCGCGTGGAGGGCGTTGTTCAGCAGCTGGGTACGGTTTACTACGCGGACTATCGGGACTTGTTGCGTACGGATATCGATGCGGTCATCATTTGTTCGGAAAATGTGCATCATGCGCAGCTGACGATCGACGCCGCTCAAGCGGGCAAACATGTGCTCGTCGAAAAACCTCTCGGTCTCTCCGTGGAGGAAATGGAGCGGATGGTCGCAGCATGCGAGGAGAACGGCGTGCAGCTTATGACAGCGTTTCCTTGCCGGTATTTGACGGCGGTCGTGCAGGCGAAAGAAGCGGTTGACCGCGGCGAGATCGGGGACATCATTGCGATCCGTGGGACGAACCGTGGCTCGTTCCCTGGCGGCTGGTTCGTCGATCCGGCTTTATCCGGCGGCGGCGCGTTGCTTGACCATACGGTGCATGTGATGGACCTGATGAATTGGTTTATCGGGTCGCGGGTATCCGAGGTGTTCGCCCATGCCGCTACGATGTTCCAAGAAGGGGCGGCGGTGGACGATACAGGGATGATTCACGTCAAATTCGAGAACGGCGCGTTCGGCACGATCGATACGAGCTGGTCGCGGCCGAAATCGTTCCCGACTTGGGGCGACGTGACGATGGAGATCGTGGGTACGCGCGGGCATATTGCCGTCGATGCTTTCGCCCAGAGCAACGAGTGGTACTCGAACGAAGCAGGCAAAGGGGTGTACAGCTTCTGGGGCGACAACATGGACGAAGGGCTGGTCAAAGGGTTCGTCCAGGCCTTGCTCCAAGGCACGCCGGTGCCGGTCAGCGGAGTCGACGGGCTGCGCTCCTCGGAGGTGGCGCTGGCGGGATATCGCTCCGTACAAACCGGCCAGCCGGTCAAGCTGCTGTAGTACCATGCAGCTCCTTGGCAGCTCTATGGAGCGTTATGCAGCACTAAGCAGCTCTAGCGGCAGACGCTTGTCTTGCCTTCCCGAGTGATCCGTTATACGATAATAGAGACCGGACGCCGACATTCGGGTCCGGTCTTGATCGTTTCCGATGGGATAGGAGAAAGCGATGAACGAACCTTTAACGATGGACCAAGCGCGGAGGGTGCTGCAGCGCATTTACGGCTACCCGGATTTCCGCGAAGGGCAGAAGCAAATTATCCGAGACATATTAGACGAATACGATACGCTTGGCATTATGCCTACCGGCGGGGGCAAGTCGATCTGCTACCAGGTGCCAGCCTTGCTGTTCCCCGGCACGACGATCGTCGTCTCGCCGCTGATCTCGCTGATGAAAGACCAGGTCGACGCGCTCGACGGGCTTGGCATTCCAGCTACTTACATCAACAGCTCGCTCACCGGCTCCGAAACCTCGCGCCGCCTGCGGGCGGCTGCGGCCGGCGAGTACAAGCTGCTGTACGTCGCCCCCGAGCGGCTCGAGACGGACATGTTCGCGACGCTTGCGGAGCGGCTCGACATTCCGTTCGTAGCGATCGACGAGGCGCACTGCGTGTCCCAATGGGGACACGATTTCCGGACGAGCTACTTGGCGATTGCGCCGTTCCTCCGCCGAATGCCGCATCGTCCGAGACTCGCAGCCTTCACCGCCACGGCGACGGAGAACGTCCGAACCGACATCGTGCGGCTGCTGGCACTGCAGGAGCCGCAAGTGCATGTGACCGGCTTCGACCGCAGCAACTTGAGTTTTTCCGTGCTTAAGGGCGTGAATCGCGACGACTATGTCGACCAGTACGTGACCAAACACGCCGACCAAGCCGGAATCGTCTATGCGGCGACGCGCAAGGAAGTCGACCAGGTGCATCAGCAGTTGAAACGCCGCGGTATCCCGGCCGGCAAATACCACGCCGGGATGACCGATGACGAACGCAAGCAGATGCAGGAGCGTTTCCTGCGCGACGACATTCGCGTCATGGTGGCGACGAACGCGTTCGGTATGGGCATCGACAAGTCGAACGTTCGCTATGTCATCCACTGGAGCATGCCGAAGAACATGGAGGCCTACTACCAGGAAGCCGGCCGTGCGGGGCGCGACGGCGAGCCCGGCGAATGCGTGCTGCTGTATCAGCCGCAGGACATCCTGCTGCAGAAGTTTCTCATCGAGCAATCCGTCTCCTCGCCGGAGCGCAAGCAGCAGGAATACCGGAAGATGCAGCAGATGATCGACTATTGCATCACCCAGAATTGTCTTCGGTCGTACATTCTGAGCTATTTCGGAGAGCGCCCGGAGGAAGGAGCCGAAGCCGCCCGCTGCGGCAATTGCGGCAACTGCAATGACGACAGCGAAGTCGTCGACATGACGCTGGAATCGCAGCAGATCATGTCGTGCATTCGCCGCATGAACGAGCGGTTCGGCGTCACGCTCGTCGCGCAAGTGCTGAAGGGCTCGTCGAACAAGCGGGTGCTGGAGTTCCGGTTCGATAGGCTGCCGACGTACGGTCTCATGAAGCAATATCCGGAGAAGACGATCGTCGACATGATCCAGCTGCTCATTGCGGACGGCTATATCGGCTTGACCGAGAGCCAATACCCGGTGCTGCGCCTGCTGCAGCCGGCGGCCGATGTGCTGCGCGGCGAGAAGCGCGTCATGCGCAAGGTGCGGCTCGTCAAGCGCCAGACGCGCACCGGGGACGAGCTGTTCGATCGGCTGCGCGCTCTGCGCAAGCAGCTGGCCGACCGCGACGGCGTGCCGCCGTACGTCGTCTTCGCCGACAGCGCGCTGCGCGAGATGGCCGAGCAGCTGCCCGAGACCGAGGAGCAGCTGCTCCTCGTCAAGGGCGTCGGCCAGGCGAAGCTGGCGAAGTACGGCGCGCCGTTCCTCGACGCCGTTCGCGCCTACGCGGCGGAGAGCAGATAACGGCATTGATAATGAAGGTAAGTTAGCATAGAACAATTTCTGGAATTTTCTGGAGTTCCCTGGGATTAGCCTGCTGTGCTATACTTGAACCAGCGGAAGCACCGCCATGCGCAAGCCCAGTGATTGGTCCTGGAGCGATGCGACAATGGCCGGTGCTTGTTTTTTTGCAGCATCGGCAGATGGAGAGGGAGGAGAGCGGTTGTCTGTCGATCATGATCGATTGTTCAAGGAATTGATCCAAACGTTTTTTCAAGAGTTTATCCAGCTGTTTTTGCCCGATGTGTATGAGGCGATCGATTTTGATCATCTCACTTTTTTGTCGGAGGAGCTGTACACAGACTTGCTGGCGGGGGAGAAGCGCAGAGTCGACCTGCTGGCGGAGACGAAGCTGCGGGGCGAAGAAGCGCTCATAATCGTGCATGTGGAGCCGCAAGCTTACTATCAGCAAGCGTTTGCCGAGCGTATGTTTATTTACACCAGCCGACTGTACGAGAAGTACCGGAGGAGGATTTTACCGATCGCCGTGTTCAGCTATGATCGTGCAAGAGAGGTGCCGAACACGTTCGGCTGGGCGTTTTCCTCGTACGGAGGTCTGCACTACTGGTATTTTCCGGTTACGCTCCACATGTACGGCTGGCGGGACTATATCCGACATGACAATCCGGTAGCTGCTGCGCTGCTGAGCAAAATGGGTTATACTGAGGAAGAAAAGGTGCAGGTCAAAAAAGAGTTTTTGCTTATGTTGGCGCGGATGAAGCTGGACCCTGCCCGGATGCATTTGATCGCCGGCTTCTTCCATACTTATTTGGTCTTGGACGAGGCCGAGGAACAGCTGTTGAAGGAGGAGATACGATTGTCGAATCGAAGTGTCGAGGACATCATCCACGATCTGCAATACTACTGGGATAAAAATACGCTGCAGCGGGGCATTGAGGAAGGCAAGATCGAAGGCAAGATCGAAGGCAAGATCGAAGGCAAGATCGAAGGCAAGCTAGAAGCGTCTCGCCGCTTCATTGAGATGTTCCTTCAGACCCGGTATGGCGAAGCCGGCACGAAGCTGCTGGAGCAGATCGCCTTAATCAACGAGCTGGACCGACTGGAAAAGCTGGGGGAAGCGATATTCCGCACCGAACGTCTGGAAGAGGCGACCAAGCTGCTGGAGCCATCGAGCTAACCCGAACGTTCCTGTTGTAGAAAGCCTCCTGAACCACCGCTAGAGTGGTACAGGAGGCTTTTCTGTTTGTTCTTCTTGTAGGCGGCCAGATGACAAGTCTTAGCCTGCCACCGTGTACTCGAACACGTAGCGGCCCGAGCCGAGCGTAAAAGTTGCTCCTTGAGCGGACTGCCCCACAGCGCTAACCCCTTCCGCTACCGCCAACACATGGCCACTCTCAAGTACGGCTTCCACAGCAGCTTCTTGCAGCACGACGACCGCCTCCGTATTGGCCGGCACGGTGACCGCAACGCGGCGACCGGCGCCGTCCTGCAGCTTCTCCCACGCCACGCCGATTTCGCCGTACATCGACTGATGCGTCGCGCTCATCGAGGTCAGCGCCGTCTCCTTCATATGCGGCTCAATGCGGAAGCGCTTGTAGCCCGGCACTTGCGAGTCGGTATCGATGCCGGCGCCGATCCGGTACAGCCATTCGCCGACGGAGCCGTAGGCGTAGTGATTGTACGAGTTCATGTCTTTGGACCAAAACGAGCCGTCCGGCTTGATGCCGTCCCAATGCTCCCAGATCGTCGTCGCGCCTTGGAGCACGGAGAACAGCCAGGACGGATATTCGCGCTGCAGCACGAGCTCGTAAGCCAGCTCCGTGTAGCCGTGGCTCGAAAGCGCGTGGCACAAGTACGGCGTTCCGACGAAGCCGGTCGTCAGCCGGACTTTGTTGTCCCGGATGTACTCGGCCAGCGTATCGGCCGCTCGTTTGCGGTCCTTCTGCTCGAGCAGGTCAAATGCAAGAGCCAGTACATGCGCCGTCTGCGTCGGAGAGACGAGCCGACCGGTCGGCGTCACGAACTCGCGGCGGAATTCGCCGACGATTGCGGCGTGCAGGCGGCCATATTCTGCCGCATCCTCAACCTCACCCAGTACTTCCGCAGTGCGGGCGACGAGCGAGGTAGAATACGCATAAAACGCGGTGGCGATCAAATCCTTCGGCGTCGCGCCGATATAGCTGCCTTCCTTGGCATCGAGCCCGAGCCAGTCGCCGAAATGGAAGCCCGTGTTCCACAACAGCTCGTTGTCGCCTTGCGCCTGCATATAGCCGACCCACGCTTTCATGCTGTCATACTGCTGCGCGAGAATGCGCGTGTCGCCATAGCATTCGTACACGACCCACGGGCAGATGACGGCGGCATCGCCCCAAGCTGCTGAAGAGTGGGAGTCATCCTTCAGCACATGCGGGATGACGAATGGCACGCCGCCATTCGGGAGCTGGTCCGCCGCCAAGTCTCGCAGCCATTTCGTGAAGAAAGAAGCGACGTTCATATTATAGGCCGCCGTCCGGATGAACACCTGCGCGTCTCCGGTCCAGCCGAGCCGCTCGTCCCGCTGCGGGCAATCCGTCGGCACATCGAGGAAATTGCCGCGTTGGCCCCATACAATGTTCCGCTGCAGCTGATTGATCAGCTCGTCGGAGCAGCTGAATGTGCCGGTCGGCTCCATATCCGAGTGGATGACGACGCCGATGAACCGGTCCAGCCAGTCAGGCGATGGCGCCAATCCTTCCACTCGCACGTAGCGGAACCCTTGGAACGAGAAAGTCGGCTCGAACGTTTCCGGCCCGCCGCCTTTGCAGATGTAAGTGATCGTCTGTTTGGCGCTGCGCAGATTTTCGGTATAGAAATTGCCGTCCTTATCCAGCACCTCTGCGTGCTGCAGCACAATCGTTGTCCCCGCCGGGACTTCCACGCTAAACCGCATCCAGCCGACCATGTTCTGGCCAAGATCGAGAATCGAGTCTCCGTTCGGCGCGGTCAGCAGCTCTTTCGGGCGCAGCTCCTCGGTTGCGCGGGTCGGCACGTTTTCCTGAGCGACGAGAATGGCGTACGAATGCTCGATCACGTTCGCCGATTTCCACATGGAGTCATCAAACCCCGTTCCCTGCCAGCCTGTTGTCTCCAGCCTCGCATCATATGTTTCCCCGTGATATAGCTCGGACATGAGCAAAGCCCCAGTGCCGGCTGTCCAAGAATCGTCAGTCCCCACGATCTCTTCGCGGCCGTCCTCGTAACGAACATGGAGCTGGAGCAGTGCCGCACGAGTGTCGCCATAATTGTTCCTCTGATGCTGCCATGCCAAATTCCCTGAGTACCACCCGTTGCCGAGCATAATGCCGAGCACATTTTCCCCCTCGTTCAGCATGGAGGTCACGTCATAGGTCTGGTATTGCAGCCGCTTTCGGTATTCGGTCCAACCTGGAGTAAACAGCGTGTCGTCCGGATTCGAGCCGTTTACGAAGAGCCGATACAAGCCGAGACTCGTCGCATAGACGCGTGCCGACACCGGTTTGCCGCTCAATCGAAACGTCTTACGCAACTGGTGAGCGGGCAGATCATCGCTTGGTATGCCAGGCGTAGGAGCGAGGTCGGAGGTGATCCACTTCGCCGTCCATTCGTCGGCCCCTTGCAGGAAAGCCGTCTCCCAATAAGCCGTCTCGCTGCTCCAATCCGTCGCCTCGCCAGCGCCGTCCCACACTTGCACGCGATAATAGTAGCGGGTTCGCGACCCAAGCTCCGGTCCACTATAATCCAGTTGGATCGATTGGTCGGACTCTATTTTGCCGGTATCCCACACGAGATCGCCCTGAAAGGCTTCATCCAACGAAACTTGCACGCGGTAGGCCGATTGCACGATGCCGCGGGCACCCTCAGGCGCTTCCAGCTTCCAACTCAATCTAGGCTTGCGAACATCGATGCCGAGCGGATTCGATTTGTATTCACAGATCAGGTTCCTCACTACACTTTTCGCCATGCTCCTATGCTCCCTTTTCTTCAATATTGATGTAGTTGTATGTCGGTATGGTTACATTTTCAGTTTAACGGTCGATTGCGGTGAATTATACGGGTAATCTTGACAAAAGCGTACGGTATATTTGACAATGAAACCATATCACTCAACCAGGGGTCAAAGGACGGCGAAGGCGATGGAAACGCGGCAAAATGTGTTTCGGGGGACGGATTTTTTTCAAGGCGGCTTGGACATCTACGTCAATCGGGCGGTCGAGTCGTTCGAAATGCCGTTCCATGCGCATGATTTCATTGAAGTGACGCTTGTCTCGGAAGGCCGGGGCTATCATCATATCGGCCATCAGGTGCAGGCGGTCGGCAAAGGGGATCTGTTCGTGCTGCCGGCGGGAGTCCCGCATGTGTTCCGCCCGGCTTCGGTCAAAGGGGGCGACAAGCTGGTCGTCTGCAATTGCCTCTTCAGCGACCGGCTGCTGACCGAATTGACGGAGCGTTTGCTGCCGGATCTCGAGCTGGCGCCTTTGCTGAGGCTGCAGCCGGGACATAATGATCACGGGTTCTGGGTCAGGGACCGCCGATTTTCGTTCGAGCCGCTGTTCGCCGCGTTGTATAGAGAATATAACGGCGAGCGGCGCGGTTCATCCGCTATGCTGTATGCGCTGCTGATCCAGCTGTTGGTCGAGCTGTATCGCGCCACAAACGAGTCTCGGGCAGGGGGGGCGGAAACCGGCAGTACTGCTGTAGGGATCGAGTCGTCGAAGTCTTCGCAACTTTTGATTGAGGAGGCGATCGATTATGTGCTGGCTCACGCCGCCGAGCCTTTGACGATTCGCGGCATGGCGGAGCGGCTGCGTATGAGCGAGCGGCATTTTTTCCGTCTGTTCAAGCAAACGACGGGGCAGCCGTTTCACGATTTCGTCCAGCATGCCCGCATCCGCATGAGCTGCGAGCTGCTGCTCGGCACGACGCAGAAGGTGCGCTCGATCGCCGAAACGGTCGGTTATTCCGACGCGGAAAGCTTCTATCGCGCGTTTCGCCGCATCGTCGGCATGACCCCGGGGGAGTTTCGCAAAGGGAGCAATGACGGATTTGTGCACCAAACCCCTTGATTTTGCAATCACACCGGCCCCCCTAGTCGATAAAGTGGACCAAACAACGGATTTGCCTCATTTTTTCCGTTTTCCCTGTCGCTATAAAATGACGAGGTAAGCGGAAATCTTTTGCAGAGGGGGTTGTTTGTAAGCGGTTACCAAAAATGTGCAGTTCTGCTTACAATCCAAACTTATCGCAGATGGGGTGAAAGGTACAGCATGTTTGCAAACGGATACAAACCAATTTCCGGCGCGAAATTGAAGCTGCTGGTTGGCATTTTATTCGGCCTGATGGCTTTTTTCGTTGCCAGCTCCGCCTATGCGCTGCCGGTTTTCCCGGGCGCTGCGGGTTATGGAACGGATACGCCGGCCGGTCGCGGCGGCAAAGTGTACAAGGTGACGAGCCTGGAGGACCGCAACGTACCGGGTACGCTTCGTTATGCGATCAGCCAATCGGGACCTCGCGTCGTTGTGTTCGAGGTGTCCGGCACGATTACGATCAACAACTACTTGGACATTCTCGATCCTTATATTACGATTGCCGGTCAGACGGCTCCTTCTCCGGGCATTTTCCTGAAGGGCGCCAATATGCGGATCATGACGCATGATGTCTTGATCCAGCATATCCGCATCGCCCCGGGGGACGAGGGCTATTCCATCGCGCCGACGAACCGAGACGCGGTAGCGGTCAGCGATCCGAACGGCTTTCCGGACAATGTCGTGATCGATCACAGCACCTTTACTTGGACGGTCGACGAAGTGTTCTCTACTTATGGGAATTATGGGAACGTCACGTTCAGTAACCTGATCGCTTCAGAGCCGCTGCACGATTCGATTCACGTAGATGAAGGGACCACAACTCCGGGTCCGCATGGGTTCGGGCCACTGTTCGACAATACCGCGAATTCCAAGGTGACGATGAGCGGCAGTCTCGTCAGCCATGCCGAGGGCCGGATGCCTTATGCGATGTCGAGCGAGTATGTACAGGTTAACAATGTGTTCTACGACAGGATCAACTCGTTCAACCGATTGAGCCAGCAGCGCGGTATTCCGACCAAGAACAGCATCGTCGGCAACGTGTTCAAGGAAGGTCCGTCTCTCGCCAGCTGGGCCAGCAGCAAAGTGCTCGAAATCAACGCCAACTTTGTCGCGAACAGTCAAGTTCATATGGCGGACAACCTGGCACTGAACCCCAAAGTTCCTTTTACCTCGCAGTGGGACATGATCAACAACAAGTCGACATTTACCCAGCAGCAGCTGGAAGCCGCGACTCCGCCTGTATGGAATGCCGGGCTGATCGCCAAGCCGTCGAACGAAGTGTTCAACTGGGTCATGAGCAACGCGGGCGCACGTCCGGCCGATCGGCTGCCGTATGAAACCCGCATCGTGAATCAGGCCATCAACGGGACGGGTACGATTATGGACTCGATTAGCGAAGCAGGCGGCTGGCCGGTTGTTGCGGAGAATCAACGCAAGCTGGTCATCCCGAAAAACCCGAGTGCGGACAGCGACGGCGACGGCTACACGAACTTGGAGGAATGGCTGCAATCGTATGCGGCTTTCGTCGAAGGCCGCGGCCCGCAGCCTCCATTGATCGCGCCGGAAGACGGGGAGCCGGAGGATAACATCGGAGGCAATTCGTATCCGATTGTCGTTTCGAATCTTTCCATCCTGTCGGATGTCCAGCAAGGCGATCCTTGGGCGATTATGAATAACGTCAATCAAGGCGACCTCGTGTACGGCGATCGCGCCTTCAAGTTTGAGAGCGTATCATCGGTCGTTTATGGCAGCAACTACATCATGACGAACGCAAACTCCAAAAACTATCAAGGCGCTTCAATTGTGGCAACATTCAAGGTGGATACCACTTCGGACGTCTTCCTGGCTTTCGATGATCGGATGAATCCCAGACCGGATTGGCTCGCTGCGAACGGCTGGGTTGATACTGGCGAGGAGGTTGTGATTACCGGGAATTTGCCGTTCAGCTTGTACAAGAAAAGATTTCAGGCCGGCGAAACCGTGACCTTGTGGAAAAGCGCCAATAAAACGAACTTGTTCTTTGTTCCTTTTATCAAACCAATACCCGCAGCCAGCTTGTCCGGAGATACTTTTGTTTATGCCGGCCGCGATGTTCAAGTGGGACTCAAGCTGCGAAACGTGACGGATTCCGTATATGCCCAGGACATCACGATCCAGTATGACGCCAGTCTATTTGAACTTATTTCAACTGTACCATCCAGCTCCAGTACCGTAATCGCCTCGGTATATGGAGATACGCCGGGTCAAGTTCGTATTCTGACCATGACCGCCGACGGCATCGACAAGTCAAGCAACCTTCTGGACCTTACTCTTCGTGCGAAAAGTGCGACCGCTACGGGCACCATCCAAGTGATAGCGGCTACGTTAGGCGCGGCGGATGGAAGAGTGCTTCAAGTATTGCCCGGCACGCTGAATGTCCGAGTGTACAATACGGATTTGAACGGCAATAATATCACAAATGTAGGCGATTTGGCCCTCTTCGTGCCGTTTTACCGCCAAGATCAGAACAGTCCTGACTGGAACGAGGCCCAAAAAGCGGATTTCAACGGTGACGGGATTGTTGACGTATTGGATTTGGCTCTGTTGGCAGAAAAAATATTGAATTAATGCAGGATCCAACGGGAGGATAGGGTGCTATCCTCCCGACTTACATGGAGGCGGTACCTTATGATCCGATGGACAAAACGAGCTCTAACCGCGTTGTTGCTCCTGCTCCTTGCTTTTCCCTCCACCTTGGCGTTCGCTGAAGAAACACCGTCCTTTTCCTGGGATCGTTCCACGATTGCCGTCGAGAAGAGCGGTTCGTTTACGCTGGAGCTGTCAGGGCTTAACCTGTCGAATGTTTTCGCCGCCGAGCTGGAGCTCGGTTATGACCCGGGCAAGCTGGCGCTGAATTCGGCGCAGTCGTTGGTTTCGGACACGGTTGCACTGCCGGTTACGCTAAACGGAGATACGGCTTTTTATGCCTGGACCAAGATGGGGAACGGCACTCCGGTAACGGGCACGAGCAAGCTGGCCAAATGGACGTTTCAAGCGAATGTCGAAGGTGCGACGAAGATCCAGCTTCGATCCGTTACCCTTGTTGAGAAAGCAGGCCCTTCCGATTTTCGTAAAACCGTGTACCCGGTAAACGAAACCGTAGCCGTCACGATAAATGTGCCTGCTGGAGGCGGGGATGACAACGGAGGTGACGATGGCAATGGCAACGGCAATGGAAATGGAAATGGAAACGGGGTACAAGAGGAGCCGAACGGGCAAATAAAAATCGTCCTGGAGGCAGAACTGAACATGGAGAGCGGGGAAGCGGTCGCCATCCTTGACAACGCCACCTTGCAGCAAGCGATGGACCAGGCCAAGGAAGACAAAAACGGTGTGAAAAGCGTAGTGCTGGAAATGGCGGAAATCCCAGGAGCCAAACAATACGTGCAGCAGCTTCCTGCGGACGCGTTGTCGGTTAACGGTAAAAAGACCATGTTCGAAATTCGTACCCCGCTGGGTACGATTCAAGCACCCTCCAACATGTTCAGCAAACAAGATTTGCAGGGAGAAACCTCCGTGCAAATTTCCATAGGCCGTGGAAGCGCCGAAGGGTTAAGCAGCGAGATCAAGGACAAGATCGGAAATCGTCCGGTGTTTGAAATTGAAGCGAGAGCAGGCGACAAGACGATCGATTGGAGCAATCCTGGAGCTGCCGTCACATTCAGCGCGGAGTATGAGCCTTCAGCAGAAGAAATGAAGAACCCGAAGCATATCGTCATCTGGTATATCGACGGCCAAGGAAGTGCGGTCTCGGTACCGAACGGCAAATACGATCCCGCCACAGGCAAAGTAACGTTCAAGACGACTCACTTCAGCACCTACGCGGTAGCTTACGTGATGAAGTCGTTCGGCGATTTGGCGGCGCATCCTTGGGCGAAGCAGCCGATCGAAGTAATGGCTTCGAAGGGGATTATCGAAGGGACAAGCGACAGTACCTACACACCGGCGGCTAACATCAAACGTGCCGATTTTACGATGCTGCTGGTCAAATCGCTTGAGCTATCGGCAGTTCCGGATGCCGGCTTCGACGATGTAGCGAAGTCGGATTATTATTACGAAGCCGTCGGCATCGCGAAAAAGCTTGGGCTCGTTCAAGGCAGCGGGAGCAATCAGTTCCGTCCGACGGACGAGATTACCAGACAGGATATGATCGTTATTCTGGCCAGAGCGCTGCGATTGAGCGGAGTGCTGGAAGGAGAAGCAGGCAGCGAAGAGCTGGCGAGCTTCGCCGACCATGCCGAAGTCGCGACCTACGCGCAGAGGGACATGGCGGCATTTGTAAAAGCAGGTTACGTGGAAGGCAGCGACAGCAGGCTGCATCCCGCCGCCAATACGACACGTGCGGAAGCGGCCGTGCTGCTGTATCGGGTGCTGCTCGGACAATAGGCAGGCCCAACCAACCATAAGCCCTCATCTTCGACTCTGAAGACGAGGGCTTTTATATACAACGTTATGGCGTAACGCCAGTTGCCTCAAGCACGCCGCCGGCGTCAAGAAACCGCAGCTACGCGGGTCTACGCCAACGGCGGATAACAGAGCACGATCAGCAGCTCGTCGCTGTCCGGTCCGTTCGCCCAAGTCATCGACTCGAGGCCGGCCGGCAGGAACAACGTCTCGCCCTGCTTCAGGCTGACGGACTCCGCGCCGTCGGCTCCATAAGCGAGCGTTCCGCTGCCCGACACGACGATGGCCGCCGCGAATTCGCCCGGCTTCTCCAATGTGTACTGGCCGTTGACGGCCAGCCGGTTCATGCGGAAGCGATCCGTATGCTTCGCCTGGATCAGGGCGGTCAGCCGACCGCCGGCCTGCTCCTCCAGCATCTCCGGGACGACCTTGGACCGCTCAAGCGCTCCTGCGAGATCGGACATCTCGTAGTGGAAGCATTCGAGCATCCGGTCGAAGCCGATGCCTTGATGGCAAGCCGCATCCCGCAGCGCTACGCCGCGAGGAGTCGTGCGCTCCGTCCGCAGCGTCAGATCGGTCGGCTCCTGGATCTCGATCAGGAAACACCCGCTGCCGATCGCATGAGGCAAGCCGCCGGTGATGAGGAACACGTCGCCTTCCTCGACTTCGACTTTATGCAACATATCCAGCATGTCCGGGATGCGCTGCTCCTCGAACACTTGCCGCCAGGCTTCCTTCGTCACGTCTTCTTTGAAGCCGAGCAGCACATAGGGCTTTTCTCCGTCGATCGTACGCCCGCCGAGAATGTACCAAGCTTCTGTCTTGCCGAATCGGGAATTGAACTCGTTCCTCGCGAATTCGCGGTCCGGGTGCACCTGGATCGTCAGCCGCTCGCAAGAATCGAGCAGCTTGACCAGAATCGCCGGGCTCGTCTGGTAGGCGTCCGCGTGCCGTGCGCCGAGGAAAGCCGCGGGGTCGGCTTCAATCAGTTGTTTAAGTGTCGTTGCAGCTCCGTCAGGAAGCGCCGCCTTGCTAAGACCTTCCACAGGCAGGTGCTCGCGTCCGGCATTGACCGCCTTCACCGTCGAAGCTACCCAGAGCTCCGGGCTTTCGCTATCCTGGGGATCGGCCGCTCCTCTCCATGTATCCAAGCTTTTGCCGCCGGCATATGTACGCCAAACTCGGTCGTCATTCAATTTTAAAGGAATGCTGCTCCATGCCGCCACAGAACGTTCCATCTGTCTGAATCCCTCCTGAGGTAGAACTTTCTCTATTTGCACTAAGTTCCATTGTAACAGGTTGTCCTGCCCCGTGTAATCCGACTTTCGTTTAAAAGCGGATCGGGCGGCCAATTTTTATGCAACATGGACAGCTTCATCAGGAACACATGCGGAGCCGATTTCATAGCATAAGGGAGAGGTAAGCAACTGTACATCATGATTCGGAGGGAATCCAAATGACAGAATTTAAAAACGATCTTCAGAGGCTGCAGGTTCGCGACTTCAATGCGACCGGCATCACGCAAGCTCCTTCTCAACAAGGTCAGCAAGGCGTGGATAACGGCCGCCTGTGCGTAGGCGTATGCTTCTTCTGCATTGGTTTCTGCGGCGGCTGCGGTGGCTGTGGCGGCTGTGGCGGCTGCGGCGGCTGCGTCCGCTGCGGCGCCAACTGCGTGAACTGCGTCCGCTGCGGCGCCAACTGCGTGAATTGCGTCCGCTGCGGCGCCAACTGCGTGAATTGCGTCCGTTGCGGTGCCAACTGCGCGAACTGCCACAACTGCGCACGTTGCCGCTAAACCGCCTACATTGTTCACAAGAGGAGCCCCTATCGGTGTGCATTTGCACCGATGGGGGTTTTTCTGCGGTTTTACCGGGAATGGAGGCATGACGGACAAAATGTATTACATACCCTTAGAGGGAAGCTGTACAAAGCGTATAAGCCTATGGAAGCGGGAGGAGGAACGGAACTTGGAGGCAGCGATGCGTTTGAAAGTGAACGGGGACACGTATTTTGTGCCGGATTCGAGCGGCGGGGTTTATTTTCGCAACAATAGGGGCTCGTTCCGAATGGATGGCAGCGGCATCGACCAGTGGATCGAACAACTGATGCCGATGTTTACCGGCGAGCACACACTTGCGGAGTTGACGGACGGCTTGCCGGAGGAGTACCGGAATCATGTGTACGAAATTGCGAAGGTGCTTGTGGGCAACGGGTATGTTCGGGATGTGAGCGGGGATCGGGAGCATGGGTTGCCGGAACGGATCGTCTTGCACTACAAGCCTCAAGTGGAGTACCTCGATAGTTGTGGCGGTTCGGGTGCCGCGAGGTTTGAAAGCTATCGGCAAAGCCGAGTACTAGCCGCAGGGGAAGGGCCGATTCTAGTCGCACTTGTAGGAGCATTGCTTGATTCCGGCTTGACTCGTTTCGAGCTTCTGGTGACGGATCGGGATGAGACGAATTTGGAGCGGGTGACGGAGCTAGTCAACCATGCCCGGGAAGCGGATCCGGAGGCGGAAGTGCGGGTGATGGCGGCAAAGCAGGGACAACCGGAGGAGTGGCGGGAAACGGTTCGCCCCTTCGACGCAGTATTGTTTGCCGCTCAGCATGAGGATGCGGAGCAGTTGCGGACCGTGCATGCGGCTTGCAGGCAGGAGGGGAAGGTGCTGCTCCCTGCGGTCATCCGCCATCAGACCGGCGTCGCCGGGCCGCTCGTCCGTCCGGATTCGGCGGCGTGCCTGGAATCGGCTTGGCGTCGATTGGATGATTCCGTGCTGCTCCGAGATCCCGAGCACAACACTAGCTCGCCGACGGCCAATGGGATATTGGCGAACGTGATTGCCTTCGAATGGCTGAAGTCGGCAGCAGGAGTGGCGCCACCAGGCGAGCTGGACAACCGGCTGTACCTGCTGGACTTGGAAGCGCTGGAAGGAAGCTGGCACAGTTTCTTACCGCATCCGCTTGCCGGGGACGTGGAGCAGCTAGCGCTGTCGCGCTTGTCGACGGAGATTGAGCTCGAGAATGGGATCACGCTGTCTGAATCTGAGCGCATGTCGGCAACAGAAGTAGATCTAAGTACGCTGCTTGGCTCTTTCGGCCGCCTCACTTCGCCGATCACCGGCGTGTTCCGCGAATGGGGCGAAGGCGAGCTGCGACAGCTGCCGATGTGCCTGTGCCGGGTGCAGTCGGCCGATCCACTGGCGGCAGATCGATCAGGCGCGGCACTTCCGCCGCTCATCTGCGCGGGCATGACGCACGAAGAAGCGAGACGGGAAGCCGGGCTCGCCGGGATCGAGGCTTATGCGGCGCGGCTCGCCGACTGGAGCGGGGCACTAGAGAGCCGCGCAGCAGGAATCGGCGCCGGGGGAACGACGGCGGAAGCGATATGCCGCGGGCTAGCCGCGTCTCTGAACGAACGTCTCGCCGAGCGAGTGAAGGCGGAGCGAGAGCGCACCCCGGTCCTCCCCGTCCGCCTAACTGGAATCGAGGATGAACGATGCGGCTACTATTGGCGTACGCTGGCCATTATGTGCGGGGAGCCGGAAGTCGCGTTGGGTGAGGCGGTGGATGGTTTCCCTACGGTTTGGATTGGCTTGGGAGGCAGTTGGTTCGGGCAAGCCGGCTTGAACCGCACGACGGCTCTCCGCGGCGCGCTGCAGCAAGCGCTGCTGAAGGCGCAGGAGGAAGCTTGGTCTGGCGGGCGAGGGATCGAACTGGCAGCTGTTCATGTGCAGGAGGCGAGACAGAGCATCGCCATCCAAGCTTCAAACGATGCCGATTACCCCGAATTGCTGCGCTCGGCATCGGCGATTGCGGGGCGGAACGGGAAACGGATACGAGCGTTTGATTGTGCCTATGAGCCATTCATGCAGGATACATTGGCGGGCGTAGTCGGTGTCGAGCTGCGAGAGGAGGAGATCGGATGAGCAAAAGTGTCGCGATTATTGGTGACGGGCTGCTGGCGGAAGCGGTTCGAGACCTCTTGTCAGACGATTACAAGCTGCTGCGGCTGTCCGATCCGGCAAATTTGACGGAAGAATCCTCGGTCGAGTTGGCCCTCGTGCTGAGCGACAGCTGGGAGCCGGCAGTCCAAGAAGCGGCGGAGGAACGATGCCAATCGCTCGGGCTTCGTTGGCTGAGAGGCTTCGTCAACCTGGGAGAAGGTGTGGTTGGCCCGTTCGTGAATCCCGGCACCCCGGGTTGCTCGCGCTGTGCGGACACCCGGCGGCATATGGCGGGAAATGACCGGCGCTCGATGTGGGAGCTGCAGCATCAAGTGAGGCAAACCGGCGGCAGGCCCGACCCATGGGCGTCTCGTTCCGCCATCGCTTCGCTTGCCCGGCATGTGGTGGAGGATGTCCGGCGTGTGCTGGAAGGGAGGCGGCCGTTGACGGAAGGCCGGATCCGGCATGTCCGCCTGCAAACGCTCGAGAGCTCCCTGCATGTCGTGCTGCCCGACCCGCAATGCCCGCATTGCAGCCGGTTGCCGGACGACAGTGCGGACGATGCCCGAATCACGCTGCAGCCGAGCCCCAAAATCCGCGAAGACCGCTATCGCTGTCGGCCGATCGAGGAGCTCAAGCAAGTGTTGGCGAAGACGTATTTGGATTACCGAACCGGCCTATTGAACATGAAGATGGCGGATCTGACTTCTCCTTTCGCCGACGCCAGCGTCAACCTGCCCTTATTCGGAGCCGACGAAGGCTGTGCCGGACGGACGCACAACTACGCAGACAGCGAGCTGACCGCCATCCTGGAAGGTCTGGAACGTTACTGCGGCCTGTCGCCTCGCGGGAAACGCACCAAGGTGTTCGACAGCTACAGCAACTTGAAGGAGCAGGCGCTGAACCCGGTGCTGGTCGGGTTCCACGAGCAGGCGCAGTATGACCGAGCGGACTTTCCGTTCGTGCCGTTCGACCCGGATCGCCCCATCGACTGGGTATGGGGCTATTCCTTTCTACAAGAGCGCCCGATTCTCGTTCCGGAGTCGATAGCCTACTACAGCTCGGGCTGCGGCCGAGGCTTTGTGTATGAGACATCCAATGGCTGCGCACTGGGCGGTACGCGGGAAGAGGCGATTTTCTACGGCATTATGGAGACGGTCGAGCGCGATTCGTTCTTGCTTCCTTGGTTCGCCCAGCTGCAGCTCCCCCGGTTGGATCCCGCTACAGCGGACGATGTGGAGCTGTCGCTCATGCTCGAGCGGCTGCGGACGGTGGCCGGTTACGATGTGCATTTGTTCAATTCGACGATGGAGCATGGGATCCCGAGCGTTTGGATGATCGCCAAAAACCGGTCGGACCGGGGGATGAATATCATTTGCGCGGCGGGTGCCCATCCGGATCCTGTTAAAGCCGTGAAAGGAGCGATCCACGAAATCGCGGGTATGGTCGTCCCGTTCAGCGACAAGTTTGAATCCAACCGGGAGCGTTATGCCGAGCTGCTGAACGATCCTTTCCTGGTGCGTGAAATGGAAGATCATTCGATGCTGTACAGCTTGCCGGAGGCGGAGGAAAGGTTCGGCTTTCTAATGGACGGCGCCCGCCCGCTTAGGTCGTTCCGCGACGAATTCGCTCCGCGAGCCAGACATGCGGATTTGACCGACGATTTGAACGAGGCGTTGCAGTCTTTCCGCAGATTGGATATGGATGTGATCGTGGTGGAGCAATCCACGCCAGAGATCCGGAAGCAGGGGCTGCATTGCGTGAAGGTGCTGATCCCGGGGATGCTGCCGATGACGTTCGGCCATCATCTCGTCCGTCTGCAAGGGCTGGATCGCGTGCTGACGGTGCCTGCGCAGCTCGGCTATGTGCAAGAGCCGCTCACGCGCGAGCAGCTCAATCCGAATCCGCATCCATTTCCATAAAGCGAGAGGGGGTCGCTCCATGCACCAGCACTTGCACACCTTTCTCCGCCAGCTCCAGCTTGAACCGGATCGTGTTATGACCCCAGGGTGGCAGGCGGATTGGGAGGATGCACCGCTGCCTTATAAGCTATACCGCGGATTGCCGGCTTACCCGCTGCCAGCGGAAATTCCTTTCAGTCTCGATGGAATCAATCGGGATCGTTCCCGGCAGGCACCCACGCTCTCCGACATCGGCCACCTGCTCTGGCATACGTACGGGCTGACGCAGCTGGCACAGTCGGTTTATAACCCGGGGCAGTCTCAAGCTCTTGGCGAGGCGAGTTTCGTGCAGATCACGTACCGGCGCTTCGTCCCGTCCGGCGGCGGGTTGTACCCGAATGAGCTTTACGTTTACTTGAAGCTCGATGAACTGCCCGCCGGCGTATATCATTACGATACGGCCCATCATCGGCTGATTTTGCTGCGGGAAGGCGACTTTGACCGGTATATCGGCTTGACGATGGGCGAGGACTCGGACGGCATGCGTGGAAGCTTCGGTGCAGCATTCGTATCGACGATGTATTGGAAAAACTTTTTCAAATACAATCATTTCTCCTATCGGTTGCAAGGGTTGGATTCCGGCGTGCTGCTCGGTCAGCTGCTGGAAGTGTCAAAGCGATTCGGTTTCGAGGCGCAAGTCCGCTTTCAATTTCTGGACCGTCCAATGAATCGGCTTCTTGGCCTGGCCGATGAGGAAGAGACTGTGTATGCGATCGTTCCACTGTCGATTGGGGGAGGAGATCGGCGGCCTCTAGGCGGCAAGGAGGCTGTCGACGCGAATTCGTTATGCGGACAACTCGAAGAAGTGCGGTATGAGCATTATGTGCGATCGTTTTATGTGCGGCCTTATCCTATGCTGCTAGAGTTGTCGAAGGCAGCGAAGCAGGAGTCTGCTGCAGCATTTGTGAGTGAAGTCAAGCCAGTGTCCTCGCTCATGGAAGCTCCATTGTTGCAGCTGCCGCCGGCAACTCGCCCCTCTTACGATCTTGGCGTCATTTGCCGCAAGCGACATTCGCCCGAGGCTGACTTCCTATTGCAAGACATCAGCCTGGAGCGGCTCTCCGCACTTCTCCACGAGACGATCGCTTCGTATGCGTATCGCAATGATCTGGACGGCGAGCCGACGGATCGGGCGCCGAGAGTTTCGTTGTACGGCTGCTTCCATCGAGTAGCAGGCATAGCTGACGGGGCTTACCGATACGATCCGTTGGAGCATATGCTGCGGCTCGTTCGTCCGGGAGATCATCGCGCCCGGCTGCAAGCCGGAATGACGCTTCACAACGTCAGCCTGTTCCAAGTGCCGCTCACGTTCCATGTTGCGGGAGACCGCTCCTTTTACAGGGACTCGCTCGGCGTGAGAGGCTACCGAATCGCTCAGATGGAGGCGGGAATGCTCGTGCAGCGCTTGCTGCTAGCGGCCAACGCGCTCGGACTCGGGGGGCGCCCTCTGCTCGGGTTCGACGCAGCAAGCTGCGACGAGCTGTACCGGTTGGAGCCGGCCGGGTTGACCAGCCTGATCCAAATTCCGGTAGGCCCTTCCCGCGGCCGATCGCGGTTGGAGGGCAGTTTGGGGAGCTAGCCCACCAGGACGATGGAACCGCCTCGCGGCTCTGTCGTCCTTTTTCGACATTCCGGTCAAAATAGCAGGAGACACTCCTCGCCAGAGCGAATCCAATAGGGACAACTTTTTACGAGGGGGACAAGAACATATGCTTCATCAAGGCATTCAGTTTCACAATGTAGCGGACCTGGAGCGCCAGGAGGACATTCCCGGCCTCTCTCTGCAGCGGTATCCAAGAGAGCTTCGCGATCAGCTTGGACGAGAGGTTCATGTGATGGGGCGCCGGTCGTCTACCATGTCGAGCGGTTGCGAGATCCGGTTCGTCACGAGCGCCAGGATCGTCTGGATCTATTTATCCGCCTCGTTCACAGACGCTGAAATTGCGGTGTATCACGGCGACTACTTCCATTCTCTGCATACGATAAAGGTCGGCGGTGTCGTGGGCTTGCAGCTGGAGAAGTCCGAGCGGTTGTATGAAATTCAGCCGGATGCGCTGAACCAGGGTCGATTCTCTCCGGACGTTTGGCGCATTGTCGCGTGCCGGGGGATCGGCGGCCTTTCGAGCGTGCAAGTCCGCTTCCATTCGCTGGATTCGCTCGGACACGAGGTGAGGGCGCCGCTGCCGGAGGAGTTGCCTGCCGTTCGTTGGCTGGCTTACGGCTCATCGATCACGATGGGAGCGGGTGCCATTCACCAGCACAATACTTACGTCCAGCATGCAGCGCGCAAGCTCGGAGTCGACGTGTATAATAAAGGCTTGAGCGGCGCCTGCCATTGCGAGCCGGAGACGACGGCTTTCCTGTCCTCGCTGGAGTGGGATGTCGCTACGCTGGAGCTGGGTATCAACATGCGCACCGTCTACAAGACAGAGGAGTTCCGGCAACGGGCGGAGCACTTGGTCCGAGCTTTACTGGACAGCCAGCCGGGCAAGCCGATCTTCCTCATCACCATTTTCCCGAACCGCGCCAACTATTTCTTCAACCAGTCGAACCCGTATACGCTCGCTAACAACGAGTTCAATGAGCAGCTTCGAGACATTCACCGCCTGCTGGATGACCCTAACCTCCACTTGATCGAAGGCAGCGACATTTTGACCGATTTTAGCGGACTGACGTCGGATCTGGTCCATCCTTCCGATTATGGGCACATTTTGATGGGAGAACGACTGGCGGAGCGGATGAAGCCCGTATTACGACAATTTGAGGAGGCAATACGAGCATGAACGTGAATCATAAACCTGATGGCATTCAATTTTACAATGTAGAGGAACTGGAGCAAATCCCGGGCGTACCCGGGTTGACCTTACAGCGTTACCCGGCAGATGTGCGCGAGCGGCTCGGCATCGACGTCTACGATATGGGGCGCCGTTCCGCGACGATGGCGGCCGGCTGCGAGCTGCGCTTCGTTACGGAGTCGAGGCAGGTAAGGCTGTATGTCTCATCCCCGCTTACGGACGGCGAGCTGGTCGTCTACCACGGCGACTATTTCCATTCTATGCATACGGTCAAGGCCGGGGGCGTAGTAGGCTTGTCGCTGCAAAAGCACGACATGTTCCTCCAAGTGACGGAGCAATCGCTCCGAGTCGGACGATTCTCGCCCGATGTGTGGCGCGTCGTCGTCAGTCGTGCATCCGGCGGCGGCACGAGCATTCAGCTGACGTTCCACCATCTGGACACCTTCGGCTACCCGGTGAGAGAGCCTTTGCCGGAGGAAGTGCCGTCCGTGCGCTGGCTGGCCTACGGCTCCTCCATCACGCAAGGCGGTTCGGCGATTCATCAACACGGCACCTATGTACAGCAGGCTGCGCGTAGACTTGGCGTCGATGTATATAATAAAGGGTTGAGCGGGTCTTGTTATATCGAACCCCAAGTCGCCGACTATCTCGCCTCCCTCACGAACTGGGACATCGCCACCCTGGAGCTCGGCGTCAATATGCGCGGCCGGTTTACGACGGAGCAGTTCCGGGAACGCGCCGAATATTTGGTAAGCACGCTGCTCGAGAAACATCCGGACAAGCCGATCGTGCTGCTCACGATTTTTCCGAACGTAGCGACCCGTTTCATTAACGAACCGAATCCCGTCACCTTGGCCAACGAAGCGTTCTGCGAGCAGCTTCGCGATCTCCAGCGTACGCTCGGAGCGCCGAACTTGCATCTGATCGAGGGCAGCGACATTCTGACGGACTTCAGCGGCCTGACGGCGGACCTCGTGCATCCTTCCGACTACGGCCATATGCTGATGGGACAACAGCTGGCGGAACGGCTGCGCGTCATTTTACAAGAGATCAACTAACAGGAGAGACGCCCCGACATGATGGAACTTCTCAAGAAACTATGGAAACCGATAGCGGTGCTCCTCGTCATCTTTATCGCATTTTCGGTAAACGTATGGCTAGGCATAGGCATTATCGCGGCTATGCTGGCCTATTTGCTGTTTGTGAACCGGTCTGCTTTTTATGCGCAAAAAGGGAATCGGGCTTATATCAGCGGCGACATGGACCAAGCGTTGGTCTGGATGGAAAAAGCTTATAGCACCAAGCCGATCCGCCCGCAGCATCAAGTCGGGTACGGGTATTTGCTGCTCAAAACAGGCGATCCGGTCAAAGCCGAGAAGGTGCTGCTGGAGGTCGAAAAAAACGCGAAAACCCGCGATTCGAACATTCAAGTCCATCTGAATCTGGCTACCGCCTATTGGCTGCAAGGACGCCGCGACGAAGCGGTCGCCAAGCTCAAGCAGCAGTTCGAGGACGTGAAAAACTCGGCCGTCTACGGCAATCTGGGCTATATGCTGCTGCTGCACGGGGACCTGGAAGAGGCGCTGGCTTTCAATCGAGAGGCGTACGAGTACAATGACAGCGACATCACGATTGTGGACAATATGGCGCAGACGTATTACATGCTTGGCCGCTACGAGGAAGCGGAAGACATCTACCAGAAAGTGATGGCGAAATCGCCGAAACATGCCGACTCGTATTACTACTACGCGCTTACGCTGCATCAGCTGGGGAAAGAGGAGGAGGCGCGCGAGCAGATCGGCGAAGCCCTGTCGCGCAAGCCGGCGCTTATTACGACACTGACGCAGGAAAGCTTGCAGGGTGTCGCAACTGAATTAGGCTATGAAGCCTCCGTGGAAAGCTGAGTTTCCTTATGGAAATGCTCATGAATCAAGAATTGCAGCCGCGCATTCGCTATACGGACTTGCTCTATTTCCGACAATGGAGAACGGCCCCGCGCATTGTGACGGATTACATGCTGATCTATTTGCAGGAAGGCTCCATGGAGCTGACGGTGAACGGGGAGAAGTACCGGCTAAAGCAGGGGCAATTTTGTTTCGTTCAGCCCGGCATCGTCCATCAAGTCGAATCCGAAGCCGATATCACGATTCTATCCCTGCACTTGGATTTGTTTCCGAACACAGCCGCCAAGGGGGAAGAGGACCCGCTGATCGTTACGCTGGAGCAGGGCGCCGCTCCCCTCACGGCGAATATTCAACCGAGCCTTGCCGCTTATGCGGATATTCACATGCCTGTTGTGCTCCAGCCTGCCAGAAGCGAGTGGATGGTGAAGACGATGGCGCAGGCAATCGAGCACTGGAACCGCAAAAACGCGCTGGACCTGCTGCAAGCTAACGTCAAAGCGGCAGAGATTATGCTGGAGCTGCTGCATCAATATCGGACTAGCGAGTCCTCGGAGCACAAAGCGTCCGCCGACTTGCAGTGGGTACCCGCCTATATGCAGTATCGGTTGGCAGAATCGCTGACCGTCGGGCAGATCGCGCACAAGGCGCTCATGTCCAAATCGTATTTCTCCATGCGGTTTCGCGAGCAATTCGGGCTATCGCCTCATCAATTTTTGCTGAAGCTGCGGCTCGACTATGCGACGGAGCTGCTGCAGGGCACGTCCATACCGCTTCAGGACATCTCCGACAGCTGCGGCTTTTCGAGTGTCCATCATTTTTCGAAAATGTATAAGATTCACCGCGGATGCCCGCCAAGTCGGGTGCGGTCCCAATAAGAAAAAGCGCTTTTGATCAATTTTTCGCTTGTTTTAACAAAGCCAAACGCTTCGGTCGCCTCCTATAATGAGTGTATGAACTACACTTCCATTCAGGAGGCTTTTTATATGACGACATATGTGGGCATCTCGAATCCGCACAGCGTGGGCAAGTACGGCGTCGATCAAAATTCGAAGGTATTGAGACGGTATCGATATATTCATGAGCAGCTGTTCCGCACGGAAGCGGCTCAGCTGCCTGCTCGAGGGCATTGGGATCTGAAGGCGGCGCTCGGCAAACATCTCTATGAGGATGCGGAAGCCGCGGGGGCGCTGCGCGCAAGAGTGCTGGAGCTCCGAACGCCTGCCCCTCATCTGCAGAAAGCGCCGAACCTGGCGTTGTCGCTGCTGTTCGAGGAGCTGATCTTCGCGCAGTCGGATATGGAGCTGCTGGTCGGCATCTACCGGGTCCTGAAGCCGGCGCTTTTGGAAGCGTATGCGCAGCACATGGCGGAGACCCAGCAGCTGGTCGACTATCCGACGATTCGCGTGTTAAGAGGCTTGAGCCTGGATTTGCGCGAGCAAATCGAATGGGGCGAGAGCATGATCGCCCGATTGGAGCAGGAGGGGGAAGCGGCGGAGGAAGCGGCTGAATTCGGGCAGCGCATGGCCGGATATTTGGCCGCGGCGGGCGGAATCAATGGAGAGCTGGGGGCTGCGGCGCAAGTGCCTGCCCGCTGGCGGTCGGGCAAGCCGTATGAAATGCCGAAGAACGCTGTCCGCGATCCGAAGCGGATGGGGGGAACCGCGCTTGGTCGCACGGCGATCCCGAACATCCCGACCGATCCGGTTGCGATCCGCCTGTTCCAGATGATGAAGGGGCGCCAGGAGGAAATGGCGGCCGTGGAAAACTTGGCGAGCATTGTCTACGACCAGAAGGATATGCCTTGGGAGTTTTATCAGGATCTGGCCCGGCATTTGTGGGACGAAGTGAGGCATTCCTTGTTCGGCCAAGCTGCATTGGAAGCCGAAGGCGTCGATTGGAGCGTCTTGCGGCAATATGTCGGCGGCTACGATCCGCTGATCGGCAAGCTGCCAGCCCAGCGGTATGCGGTGCTTAGCATCGCGGTAGAGGAGAAGGCGATGGCACGGCCGGGCAAAGTGTGGGAGTACGAGTTTTGCCGCGATGAAGCGAAACATCCGCTGATGACGCGGTTCCAGGATTACGACTGGGCGGACGAGGTGACCCATGCCGGCTTCGGCCGCAAGTGGACGCCGGAGATGTTCGGCGAGGAGCTGGAATATATTCGCGTAGCGGCGGAGTTGGATTTGAAGGAGCGGGACAGAGTGTTGGAAGTATGGGCCGAGCAGGACGCGGCTAAGACACGTGCTTCGAATGGCTGAGGACCGGTTCCGGAATGTCGTAAACGACGGCTTTAGCGGCAATAAACCAGGATTGGACATGCAAATTACCTTCTGGTCGTTGCATGAATGGGGCAGCGCCGGCAAGCTGTGGTCGTCGCTGGCAGCAGTCGCTCTTGATGAGACGGATGCTGGAATGGTTGGCGGGTAGCAGGCCGACTTCATTCCCAGGGAAAGGAACAGTCAACGCATGAGTGAAGCTTTATTCCGATTGCAACGAGATATCCCGGTAGAGCAGGGGTACGATTTGGTTGTAGCGGGCGGCGGCCCGGCAGGTGTGGCGGCGGCCGTATGTGCGGCCCGGCTGGGCATCCGGGTGCTGCTCGTAGAAGCGACAGGCACGATGGGCGGGATGGGGACATCCGGTCTGGTGACGGCGTTTGACCCGATGGCCAACGGCGAGCGTATGCTTGTAGGCGGCTTGATGAAGGAAATCGTCGAGACGATGTACATGCGAGGCTACATGAGCCCGGGCATCGATCCGAATTGCTGGCGCAAAGATTTTCACAAGTGGTCGCCGTTTCGTGTCGAAGGCTACAAGCGAGTGCTTGATGATATTGTGGTGCAGGCAGGCGTGGAGGTTCGGTTTTTCACGCGGCTGATCGACGTTCATGTGGACTCGGGCAATCGCAAGGTGCATGGCGTCGTCATTCACAATATTGAAGGGTATCGCTACATTTCGGCCAAGACATTCGTCGATTCGACCGGCGACGCAGTGCTGGCGGATTTGTGCGGAGCTACCTGCCGGGAGGCGGGACGGGATACGCAGCATATTATGCCGGCTACGCTTCCGTCTTTGTTCACGAATATCGATTGGGAGAAGAAGAGCGCCGTCGTCGAGCAGAAAGGCGTCGAGGTGCGTCAAGCGATCCAGGATGGGCATTTCACCCAGCCGGACCCGTTTCTGGTCGGGATGTCCAAGGTCGGCGACAATGTCGGGTATTTGAACGGCGGCCATTTGTTCAACTTGAACGCGCTGCGCGTGCGGGATTTGACGGATGGCATCATGTTCGGACGGAAAATCGCCGAGGAGTATCTCCATTTCTACCGCAAATACATCCCGGGCTGCGAAAATCTGGAGCATGTGACGACCGCTTCGCTGATCGGCGTGCGCGAATCGCGGCGTGTCGTGGGCGAGTATGAGCTGGGCATCGATGATTATACCGCCAAACGGGAGTTTCCGGATCAGATCGGGGTGTTCAACAAATTCGTGGACGTCCACCCGTACGATTGCTCGGAAGAAGCTTATCGGATTCATCTGGAGGAAAAGAGCAAACGGTATCTCTTGAAGCCGGGTGAATATTTCGGGATACCGTACGGTGTGCTGGTGCCGAGAGGATGGGACAATCTGTGGGTGGCCGGCCGATGCGCCTCCAGCGATGTGCTCGTGCACGGCTCGATCCGGGTGCAGCCCGCCTGCTCGATGATGGGGCAAGCGGCAGGCACCGCGGCGGCGCAATCGATCCGAACCGGCCGTCCGGCCTATGAGCTGGACACGGAAGAGCTGGTGCATACGCTGCGTGAGGCGGATGCGTTTTTGCCGCAGGTCCGTTTGAGCCGATCGATGACCAGACAATAAGAGTAGATGGATCACTAATGGAGAGGTGGATGTTAAGGATGGCTAACCAATTTTCGTTCCAAAGACAAGTAGAAACCTATGCGAAGGCCGACGTCATCGTCATTGGAGGCGGACCGGCGGGTACCGCTGCGGCGATCAGCGCTTCCAGGCTGGGCAAAAAAGTCATTTTGCTGGAGAGATCCGGGCAGCTTGGCGGTATGGGCACCTTGGGCAACGTGAGCATCTTTATGCCGATCGGCAATGTTACGGGCATTTATCGCGAGATGATCGCGGAAGTGCTGAGCGAGTATTTGCCGGAGCAGCATGATGTTTCGATTGCCCCTCAATATTCTCCTTTTGTCCTAAGGTACTATTTGAATGAGAAAATGAAAAAGGAAAACGTGGAGGTATGCTTCCATACGGAATTTGTCGGTGTCGTCCAGGAGGGCAGACAGGTGAAGGCGGTCGTGGCGGCGACTCGCGAAGGGCTTCGAGCGTTTGAAGGCGGTCAATTCATCGATTGTACGGGGGATGCGCGCGTGGCGCTCGATGCAGGCGTGCCGTACACCTCGGGGCGGGAAGAGGACGGCTTGACCCAGCCGATGACGCTTATGTTCATGATGCAGAATACGGGCAAGCCGGTGAATTCGATTTTGCCGGAGGGCTGCTACTACTACGAGAACAAATCGGATTTGCCGCAAGGCCGCCATCTGTTCTGGGAGCGAAACAAGGACGGCAATTTGCTCGTCAATATGACCCGGGTCAAAGGAAACGGCGCCAAAATTGCCGATGTCAACTATGCCGAAACGGAGGCGCTGCGGCAGGTGTTCTCTGTCGTACATTATTTGCAGCGCAACGGGTTCGAGAACTACGCGCTTGCGCATATCGCCGGGCAAGTCGGCGTGCGCGAGACGAATCAGATCGTCGGACTGTATACGCTCACGGAGCAGGATGTTTTGGAGGGGAGACGTTTTGCGGACGTGGTAGCTCAGACGAATTATGAGATCGACATCCATAGCCCTGACGGTAAGAAAACGTGCGACGAGCGTCATGTCGACGGCTACGACATTCCCTATCGTACGATGGTTCCGGAGGCTGTCGACAACCTGCTGGTCGCTGGGCGGGCCATCTCCGCCACCCACGTGGCGATGTCCTCGATGCGCGTGCAGGCAACTTGTTACGCGCTTGGCCAAGCGGCGGGCATCGCGGCTTCGCTTGCCTTCGCCGACGGATGTCCGACCCGCGACATCTCGATCGCCGCGCTCCAGGACGTGCTGCTGCAGCAGGATGCGGTGCTGAAATTCGCGCCTGAAGCTGAAGGCGTCTAAGGTCTGGTGCCGGCAATCCTGACGTTCACCCACGTAAGGTACAGCCTCCTTCAATTGGAGGATGAAAGTTGGCTAAGGAGCCTGGCCTAGCTAACTCCATGCTACTGTAGTCCGATTTTTCCTGACTAGGCAGCACCCGCACAGCGTGATTGGAGCTCCAGTCCGAATCCACCCACTTGCAATGGCATTTTTACGTACCGCTTGCAGAACCCCCCGCTCCAATTCGGCAAAATCGGACTGGGGAGCAAATCCAGACTACGAGCAGCCCTGCAGTCCGACTTTTTCGGACTTCATACAAAGGTTCTCTGTAGAAAGGGAACCCATCCTGAAGTAAAAGTAAACACCTATGCAAGAGGACCTGATCGGTGTCTTTCCGATCAGGTATTTCATAACATGCGCGCCTAGCCAAGTTAGGCACAACTAGCCGGTGCAAGT